>CALVUX010000001.1 GCA_944363715.1 uncultured Bacilli bacterium
AATCTAACTTTTATATTGAGACATTTTCACTAATTTTCTATCTTTAACTTTGAGACATTTTCACTAATTAATCACAAGTATGGCTATTTTTTTTGCAAAAACTCTTGCAGAAGTCTAGAATTTATGCTAATATTAAATAGCAGTGATTGATATGGACCCTTAGCTCAGTTGGTTAGAGCATCCGGCTCATAACCGGACGGTCGATGGTTCGAGTCCATCAGGGTCCACCATTTATCTTGCGGGTATGGCGGAATTGGCAGACGCGCTAGACTTAGGATCTAGTGTCTTAGACGTGCAGGTTCAACTCCTGTTACCCGCACCAAATTGCATGTAACCCTTATTTTATAAGGGTTTTTATTATATGTTAATATTCTTGCACACTAATTACGTACTATTTTTCGTTTTTTCAGAAATTATTTAAAAAATTCTAGTTCTTGTCTAAACACTCATTATTTGATAAAATGATAAGAGTAAAGAGTGGTGTTTTAAATGTACTTGAAAGAAATTGTAACAAATGGTTTTAAATCGTTCGCTGATAAAATGGAGATAAAACTAGATGATGAAGTTACTTGTATTGTTGGACCTAATGGAAGTGGTAAGAGTAATATTGTCGATGCTATACGTTGGGTATTAGGAGAACAATCAGTTAAAAATTTACGTGGTGACGGGGGTATGAGTGATGTAATATTCGCTGGAAGTGCATCTCGTAAATCTAAAAATGTCGCTAGTGTAGAACTTATCTTTGATAATAGTGATCACTATCTAAAAATAGATTATAGTGAAGTTAGTATTAAAAGAAGAGTCTATAGAAGTGGAGAGAATGAATACTTTATTAATAATAATAAAGCAAGGCTAAAAGATATAGTTAATCTTTTTCTAGATAGTGGTGTTGGAAAAGAATCATTTAATATTATCTCTCAAGGAGAAGTATCTAAAATAATTAGTGAAAGTACTGATGATAGAAGAGTTGTTTTTGAAGAGGCAGCAGGTATTTTGAAATATAAAAAGCGTAAAGAAGAAGCCTTAAGAAAACTAGATAAGACAAATGATGCACTTGACAGAGTAGAAGATATTATAAAAGAGTTAGAAGTACAAGTAGAGCCTTTAAAAGAACAAAGTGAGAAAGCGAAAGAATATAAAACTCTTAAAGAAGAATTAGAAAACCTTGAAATAGCTTTAATCGCTTATGATATTTATTATCTATCTACTAATGAAGAAATATTAAAGAAAGAAAAAGATGCTCTAGATAAAGAGATAGTAGATTTAGAGAGTACTGTTAATAAAGATAGTGGTGTCTCTTTAAAGAAAAAGACAGATTTATTTAACTTAGAGAAAGATTTGGAATTTACACAGAAAGAGTTACTTAATAAAACAGAAGAGATAGGTAAATTAAACGTGCAACTTAATATCTTAAAAGAACAAAGAAAGAATAAAGATACTACTAAAGTAGAAGAAGAGTTAAGAGCCTTAATAGATGAGAAAGGTAAGATTAGTAAAGATATTAGTGTCTTAGAAGATGAGATAAATATTATAAATCAAGATATTTCCAATATGAATGATGATATTAACTCTAGTAAGAATAATCTTAAAGGTCTTAGATTAACTCTAAAGAACTATGAACAGACACAGAGTAAGCAAGATAGAGATATCTTAACTAATAAACATAAAGTAGAGTTGTTGAGATTAGAAGCAGAAAGAGGTAATAATTTACCTAATGCTATTAAGAAAATACTAGAAGAAGATAAATTACAAGGAATCTATGATATTATAGGTAATGTTATTAAGACTAAAGATGAGTATGTAAGATGTTTAGATGTTGCTATTTCTAGTAGTAAAAACTTTGTTATAGTTAAAGATGAAGATAGTGCTAAAGAAGCGATTAGATATTTAAAGAATAATAATTTAGGAAGAGCGACATTCTTTCCTATTAATGTTATTAAAAGAAGATATGTAGATGAAAATACTTTATCAGTTTTAAAAACTATAGATGGATATATTGGTGTTTTGGCAGACTTGGTTACTACAGATAAAGAATATAAAAATATTGTCTATAATCAATTAGGACTTGTATTAGTTGCAGAAGACATGGACACTGCTTTAAGAATAAGTAGAAAGATAGATAGACGTTATAAAGTAATTACTCTAGCAGGTGATGTTATTAATGTAGGAGGATCAATGACAGGAGGTGCTAACTATAAAGGAAGAAGCTCTGTTATGATTAATCAAGAGATTACTAACTATATTAATATAATTACTAGTTTAGAAGAATCTAATAAGAAAATTAGTCTTGATATTAACGATACTAAAGAAGATATAAGAAAATTAGAAGATAAGATATATCTTAAAGAAAAGGACTTAAAACTATTAATAGATGATGTTACTAATAAAAATCATGCTCTAATAAGTGATAAAGATACTCTTAGTAGTATTAGTGATAATATTGATAATTTATCAAGTAATGAGAATACTCTTGATACTAAAGAAGAAGAGTTAGTAACAAGATTCTATGATTTAGAAAGTTTTAAAGAAAAATTAGAACTTAAACTAACTACTCTTAAGAAAGATATAAAACTATTAAAAGACGAAATAGAAGAAGATGAAGAGAAGAGTAAATATAAGAATAATTTAATTAGAAAGACTGAAGAGAAAAGAAATAGTTTAGATCTTAAACTTAAAGAAATAGATGTAAAATTAGATAATTTACTTAATACTTTAAGTAGTGAATATTCTATTACTTATGAAAAGGCTAGAAAAGATTATGAACTTGATGTAGAAGAACGTGATGCTAGAAGTAAAGTAAGTAACTACAAAGCTAGAATTAAAAGTCTTGGTATGGTTAATTTAGCAGCGATAGATGAATATGAAAGAGTTAATACTAGATATATGTTTTTATTACATCAAAAAGAGGATTTAAGTAAAGCAATTGCAACACTACTTGAGATAATGAATGAGATGGATGAAGTTATGAAAGAAGAATTCTTAAAGACTTTTGAATCTATTAGAAAAGAGTTTAAAGAAGTCTTTAGAGCATTGTTCCATGGAGGAGAAGCAGATTTAAAACTAACTAGTGATGATATCTTAACAACAGGAATAGAAATAGTTGCATGTCCTCCAGGTAAGAAGTTAACTACTATTAGTTTATTATCAGGAGGAGAAAAGACTTTAACTGCTATAAGCCTCCTATTTGCAATCATCAATGTTAGAACAGTGCCATTCTGTGTCTTTGATGAAGTAGAAGCAGCTTTAGATGAAGCGAATGTTATGGAATTTGGTAAGTATCTCGCTAATTATAAACATAAAACACAGTTTTTAATAATTACTCATAAGAAAAAGACAATGGAGTATGCAGATACTTTATATGGTATTACGATGCAAGAGTCAGGGGTATCTAAACTTGTTAGTGTAAAGTTAACTAATAATGAAGAATTGATATAGCATAAATTATAATATTATGTTAAAATTACAGTAATGAAAGTAGAAGAAAGAAGGTAAAAAATGAGAAGACTATGTTTACTAAATGTTACCTGGGGGGGGGGATACTTAAATTACCAGAATGGTAGTTTAAACATTGCTTTCTTTCATTATGACTTAAAAGAACAGAGGATAATTATAGTCTTTTTATAGTGTAATAATGGAAGGAGTAGGAAAATGAAAAAATTATTATTAGAAGCAAGTTTTAGTAAGATATATATGATATTAATGATTATAATAACTCTATTAATATTAGGAGGATACTTTTCGTATGCCATGTTTACAGTGACAAAAGAGAAAAGTAATGCTATTAGTATAGTAACAGGTAATTTAGTCTATAAAATGACAATAAATGATGAGGATACTAATATAATTACTATACCTAAAGGAAGTATAATGGATTTTAAAGTAGTACTATCTAATCCTAATAATATATCGGCAAGATTTAATATAGCATACAAAGAAAGAGAAGGAGTAGTATTGGGATATATAGAAACTAGCGAAAATATACCTCCAAAAGAAGAGGGAGTTAACTTAGAAAAAGATAAGACTATAGGTTCAAGTAATATCTATAATCTAAGAGTAAGAAATGAAACAAGTGAAGATATAGAAATAGAATTAGTAGTAAAAGTAGGACTTGATTATAATGATTTAACTATAGATGAAGATAAAATAACAATAAAAAAATATGATGATATATTATTAAAAGATTATATAATGAAATTAAGAAATGAAGATAGTAATAAAGATTATAATAGTAGTAGTGAATATGAGAAAAAACAAATGTATACCTTTAATCATGAAGTAACTGAACAACAAACAAGTTGGAGTGAAGATGAATTAACAGATTATAGATATATAGGAGATAATCCTAATAATTATATAGAATTTAATAATGAATTATGGCGAATAATAGGTGTATTTACAACAGAAAAACAAGATGGAACAAAAGAACAATTAGTGAAGATAATAAAAGAAACCCATATTGCAGATACTACATTATCTTGGGATGCTAATGCTGATAAAACATATAAAGATATATGGGCTCAAGCCGAAGTTAATAAAATGTTAAATGGCGCTTATTTAAATTCAAGTACAATGACTTATTATAATTATCAATATAGAACAGGAATATTAACAACTGTAAACTTAGATTTTAGAGAAGAAGGAAATGGAACTGAAACAGGCCTAAGTAATGTAAGTGATATGATAGAGCCTGTTAAATGGTATACGTCATCTTATAAATTTACTAACGTAAGTGATCCAGAATATGTTAAACTTAGTGTTGATGAAATGTATGCAAGCGAAAGAGGAACACTAACAGTAAGTGGAGGAAGTCCTAATTTCATTGGTAAAATAGCATTACCATATCCATCAGATTATGGTTATACAGTAGGTTATAATTATAATATTAGTTGTTATAATAAACCTTATGCTAATACAAATTGTACTAATCCTAGAACATGGATATTTTCTAATTATCAGTCTACAATTACAACATTATCTATGGGTAGAAATTTCATTCAAGTTGTTAATACAGGTTTAGTTTCAACTGATTCATCAAGAGACTATTACATATCGCCTACACTTTATTTAACATCAAATATAATTGTTAAAAGTGGTAATGGAACAAAAGAAAATCACTTTATTTTATCAGTAAATTAATATTATCACTTGATACTTTTATATTTTTTTACTATTCTATTATCAGGTGATATTTATGTCTAAAGTAGATGCAGTGTATATACATATTCCTTTCTGTAATTATATATGTGCATATTGTGATTTTTGTAAAGTTTTTTATAATAGAGAATATGTTAATAAATATTTAGATGCTCTTAATAAAGAAATAAAATCTATTTATAAAGGGGAATTAATAACATCTTTATATATAGGAGGAGGTACTCCTAGTAGTCTTAGTCTTGATGAATTAGAAAAACTATTTAGTATTATTAGTATCTTTAACTTAAGTAAAGACTGTGAAATTACTATAGAATGTAATCCTGATAGTTTATCTTTAGATAAGATTAAATTATTAAAAAGATATAATGTAAATAGAGTTAGTCTTGGAGTAGAGACTATTAATGATAAGTTACAAGATACACTTGATAGAAAGACTAATAAAAATCAAGTAGTTAGATGTGTTAATAATTTAAAAAGATTTGGTATTAATAATATTAATGTAGATTTAATTTATGCAATAGAAAGTGAAACATTAGAAGATTTAGAGAAAGATTTAGACTTTATTCTATCTTTAGATGTCCCTCATATATCAACATATTCTTTAATTATAGAAGATAATACTAAATTAAAGATAAAAGGTATTAAGAATATAGATAAGTCTTTAGATAGATGTATGTATGACTTTATTTGTAAAACATTAAAAGATAATTCCTATATTCATTATGAAATATCTAATTTTTCAAAAGAAGGATACTACTCAAAACATAATTTAAAATATTGGAATAATTTAGAATATTATGGTTTTGGAGTAGGAGCTAGTGGTTATATAGATAATATAAGATATACTAATACTAGAAGTATAACTAACTATATTAATGGTAAGACCATTTTGGATAAAGAGATACTTACTATTAAAGATATGATTTGCTATGAAGTTATATTAGGACTAAGAACAAATAAAGGTATAGATAAAAAGTTATTTGTAGAGAAATATAATACTAGATTAGATGAATTAATGAATTATAAGGAACTTGTTAAAAATGGAGTCTTAGTTGAAACAGATAATTATTTAAAAGTTAGAGAAGATTATTTTTATGTATTAGATGAAATTGTAATACAACTTATTACTAAATTATAGAATATTAAAAATAAAATAACTATCTATTCCTTTCCTTTTGTCATTATTCTTAACTTATCATAATTCTCTAATCCTTTAGAACTTCCTTCAGGAAGTAGATATATGTAATAAGCTTTTAATCTTGGCCTTATAAAGCTTTCTGTTTTAATACTAGGATATATTGCAAGTATATTATTCTCTTTATCAGTAACAACTATATCTAATTTTTGACAGACAAAATATGTATTAATCATTTTCTTTTTAGGATAACATAATCCCTCTTTTATAGGATAAAGATAAAATCTAAAGCCTTTAACTCTATCTGTAAATTTAGTGACTGTTTTAAACTTAATTTTTTTATTACCATTCTTTATATATTTTTCCATGTATTTCACCTAGATGTATAATAACATTATTTTTTATATAAAGCTAGAATAAATATCGTAAATATGTTATTATAGTGAAGAAAGAAAGGGAGGTAATAACATGAGTGGACATTCAAAATGGGCTACTATTCATAGAAAGAAAGGATTAATAGATGCAGCACGCGGTAAAGTTTTTCAAAAACTTGCTAAAGAATTATATGTTGCAGCTAAGAGTGGAGCGCCAGATCCAGATAGTAATGCAGCACTTAGACTTGTAGTTGAGAAAGCTAAAGCTGCTAATATGCCTAAAGATAATATACAGAAAGCTATTGATAAAGCTAAAGGGGCCGGTAATGGTGAAAATTATGAAAGTATAAGATATGAAGGTTATGGACCAGCAGGAGTTGCCATTATGGTAGATTGTTTAACTGATAACCGTAATAGAACAGCATCAATGGTACGTAGTACTTTTTCTAAACGTGGAGGTAATTTAGGTACTGATGGTTCTGTTAGTTATATCTTTGAGAGAAAAGGAATTATAGAAATACCTAGTGACTATGACGAAGATGAAGTAATGTTAACTGCTCTAGATGCAGGAGCACTAGATATGGAAAATACTGGGGATACATATTTAATTACAACACCTAGTGATAAGTTTATCGCAGTAAAAGATGCTTTATCTAATATGGGAGTTGCAGAATTCTTAACTAGTGAAGTTACATTTGTACCAAACAATGAAGTAGAACTTGATGATGAAACTAAAGAAAAAGTATATAATCTAATAGAGGCTTTAGAAGATATAGATGATGTACAGGATGTTCATCATAATATGAAAGAGGCCTAAGATGTATAGTTATATTATAGGTAAAGTAACAGAAGTTATGTCTAATGCTATCATCTTAGAAAATAATGGAATAGGTTATCTTATCAATACACCTAATCCATTCTCTTTTGAAGAAGGAAATGACTATAAAGTATATTTATATCAACAAATAAAAGAAGATGAACATAATCTGTTTGGTTTTAAAACTAAAGAAGAAAAAGAACTATTCTTAAAACTTATTGGCGTTAAGGGACTTGGACCTAAAATGGCTCTACCTATTATCGCAACGGGATCAATTAATGGTATTAGTGATGCGATTAATAGAGAAAATATTCTTTATCTAAAGAAGTTCCCTAAAATAGGAGAGAAACTTGCTAAACAAATGATTCTTGACTTAAAAGGAAAACTTGATGATTTAAGTAGTGGAGAAGAAGTTGTTAAAGATACAAGTGAAGAGTTAAGAGAAGCATTGCTTGGACTTGGCTATAAAGATAAAGAGATTAAGAGTATAATACTAAAAGTAGATAATTCTTTAAGTATAGAAGACCAAATAAAAGAAGCCTTAAAATTATTATTAAAGTAGGTGTTTAAATGGAAAGAATTGTAACAGGTGAAGAATTAGTTGATGATGGTGTAGTAGATAATACTATTAGACCTGAAGTCTTAGATGAATATATAGGACAAAGTGAAGTAAAAGAAAATATTAGAGTCTTTATAGAAGCTAGTAAGATTAGAGGAGAAGTGTTAGACCATGTTCTTTTATATGGTCCTCCAGGATTAGGTAAGACAACTCTTGCCTTTATTATTGCAAGAGAACTTGGTGTTAATATTAAAACTGCTAGTGGTCCATCAATTGAGAAAAGTGGAGATTTAGCAGCGATACTTTCAACTTTAGAACCAGGAGATGTCTTATTTATAGATGAGATACATAGAATGCCTAGATTTATAGAAGAAATACTTTATCCTGCTATGGAAGACTTTACTTTAGATATAATAATTGGAGGAGAAGGAAGTTCTCGTAGTATAAAAATAGACTTACCTCCATTTACACTTGTTGGGGCAACTACAAGAGCAGGAGATTTATCGGCTCCGCTTCGTGATAGATTTGGTATTATCTCTAAATTAAAATTCTATACAACAGAAGAGTTAACAGAAATTATTAAAAGAACAAGTAGAGTTTTAGAGATGCCTATAGATGATGATGCTGCCATTGAACTTGCTAAAAGGAGTAGAGGAACACCACGTATTGCTAATCGTCTATTTAAAAGAGTTAGAGACTTTGCTTTAGTAGATAAAAAAGAATCTATTGATTTAGATGTTATGAATAAAGCCTTAGAGAGACTAAAAGTAGGTAAGAGTGGACTTGATGAGACTGACCATCAATTACTTAGAGCGATTATTGAAAGATTTAATGGAGGCCCTGTTGGAATAGATGCTCTAGCATCATCAATAGGAGAAGAAACATCTACAATAGAAGATGTAATAGAGCCATATCTATTACAAGAAGGATATTTAAAAAGAACAAGTCGTGGTAGAATGGTAACAGAAAAAGCTTATAAGGAACTTAATATAAACTACCAAGGAGGACTTTTCGGAGTTGATTTAGATGTATAATGAATTAATTAGTCTTTTGGAAAGAGAGATACGAGTTAATACTTACAGTAAAGAGTTATTACCTTTTTGGTTAGATAATTTAGAAAAAAGTAAGAACTTTGATGCTACTAAAAAAGATATTGTCCTTAAAGTAAATGAATTATATTTAAAACAAAAGAAATCTAAACATACAGAATTTCTTGGTTTATTAGGTTTAATATCACTTTTAAATAAAATAACTAATTATGATTCTTATACACTTAAAGGACTTTCTTTTTTAGGCTTTTATTTAAGTGATTATGATAGTGTTGAGCTAGAAAATTTTGTTAATGCTAAAATATCACCTAAAATAATAAATATAATTGCTGAAAAAGTGGATAGTTTATATGAAAAGAGTAGTTATCTAGATTATTACCAAGGAAAAGATAATGAAGTGTTAGATGGCCTTACTACTAAGTCTTTGGAAGAAGTAAGAGAAAAAATTGGCTATGTAGAAAATGCAAGTTTTGATAAGGGGGATGCTCATGAAATTAGAAGAATTTGATTATTATTTACCAGAAGAATTAATCGCTCAAACACCAATTAAACAAAGAGATGCTTCAAGACTTATGGTACTTGATAAGAAAAATGGTGAAATATGTCATAAACATTTCTATGATATTATAGATTATCTTAACCCAGGTGACACTTTAGTATTAAATGATACTAAAGTCTTACCTGCTAGATTAATAGGTGAAAAGGTAAGTACTAAAGCAGTTATTGAAGTATTATTATTAAAAAATAAAGAAGGGGATACATGGGAGTGTTTAGTTAAGCCTGCTAGACGTATTCATGTAGGAGATGTTGTATCTTTTGGTGATGGATTATTAAAATTAACTTGTACAGAAGTTAAAGATGAAGGTATTAGAGTATTTGAGGCAAGTTATGAAGGAATATTCTATGAACTATTAGATAAGCTTGGCACTATGCCACTACCTCCATATATTCATGAAAAACTAGAAGATAAAGATAGATATCAGACTGTGTATGCTAAAGAAGTAGGTAGTGCAGCTGCTCCTACTGCAGGGCTACATTTTACAGAAGAGTTACTTGAAAGAATAAAAGATAAAGGTATAAATATCGTATATCTTACTCTTCATGTTGGACTTGGTACTTTTAGACCTGTTAAAGTAGAAGATGTTACAAAACATAAAATGCATAGTGAGTTTTATTCGTTAAGTAGTGAGGTTGCTAATATCCTTAATAAAACAAGAGAAAATGGTAAAAGAATTATTGCAGTTGGAACAACATCAATTAGAACATTAGAGACGGTTTATGGTAAGTTTGGAGAGTTTAGAGAAGACTCTGGCTTTACTGATATTTTTATCTATCCAGGTAAAGAGGTTAAGAGTATAGATGGACTTATAACTAATTTCCATTTACCTAAATCAACCTTAATCATGTTAGTATCTGCAATAGCAGGAAAAGATAATATCTTAAATGCATATAACATTGCAGTTAAAGAAAAATATAGATTCTTCTCTTTTGGAGATGCAATGTTTATAAAATAGGTTCATATGATTAAACCAGAGAAACTTTATAGGCCTCTGGTCATTTTTTTGCAGATTTCTAGAAAAGTTAGGAATTAAATGTTGAAAAACTATTATTTATCATATATAATAAGAGACGTATTGGAGGAAGAAATATGGAAAAGAAAGAAACTAAAAAAGAAACAAATAAGAAAAATTATCATAATATTGAAATAAAAGTTGAAGGAAAAGAGTGGACTGATGCTGTTGATAAGGCTTTTAAAGAAAGAGTTAAAAAAGTTGAAGTAGACGGTTTTAGAAAAGGTAAATGTCCTAAGAATATCTATGATAAGAAATTTGGACAAGATTATTTACTAGATGCTGCTGACTTAGTAATTCAAGATGCTTATACTAAAGCTTTAAAAGAAAATGACTTAGTACCAGTAGTACAACCTGAACCTAATTTAAAGAGTTTAGATGAAAATAGTGTTACTTTTACATTTAAAATTATTACTAAACCAGAAGTTAAAATTAAAAAATATAGAGATTTAGGTATTAAACCTAATGAAGTTAAAGTAACTAAAGAAGAAATAGATCATGAGTTAGGTTATCTCTTAGAAAGATATGAAGAATTAGTTAATAAGAGTGATGATGCTAAAGTTGAAAACGGTGATGTTGCAGTTATTGACTTTGAAGGATTTAAAGATGGAGTTGCTTTCGATGGTGGAAAAGGAGAAAACTATTCTCTAGAAATAGGTAGTGGTTCTTTTATTCCAGGATTTGAAGAACAATTAATTGGTATGAAGTCTGGTGAAGAAAAAGAAATTAATGTAACTTTCCCAGAAGATTATATGGAAGAGTCTTTAAAGGGACAAGATGCTACATTTAAAGTAAAAGTACATGAAATTAAAACTAAAGAAAAAAGAGAATTAGATGAAGACTTCTTCTTTGACTTAGGCATTGAAGGTGTTAATGATGAAGAGAGCCTTAGAAAAGAAATAGAAGCTAATATAAAAGCTAATAAAGATATGGAAGAAGAAAATAAATATATTGATAAACTACTTGAAGAAGTGTCAAAGAATGTAGAAGTTGATATTCCAGAAGAAATGGTAGATGATGAAACAGAAAGATTACTTAGAAGAACAGAACAACAGATGGCTATGCAAGGAATTAGTTTAGATTTATATTATCAAGTTACTAAATCTACTGAAAAAGATTTAAGAGATCAACTTGAAAAAGAAGCTTATCAAAACGTATTATATAGATTAATGCTTGAAGAGATTATGAATATGGAAAAGATTGAAGTAAGTGAAGATGAAGCGATGGAAGAAGCTAAAAGACTTGCTGAACGTTATAATATGGAATTAGATGATTTCTTAAATGAATTTGGTGGTATTGAGATGGTTCAATATGACGTGGAGATGAGAAAAACTATTGAATTATTAAAAGAATTAAATAAATAGTTGATATAATTTAAAAACTTTGATAAAATTACTAGAGAAAAAAGGAGGGAAAACGTATGGCAAAAAAGCTTGGACATAGACAAAAGAAGACTTTTGTATGCTCAGTTTGTGGTAATGAGAATTATAGAGAAGAAAAAAATGTAAATAATACTCCAGGAAGAATGGAGATTAGTAAATATTGTAAATTCTGTGGTAAACACACAACTCATAAAGAGAAGAAATAATAATATAACAGTCATTAAATGACTGTTTTAAGTCTATAAGAAAGGAGTAAGTAAAATGGTTAATTCTAATGATTTTAAACCAGGTATGACTATTCAATTTGAAGGCGGTATTTATACTATAATTGAAAGTCAACATGTTAAACCAGGTAAAGGTGCTGCTATAGTAAAAGCTAAGATGAAAAACTTAAGGACAGGTTCTATTGTAGAGAAAACATTTAATGCAGGAGTTAAAGTAGAAACTGCTCATATCTCTAAGAAGACAATGCAATTCTTATATTCTATGGGAGATACTTATTATTTTATGAGTATGACAGATTATGAACAAATAGAACTTGATAAAAGCGTTATTGGCGATGATGCTAAATACTTAAAAGAAAACTTAGAAGTTGAGATTACTTTCTTTGAAGGTGAGATGTTAGGATTATCATTACCTGATAAAGTAGTTATGAAAGTAACTAAGACAGAAGATGCAGTTAAAGGTAATACTTCAAGTGGTGCTATGAAAAATGCAGAGTTAGAGACAGGTATGACTATTCAAGTACCATTATTTATTAAACAAGATGAAGATATCTTAGTAAGTACTAAAGATGGTAAGTACGTATCACGTGCTTAAACAGTAACTATTGTTACTGTTTTTTCTTTTCCCATAATTTCCCACATTTCTTTTATAATTTATACACTTTTAATTGATATGATTAATTTGTAAAAGAAAGGAAGTGGTAAATGTAGTAGAGAATTTTAAGTTACGTTTACAACTATAGTTTTTTTACATAAATTATAGAAAAGAAAGGATGTGATAAGCCTACTTGTAGGCAAAACAATAAAATAATGTTATACTAGGGGTAGGTGGTGTCTATGTATAAAATATGTTTAGTTGAAGATGAAACTGATTTAGCGACTGTAGTTAAAATGTATTTAGAAAAAGCAGGCTATGACGTTGTTACCTTTACTAAAGGAAGTGATGCTATTTCCTATATTGGTAATCCTGTCGATGTCTGGATTCTCGATATTATGTTAGGAGATGATGTTAATGGCTATGATGTAATCAAAGCAATTCGTGAAAAATATCCCCTTGTACCTGTAATATTTACATCTGCAAGAGATCAGGATTTGGATCGAATTTTAGGCCTTGAGTTAGGTAGCGATGATTACATTACTAAACCTTATTCTAGTAAAGAACTTGTACTTAGAGTTAATAATATTATAAAAAGAGTATATCAAAGTACTGAATCTAAGATTCTAAATTACTTAGATTATTCTATAGATTTAGATAAACGTATTGTAAGTGTTAAAGATAAACCTATTAAGCTTACAACATTAGAATTTGATTTACTTGTATTATTAGTAGAAAACCTTAACAAAAGTTTTTCAAGAGAAGATATCCTTGATGCTGTATGGGGTAATGATTACTTTGGTAGTGATAGAGCCGTAGATGATTTAGTTAGAAGACTTAGAAAGAAAATGCCTTTATTAAACGTTAATACTATTTATGGATATGGATATAGATTAAGTGCATGAAATATCTAAATAAACTGTCTCATCAGTTATTAATATTAATAATAGTAGTATTTCTAGCTTTCTTTCTAACTCTTGGCATAATATTACCTCAAGTAATAGTTCCATCAGCTGAAAGTAATATCTATAGTTACTTAAGAGAACCTCTTGAATTTGTCCAATCAGATATTAATGAAGACTTAGTTACAACTGAGATTGCATACCTATATAAAATAGGAAATACAGTTGCTTATTCAGATAACATCCATGATATTATAGACTTTAATGATGTTAATGATATTATGGATGCCTTTAAAAGTAATTACGGAAAATTTATTTATAAAAATCAAATTTATTATTATTATACACTCCATAATGATGATGTTACTAAAATAGCTCTTACCAATGATACTTATATTGAAAAGACTAAACAAGATATATTAGATGCTGTCTTCCCTGTAGTTATAGTAGCTTTTCTAATAATAGCTTTAATCCTTATATTCTGGGGAAGCTTTATAGTTAGAAAAATAGAAAAGTTAAAACAAAAAATAGACAATATAGATAATGATAACTATGATCATAGTATATCATTTCAAATTGACGATGAAATGCGTTCATTAGAACTGGCTATTGAAGATATGCGTATCTCTTTAAAGAACCAAGAAGAGTATCGTAATCAAATGTATCAAAATATTTCACATGATTTTAAAACACCTCTCACCGTAATAAAATCATATATAGAAGCTTATAATGATAAAATAGAAGATGCTAATACTGTAATAGATGTTATTAGTGAACAAACAGAAAAATTAGAATTAAAAGTTCATTCACTTCTTTATTTGAATAAATTAGATTATTTAAAAGATAATAAAAAAGTAGACTATGAGTTAGTAGATATGAAAAAAATAGTAAATACTGCGATAAAAGAATTTAAGTTTAGAAGGAAAGATGTTAAGTTTGAAGTTGCTTTTGATAAAAATAGTAAATTCTATGGTACTTACGATTACTTTGAGACTGTAATAGATAATATCCTTGCTAACTTCATGAGATATGCAGAGTCTACAATTAAAATTACTGCCAAAAATAACCGTTTAACCTTATATAATGATGGTCCTAATATAGATGATACTCTCCTTGAAGGAATCTTTACTCCGTTCCGGAAAGGTATTAAGGGTGAATTTGGATTAGGACTTTCAATAGTCAAAAAAACCTTATTACTAATGAACTATGATATTAAAGTTAAGAACGAGAAAAAAGGTGTATCCTTTGTTATATTTAAGAAGACTTCTAAATAATAGAGGTCTTTTTGGTTATATTAATACTAGAGGTGAATCTAATGAATATATTAATAACTGGTTCTAGAAGTAATATAGGTTATAGTCTTGCTAAGTCCTTATCTTTAAGAGGACATATTGTTTATGCAGGATGTAAGACTATGAAAGAAAAAGAAGCTTTAGAAGAAAAGATTAATCATGAGAAGATTATTATGTTTCCTATAGTATTAAATTTATTAAATAGTGATTTTGATATAGATAAACTTGATATAGACTGTTTAATATTACATGCATCTATTGGTAATGGAGGTAGTATCTTAGAACTATCTAATGAAAGATTTAATGAAGTAATAGATGTTAATATAAAGGGTAATTTTAGACTATTACAGAAGTATCTAAGATACTGTTATTATCATAAAAGACGTGGTAAAGTCTTTATAACTTCATCCATGGCTGTGTTTTATCCTTTACCATATCTATCTACTTATACTTCAAGTAAATTATATCTATATCAACTTGCAAATACTCTTAGACTTGAACTATTATATCAAGGTCTTGATATAAGTATCTCTTTAATAATGCCTGGTGCCTATTATACAGGTTTTAATGATTTAATGATTGATAATAAATCTAAAGATGAATATATACTTAAAGATAAAGCATTAACTATCTCAAAATATCAAAAGATAATGTTTAGTTTATTAGAGAATGTTGATTATAGTGATTTAGTTAAAGAAGTAGTTAGAGAACTAGAGAAGCCTAAGCCTAAATTTATTATAAGTAGACCTCTTAATCAAAAATTATTTACAAAAATATATATCTTAATTAAGACACTTATAGTATAATAAAGTGGATGTAGAAAAAAGAGGGATGTAAATGGATGCCAAGACATATTTAAATAGTATAAGAGATAAGAATGATGATAATAGTCTTAAGTATGATAAGATGATTAGTGAAATACCTTATATTACTAATCCTAAAGATTTAGATAAATTAAAAGAAATACTTACTGAGTTAAGAAATGAAAATAAAGATTTATATGACTATATTATTTCTTTATTAAAAAAGACTGATGATTTAAATGAATTATTTCTTTTATATAAAGAATATAAAGAAGCGAAATTAAGAGAAGAAGTACTAGATAGTGAGGTTAGATCTAAGAATATAGAATTTAATAATATTAAAGAAGATTTAAGTGATAAAGAGGATGATTTAAAAGACTTTGAAAATATCGCTAAAGAACTTAAATCTACTGGTAAAATTCTTGATGATTTAAGTTCTACTACTAGTATTAATTTAGATAGAACATTTATAGATTTAGAGAAAGAAGAGTCTAAAAGACTAGGATTTGGTACTAAAGCTTTGCTTGCTCTTGGTAGTTTCCTTGCTTTTAAAAATAATCATAATATCGTTGGAACACTCCTTGCAACATATCTTTCTTATAAAGTATTAAGTGAATTATCATCATCTAGTAAGAATAATTATATAGATTTATGTAATGAATATATAGATAGTTTGGAGTCTTATAAAGATAATGCAATAGAAGTAGAGAAAAACTTATTAAGTAACCTTGATAATATAGAAAAAGTAGAGGAAGAATTAAAGACTAAATATAAAGCTTATCTAAAAGAGTCTGAATTTAAAAGAATCTTTAAAGTAATAGATGATATTAAAGATACTGTTAAATATAGTCTAAAAGATATAGATAAAACTAAAGATGATATAGATAGAAGTATAGATAATGGTAAAGCGAAAGTAAAGATAATGGAAGGGTAAAAATGTTTAGTAAGTTTATAGATGATGAGACATTTTATGGTAAAGAGTATGCTAATGATAAATTTCCTAATACTTCTTACTATATAAGTTTTAGAGATTGTACTTTTACCAATATAGATTTTAGTAATAGTGATTTAGAAAAGATAGATTTTAAATCATGTAAGTTTAAAAATTGTGACTTTCGTAATGCTAATTTTAGTAATAATGGGATAAAAGATTTAACTTTTACTAATTGTAATTTGTTAGGAATAGATTTTAGTAGTAGTATACTTATGGATACTACTATTAGTGATTGTAATTTGGATTATGCAAATTTTTCTAGTACGAGATTTAAAAGTTTTAAATTTATTAATTGTTCTTTAAAAAATTCTAGTTTTGAAGAAGTTAAATTTAAGAAAGTAGAGTTTGAAACTTGTGATTTAACAGATTCTTTATTTATACATACTTCATTAGATAAAATAAAATTAAATACTTGTAATATTAAAAATATTAAAGTATCTTTAAATGACTTGAAGGGTGTAGTAGTTAATACACTTCAAGCATTAGATTTAAGTCTATTATTAGGTATTAAAATAGAAGAGAGTGATTAGATTGAATATATATGCCCATAGAGGTTTATTTGATAATAAAAAAATAGTAGAGAATACTATTAGTTCTTTTAAGAAAGCTTTACTAGATAATCTTAATATTGAACTTGATATTAGAGTAACTAAAGATAATAAAATAGTAGTTTTTCATGATGATAATATTAAAAGATTAACTGGTATAGATAGCTTAGTTAAAGATATGACATATGCTGAGTTAAGTAATGTTAAACTTTTAAATACAACAGATAAAATACCTCTTTTAGAAGATGTATTAAAGTTAGTAAACGGTAGAGTCACTTTACTGATAGAAATTAAAGTAAATCTTTCTAATAATACTTTAAATGAATTAAATAAGTTATTACTTGATTATAATGGTAAAATATTATTACAAAGTTTTAAGCCTATAATACTTAGAAAAATGACTTATACAAGCTTAAAAAGATATAAGATGGGTATTTTATTAACTAATGATTATAATGGCTTTAAAAGGACTTTATACGATGTTTTTATCTATAAATATTTAATTAAACAAAAATATATTAGTTTTATCTCTAGTCCTAAAGAATTAGTACTTAAAGTAAAAGAAGTTTCTTTAAAAGAAATATTTATATGGACTATTAAAACTAAAGAAGAATTTATTGAGTATAAGAAATATAGTAATAATTTGATATGTAATGAAAAAGGAATAGTTAGAGATAAGTAACTATTCCTTTTATAAACAAAAAAACTAGGTGTGGAGCCTAGTGATTGATAAATGGTAGCGAGAGGGGGAGTCGAACCCTCGACCTTTCGGGTATGAACCGAGCGCTCTAGCCAACTGAGCTATCTCGCCATAAAAGATTAACAAATTAATTCTAGCATATTTATTTCAACTTGACAATATATTTTTTTAATTTTTCATAAGTGATACTAATTATATTATTAACTAATTACTTTCAAATATACATATAAAGAAGAAGTAATATATTAATACTACTTCTTCATACTATAAACATAATCTATTGGTCTTTTATAGCCGTTAAGTCTTTTAGATAAAACTTTCATCGCTCTATCTTTATTACTAGTTAAAGGAAATAATTTATTACTAATAACATAATCATACAAATTATTTTCTATAAGAAAGTCTAAATAATTATTTTTTAAACTTTCTTTTGTAATTTTACTAAACATAGCCATAATATTATTAATATTTAATTTTTCTATTTCCTTTTCACTATCTTTAAATTTGTAGTACCATCTATCTGGATCAATTAAGACTATATTGTCCTTAGTAAGAATTATATTTTCTCTTTTTAAATCATGAAGTCTAATTTTAAAAATACTAATTTCTTTAATCAGTTTAAATATTTCTTCTAAATTATATAATAAATAATCAGTATATATTTCTAAAAAATCATCATATTTTTCTTCGTAATAAGTAAGTAAATAAGCATCTGTTATACTTTTATTTTCTTTATCTTTGTATAATGCCATTTTTATATCAACAAGATTATCACTTTTAATCTTCTTTAAATCTTCATATATATCAGTATTTAAAAGGCAATGGTCAAAGTCTATGCCTCTATTATATATTTTTATACATAAATCATCGTTATATTTGTAGACAGTTCCACATTTACCATGACCGTTTTCTTTATTTAAAATGCTATTTGGAATAAAAATTTTGTTGTTATCTTTGGTGTAATATATCATACTAATCCCTCTTTCTGCTATCTATTGTATCACAATTTATTCAACAGTAACAGACTTTGCTAAATTTTTAGGTTTATCAATATCAGTACCTTTAAATACTGCAGTATAATAGGCGATTAATTGATAAGGAATAATAACTAATAAAGGTTTAATAAAATCACTTGTTTTAGGAATATTTATGATAGTAAAGGTATCATCCTTATAATTATCATCACATATTAAGTAAATAACTGCTCCTCGTGCTAATACTTCTTTTAAATTACTAATAGTCTTAGCATTTAAACAAGAGTTAGTAGCACTTGCAATAACAGGAGTATTTTTCTTAATTAAAGAAATAGTACCATGTTTTAATTCTCCTGCTGCATATGATTCACTATGAATATAAGATATCTCTTTTAATTTTAAAGCGCCTTCCATACTAAGATAATAATCAAGGCCTCTTCCTATATAGAAGATATCTTCTTCTTTATAGATGTTTTTTGCAATAGATAGATATGTATCTTTATCATTTAATAGAGGAGTGATTAGTTTCTCTATACTTTTAAATTCATCTATTACTTCTATTACTTTATCCCTACTTATTGTTTTATTCCTTAGTCCATGAGAAAGTACTAGAATAGAAAGAAGAGCAACTTGGGCCGTATAAGCTTTAGTAGATGCTACTGCTATCTCATTACCTGCTTTAGTATATAGACATGTATCTACTAAATAAGAAATAGTAGAGTTTTCTACATTAATAATACCAAGAGTAGGGCAGTCTTTACTTTTAACTAATTTTAAAGCAGCGATAGTATCTGCAGTTTCCCCTGATTGTGAGATAAAGATAGTTAGTATATCTTTAGATAAAAAGTTATTTTGATATCTATATTCACTAGCTAAATAAACACTACATCTAGTATTAGTAACTTCTTCAAAAAGATATTTAGCATCTAAACCTGCATGATAAGCAGTACCACATCCTACAATAGATATTTCTTTATATTTAGTTAAATCAGGTAATGTCATTAAAGAGTCTATTCCTTCTTCTATAAAAGGTAATACTGTCTTTAAAATAGTAGTTTTTTGTTCCATAATCTCTTTTAACATATAATGTTTATAATGACCTTTAGAATTATCATTATCTTTTAAATCAAGAGTATGTAATTCTTTATTTAATATTTCTCCCTTAATAGATTTAATTATAACTTCATTAAAACTAACTTTAGCATACTCAAAGTCATCTAAGATATAGTATTTATTAGTATATTTTAATATCGCTCTAATATCACTAGCGACTATATTAGTATTATCACTAATACCTATTACTAAAGGACTTTCTTTCTTTAAGACATAAAGATTGTCTAAGTCATTATCAATAATCATTGTAATAGCATAACTACCAATAACTTTATCCATAAAAGCTTTAATAGTCTTATCTACATCATTAAACTTTTCATAATAGTAATTTAATAAAGCACATCCTACTTCTGTATCTGTACTAGATTTAAAAGAGTAGTTATTATCTTCTAACATATCTTTAATTTCTTTAAAGTTTTCTATTATACCATTATGAACAATAGTAACATGTTTAACTCTATGAGGATGAGCATTAATACTATTCGCTTTCCCATGAGTTGCCCATCTAGTATGAGCGATACCTATATTACTTTCATCACTTTTATTAAGTTTATTTTCAAGTTTACTTATTTTACCACTTGTTTTTACAATATTTATTTTATTATTTTTAAGGTATGCGACTCCTGCTGAGTCATAACCTCTATATTCAAGATTTTTTAATCCCGTTATTAAAATAGGCAATATATTTCTATTTTTAGAAATTGCCCCAACAATTCCACACATATAAACTCCTTACTACTTTGATATATGTTTTGTTGTAATCTTTATTTTACTTTTTGTCATATATCTTACGACTAGTAGCCGTGGCAACATCCGCCGAATTTTCGATAGTTACCAACCTCGTCAACCAAACTGGTTCTGGCGCTAAAATAAGTTATTACCTCCATCTAACTTATCCTTAATAATAGTTTATGTTAATTTTCATAAGTTTGTCAAATTACATATGTTAATAATTGTAAAATAAAGGGAGCAATGCTATAATTTAGTTATGTTCACGTAGCTCAGTAGGATAGAGCGTTTCCCTCCGAAGGAAAAGGTCGCAGGTTCGATTCCTGTCGTGGACGCCATTTAAGAGGTAATTATGAAAATAGTAATTATAAATAAAAACGAGTTTTATAAATATAAAGATATTATTGATAGTATTCATCTAGAAAATGCCTATCCTTGTGGTTATTTAATAGATGATGACTATTTAACTAATGCTAATAAAATAGTATTAGCATTTATAAATAGCAGAGTAGTAGGTTATGCTTCTTTATCAAAAGAAGATATTACTCCAGATGAAGAATGTAAGTTTTATATTGAGTTATCACCTAATAATATAAAAATAAAACAAATTGCGATTACTAAAAGTTATCAAAATAAAGGTATTGGAACAACTTTAATAAATTTTATAAAGAAGTATGCTAAAGATAATAGTATTGATTATATTTATCTATATTCATTTAGTTTAAATGATAAAGGTAAAAACTTTTATTTAAAGAATAATTTTGTTATTAGTGGAGTATGGAGTGCTCTAGAATATAAAGGTATTAAAAATCCTAAATCATATTTTTATTCATATAATGTCAAATAAAAAGAAGCATTTCGCTTCTTTTCTTTTACATTGCAATACCCATGAAGTTATATAAGATAGTCATTAAGTTTGTTTGAATTGTTGTAATATCAGTTTCTGTTAAACTATTTATATCAATGTTATTTGTAGGATTAATATTAGAAAAATCTGCAACTCCATCTGTTACTGTTTTAGTATCAGTTACAGTTAAGACATCAATATTACTTCCATAACTTGATATAGCCATATTAAATGTAGTTGTTATAATATTATTTTCTGTACTACTAGTTAAATTAGCATTTACTAAAACTCCTGTAGATGCATCACCTATACTAAGACTAATATTATTATCATTAATAGAAACAGTACCAATACTAGTATTATCACTACTTAAATTAATAGTTGTAGTTCCATTACTTTCTTCTATAACTGCTTTTAAACTCTCAGTATTTCCTTCTTTAATAACAAAGCTTTTTTCCTTTCCATTATTAAATTCTATACTATAATTACCATCATTATCATTTAAACCAAATTCATAAGTTACAATGTCATCTTTCTCTAGATAAATACTATAGTATAAATAACTATTATTATCAGATGAACTACTAGATGTAGTTGTATCTAACTCATCTAAACTATTACCAAGTATCTCTTTAGCTTTCTTATCTTTCTTTAAGTCATTAACTATATTTTTACTAATTTCATTAAGTCTTTCTTCATTAAGTTCTAAACTTATTTTTTTCTTACCATCTTGATTTGTTACTTTAATATCATCAGTAGTAATATTATTACCAAGACTTTCTATTATCTTATCATAAATATAGTTAACATCATCCACTGCTTGATTACTTTCTTCTAAATAAGTAAAGATATCACTATTTTCAATAACAATATACTTATCAAAGATATTCCTTAGAAATACATAACTAATATCTTCAGCTTGATAAAAGTTAATACCTAATAGTTCAGTTGCATTTAATAATAATGAACCATCCATATACATTCTTTTAGATTCAGTATCAAGACGGTACTCATAGTTAAAAGTACTATTATTTAAGTTACCAATAACAACATCAGTTCCATCTTCACTATTTCCTAACATAGGATTAATATTAAATCTAGTAGATCCCGTTACAGTTTGGGTAATTTTAGTATTTGTAGTATTTTTATCAAGATTAAGTGTCTCAGTCAAAGCTGTCTTTAGTTCATTAAACGATGTTACAATTCTATTCTTATTAGAATAGTTTTGATATAGCAAAATACCTCCTGCCACTAATAGTCCTATCGCTACAATGATTACTATTGTAACAATAATTTTTTTCTTCTTCATAAATTCACTCCTTACCAATATTATTATAAGTAAATTATATCTTAAAAATTTATTTAATTAAAGCGAATAATAAAAAAACTTAAACTTTTACATAATATGACATATTTTATCTAATAATAATAGTGAACTTTAATGGAGGTGATTAAGTGAAGAAAAGAAAATGGTCTTTAGTTTTTATAATTAGTAGCATTATTATCATGATACTAATTTATAATATTACTAGTTATTACTATAGTTATAAAAAAGATTTAGAATTTAAAGAAAAAATAGCAGAATACGATTTTGATAAGTTAAAAAAAATGAACTCTGATATAGTTGGCTATATAGAAGTAGATAATACTAATATTAGTTATCCAGTTGTAAAGAGTAGTGATAATAGTTATTACTTAAACCACTCTTATACAAAAGAAAAAAATAATATAGGTTCTATTTTCTTAGATTATCGTAACGACTTAGATAATTTATCAAAGAATAATATTATTTATGGTCATGGTAGACTTGATAATACTATGTTTGGTAGTTTAAATAATCTATTAGATAGTAATAACCTAGATAGTAAAGAAAGTTATTATATAACGCTTTCTACTCCTAATAGTATAATGACATTTAAAATATTTAGTGTTTATACTATACCTAAAGAAGGTTATTATATTAAGACATATTTTAGTAGTAATAAGTATTTTAAAGAGTTTTTAGAAACTATTATGAAAAGAAGTATTTATAATTTTAATACAGATGTAAATACAAATGATAAAATACTAACACTTTCTACTTGTAAAGATAATTTTGGTAAAAGGGTAGTGGTGCATGCTAAACTCTTAAAAAAAGAAGAAACTAGCTAGTTTCTCTTATTCTTTATTTAGAATTTTATTGAAAGCATAACTTGATAAAATAACAAAGATAGATAAAAAGAATATATTTAACAATAATGAGTCACTTGTCTCTGGGTTTTCAATAGATTCTTCTAATTCATTAATTTCATCAAGAGTTAGTTCTTCTCCAGAATTTAGTTCAAATTCTGTATTACCTATTTCTATAACAGCACCATCTGTATCAGCAGGTACCCATATTGTTGGTTTATCAGCACTTTCTGTTGTATTAATGATTTCAGCATTATCAGTTATTGTTAGAATAGGAGCTTCTGTAACTCCACTACCTTTACCAAGTTCAATACCACCAAAACCATTACCAGATACATCTATTTTACCTACAAATGTAGCATGTCCACCATTTATAAGAAGTCCTGCATTACCACCAGTTAGTTTAATATTTTTTAAAGTAACATTGCTCTTATAAATCTGTAATACATAAATTCCTCCCCATACAGTATTATCACTACTACTGCTAGAGCCAAACTTTCCTACATACTTAATTGTTTTATTATTACCATCAATAGTAACATCTCTCATTATATTAATCTTTTCAGTTGTTTCTATATTACTACCAAGAATAATGGTTGATATATTACTATCATTTAAAGCTTCTTTTAGTTCAGCCTGGTTATTAACAGTTTTACTAGTTGTGGCATTAACGTTTAGAGTAGCACTTAGTGTAATAGTTAAAACAAATAGTAATAGAATTTTACTGATTCTTTTCATTATTTTCCTCCTTTCCACTATTAGTCTTTGTTATCTTAATAGAAAATATGCAAGAAATTTGTCAAATTATAGATGTAATTTTTGGAAAAAGAAAAGAGCTTGTAGCTCTTTAGACCAGTAGTAAGACTTCCTGGTGTTGTACATATTATTTATGTACATTATTATAATAACCAGTATCTTCTTAATTATTCATATATTTTTTTAAAAATTTAAGTTATAATTAATTTAATAAGTTTAAAGTAATTATGGGAGGTTTGTTATGAAGAAATTATTAATTACTGATGAAGATATAAAAGAATATGCAAATAGGAATAAAGAAAAATGGATTAGGGAAAAGAAAGAAAGAGATGCTAAATTAAAAAGTATATTTTCTAGTTATGATTATATGAATTGGCTTAATAGCTTTACTGCTAATACCAAAGGCTTTTCCGATGAAGATTTTCTATATTTTCCTGAAAAAATTTCTAAAGAAGATTTAGATAAAGTAAATAATTTAGGACTATTCTTTGAAGGGATAGAGAAATATGCAGATAAGAATTATATTTATCCAACTATGTATGAGTATCAATCATATTATGGTATAAAAGATAATACTAATGAAGTTTACTATAAAATAGGTGTTATAGAAGGTCAAGGAGGTTCATTTTTCTGTGAGAGAGTAGAAGATACCAGTGAACTAGATTTTATAGATTTTAATGATATTATGGATGATAAAGTTAGAGATAATGTGAAGAAAATAGAAACTGATTTAGACAATATGTCGAACTTAATTAGTTTTATACATGAAAAGGGTGTTCCACTTGAAGCGATTAAAGAGACTTTTGATAAAACTATTAGTGAGATAGAATTATCTAAAGAAAAGGGAAAAGAGTATAAAAAGTAAGAAGAAAACTACTATCAAATTAATTGAAAGTAGTTTTCTTTTATTAGATATTGGTCATGTAACTAGTAAATATTTTTCTTTTAACTTTATCATTAACAGTCTCTTTAATACTAAATTCTTTTAATAATTTTTTTTGAATAAAAGAAATACAGTCTTTATATTTGGGTTTTATTTCTTTTGTGCCAGCACATAAATACCAAATGTATTTAATACACCAATTAATATCTACATTAAATCCATCTCTAGCATCTGCTATTAAAAGACTCAAATAATTAGCCATTGCTTCTATAGCTTCCTCATCATTTATTCTTAGTCTTAAGACATCATACACTGTATTAAATATTCTATTAAAGTCATCTTTACTAATATTTTTTTCATAATTTAATTCAAAACTTTTTTCATCATAATATTGATAGAGATTCTCTAACAATGAATCATCTAATTTTCTTTCTTCGTTTGTTTTGCTTAATAGTTTATATACTACTATATTCATAATCGCTCTCCTTTATTTTATCACTTAAGTCAATTGCATCTACAAAGTGCCTTGTTCCTTGTTTAATTATTTTTATTTTATTCAAGTCAATTAATTGATCTATTAAAGTTAAATAGACTAAATCACTTGCATCATTGAGGATTTCTTTTCCCATACATTCTGCAATTAAGATTGATATTTTACAAGGTGCTCTTTCTTTTAAAATATTTAAAATGATATCATAGTAGTCAGAATATTTTTTGTTTTTAACTTCACCATTTTCTAATTTCCTTAATTCACTATTAATTTCAACTAAGTCGTTCCACTCTTTAGCATAAGCTATAATTTCACCTTTATACAAAGTTTTTTCATATTTTAGTACATCATTAACTTTTCTATAATCTAAAGCACTAATACTACATAAAAATTCATTATAATCATTAGCAAAGACAACATTAATTTTATTTATTTTATCTTTTAAAAAGTTACATAGAAATAGTAAAAGCATATATTCATCATCATTATTCTTAGAAGACCAGATTCTAATTATTGTATCATTTGTAATATTATTTGATATTTCATTTAACGATTTAGTATAATCATAATTGTTATCTTGATAAAATTTTCTTAAAAAATCAATACGATTCTTTTTTAGATCTCCTATTGATAGACTCATTCCAAGTGGAAAAATTATATAGTCTTTTATGTTATTGCTTTCGTAATAATGTTTTAAACAGCCACAAGCTGAAAAGTTTTCACAAATATCAATTATTTTCATTTTATTTCACTGCCTTTTTGATTAATATAATTATATCAAACTTTAAAGCATATTAAAACTTAATTTTATTCTGGCAAATAAATCATAATGTTTCATGGATGAATAGCGAAAACGAATTATTAAACAAAATATACTTTAGCACTTTCTATGATTGTTGTATAAAATAATTATAGGAGGTGCTTTTATGTCTGAAAATTTAAGCAACTTAATTGGTAATACACCTATGATTAAGATAAAGTATCGTTACGAGAATAGGGAAGGCTATGTCTATGTCAAATTAGAGTATTACAATTATACGGGTAGTATTAAAGACCGTCTTGCTTATTATATAATTAAAAAGTCAAAGGAAGAAAAAATATTAAAAGAAAATCAAGCGATAGTAGAAGCGACAAGTGGTAATACAGGTATTTCTTTTGCCGCTTTAGGAGCTTATTTTTCTCATCCAGTTCATATATTTATGCCAGATTGGGTAAGTGAAGAGAGAATAAAGATAATGAGGCTATACAGTGCCAATGTATATTTAGTAAGTAAGGAAGAAGGGGGATTTAAGGAGGCGATTAAAAGAAGTGAAGAATTTGCCTCTAAAATAAATGGGTTTTTACCAAGACAATTTGAAAATACATTAAATATAGAAACTCATTATTTAACTACTGCTAAAGAAATATTAGAACAAGTAAATGAGATAGATACCTTTGTTAGTGGTATAGGAACAGGTGGAACTTTAATGGGTGTTGCTAAAAGATTAAAAGAATATAATAAAAATATTAAAATAATTGCTTTAGAACCTGATAAAATGCCCCTTTTAAGTGGTGGTAAAATTATAGGTGAGCATAAGATTGAAGGGATAGGTGATGAATTTATTCCTAAACTTGTTGACTTTAATTTAATAGATAAAGTTATTAGAATTAATGATTTAGATGCTATTAATATGAGTAGAATATTAGCAAGTAAACTAGGTTTAGGAGTAGGTATCTCTTCAGGAGCTAACTTTTTAGCCAGTGTATTAAGTGGTGGAAAGTCTGTAGTAACTGTATTTCCAGATGATTTAAAGAAATATTTATCTACTGATTTATCAAAAGATATTGATAATAACAAAGAACTTTTGTCTAATAAAATAGAATTACTAGGTTTAGAAGTAGTTAGTTAACTTGAAATGATAATAATAAAAAGAACTTTTAGCAAGTTCTAAGTCTATATTAAGTCCGATTAGTTTGCTCAATTTTCCAATAGTGTGCACAAAAACTTTTATGGAACCATATTCTTTTGCAATCGCCAAATGAATTGTTGCACTTGCCATATTATCATTACTTTCTTCATCTGCATATTGATTATATCAATTTGTAAGCATGTTTTTAATTTAACGAAATCAAATTAATTTATATAAGTATTGTATCATAAATTTAGGTACATTAAAACTCAAAACAAAAAGTTCGAGCTTAGTATCAACCTGTGTTATATAAGAAGTTATCTATAACTTTTACCAAAGATGATTGGTGTATGAATCATCTTTAAAAGTATTTTATCACATTTTTTATAATATTAAAAGGAATTGGAAAATTTTTGTGGTAGAATATATAGAGAGGTGAGAAAATGTACGATAGAAATATTAATTATTTATTTAATGAAGTTTCTTTATATACTAAAGAAATATTTAACGTTTTCAATTACAAAGATAATCAATACCATTTAGATAATGAACAACTTAATCAATTTTTATGCTATATAGGATGTTTAGAAGAAAGATTAATTAGTTATTGCCATCAATGTAAAAAAACATTTCCATTTATAATTGTTAAAAATGTTATAATACACAATACAGAAGAAATTTATGCTGAAAATATGATTCATTTTACAAAGCAAAGTCGATTCGGTGCCGGTCGCCTTTCAATTGACAATGGAGCTATTTTAGGGCTTCAACCACCTTATGACAAAACTGAATTATTAAACAATCATATTTGGTATATTCATTACTTTTTTAGTTGTACTAATAACGATAGTCATAATTATCACATGATTATATCAGTGGAATTAAATGATGGAAGATTCATTGTAAGAAAAGTAGGTCAAAATCCATCAATGTTAACTATAAAAGGTTTTGATTTTGATAAATATAAAAAAGAACTAGAAAAGATCAATGCATATAATGACTATAAAAAAGCAGATTTATGCAATGCTGAACATTTTTATGTGGGTGCATATGCTTATTTAAGAAGAATTTTTGAAAAAATGATTAATAGGTATTTAACCGGGTTAGAAATAAAATATAATCACATGAATACAAAAATTGATGTTACAAAAGATAAATTCGATCCAAGAATACAAAAAATGTTAAAAAATCTTTATGGAATTTTAAGTGTTAGCATTCATGAATTAGATGAAGAAAAAAGCAAAGAATATTATGAATATTTAAAAGCAATTATTGATATTCAATTAGAATATGAAAAAACAGAAGACGAAAAAGAAAATCAGACAAAGTCCCTAGAGGCAACATTAAATAAAATTAAAGCAGGTATTGTATAAAAAATAGTTAAAGGAGGCAACAATGAAAAAAACATTCATTTCTGATTGTTTCCTATATCAAAAGTTCGAATAATTCGACCAAATTTCTAAAATGGTGCCGGAAGTAAGAATTGAACTTGCCTCTGATCCTTACCAAGGATCTGTTTTACCACTAAACTATACCGGCATTACAACTAAATTTTAGCATAGTTCCCTTACATAATCAATAAACTTTTTTTGACTTAATTCGTAAATATGATATGATAGTATTAACTAAGGAGTGATAATATGCTAGCTTTTACTAAAAGTAGTGAAGATAATATTAATGAAGAAAGAATTGTTAATCAAATAAGAGGTCTAGGTATTGATATGATTCATGAAGCGAATAGTGGACATCCTGGTATTGTTCTAGGTGCTGCATCAATCATCTATACAGTTTATGCTCATCATTTAAGATTTTCTAAAGATAACCCTAACTTCTTTAATAGAGATAGGTTTGTTATGAGTGCAGGACATGGTTCAGCTTTACTTTATGCAACTCTTGCGATGGCAGGATTTAATATTGAACTAGATGATTTAAAGAGTTTCAGAAAAATAGATTCTATCACACCAGGTCATCCTGAATATGGAGTTACACCTGGAGTTGATGCGACAACTGGGCCTTTAGGCCAAGGAGTTGCAATGGCTGTTGGTATGGCTATCGCTGAAAAACATACAGAAGCTTTAATTAACGATAAGAAAAATAATATTATTGACTATAAAGTATACTGTCTATGCGGAGATGGAGATTTAATGGAAGGTGTAAGTTACGAAGCCTTATCTCTTGCAGGTAATCTTAAACTTAATAACTTAATACTTCTATATGACTCTAATCACGTATGTCTTGATAGTGATACTAAGAAAACATTTACTGATGATATAGAAGCTAGATTTAAGGGAATGGGCTTTAATGTTAGTACAGTTAATGATGATATTAAAGAGATTGATAAAGCGATAAATAATGCTAAAAATAGTGATTTACCTAGCTTAATTCAAGTAAAGACAACAATAGGAAAATATTCTCGTAATGCTGGTAAAAATATTGTTCACGGTAAACCTTTAGATGATGAAGATATTACTAGTATAAAAACTGAATTAGGACTTAGAGATATACCATTTACAATCTCTAATGAAGCATTACAAGACTTTCAGAAGCTTATAGATGATAGATGTAGTAATTTAGAAAATGATTTTAATGAAAAGTATAATAATCTTGATGATAAGACTAAAGAGTTATTAGATTCAATAATTTCTAATGATAAGAAAATAGAATTAACTAATTTAGATTATGCTTATCCAGAAGAAAGAGTTGAGTCATTAAGGAAAGCAAGCAGTAAGATATTAAATTCTCTTGCTAACTCTAGTAAATTAATCTTTGGAGGAGCAGCAGATCTATCTAGTTCAACTCTAACATATCTAACAGATAAAGGAGACTTCTCTCGTGATGATTATAACGGTAGAAATATCTTCTTTGGTGTAAGAGAATTTGCTATGGCATCTATTGCTAATGGTCTTGCTTTATCAGGTTATCGTCCTTTTGTCTCTACTTATTTAACCTTTAGTGATTATTTAAAACCAGCTTTAAGACTAACTTGCCTTATGAATTTACCAGTTACTTATATCTTTACCCATGATTCAATTACAGTAGGAGAGGATGGACCTACTCATCAAGCAGTTGAACAATTAGTGGGATTAAGAGCAACACCTAATTTAGAAGTGTTTAGACCAAGTGATAGTAATGAAGTTATTGGTACTTATAAAACTATTTTTGAAGAAAATAAACCTGCTTGTATTATCTTAGGACGTAATGAAACTAAAATAAGAGAAACATCTTCTGTTCCAAATGTTGCTAAAGGAGCATACGTTATAAAACAAGAAGAAAGAAAGCTAGATGGTGTTATTATTGCAACAGGTGAAGAAGTAGATCTTGCTTTTGATGTAGTTAATGCTTTATTTGAAAAAGGTTATGACTTTAGAATAGTATCAATGCCAAGTATAGAGAGATTTAATCTATTAAGTGATGAAGATAAAGAAGAACTACTTCCTATTGGTAAAAAGAAATTTATTATTGAAAAATCATCTGCTTACTCATGGTACCGTTTCGCTTATAATGATAACTACTTATTTACAGTAGATAGATTTGGATACAGTGGTAAAGCTAGTGATATAAATGCTAAGTTTAATTTCACTAGTGAAGAAATCGCTCTAAAAATAGAAGAGATAATTAAATAATTCGACAAAGTTTTTAAAACTTTCTTGTTATAGTTAAGATGGTGATTATAATGAGAGAGTTTTTTATTTTTGAACTTAAAGATGAATTTAAGAATCTATATATAGATAAACCTAGTATTCTATATAATATCTTTGAACAAATCTATACTTTAAAAAAAGAAGAATTAAATTATGGTTATAGTCTTTTTAGACAATTAACTAAGAAAATAGATAAAGATAAGACTGATAGATATTTATTTATTAAATATCATCAGAGTATTCCTTATAGTAAGAAAAAGGAAGTTCATTATTATAATAATCCTGCTCATGATGAGATAAGTACTTTAGTAGTAAAACGTGCCTATATGCTAGTTAAAACTAACTATTATGATTGTTTCTTCTTTGATGAGTTAAATAGTATTAATAACACTTATTTTGCTATTGACTTTAAGAATCAAGATTATTTCTTTTTAGATAGTAAGAAAATTCTTGTTTAATTTTCTAATTTAAGGTAATATATTGTTGTAAGGAGAGTGTTATTATGTTACACGATATATTAATGATTTTAATAGGTTTAGTAATAGGAGCGATTATTGGTTTCTTTATAGCAAGAGTTGTTACTAAAAGATATATGAAGAAGAATCCACCTATTAATGAAGAAATGATTAAAGCTTTAATGATGCAGATGGGTAGAAAACCTAATCAAAAACAAATTAATCAAATGATGAAATCAATGCAAAAATATATGTAGTTTTTGCATGTTTTTTCTAATGGAGGAGTATATGAAATATGATAGTTTAGAAAAAATAGTAAATGATACTGCTAGACAAAATATTCATTTATCTAAAGATATGATAGTAAGTATTATAGAAAAAGAATTAGGTTTAGATTTAGATAGTCTTAAATCTTATATATTATATACTAATATAACTTTAACTAGCGAAAAGATAGTTAATTATTTATGGGAACTATCTAAAGGACAAAAAATATTAGATAGAAGATTTGCTTTAGAACTTGATAATAAATATAGTTTTGAACCATTTACTTTAGAGTATTTTACTACATATTTAGATATTTTAAAAAAGAAAACAATTAAATTACTTAATCTCATTGATAATATTAATAACGAAGAATATAGAAAGGTTTTTCAAAGTTTAGATATTACTATTTATGATGATGGTATTCATTATAAAGATGTTATTAGACTATGTAAGCCTATTGTTTATAATGTTTTAGAGATTAGAGAAATTAGTAAAAAGGCAAATGATAAGAGAACTTATATAACTACTAAAATTAATAAAGATGCTCTATTTAGAGACGGTTGGACTTTAAGAGAAATATACCCGCTTATAGATTATCAAGATAAAAAAGGAGAAGCTTTAACTGATGATGGTTATATAGAATTATCTGATAGGCAAAAAGAAGAAATGATAAAACTTACTAGAAATAATATATCGTATATAATTGGACTGTTAGAGAATCATAGTGATGAAGTTAAGGATTATAGTAAAGTTAATAGGAAATGATAATAGTGAAAAAGATAGATAAAAAGAATTTAGATAACTAAAAAACGTCTTGTATTAATACGGGCATTTACTTGTAGAATTCAGATATCATAAAAATATCTTTTTTTCAAGTTGTCAACAAAACCTTTTTGTGATAGAATTTAATTGTTATTTATTGCCCCATAGCCAAGTGGTAAGGCAGTGCGCTCTGACCGCATTACGCGTTAGTTCGAATCTAACTGGGGCAACCAATTTAGATAATTATTTTTTAATAGATGGAGTGATTTAAATGAATAAAGAACTTGCAGAACTTTTATTTCCTAATATCAAGATAACTGTTGATGAAATAGAAGCAAAGTATCCTCTTAGAAATTTAAAAGATGGAGCATACGTTACAAGATTTGGACCTTCTCCTACAGGTTTTATGCATGTAGGTAATTTATATGGGGCTTTCATTAGTTCAATGCTTGCTAAACAAACTGAAGGTATTTTCTATCTTAGAGTTGAAGATACTGATAGTAAAAGAGAAAAAGAAGGAGCGATAGAAGCTATTATAAACGGTCTTAAAGCCTTTGATATAGATTATGATGAAGGATATGGAAAAGATGGACAATATGGTCCTTATTTACAAAGTGAAAGAGTAGAAATTTACAGGGCTTATGCTAAAAAGTTAGTTAGTGAAGGTAAAGCTTATCCTTGTTTTATGAGTGAAGAAGAAATCGCTGATATTAGAAGTGGTCAAGAATTAAGAAAAGAAAAAATTGGTATTTATGGAAGTTATGCTGTTGATAGAGAGTTAACACTTGAAGAAGTTAAAACTCATTTAGATAATGGTGATAGTTATGTTATTCGTCTTAAATCACCAGGGGACTCTCATAATGAGATAATATTACATGATTTAATTAAAGGTGATATTAGTTTGCCTGAAAATGATATTGATGAAGTAATACTTAAAAAAGATGGTATTCCAACTTATCATTTCGCACATGTTATAGATGACCATTTAATGCATACAACTCACGTTTTAAGAGGAGATGAGTGGGTACCAAGTTTTCCTAAACATTTACAACTTAATCAAGTTTTAGGATTTAAACCATGTAAGTATGCCCATATTGCACCTCTTACTAAAAAAGAAGATGGTAAAATCCGTAAGTTTAGTAAGAGAAAAGATCCAGAATTTGCTGTTAGTTACTATGAAGAAGCAGGTATACCAAAAGAAGGTGTTAGACTTTATCTTGCAACACTAGCGAACACTAACTTTGAAGAATGGTATTTACAAAATAAAGATAAATCTATAGAAGACTTTAAATTCTCATTTAAAAAAATGCCTACAGGTGGAACTTTATTTGATATGGAAAAGTTAAATAATATCTGTAGAACTTATTTTTCAAGAATTAGTGCCGATGCTATTTATAACGATGCATTAAACTATTATAAAAAGTATGATGAAGATTTCTATGATTTAATGCTTAAAGATAAAGATAAGTTAATTTCTTTCTTAAATATAGAACGTGATAGTAAAAGACCTCGTAAAGATATTGCAACATATAAAGACATTAAAACAGAAAGTGCTTATATCTTCAATGATTTATTTTATAAAGATAGAAATGAAACATATAAAGATATAAATGATAATATTGATTATGATGTTATTAATAAATATATAGAGATATATCAAGATTTTAATAGTGAAGATGATTGGTATAATCAGGTTAAAGTACTTGCCGAAGAAATGGGTTATGCTCCTAGTGTTAAAATGTATAAAGAAGATCCAACTCTATATAAAGGACATATAGGAGATGTTTGTGAGATGATTAGACACTTACTTACTGGTAGGGTTAAAACTCCTAATTTATATCAATTATTAAAGATTATTGGTATTGATGAATTTAAAAATAGAGTAGAGTTTTATAAGAATTAAAGAGTTAGTTTTTTAAATAAACTAACTCTTCTTTGATATTCTCTAAACATAACCATTTAGTTATTAAATTTATCATGTTAAAATTCGTATTAAAACCATTATAATAGATATACTATTAAAGGATGGTGATAATATGGAAATTAAAAGAGAAATACTTGAAGAAATAAGTAATAACTATATACAAGGTATTGAAAATAAAGCAGTAAGATGTGCCCTTGTAAACAATAATATAAGAGATATTATGAGAAATAAAGAAAGAGAAGGACAACTACTATTTAATTTTTCTATTAACCTTGATACTTTAAAGGCTGTAAATCAAAAAAATGCGAATAATTCTTTTATATATGCAGGGTGTAATGTATTAAGAGAATCTATATGTAAAAAATATGATTTAGAAAATTTTGAAATTTCTCAAAGTTATATATCTTTTTATGATAAATTAGAAAAATGTAATTATATAATGGAAAGTTTAGCCCAACTTAAAGATAAAGATGCAGATGATAGAGAAAGATACTTTTTATTAACAAAAGGTATAGAGGACGGTGGAGTTTGGGATTTCTTTTCTAATATTATTAACAAATATGGTTTTGTTCCTAAAACAGCAATGAGTGATACATATCAAAGTCTTAATCCAGATGAAATGAATCATCTACTTAACAGAAAATTAAGGCAATTTAATGCAAGATTACTTACTAGTAATGAGAATTTAGATTATTTAAAAAGTTTATATTTAGATGATATTTATAGAATACTAGCTTGTTGTTATGGTGTTCCACCAAAACAGTTTGATTTTGAATATACAGATAAAGATAAAAAATATCACATTATTAAGGGAATAACTCCTTTAGAATTTTATCATGAATATACTGATATAAATATAAATAACTATGTATGTATTACTAATGTACCAACAAAAGATAAAACTTTTAATAGAACTTATAGTGTTAAATATTTACAAAATGTTATAGAAGGTAAAACACCTATATTTCTTAATCTTCCTATTGAAGAGTTAAAAAAACTTGTAATTAAGCAATTACAAGCAAAAGAAGTAGTTTGGTTAGGTTGTGACTTCAAAAAAACAATAGATAAAAGAGATGGAATATTTGATGATATGAGTTTTAATTATTATGATACCTTTAAAACTGATTTCTTTATGACTAAAGAAGAAGCTCTTGATAATTATGAAAGCTCAATGAATCATGCTATGATAGTTACTGGAGTTAATTTAGAGGATAATAAAGCAACTAAATGGAAACTTGAGAATAGTTGGGGTGAAGATGTAGGTAATAAAGGATATTTTGTCGCAAGTGATTCTTGGTTTGAAAAGTATGTATATCAAGTAGTTATTAATAAGAAATATTTAACTCAAGAACAATTAGATGAAATGTTATATGAACCAGTAGAGTTAAAACCATGGGATCCTTTAGGAACATTAGCATAGATTAATTAATTTATTTGTGTTACAGTAGTAAATAAGAAAGAAGGAATTAATATGATAGATGAATTAAAATATCCTAGAGCATATGCCCTTATGAAAGTACCTAAACAAAAGAGTGATGAAGGTTTTTATATTGTATCTCCGTGTTACATAGTTAAAGAATTATTAATTCATATGGCAGATAGTAGAAATGAAAAAAGTTATGAAATTGTTTATCCTAGAAGAGGTTATAATAGTAGAGAAGAACAAATTCCAGAAATAAACAAACTTGACTCTTGGGAATGCATTAATGGTTTTACTACAGACTATGTAACGTATGACTATGAAGAAGCAATTAAAGAAAGAGATAGAGTAAACTCAAGTCTATTAGCAAGTTTACATCCTAAAGAAGGAGAAACCTTCGGAGAAATGTATAGACGTTGTAGAGAAGATATAGAATTCTATCAAGAAGAACTTAATAAATTAGAGCCTAAAGAACAAGTTAAGAAAAAAATAAAAACACCTGCAAATAAGTAGGTGTTGAATACTTTATTGGTAGCCTGTACGGGGTTCGAACCCGTGAATACGAGCTTGAGAGGCGCGCGTGTTAAACCACTTCACCAACAGGCCATAACAAGTTACTAATAAATTTTAGCATACTTTTTTTAAACATGCAATACTTGTCAAGAATAAAAATATGTGGTATAATACTCTTCCTATGGAAAGGCAGTGATTTATATGATAAGTTTACCATTAATGATAAATGATGTAATACTAAAAGTAACTATTAACTTTAAAGATTTAGAGGTAAAAAAAGATAGGTTAGATTCAGGAGCAAAAGATGTAAAAGAAAGTGATATAATTATTGGTAAAACTCATCTTAAAGCTTATGAAGATACTAAAAAACCTATTACAAATCCTAAAGCTATTACAGATTTTATTAGAAGAAATGTTAATTATGGAAGTGAGAATGCTAATTATATCGAAGTAAATACTAAAAGATATAAAGATAGAGATTTTTATGATACTTATATAGTTCCTGCTCCTAGTTATAAACCTAATGAAGTAAATGATTATATTTATGGTACACTTGTTAATAATATTAGACTTAGTATTCCAGATAAAATAAAGAAAACAAATATATCACTTGCTAGTATTGGTTTTGATGAATTATTTAATGGAGAATTTTATAATAAAATTGCAAGTATAAAAAACAATAATCCTAATCCACTTTATATTAGAAATAGTTTAATGAATGCTGGATGTGAAAAACAATTAGAAATATTAGATTTCCTTAATACTTTAGATTATGAGAATAGTAAAAATAGTGATGTTTTATTAACTGATGAATTAGATACAGTTAATGCTTTCTTTAATGATTCTAACAAGATAAATAACTTTTTAACAAATTATAAAAACACTTCTATAAATAATTATGATTGTTATATGTATCTTGCTACCTTAAATACTTTAGTAAATGGTAGGAATCTAAATTGGCCAGTACTTTCAGAAGAACAACAAAAAATACTTATCAAAAAATTAAATTCTAATAGTAGGGTTGCTTAATTATGAAGTTTAATAGATTAGAGAACTTAATTGGTTCTTTTTCTTTAGAGAAGTTAAAAGAATCTACTGTTTTAGTTGTTGGTCTTGGAGGAGTAGGGGGATATGTTGTTGAAGCACTTGCTAGAAGTGGTATAGGTAATTTGATACTAGTAGATTATGATAAAGTTGATATTACAAATTTCAATAGACAAATAATCGCTATTAATGAAAATATTGGTAAGTATAAAGTAGATTGCTTTAAAGAAAGAATAGGAAGCATTAATGAAGAATGTAATGTTATTTCCTATAACTTAAGAATAGATAATGATAACTTTAAAGATATTTTTAATACTAAAATAGATTTTGTTGTTGATGCAGTTGATGATGTAAGAGCAAAGGCTGCTATTATTAACTATTGCTTAGAACATAATATAGACTTTATTAGTTCTATGGGTACTGGTAATAGATTAGATCCAAGTAAACTAACTATTATGACACTAGATAAGACTTATAATGATCCGCTTGCAAGAGTTATGAGAAGTAAGTTTGATAAGAGTGTACAGAAAAAAATAACCGTTTGCACATCAACTGAATTACCTTTAAAAGTTAAAGATAAAACTGTTATTGGGTCGAATGCTTTTGTACCTAGCAGTGCAGGACTTTTAATAGCAAGTTATATAGTTAGAAAAATAAACGAGACTAAATGTTAGCCTCGTTTTAAAATTTCCTATATAGTCCTACAACTTTACCAAGTATTGTAACTTCATCTAATATGATAGGATCCATTGTATCATTTTCTGGTTGTAATCTAAAATGACCATTTTCTTTATAAAATGTTTTAACAGTCGCTTCATTATTATTATTCATAGCAACTACAGTTTCACCATTTCTAGCAGTGCTTTGTCTTTCAACTATTAGGATATCTCCATCATATATACCTACATTAATCATAGATTCACCACTTACTTTTAAAGTAAATATTTCTTTTTGATTACCAAATAATTCAGTAGGTAAAGCGAAAGTCTCATCAGGTCGTTCTATCGCCTCAATTGGTGTACCTGCAGTAACTTTACCAAGTAAAGGAACTTTTACAACTTCGTCATCATTATCTAAATATTCATTATCAACTAATACTTCAATTGTTCTATTAGTACCGCTACCTTTCTTAATATATCCTTTTTTAACTAGTTGTTTAATATGAAAATGAATAGTAGCAGGACTAGATAATTTCGCTTCATCTCCTATTTCTCTTACAGTAGGTGGATAACCATTTTTCGCAATTAATTTCTTAATAATCTGTAATATATCATACTGTCTATCAGTTAGTTTTTCCATTTGACACACTTCCTCCTTTATTTGTATCTAGTTTAGCATATAGAGTGTAAAATGTCAAACAAATCTTCGAAAATATATTGACATAAACATCTGTTCGATATAAAATGATATCAGAAAGAAGGAGTGATAGATATGTTAAATTTAAAAAATATTTTAAAAACTGCAATTGGTGTTAGCCTAATCTATATGATGGCTGTTGTTCTTACTTTATTTATGTGTGATCGAGTTAATGAGTTAGAGAGTAGTGAAGAGGAAATAATCAACACTACAGTTGCTTTATCTTTAAAATAATTTTAAAAACTCCCTAGTAGTGTGGTACAATAAATAAAGAAAGAGTGGTTAGATATGAAAAAAATAATATTAGTTGATGGAAATAATCTTTTATTTAGGAGTTACTATGCTACTAGTTATAGTGGAGTTATTATGAGAAATTCTAAAGGTTTTCCTACTAATGGTTTATATGGTTTTATTAATATGATGAATAAAATTATTGAAGAGGAGAAACCTAGTTATATTATGGTAGCTTTCGATAAAGGTAAGACTTTTAGACATGATAAATATGATTCATATAAAGCAGGACGTAAAGAAATGCCAGATGATTTGAGAAGCCAATTTCCTAAAGCTAAGGAAGTTCTTGATGCTTTAGGTATTAAACATTTTGAAATAGATAATTATGAAGCGGATGATATTATTGGTACTCTTGCTAAAGAAGTAGATGAAGAGGATGAATTTGTCGCTACAATTATCTCTAGTGATAAAGATTTATTGCAGTTAATTAGTGATGAAGTAGATGTAAAATTATTAAAGACTAAAGGGTCTATTAGATTTAATAGAGAGGTATTTAAAGAAACATATAAAGTTGAACCAATTAATATGATTGATCTTAAAGCTTTAATGGGAGATATGTCTGATTATATACCTGGTGTTAGAGGAATTGGTGAAAAGACTGCAATCAATCTATTAGAAAAGTATAAGACTTTAGATAATTTATATAATCATCTTGATGAGTTAACTCCTAAAACTAGAGAAAAGTTAGAAAGTGATAAAGAGAATGCTTATATGAGTTATGATCTTGCAACTATATATAGAGATGTAGATATTCCTTTTAATTTAGAAGATTGTAAATATAAGGGATTTAATAGAAAAGAATATATAGAGATTCTAGAAGAATTAGAGTTTAAATCTTTACTTAAAAAAGTTAATACTATAGATTCTAATAATTTAGATGATAATGACAGTGATAGTAATGATAAAATTATAGAAGTAAAAGAAGTAGATGTTAAAGACTTTGATAGTAGTAAAGATTATTCCTTTTATATTGAAATGGATGCTTATAACTATAATGAATCAGTTATTATAGGAGTTAGTTTTACAAATGATAGTGGGACTTGTTTTATAAAAGGAGAAGATGTTATTACTTATAGAAATCTTTTTGAAAATGATACACCTAAATCTACATATGATGTTAAGAAGTGTTATATTCTATTAAATAAACTAGGTATAAAATTAAATAACTGTAACTATGATGCCATGATTGCATCTTACCTATTAGACTATAAAATGAATGATGATATTACTACTTTAATGAATGATTTAAATGTAGAGATTAAGTCTTTTGAAGATACTTATGGAACACTTAAAAGAAGAAAGAAAGTAGAACTTGAAGAGACAATTAAACAGTGTAACTTAAAGAGTAGTTTTATCTATAATACTAAAAGTGATTTCTTACTTAAAATTGATGGATATGGAGAGACTAAATTATTTAGTGAAATAGAGATGCCTTTAGCATATGTTCTTATCGATATGGAACTTACTGGTATTAGAGTAGATAAAGATTATTTATTAAAGCTAAAAGATGAGTTAGAAGTCAAGATAAAAGACATGGAAGAAGATATATATAAAGATGCTGGATGTGAGTTTAATATTAGTTCTCCTAAACAATTAGGTGAGGTTTTATTTGTAAAGTTAGAACTACCTTATCCAAAAAAGAGAAAAAAAGATGAGACTAGTTACTCTACTAGTAGAGATATTTTAGATAAAGTTAGTCCATATCATCCTATAGTAAATAAAGTATTAGAATATAGAATGCTTACTAAGTTATATGCAAATTATGTAGTTGGACTTTTAGATAAGATTAAAGAAGATGGTAAGGTTCATACAATCTTTAACCAATGTTTAACTAGGACAGGTAGACTTTCATCAACTGAACCTAATTTACAAAATATTCCTATTAGAAGTGATTATTCAAGATTAATTAGAAAAGCATTTATACCTGAAGATAATTCTATTATTATGAGTTCTGATTATTCACAAATAGAGTTAAGAGTCTTTGCTTCACTATCTAAAGCGACTAACTTAATACAAGCTTTTATAGAAGATAAAGATATCCATTCTAAGACCGCTAGCGATATCTTTAAAGTAGATATTAAAGATGTAGATAAATCTATGAGAAGAACTGCAAAAGCCGTTAATTTTGGAATTCTTTATGGTATTAGTAGTTTTGGTCTATCAGAAGATTTAAAGATAGATGTAGGTAGTGCTAAGAAGTTTATGGATAATTACTTAGAGACTTATCCAGGTATTAGTGAATATATGGATAAAGAAAAAAGAGAAGCTTATAAGAATGGTTATGTTACTACTATTATGAATAGAAGAAGGGTTATTGATGAATTAAAGAGTAGTAACTATATGGTAAGAAGTGGTGGAGAAAGAATGGCTCTTAATACTCCTATTCAAGGAAGCGCTGCTGATATCCTTAAAAAAGCGATGGTAGACTTATATAGTGAGATGACTAAAAGAAATTTAAAGAGTAAAATACTTATTCAAGTACACGATGAACTTGTTTTAAATGTTTATAAAGATGAGTTAGATGTAGTTAAAGAGTTAGTAAGAGATAAGATGGAAAATGTTATTAAGTTAGATGTTCCTTTAAAAGTAGATATTGAAACAGGTAATGATTGGTATGAAGCTAAGTAGTAAGGAGTGATTAACAATGCCTGAAAAACCAGAAGTAATTACTGTAAGTAAGACACTAGAAAAGATTATTATAGGTAAAACAATTAAGAAAGTAGATGTTTACTGGGATAATATAATTATAGGTGATATAGATAATTTTAAAAAGGATTTAGTGGGAGAAAAAATAGAATCTATTACTACAAGAGGTAAATGGATAGTTATTTTTCTTACCACTAAAGCTTTAATATGTCATTTAAGAATGGAAGGAAAGTTCTTTTTTAGAGATCCTAGTGTACCTAAAGAAAAGCATGAACATGTTATTATTACTTTTACTGATAATACTGATATGAGATTTAATGATGTTAGAAAGTTTGGAAAGATGGCTTGTTTACCTAAAGAAGAAGTTTATAATTTAAAACCACTTTCTGATTTAGGATTAGAATATTATGATAAGAGCCTAACACCTAGTTATTTGTTAGAGGCCTTAAAAAAGAAGAAAGTGCCTATTAAAACTGCTTTGCTTGATCAATCAATTATTACTGGTATTGGTAATATTTATGATGATGAAATCCTATTTGCAAGTCATATTAACCCTTTAAGGAAAGCAGATAGTATTAGTATAGAGGAAGCAGATGCTATCATTAAAAATACAAAGATAATACTAGATAAAGCAGTTACTATGGGAGGTACTACTATTAAGAGTTTTACATCAGCAGAAGGTGTACATGGCTTATTTCAAAATGAATTATCTGTTCATGGTAAGAAAGATGGTATTTGTCCAGACTGTGGAAAGAAACTTGTTGTTACTAAAGTAGGTGGAAGAGGAACTTATTATTGTCCTAATTGCCAAAAATAATTTTTTGACAAAAATATATATTTATGATACTATGAATATGTAAAAGAAATTTACATACAATAAAAAAAGAGAACATTTAATGTCGCTTGTGTTAAGTGTTTCTCCTGTAAAAGGGTACGCACCTAATTAAACATGCTGTTTAGTTAAGTGCTTTCTTTTTGTTTTATGTTTTATATTAATATAATGATAACTACAAAAAGTAATACAATAAGTAAAATTATTATAAATAATAATGTTGAAACTAAAAAGTCTTTTTTACTCATAGTATCACCTCCAAATATAAATACTCGGAGATAACACTCAACCATTAAATGTTCTCTATATAAATAGTATCATATTAATTTCTCTATAGCAAGGAAAAATGTAATAAATTAGTTACGAATTTTCGTAATATGATTTAAGAAAAATACTCTTTTAATTTTAATAAAACTATGCTATAATTATATAGCTTGATTAGAAGGAGTGAAGTAAATAATGAAAAAGACAAAGATTGTTTGTAGTATAGGTCCTGCTAGTAATGAAGCCGATGTTATGGAAAAAATGGTTAGAGCAGGAATGAATGTAGCAAGAATTAACTTTTCTCATGCTACTATAGAAGAAAGAGAGAAAGCTTGTGCATCAGTTCGTGAAGTTAGAAAAAGAACTGGTATGAATGTAGCTATTCTTTGGGATACTAAAGGTCCAGAGTTTAGATGTGGAATTATGGAAAATGATTCTATTGAACTTGTTCCAGGTGAGACTATTGATATAGTTAAAGAGACTGTTACAGGTACTAAAGAAAGATTTTCTGTTAATCATCCTAGTGCTATTGATTCTCTTAATGTTGGTGATATTATCTTATTAGAGAATGCTAAGATGAAACTTGAAGTTATCGCTAAGTATGAAGATAGAGTTACATGTAAGATTATTGATGGTGGAGTATTAGGAAATCGTAAGAGTATGAGTGTTCCTGGTATTAAACTTAATATCCCATATGTTAGTGATGTAGATCGTGAAGATATTATCTATGCTTGTGAACACGGAGGAGAATTCCTTGCACTATCTTTTGTTTCTACTAAAGAAGATGTATTAGAAGTTAAAGAAATCTTAAAAGAACATGGTAGAGAAGACTTACAAATTATTTGTAAGATTGAGAGTGCTTTAGGTATTGAAAACTTAGAAGAAATCTTAAGTGTTAGTGATGGTGTTATGGTAGCACGTGGTGACCTTGGTACTGAAGTACCTAGTGAAATGGTTCCAATCTATCAAAAACAAATGATTAATACTTGTAGAAGACTTGGGAAAATATCTATTGTTGCTACTGAAATGCTTGAGACAATGATGGATAATATTCGTCCTAAAAGAGCAGAAACTAGTGATATTGCTAATGCTGTATTAGACGGTACAGATGCTGTTATGTTAAGTGGTGAAACTACTGTAGGAAAACATCCAATTGAAACAGTTGCTGCTATGGCTCATATTTGTGAAACTACTGAAAAATACGCAAGTTTTGATTATGCTTTTGATATCGAAAGCTTAGATAACATTACTAAATCTATTGCTTCTAATGTTGTACTTAGTACAGATGCTTTATCTGCTAAATTAATCTGTGCTGCTACTATTAGTGGTAGAACTGCAAGAGTAATTAGTAATTTAAAACCAGATGCTCCAATACTTGCTTTATGCACTGATGAGAAAACTGGTAGAAGATTAGCTTTAAACTGGGGTGTTTATGCTGGAACATTACCATTCTTAGATACAACTGATGAAGTATTAACACAAAGTGTTGAGAAAGCTAAAGAGTTTATGGAACTTAATGAAGGAGATTTAATCGTAATTACTGGAGGTTTCCCTAATACAGAAACTAAGAGAATTACTAACTTAATGAAGATTGAAGAAATATAAAAATAAGCGAGGATTTATTCCTTGCTTATTTTATTTCTATCTTAGAATTATCAAAGTCTTTAACATCATCAAGTAAAGCTTCGTGGATTTTTTCTTCTTTACTATCTAGATAAACTTCTTCAATTCTATCAACACGACAGCGTTCTGCTTCTAATATAGCATCAACCTTTTTAACAGCTTTATCTAAATCATCATTAACAACTACATAGTTATATTTAGGTATTTCGTTTATTTCTTCATAGGCTCTAATAAATCTTTTTTCTATTTTATCTAAACTATCAGTATTTCTATTAATAAGACGTCTTTTTAACTCATTCATAGTAGGTGGCATTATAAAGATAAAGACAGTCTCATCTAACTTTTCTTTAATCTTTAAAGCTCCTTGAATCTCTATTTCAAGAATTACATCTTCACCATTATCTAAATGTTCTTTAATATATTTCTTAGGAGTACCATAGTAATTACCAGAGTATTCTGCATACTCTAAGAATTCATCATTTTTAATATCTTCTTCAAACTCTTCTCTAGACAAGAAATAATAGTTAATACCATCTTTTTCTTCACCTCTTGGTTCTCTACTAGTACAGGAAACAGAAACCCAAGTATTCTTTCTTATCTTTAATAATTCATTAATAATACTATTCTTACCACAACCAGAAGGCCCTGAAATAACTATTAAAAGCCCTTGCTTCTTTGTTTTAACCATATTATCCATAACAATCACTCCCTTATAGGTTTCATCTTATATTCAGCTTCTATTAAGCTTTTAGCCTTATCTTTATCAAAAACTAAAGAATATATCTTTGTAATTTTGTATTCATATTCTAACATCTTATCTTTTTCTCTTGTAAATTTACTAATAATAGGTATATCTACATCTTTTTTTATCTTATTTAAATAATCTCTTCCTTTATTAGAAAATCCTAATAATCTAATATATTCAACTTCCTTAAACTCTTTAGCTTGCACCTTAGTATAATCACATAGTATATAAATTAAAGTTCTAGAAAGTCTAGAGTAGGTTAGGTTTTTACTTTTAACTTTATTAATAAGTTCATCAAAATTATAATTATTAAGTATTTCTTTTTTTAGTTTAGTAGCAATACCACTATCTACTAGATTATAGATAGTTAAATCATTACAACTTATTATTTTATACTTTAAGAGATTAAAATAATCATCTAACTTAGGCATCTTCTTATCTTTTAAATAACTATAAGTAATAGATGGAACACTATCTTTAATATCTTTATTATTTAGCAAAGCTTCTCTTATACTAGTTGCACTGTTTATACTCATATTATTTAATTCTTTACTATGATAATCATTAGTTCTTTTAATAGTATGAGGAGTAATTTTATAATTATTAGAGAAAATCGCTTTTACATAACTAATACCTAAAATATCATTAGGTAATTTAAAACAATCTCCTGTTATATCTTCTAAAGCTTTAGATAAAGAAGTAGGGTAATTATAACCCATTCTTAAATAAACTTGTACTAGATTATCAAAATCAGGGTTAGAAAGCTCAGTCTCTACTAATTTTTTAATCCCTTCTATATCGTCAGATTCACTACCAAAGACTAAATCAGTAACTCCTAAATAGTTTAATATATCAATAGATCCTTTTGCAAAGATATCTGCAGAAGCACAAGAGAAAGGGAAGGGTAGTTCTACTACTAAATCTATACCATTTTTTATAGCAATAGCAGTTTTCTCCCATTTATCTAATATTGATACATCTCCTCTTTCTGTAAAATTACCTCCAAGTACTAATATAATAGGACTATCTGGAAACATTTCTTTAACCTTTTCTATATGATATAAATGTCCATTATGAAAAGGATTATATTCAGCGATAATACCAACTATATGTTTAGACAAGACTAACACCCCTTTCTTAATTTGTTTACTAATTATAACACTGTTTTAGTAGTAAATCAATATCAAGCCTTTTTAAAATAAGAAAACTGTTGTATAATTTTAATATACGGAGGTAGTATAATATGGATAACAATAGAAAATTAACTATAGAAGAATTTAATAGCATAAAAAAAGAAATGCAAAGAATTTATAGAGAAGCAGAAAGTATAGTGGAAAGTAATGAAAATAATCCTAATTTTAATGAACAAGATTTTTTAAGACAGTTTTTTAATGAATATTTATCTTTACAAAATCTATTATTATCAAGTGATTTAAGTGACATACCTTCTGAAGAATATAGAGATTTACCATTTTTAGCAGCTACTCAAAATGATGTGCTTGATTTTTCCAAAACAAAAGCGAATATAGATTTTAATATTATAGAACTTGATGGAAATAATTTTAATTTTAAAAACTGTACTATAAGAAACTTAGAAAGATTTTATGGTTTAAAAGAAGAATATTTTGATGATAAGACTATTAGTGAAAATCAAGATATATTTTTATCTTCTGATTTTTCTGCTAATTTTAAAGAAAAATACTATAATATGACATTATCTATCAAAGATTTTATCAATTTAACAGATAGCCAAATAGAAGAAGTAAGTAGAAAAGGAATACATAGATTTCGAAATTTAGGTAATTTTATTAGAGCTAATGATATAACAAATAGAATGATAAACAGTTTGGGATTAGAAAATGCTATTAAATTATATAAAGAAAGTCCAAATGATTATCATGAAGTAGAACAATTATTAAATTTAAATAACTTTAGTAGAGGATACCGTTTTTTATCTGGCTATGAATTAGAATCATTATTAAGTAATGTAGAACCTAAAGATATAAAAAATACATTTTATAACTATATTAGAAATAATTTGCTAAATACAAATGTAGTTATAGATCCTAAACAATTTACAGAAGATTTTATTAAAGAAAATAATGATATATTCTTAATAGATATTAATATTCCTGATGAGTTAAGAGATCATTTTTATAATAAACAATTAACTTATGAAGATATTGTTAATAATCTAAATATTTTGGAAAAAATTGATTATCATAGTTTTATAGATGCTAGAAACTTTGATAATTATAATATTATAGAACTTATCAATAAAATTGATATAAATAACTTCAATTATTTCATTAAAGAACATAAAGATGTATTAGACCATCTTTATTATAATAAAAAATTAAATGAATTTAATAAATATTTAAATGACACCAAAGATTTTGAAGATAATTTATCTATTGCTTTGCAAAAGTATATCCATGAATGGGAAAATGAAAGTATACAAGAAAAAACTAATGAAGACGGTAGTAAATCATATATGGTAGATTGGGCTAAATCTATGAATTATGATTTTGTGAGTCATTATGAAACTTTTGAAGAGTTATTAAATTATACTGATGAAACTTTTATAATTAATAAAAGACAATTTGATGCAATTAATGCTTTAGGTATTAAAAATATTTTGGAATTCGAAAAAGAAACTAGTATTTTTTCTTCTAAATCTTTTTTGTTTGGATCTATTTTAACTTCTATTGGTTATGATCTTTATATTCATAATAATGCTGATGCCATTTTCGCGGCTTTAGAACGTATTAAAGCAGTTTCAAAAACTACATTGTCTGATAAAATTTTAACAGAAAAAGTTTTTGATATATTTTTAAACAATGAAGAAGCAAATAAAATTACTGCTAATACTCTGCAAAAACATAGAAATTATATACCTATATTAGCTAATAAAAATATTAAAGTAGCTGGCAATTTTAATATAGTATACAATGATAAAAATATAGATTTTCAAGAATATTATATACAAAGATTTGGTAAAGAAAATTTTTTAAATTTAATGGCTAAATATGGAAACTATGCAACTAAACTTAATGGTGCTTATTTTGATTTATCTAGTGATGATAGCATTGAAGAAAATCTTTGTAACAATGTTGTTGACAAAATAATTAAAGAACCTAAGTGGAATTTTTTAGAAAATTTATATAATGACTTTGATGTTAATGAAGCAAGTAAAAGAAAATTTCATATATATAATATTATTAGAAAGTATAATAATGGAGAAATTACCAATATAGTAAAGGATTGTATTAAAGGCAACAATTATGATGATAATAAAATTGAAACATTAGTTAGTATTGCTGCTAAAATTATTAATTCTAATTCTAGTGAACTTAGAACTCATACTAGGGCTATGCTTACAGAAATTATTAAATCTAGTAATCCAGAAGAAAATTATGAGAAAGTAGAAAATATATTTATAAAAAACAACTTACCAACAGTGGGTAAAATTTTCTTAACTTTTGAAACACTTCATCCGAGTCTTAATGGTTTTGATTTTAGTGACAGTTCTATTGTATCGCCAATTTTAAAAAGCAAATCAATAAGAGGTAGAGAAACAATTATTTTTTCTGATTTAATAAAATCTGCAGTTGGATCTAACAATAGATCTATACGAGAATATATTAATAATTTAAAGAATGGTAGTTATTTATTTAATGAACTTGCTAGTGATAATATAAGTTTTAAAGATTTAAATGATGTACAGCATACTTTATTAAATATCTTTATGAGTCATTTAGATACATTATATGATAATACTATAAGAGGAAAGAATAATACTTATAATCAAAATATGAATTTAAATGAAAAAATAAATTTTTATATAAATAATTTAAATATAAATGATAAAGAAAATATAGGTGATAGATTAGTTAGTATGTTCTGTCACTTTGCAGGTTTTGATAGTGTAGAAAGTTTAGAAAAAACTATGAATGATAGTATTAATATAGCGGATAACAAAAATAGAGAAAGAATAAAAAAAAATCAACAAATTTTGGAAACTGGAGATTTTATTAAAGGAATTGGAGACATTAGATATTTAACTAATATATTACAAAATGGTTCAGTTTCAAAAGAATATTTAGGTTCTGATGCAGGGAGTGATTTAACTCCTTTAGATACAGATGTAACAAAGGTTAATCAACCTATTAGAATGTCTGATACCATTTCTTCATCTTATAGTGGAATATATGGTCCAATATGGCTTGTTTTAAAGAATGATGATAGATTTATAATGACAAGAGATGAAAATGGTGAGCATATACCTTCAAGAAATATTAAAGATATAATGGACAAATTAGAAGTATTTTCAACTTTCGCTGGTAAAGATACCTATGGTATTAGAACTGGTTTTGCTTCAAGTAATATTGATTATATTGTTACTGCTAATAATGATAATCGTATAGGTGTTGAAATTGCTAAAAATGGCTTTTATATTCCTGTTGTTGATAAAGAAACAGAAAAGGTAATTTTTACACCTGATGATTATGATAATTTGCGTTCTAAAATGCAAGGATTATCTTATTACGGAACTAGTGAATATCAAGTATCTAGTAACTTAGAAACTGATGAAATAGATAAAATTGCTAGTGCTTTAGAACAAAGTAAAGAAGAAAATAAAAGAAATAGAGAAGCAATAAATATAACACTTAGAGATGCTTTAAACACAGTTAATTTGTGTTTAAAAGATACTATAGATAAAAAACTAGAAACTGGTACAGTTGAACTTATTGATACAGGTTCTACTGGAAGAGATACAAACTTACCAGGTGATGGGGATTATGATTTTATTATGCGACTTGATAGAGAAATAATTTCTGATCCAGTAAAACTTGAAAATGTTAAAGATGCTCTAATTAAACAATTAGGAATAGAACATAAAGGAGAAGTTCTAAATGGTAATTTTAGATTTAAAAATGTAAATATCGAGGGAATAGATAAACCTATTGATATTGATATTACTTTTATACCTAAAACTGATAAATTAGAATATTCTTCTGATGAAGCTTTAGAAGATAGATTTAATTCAATTAAAGAACAAAGTAGTGATAAATATAATCTTGTCATTGCAAACGTAATTGAAGCGAAAAAGATATTAAAAGAAGCAGAAGTTTATAAAAAACAGCAAGGTGGAATTAGTGGTATTGGCATTGAAAACTGGATATTACAAAATGGAGGATCTTTCCATGATGCAGCTACTAGTTTTATTGAAGCTTCTAAAGATAAAACAGTAGAGGAATTTAAAGTTTCTTATGCAATATGGGATTTTGGAGAGAATCACTATGCAGATGAAAAAGGAATATATAAACACGATAATTTTATAGATAATTTAACAGCCGATGGATATGATAAGATGAAACAAGTTCTAACTATGTATCTAATTAGAGAAAAGCAAAAAGAAGACCTTAAAGATATTTTAAAGCTTGATAATGAAAGCGAAAAAGGTATTATTCCTAGTACTACGATGTCTCATTAAAATTTGAAAGAAGATGATGTTATGAAAATTATAACTGCTTATGAAAATTTTCTTAATTACTGTGAGTTTGAAAAAGGACTTTCTAATAATAGTATTAAAAGTTATGGTTATGAGATGAAAGACTATATTAGTTTTTTAGAAAAAGAAAAGATTGATAATACTAAACAAATTACAAAAGACATTATAACTAAATATCTAAAATACTGTTATGAACGTAATGAAGATAGTAAAACTGTCGCTCATAAACTTACTACTATTAAAAACTTCCATAACTATTTAGAAAAAGAAGAACATGAGACTAATAATCCTAGTGAATTTATAGATAGACCTAAGACTACTAAAACACTTCCTCATAGTTTAACTATAGAAGAAGTAGATAAACTCTTAGATATAGAACTAAATACCCCATTTGACTATAGGAATAAAGCTATGTTAGAATTAATGTATGGTTCAGGGCTAAGAGTATCTGAACTTATTAGTCTAACAGTTTATGATATAGATTTTAATAATGATATTATTAGAATTAAAGGTAAAGGTAGTAAAGAGAGAATTGTTCCTATTAATGATGTTTGTAAGTACTATTTAAAAGAATATTTAGACAAAAGATACCTGCTATTAAAAAAGAAACAGTCTGATGCTTTATTTTTAAACTCTAGAGGAACAGGTATATCAAGACAAGGATTTTTTAAGAATTTAAAAGAGATTTTAAAAGAAAAAGGACTTAATCCTGATATATCTCCTCATAGTTTAAGACATTCTTTTGCCACACATTTATTAAATGGGGGAGCAGACCTTAGAAGTATTCAAATGCTCTTAGGACACTCTGATATTGCTACTACCCGTATATATACACATATTACTAATGAAAAAGTTAGGAATGATTACTTAGATAATCATCCTCGTGCTAAAAAGGAGAATTAATTATGAGATTTAAAAGAATTTTTTTAATGGTTTTAGATTCCTTAGGAGTAGGGGAAGCGAATGATGCAGCAAGTTATGGAGACGGTGGCGCTAATACATTAGGGCATATTAAAGAAAATTATGATTTATTTGTTCCTAACCTTGCTAAAGTAGGATTCCTTAATACTTTAAATATGGATGAAAATACTGATGTAGATGCTTATTATACTATTGCAAGGCCTAATAATGCTGGTAAAGATACTTTAGCAGGGCATTATGAAATGATGGGAATTACTTCTAATATTCCATTTAAAACTTTTAATGAAAATGGATTTCCTATTGAGTTAATAGATGAGATTGAAACAGTTACAGGTAGAAGAGTTATAGGTAATAAATGCAGTAATGATAACAGTATTATTAATGAACTAGGAGAAAGACAAGTAGATTATGGTTCTTTAATAGTCTATACATCAGCAGATTCAGACTTACAAATCGCTGCTCATGAAGATGTTATTAGTCCCGAAACTTTATATAGTTATTGCGAAAAGGTACGTGAATTAACTTTAAAAGATGACTTTTTAGTAGGTAGAGTAATTGCAAGACCTTTTACAGGTAGTAATGGTAAATTTAAATTAAATAATGCTGGTAGAAAAGATTATCCAGTAGCACCGCCATCTAAGACTATTCTAGACGATTTAAATGCTAATAACTATAATGTTATCGCTATAGGTAAAATGAATGATATATTTAGTAAAACAAGTATAAACAAGACTTTGAAAGCTAACTCTAATATAGATGCTATTAATAAATTAACTAATATCATGGATAAAAAATTTACTGGATTATGTATGGTTAATTTATGCGATTTTGATAGCTTATATGGTCATTTAAGAGATGTAGATGGTTATGCTAAAGCAATAGAGGAATTAGATGTAGAAATACCTATGATTTTAAATAAACTAGAAGTAGATGATTTATTTATTATAACAGCAGACCATGGTAATGATCCAACTTTTAAAGGAAATGATCACACTAGAGAAAATGTACCTTTGATATTTTATTGTAGAAATTTTAAAAATCCTAAAAGATTAGAAATACAGGATACATTAGCAGTAATAGGAGCGACAATAGCAGATAATTTTGAAATAACACCTCCTGAAATAGGAACTAGTATATTAGACGAACTAGAGTAGGGAAGAGTAGTGTTAATACATAAAAAAACTAGTAGATGTTACTCTATTAGTTTTCTTCTTCTTGCTTTTCAAAGCTAGCACATACAGTTTGTTCTTGATCACAAACCTCATCTTTTGGACAATCACAGTTGCTACTAACTTGTATTTCATCTAAGTTGCATTCTTTATTATTACTATTATATTTGCAACTATCGACATCACATTTAATATTTTGTTTTTTCATCTTCTATCTCTCCTTCACTATTTATATTTCCCAAAAATATATAGTTTATTCACCTATTTTTAAAATTCACTTCCCCTACTTTGATTTTTAATTAAAATAGAGTAGTACTTAACATAAAAATATTACTTTTTTAAACTATAATATAATAAGTAGATAATTTAGTAATGAATTATAATTAATAAGAGTATAGATATCTTAATCTTAAATATATTAAGTAAAGTAATATAATCAAATAATTATAGAGTATAAATTGAATAATAATTATAAGTATCATAGATAAATTAATTATAAGAACAATTAACATAAATTAGTAAGATTTAAAAGATTAACAACTATTAGTCTAAATGAACAAAATATTTAACTTCCTATAATATATATTATGTTAACTAACATAATATAAGATAATTATTATCTCATATATAATTAATATTATAGTAATTTAATCAAATGAAAAAATTAATACAATAAAAATTAAGAATATAACTAATCCTGATATAATTATTGCAGGTACTATCGTGGCATCATATAATGTTTTAGGTTGTTTTTTAGAATTTGAAGAATCATCATTATCATCTAATAATTCTATCTTTTTTTCTTTATTAAAAGACATTAATAATTTCTTATTAATACTTGATAAATAAACAATAATAAAAATTAATAATATTATTAAAAGTATTGGAAAAACATAAGTTAAAAACAAACCATAATAATAATTATATGTTACTATATTAGAAATATTTTCTACTGTATCGTATTTAAATATTTAAAAGCACCTCTACTATTTAATTATATCAAAAAGCATATAACTACTGCCCTACTCTTTAATTACTTTACACTTAGTTTACATCACATATAAATAATAACTAGATAAAAAGCTAGTTATTATTTTCACTATTTATAATTTCTTTTATTCTATTAATAACATACTCTTTTTCATTTGGATAGTTTGTGTAAAAATATATTAAAGGTATTCCTGCTGCTTTGCATATTTTTTTAACTTTAAAATCTCTTGCTTTTCTTTTCTTTAACTTATGAGTTCCATCATTTAATTCAATTAATAATAATACATTTCTTTCTTTATTATCAAAAATGGCAAAGTCTATATTTCTAAATAAATCTGTATAATACTTATTATTGTTTTCTTTATTTATGATGGAAGCTAAATTTAATTGTGGTATAACCTTATATTCTGGCTCTAAACTTTTAAGTTTTAGATAAAACTCATATTCAGCATTAGTCATAAAACTTTTCTTTTTATAAATAGTTTTTAACTTTTTATCATCATTAAAATTATTGTTATATAATAAATTATCTATTAAATTTGTTAGTGCTCTAAAAATTATTAAAACAGCTACTAAAACTAAAAAGGTATACATATTTCTATACCTTTCTTGATTGTATTTCAGCTATTTTCTCTAGTACTTCTTTAGCATTAGTCTCATTAATTTCACTGTATCCTAGTTCTCTTAATGCTTGTACTTTAGCAGTATTTAACTCTTGAGTACGACTAAGTTTCTCTTCTTTTTTCGCTTCAATATCTTGAACAAATCTCTTATGAGTTTCAGCAATTTTATTTTTAGAAGCACCTCCATTATGATATAGTGTCATTGCAGAAAATAGAATACTTTCAAATATAAACTGTTTATCTTTATCAAAAGTAAATTCCATTGGATCAGTAAATCCCATGGATTTAGACATATAAGCCAATATATATCTTAATTCATCTGCAGTTTCCATAGATTGTAAATAATGATATAAATATACATATGTATTATAAGTAGTTTTTGTCTTATCTTCAGCTAATTTTTCTTTTAATAGGTTAATTATATCAGCCATTATTTCTTGTTCTTTTTTATTAAAACATTTAAGGTCTGCTAACACTTCTCTATTTGATGAGTCTTTTACTCCTTCGTTTAATCTATTTTCAACTTCAATAATATAATCACTTGTAACACTTACTCCACTTACGCCTTCTTCATCTTCTATATTTAATAAGGCAAGTAGTCTAACTGCTTTTTCTTTAGGCCATTGTGATAGACTATCCATTGCTAAATAGTTATATAACATTTGTCTTGATACTCCTAAATACTTAGCAAGTCTTACTTTTGAAATTCCAAGTTCACTTAATAATATATTTAATTCTTTCATGTCACACACCACCTATAATACATTTTAATTAGTTTGACAAGTTTAGTCAAGTAAAATCTGTGTAAAATACTTTACAAAAAGAAAAAGAGATAATCTCTTTTAAAGTAAATACCAGAGTTTTTTATCATCTTTTCTAACTTCTTTAACAATACCACCGCCTAAGCAGTATTCACCAAGATAGAAAACACAAGCTTGTCCAGGAGTTACCGCTTTAACATTATTATATCTAACGATTATTTCTCCATTATCTAGATATTCTAGTTTAACAGGAACATCAGGCGCTCTATATCTAAATTTAGCAGTGCACTCTAAAGGTCTTTCATCACAGTTAAAGTTAATAGTCTCTAAAACAGCACTATCTGAATATAAATATTCATTATCCTCCCCTTCTGCCACATATAAAACATTCTTATTTAAATCTTTTCCAACAACAAATAACTTATCTTTAGTACCACCAACATCAAGTCCCTTTCTCTGCCCTATTGTATAGTACATAAGACCAATATGTTCTCCTAATACTTCATTAGTATCAATATTAACAATATTACCTTTTTTATTAGGTAAGTAATTCTTAAGAAAGTTTTTAAAGTTTCTCTCACCTATAAAACAAATACCAGTAGAGTCTTTCTTTTTAGCAGTAACTAAATCATATTTTAAAGCAATCTCACGTACTTCCTTTTTATCTTTAATATCTCCTAGTGGAAATAAAACATTTTTAAGTTGTTCTTTAGATACTTGTGATAGAAAATAAGTCTGATCTTTATTATGTTCATGACTTCTCATAAGTCTACCGTTTTCAATTTTAGCATAATGACCTGTAGCAATATAGTCAGCACCTAACTTTTTCGCTTCCCTAACAAATAGATCAAACTTAATATATTTATTACACATAATATCAGGGTTAGGTGTTCTCCCCTTCTTTAATTCATCTAAAAAGTAAGTAAAGACGTCATCCCAATACTCTTTAATAAAATCTACTCTATGTAAAGGTATTCCTAACTTATCACATACCGCTTTAGCATCATTATAATCTTCTTCTTGTGGGCATATATTATTGCCTAGATTAGGATTACCTAAGAAGTCATTATTAATAGAACTATCCCAATTACGCATAAATAAACCAATAACATCATAGCCTTGTTCTTTTAAAAGAATAGCAGCGACAGATGAATCTACTCCACCACTTATTCCTACTACAACTTTCTTCATAGATACCACCTCTAACTCGTACTAATTATACTATATATGCCCTTTACTTTCAAGGAAAATATGTTATAATATGTAGTGCAACTTTAAGGGGTGGTTTAATGAATAAAAGCTTTAAAAAGATAATTAATTTAGAAGAAAATATCTCTATAGATGATTTAAAAGCAGCTTTAGAATACTTTATAACTATCAAAGATAATGATTTAAAAGAAGAATTTCTATTAAAATGTAAAAAAGTTATTATATCTTTTCTTAATAAATTATTACCTATGGTAGATGAGTATCCTATTTCTATATCATATGACAAAACAGTTTTTAAAATAGATAGGCTTCTATATTGGGCTAATTTTTTATATGGTAATAAAATTTTTCCTATATTTACTAAAGATATACAAAATATAAATGATAACTCTTTTTATTTAGCCTCTTTAGATAGATACCGTAATAATGTCAATATAGATTTATTTGATGATAAAGAATTACTGTTAGATTTAGATATGTATAGTAAATCAATTGAATTAGAATCTAAATATAGTGATATTAATAAAGATGTATTAGAGGAAGCTTATTACTTATATTTTAGTCTTAATAATTTTTTAGATAAAGAAGATTATGAAGAAAGAAAAAGAAAATTTATGGATAAAAATAATATTTATCCAGGTACATTAAAAGATTATGTTGAAACATATGGAATGCTATATTTAAATATTCCCTTAAAAAAGATAGATAAGATGATAAACTTTGTTGAAAGTGCCACTAGTCATTTCTCTAATGATTTCTTTAAATTTGAAGAAGTTTTAAACAATATCATAAATAGTAATGATATTAACTATATAAAAGAAATTGTATTTACTAATCATCTTTCTCCATATGTAATAAAAAGTTTTATTGAAAAATATAGATTTTATAATAGAAAATACTCTAATAATTTAGATAATATAATTAAGAAAATAAACACTGCTATAAAATCATTAGAAAAAGAACATAAATATATTCATTATTCTATCGCTTTAACTAAAATAGAAAGTAGTAATGATTTAGAAGAAATTAAAATTATAGTAAAAAACAATATAACATATTTAACAAAAGATAATGTGGAGAGATTTATTACAATTTATAGAGTTACTTTATCTGATAAAAAGAAACAAGAATTAGAAGAAGAATTACTCAAAAAAACTGAAATAGCAAAAGAGGACATAAAAAAAGACAATGCTGCTGATAGAGCATTAGGAATAGAAAGAAGAAAAGAAAATTTATATAATAGTATTGATTTCAATATATTTTTAAGCTCTGATATTAAGAGTAAGGATGATTTTTGTAAACTAATGGATATCAGAGAAAGTGATTTTAATACTTTATTTTCAATGTTAGAAGTTAGAGATAATGAACTATACTTAAAAATTAAAGGAAAAATAAGAAATCTACAAGGCCAAAGATATGCAGTATTAATTAACAAAGTAAATTCTATTGCCGATAACATTATTAATGGAATAGAACTAGAAGATGGTAGTAGAAGAAATTTTGAAATACTTGATTATTTTCTTAGTACTAAATTAGACTTTAATGAATTTATAGACTTATATAATAAAAACAGAAATATAGATATAGAATCACTAAAAGCAATTAAGATCTTCTTTGCTAAAAATAAACTAACTAATAAACTAAATATCAATCAAGAACTTGATGGAAGAACTATATTTATTGTAGATGATAAACCATATGAAGTAAGTAAAGAGGAAAAACAAACAGTTCTTAACTATCTAGGAGTTAAAGATATACCTCTTTATACAAAAGTATATAAACAAGCTTTAAAAAGACATATAAGTGGTAAATTAATATTAGAAGATGATAAAAAAATGATTAAGAAAGGATAAAAATGAAGAAACTACTTGATGATGAGATTATAAATGATATTTTAGATATTAACATATATAAAGATAAAAAAGATTCTTATATTATAAAACTTGGTAACAACGTACTATTATATTTCATAGCAAATATAATTTTAAGAATATTAAAAATGAATCTTTTTATCGCTAACTTTACTATACCAGTTCTTACTATTAAATATATTGGAGAAATTTGTGTTAATAGATACAATAATAAGAAAAAGTTAAAACTAAGTAAAAGGAAATTAAGTGGTAAAGTAAATAAATTAAACATTGAGGGAATTTCTATTGATGTCAATGACTTATTAAATGCAAGAATAACAAAAGATAATTCTAATGATGAAAATATTAAAAGAATAATAATAGAAAGTAACAACGAATTAAATATCCTAGAACAAAAAGCATCAAAAGATAAATATGGTAAACTATACTATAAAATATATAGTCTTAGTGAAGAGGAAAAAGAAAAGTATTTAGAACATGAAAAAGATAATCCTAATATTAAAAAATTAAAAATAGAAAAAATAATAGAAAAGAAACAATTTAAGCCTTACTTTAATTACTTTAAAATACTTGCTATATATACCCTTTTAAGTTGCTTGTATATTATAAATACTATTTATAATATCTCTTCTAATTCTTCAACTACAGAAAAAATTTTAGATTATTATGATGGAAAAGATAGCCTTAGTGATGAAGAACTAGATAATATTTTACATGACCTTGAAACTAAAGTTATTGAAGTAACTAATGATGATAAGTTTAAACTTGATAGTGTCGATACTAAAGAAGAGGTTGATAATTATTTATTACTCAATGCTATCAATGATAATCCTTATGCTAATAAGAAAGAAAAAGAAGTAATGTATAACTTTTTAGATTTCTTTAATGATAACCCCTATTTAGATAAAGAAAAAACTTATCTTAATTTAGTTTATCTTGATTTTGACCGTAACTATAATCCCTTCTCTTCTGGAAAAGATAATAATAATGGCACTGTTACCTTAGCAGATTATGATTATGAGGATATTACTTATTATACTAATCCTACTGAAGAACTAATCGCTCATGAAGTTACTCATGCTATTTTTGATACTATAACAATTCCTTCCGCCTATGTAGAAGGCTTTGCAAAAATAACAGAAAGTGAATATTTTACTAAAGAAGACGATAGTAATAATTCCTACAATAAGAACACTGCAGTTACTAAAGCTACTATAGAACTTATTGGTAAAGATAAATTTTTAGAAGCAATGAGTAATGATAATATAAATACAATTAAAAATGCTTTATTAGATTTAAATGTTAATACTTGGTCTAATGATATTGAGGCAGAAAAAGAGATAGATAGCCTCCTAAATACTTTATATAGAGGACTTAATGATTATGAAACTTATAATGATATTGCAGATACTCTTATTAGTCTTGGTAGTGATTCTTTTACTGATATAGATAGATTTGGAAGATTATGTACTTGTGCTAATGTTTTAAAAGTTGAAGACTATAATGTTTATCTTCCCTATTACTATTTTAATGAAGAAAAAGATAAGACTTTAACTCTTAATTAAACAACTAATTTAATTAATGCAGGAGATAAAAATACTTCTATAAAACTACAACCTATAAATATTAATAGAACTGTTACATATACTTGTAGATATCTTTTCATAGAACTTCTTAAATTTATATCTATACCTCTAAATAAATATTTAAATAATTTAATACCAAAATAAAGGGCATAGAAGCCTAAAAATAGACTCATTAATAAAGTAATCAACTGATGAGGAAAAAGATAGAAAAAAGCCTTTAAAATACCATTAAAATGATATGTATAAATGATAGATGATAAAGAGAATCCAAAGATAAAAGCAGATGATGCTAAACTAAAGATAATTAAAGGTATTCCTATAATAGATATACCTAATAAAAAGATAAATGTTACAAAAGAAATATTACCAACTAAACTATTAATTAAAGCACTTTTATAGTCTATATCATTATTTTTTATACTAGTAAAGAAACTATCTAGACTAGTAGTTACTAAATTATGATCACTCTTATTTAATATAACAGCATATATAATACCAAGTATTAACCATATAGTCATTACTATTATTAAAAAGATATATATTTTCTTTTGTTCTGCTAATTTGTTAGTTACTTTATTCTTTACTTTTTTAAGTTTTAAATCCATTATAATCACCTAGTAAATATTATTCAAAAATGACTATTATTTACCTAAATTCATTTTACAAAAATAGACTTTTTATATATAATTAATTTGAGGTGAAAACATGAATCAAAAAATAGTAAAGGTAGTTTCTGCTATTATGTTAGTAGCAATACTAGCTTCTGTAATTAGTGTAATATTTTTCTATGTAATATAAAAAAGAAATAGATTAAACAAAACCTATTTCTTTTTAAATTCTATAACTTCTCCTTCTTTAATATCATAATCACTATTATCATTATAAACTACATCTTCTTTAAATAGTTCATTAATTAGTTTATCTATATCAGAAGTAAATTTCTCTTTTAAGTATTCACTATCTTTTAAATCAAATTCTTCTAATTCTTCTTCAAGTTCAAACACTTCTTCTAAATGATATTTACGAATTATTTTATCTAAAGCACCATATATATCAAAATAGAATTTTCCTCGATAATCTTCCATAAATTGTTCTACTACTTGATAAACCGCTACTCGTTGCTGATTAACTCTATTAATATAATTATCCCAATTATTCTTAACTAAATCTAAGTCTTTATCTAAATTATCTAAAAGATATAAATGACCCTCTAAATATTCTTTTAAATAAAAATCTAAATTACCAATATAATCTAATAAATACTTAATATTCCCTATTTTAATCAATTTTTCTTTATCTTTAATATTTTTATGAACTAGTTCTTCAAAATTCTTATCTTGATAAAATATTTCATATAAAAAACATATAGCATAGTAATCAAGTATTAAAGGCTTATCTTCATATTTAGATAAAACTACTTCAAAACCTAGGCCTATTAATTCTTCAAGTTCTTTATCACTATTTTGAATAGCACCTACTTCTACTTTATCTGTAACATAAAAACCTGCTCTTGATATTTTATAATCATTAAATTTATTTTTATCTATAGCAGCAATTAAAACAATAATCTCTTTATATTCTAAACTCTCTACATCTAAACTATCTAATAAGTAATCAGCATCTTCCTGATAGACATCTAAGTTATCTTTAAAGTTAAGTAACATATATTTAATAACATCATAACTTCTTCTATAAGATGCATCTAAATAACTATAATATGTTATATCACGAGATAGTTTTAAAACATCAAAAAGAAAGTTATTATCACTTTCTAATTCTTCTAGATTATCTATATCATTACCAATAATATAGTCATATATTAATTTCTTAGTATATATAATAGCCACCCTTCAATTTAAACATTCCTTTTTTGTTTCTTTGTTAACTTTTTATAATTATAACTAGAATCTATATTGAAAGTTTCATCAAGTAATTTAATAAACTCTTCTCTTTCTTCATCAGAATTAAATAAAACTCTATTATCATCCTGAAAGTCTAAAGCATAACCTGTTTTAGTATCTATTATAGTGCTATTATTTGGAATAGTTAAAACATCTTTAATATTGGTTATCATTAACTTTAAATTTAATTTTTGATTATTTTTATCAATATAATAAGGCTCTCCATCATTTATAACCTGTACAAATCCATCATGAAAAGCATAAACATAATCATAAACACAAGGAATAACTTCTTTTCCAGTTGTATCAATGAATCCATATTTACCATTCTTTCTAGCCGCTGCTAAGCCTTCATGAAAAGCATAAACACTATCATAAACACAAGGAATAACTTCTTTTCCAGTTTTATCAATGAATCCCCATTTATCATTCTTTTTAACACTTGCTAAGCCTTCATGAAAGTCACCAACGCCATCATATTTAAGAGAAATAACTTCTTTTCCAGTTTTATCAATGAATCCATATTTACCATTCTTTCTAGCCGCTGCTAAGCCTTCATGAAAAGCATAAACAATATCATAAACACAAGGAATAACTTCTTTTCCAGTTTTATCAATGAATCCCCATTTTCCGTTCTTTCTAGCCCCTGCTAAGCCTTCGTGAAAATCACCAACGCCATCATATTTAAGAGAAATAACTTCTTTTCCGGTTTTATCAATAAATAAAAATTTATCATTTTTTAGAACTAGTGCTAATCCATCACGAAAACAATTTACTAAATCATACTCAAAAGGAATAACCACTTTTCCAGTTGTATCAATGAATCCATATTTACCATTATTTTTAACACTTGCTAAGCCTTCGTGAAAAATACCAATAGCATCATATTCAAGAGGAATAACCACTTTTCCAGTTTTATCAATAAATCCAAGTTTTCCATCCTTATTAACTCTTGCTAATCCATCATGAAACTCATCAACTGCATCATAAACACAAGGAATAACTAATTTTCCAGTTTTATCAATAAATCCCCATTTACCATTCCTTTTAATAGCAGCTAAACATTCGTGAAAATCCTTAATATCGTCAGCATCAAAAGCTAATTCAATTATTGGAAAATCAAAAGTATTAAATGATTTTTGGGCTTTTTTATTAAGACAATTATTAATTATTTTTAAAAATTCAGTTCTCCTTTTACTATCACTAAAATTTATTTCATTTTCTTCTATTTCAAGTATATATTTATAACCTTTTATTGTGCAATTTATATATTTTTCTATATCAAAACTTTCAGCTGGTATTTCTAAAGTTTTTCCTTCTTCATTTTTAAGTACTACCTTATTACTACTTTTAATCATTATATTACCTCCATACATTTTATTTAAATAATTTTATAGTATTAACTCTCTTACTATTAGAAAGACAATTTACTTTCTTAACATTTTTCTTTTTATTATAATTTCCTTTAACTTTTCTTATTTCCATAAACTCCCCTTACCTTTCTATATATCCTTCTATTTCTGGTGTAATATCACTAACTAATAAATCACTAGTATCATACTTTAATACTATATCATTAAGCCTTTTCTTATCTTTAGCAAGATATAATATAAGAAGTCCTGCAATTCTATTAGCAGTATATTGATTTAATTTATAAACATCACTTGGATTAATATTATATTTCCTAATAATATCGTTAATTGGGCCATATTTATATATATAATTAATATAACTTCTAGTAATTAACTCTATATTTTTATCTTTTTTAAAAAATTTAGCAGTCTTCCAAACTTTCATATTATTCCCCCTTAATTAGCTCTATATTATATCATATTTGATTAATATTGGCAAGATTTAACACGTCTTTTTTTCTTAAAACACTCCATAATAGTAATGTAGCTAAGGAGTGATTAAAATGCATTTTTTAAAAAAATTAAAGCTACAAATAATTTTTCCTCTTCTTATACTCTTTATTATGCCCATAAACATCTATGCTTATTCCAAATATATTATCCCAGGTGGAGAAACCATTGGTATAGAAGTTAATTCTGAAGGTGTTTTAGTAGTTGGCTTCTATGAAGTAGAAAGTAGATATATTGGAAAAGATGCCGGTTTTGAAATTGGTGATACTATTACAGAAATAAACGATACCAAAGTAAATAATATTGATGAAATGGTAAACGCAGTTAATGAAGAAGCAGCAAATGATAATCAGTTAGATGTAACTATTATTAGAGATGGTAAGTCTTCCAATTTAACTTTAGATATGATTTGTGATAGTAGTAATGTTTGTAAAACTGGTCTTTATGTAAAGGATGAAATAACAGGTATTGGTACACTAACTTATATCGATCCTAAAACAACTATCTTTGGAGCTTTAGGTCATGAAATAACAGAAAGAACAACTGGTGAAAAATTCGAGATAAAAGATGGAAAAATCTTTAAAGCAACGGTAACTGATAATACTAGAAGTGAGAATGGTTCACCAGGTGAAAAGAATGCAACTTATGATGAATCTCTAACTTATGGTAAGATTAATTCTAATGAAGAGTCTGGAATATTTGGTGAATATACAAGTGAACTATTAAATACTGAAACTTTAGAAGTAGGAACCAAAGATGATGTTAAGAAAGGTGAAGCGATAATTAGGACTGTTATAAATGGTAATGAAGTAAAAGAATATAAGATAAATATTTTAAATGTTAATAAAGATACTGATATTAAAAATATTCTTTTTGAAATAACAGATGAAGAACTTTTAAATGAAACTGGAGGTGTCATCCAAGGTATGAGTGGTTCCCCTATTATCCAGAATAATAAGATAGTTGGAGCGGTTACTCATGTTATTGTAAGTGATGCTAAGAAAGGGTATGGTATTTTTATAACAACAATGTTAGAAGAAGGAGATAAGAGTGTTGATTATTAGTTAACACTCTTTTAAAAAAGAAAAAATATTATTAATATCAATATCTTTCTTTTTTATAAACTAAAGAGACACCATGACCAAGGTTAAGTCCAAACGTATTAATACAAGGAATCACCTCATTACCAAATTTATCAATATATCCATATTTCCAATCTGCTCCAACAAAAGCTAAGCCATCATAGAAGTCATGTGCTTTTTCGTAAATACAAGGGATAACTAAATTACCGGTTGTATCAATATATCCCCATTTACCATTTTTACTAACGGCTGCTAAGCCTTCACTAAAGTTTGAAGCACAGTCATAAATATAAGGTATAACTAAATTACCAAATTTATCAATATATCCATAGTAATCATTTTCAACTACTACTGCTAAGCCTTCGCTAAAACCATATGAATAATCCCAATTCCAAGGTATAACTATTTCTCCAGTTGTATTAATGTACCCGCTTTTTCCATTTATACTAGCTAAAGCTAAACCATCATGAAAGTTATATGCTTTCTTATAAATGCAAGGAATAACTAATTTCCCGGTTGTATCAATGTATCCATATTTTTCATCTTTATTTACACATACTAAATCTTCAGTGAAATATGATGCTTCTTTATAAATACAAGGAATAACTAATTTCCCGGTTGTATCTATATATCCATATTTTCCATTTTCTCTAACACGAGCTAAACCATTACTAAAATTATCTGCTTCCTCATAAATACATGATATAACAATTTTCCCAGTTTTATCAATATATCCATATTTTTCATCCTTTTTTACTCGTGATAAATCATCAATGAAATATGATGCTTCTTTATAAATGCAAGGAATAACTAATTTCCCGGTTGTATCTATATATCCATATTTTCCATTTTCTCTAACACGAGCCAAACCATTACTAAAATTATCTGCTTCCTCATAAATACATGATATAACAATTTTCCCAGTTTTATCAATATATCCATATTTTCGATTGACTTCAATAGAAGCTAAACCTTCACTAAAATATGTTTTATATTTATAAGTACAAGGAATAACTAAATTTCCAGTTGTATCAATATACCCATATTGTCCGTTTTCATTAACACGAGCTAAACCATTATGAAAGTCATCAGCATGAGTATAAATGCATGGTATTGACTCATTCCCATTTTTATTAATATATCCATATTTCTCATTTTTCTTAACCTTAGCCAAACCTTCATAAAAATCTTCTGCTTCTTCATAAATACAAGGTGCAATATATTTTCCATTTTTATCAATATATCCATATTTTCCATTTTCTCTAACACGAGCTAAACCATCATGAAAGTTATATGCTTCCTCATAAACGCAAGGGATGGTCAAATTTCCGTTTGTATCAATATACCCATATTGTGCGTGATGAACACGAGCTAAACCGTCTTGAAAGTCTTCTGCTATTTCATAGAAATAAGGAACAATCATCTTGCCAGTTGTATCAATATACCCACATTTTAGAGGCATTATACCTTCAGTAAGAGAAAAAACGCCACCTTTTTCAACACGAGCTAAACCGTCATGAAAGTTATATGCTTTCTCATAAATGCAAGGGATAGCTAAATTTCCAGTTGTATCAATATACCCATATTGTCCGTTTTCATTAACACGAGCTAAACCATCATGAAAGTTATATGCTTCCTCATAAACGCAAGGGATAGCTAAATTTCCAGTTGTATCAATATATCCATATTTTTCATTTTCATAAACACGAGCTAAACCATTATGAAAATCATGTGACCATTCATAAATACAAGGAATAACTAATTTCCCGGTTGTATCAATATATCCATATTTTTCATTTTCATAAACACGAGCTAAACCATTACTAAAATTATATGCTTTCTCATAAATACAAGGTATAATTAGTTCTCCAAATTTATTGATAAAACCATATCGACCATTTTGTGAAATAAGTTTTAAGTCATCGTAATGAGGCTTTATATTTTTGCTTTCTTCTAATATACCATTCATAAAGTTAAGTCTTTCATCATCACTTTTGAATGTAATTTCATTATCATTATAAGATAATATGTATTTATATCCTATTATTTCATATCCCATATAATTTTTTATATCAAATTCACTGTCATTAATTTCTATTATTTTGTTGTCTTTTTTTAAAACAATTTTATCTAAGGCTTTAAACATAAATCTATTCCCCCACATTTTTAATATCTAAATATTTTTTCTATATTCTTTAGAAAACTTACTTTTCCTATCTATATACTTAATTAATTTTATATAAACAAATATTGATAATACGCAACTTAACCAGTATATTATATATCTTTTCTATTCTCCTTTAAAATTACCTCTAACGCTAACAGGCTCTATAAGTTCAAACTTGTATTTCTGCTTAACATTAGGATATTTATCATGATTTACTTCTCCTATAAAATCAGTTAATGGTCTTACAAAGCATAATCCATCTTCATATAGCTTTCTATAAATAACAACATCTTCTAATGTTTTACTGTCTTTAGCAAGTTCTTCAACTAAATAGTAATCTCCTTTAAAGTGCTTATATATACCATATATTTTAATCTCTCTCATAATTACGCTTCTACTTCTCCTTTAAATTCTGAAAGAGTTCCATCTTCATTTACAATAGATGTTAATGCTTTTTCAGCTTCTTTTAAATCTTTATCACATTCACTAGCAAGTTTAGTTGCTTTAGTAAAATAATCTATCGCTTTATCTAGTTCTACATCGCCATTTTCTAAAGATTTAACAAGCATTTCTAGTTCTTCTATTTTCTCTTCAAATTTTTTCTCTTTCTTTTCCATAATTAATTCCTCCTATTTTATGATAGCTTCCTTACTACCATCTTTTAATTCTATATTTATTAAATCATCTTTCTTTAAGTCTTTTATACTAGTAACTGCCTTTTCATTAAGTTTAATAATACCATAACCTCTCTCTAGTGTTTTTAAAGGTGATAAGGCATCTAATTTACCAAGTAATAAAGTATATTTCTGTTTAGTCTTATCTAATATTACTAAGGGATTACTAAATAAAGGTCTTGTCTTAATATTATTTAGTTTAATCTTCTCTTTATCAATAATAACTTTATAATTTTTAACTAAACTCTCTGTTAAATAATCAAGTTTTTGAATCTTAGCAGAATATAAATCTAAAGGATTATTTAAAATATAATGTTCCTTAATATTATCAAGTCTCTTTTTCTTTAACTCTAGTATTGTACCTACTGCTTTCCTACTTCTTAAATTTAACTGATTAATATAATTTATAACATCAGTCTTATTAGGAACTGCAATCTCTGCCGCTCCAGTAGGTGTAGGTGCTCTAAGGTCTGCTACAAAGTCTGCTATAGTAAAGTCTATTTCATGACCTACGGCACTAATTATCGGTATAGGACATTCAAAAATAGCACGAGCCACTATCTCTTCATTAAAGGCCCATAAATCTTCAATAGAACCTCCACCTCTACCTACTATTAGAACATCAAGATTATAATCTTCAGCTTTTTTTATCTGTCTTACAATATCTTCTTTAGCACCTTCTCCTTGTACTAAACTAGGTAAAAGTATTACTTCAGTTAAAGGAAATCTTCTATTAATAGTAGATATTATATCACGTATTGCAGCACCTGTTGATGCAGTTATTACTCCAACACGTTCTGGTATCTTAGGAATAGGTTTTTTGTATCTATCATCAAATAATCCTTCACTAGCCAGTTTCTTCTTTAACTGTTCAAAAGCTACATAAAGATTACCTACACCATCTTCCATCATTTCATTAACATAAATCTGATATCCACCTGTCGCTTCATAAACAGATATTCTTCCAGTTACAAGTATCTTCATCCCATCTTCTGGAGTAAACTTAACCTTACTAGCACTACTTGCAAACATAACAGCATTAATTCTACTACCTTCATCTTTAATAGTAAAATAAAAGTGTCCCCTAGTATGAGCTTTAAAGTTAGATATTTCTCCTTTAAGATAGACTTCTCTTAAATTAATATCATTATCTAACTTATATTTAATATATTTAGTTAACTGACTAACTGTTAAGTATTCTTTATTCATTTACGTCCTCACTATGATAGATATTATCTAAAACCCCATTTAACATCTTAGTAATTTTCTCATCACTATATTTTTTAGATACCTCTACCCACTCATTAATACTAACAATACTAGGAGTATCTAGATATTTTAATTCATAACTAGAAAGAAGAAATAAAGCTTGATCCACTTTATTAAGTCTATTAAGGGCCCAGTCTTGCATATATTTATTAACCAAATCAGTTAACTCTTCTCTTTTCTCAATAACACCATTAACTAAAGAATTAACAAAATCATTTTCTACTTCATACTCTTCTTTAATTAAATCATCTACATCATAATAAACATTAGCATCATCAAATATATTTATTTTATAAATTATACGAAGAGCTATTTCTCTTACTTCATTTCTTGTTTTCAAAAGTATCACTCGCTTTCTTACTTTATTTTATCAAAAAAAGTCACATATGAAAAGAGCAAACATTATAAAATGTTTGTTCTATTAATTATTATTATACTTTTAATCATATACAACTAAGAAAAACGCCCTATTACAACTTTGCAATTAGGGTGTTTACACAAAAGAATTTGAGGTAACACCCAAAAGCAGAACTAGGTATTCCTCTTTTTTATATTATGTAAATTTTCTTTACATATACATCTTATCACAAATATTAATCAGTTACAAGTATGTAAAATTATTTATTATCTATAACTATCTTTAACATATCATAAGATTTTTTAGCAAAGTAGTTACTCTTATCTATTTTTAGATTATAACTATTTAAAGTATTAATCATTTCTTCAATACTATTACCATTATTATTATCAAGTAATAAATTCTTCTGTTCCATCTCTACATAAGCACCTAATCCTTCTACATCTTGAACATATATCTCATTTTTACCATTTGATAACAAAATATTATGATCTTTTATTTCTAACATTTTCTTATATCCTAATTCCTTTATAAACTTATAACCATCATCTACATTAGTAATCTGACATTTAATAGAACTTTGCTTTACTATTTCACCTTTAGAATTAATTTCCTTATTTTTTAAAGTTAGCATTATTCTCTTACCTACTGTTTCTCTAACTAAAACATAATTAGATAAAAGTTTATCAGCTTCATTCAAAGATATTTCTTTATCTTTGGAAACCATATAAATATCATTAAGTTGAAATTCTTCTTGAACATGAAATCCTTTTTCTAACATATCATTAATAATTTCCTTAAATGGAACTAATGCCTTAACACATATTTCTAATTCTTTTTTCATAACTACCTCACACTTTCAAAACCTAATTTTTTAATTTCTTTTATATCAATAGAGTCACTTAGATGCATACAGAAAACTCTTTTTCTATCTTCTAAATCTATTACCTTTGCTAAATCTTTCAACTGAACATGAGCTTTATATCCATCATCTGTAACTTCATGATACATAATTTCTATTTCTTTATTTTTAAATTTTTTTAATGCAATTTTATTAATTATGCAAGTATCACCACTATAAAAGAAATTATCTTTATCATTAATAAGATGATACCCATAACTTGGCATTTTTACTATTTCCCCACAAGAAGAAACATCGCCGTGCAATTGCTCATATTCTTTTAAATAATAAGTTGTTATTTCACTTGGAGTTTTAACATTAAATAGTGATTCATCTATACCATAAATTCTAAGCAATGAATATGGTAATTCTTTAATTGGAAAAATAACATTTATTTCTTTAATTTTCTTAAAACGGCAATAAAACAGCAAACTACCCAAACTTCCAACATGATCCGAATGAAAATGAGTAATAATAATATCAATACTTTTTATCCTATCATCTATAATATCTAAATTAAGAATTTCATGAAAAACTGTTTCTCCACAGTCAAACAATATTAATTTCTTATCAATTATGTAATAAGCTGAATTATTTATATGTTTTTTTGAAAAAGCTCCACCAGTTCCAATAAATTTTAATAAAGATTCCATTAGTCACCATACCTTTTCTTTAATTCTTTAACATTATATGTATTGTATTTATAATCTTTTATTTCCCCATTATTTATTACAATATCATTATCATAATTACCACTTGGCTTATATACTATTATACTATCCAATGATTCATATTTATCTTTTTTCTTTACTAAACCTAATGAATCAATCACATTTTTAATTGTATTATCATCTAAAGAATGCTTTCTAACCCATTCTGCTTGTGGAGTTCTATCATCATCACCTACTAATAATTTTTTAAATCTAACTTTTTTGATTGAAGGATTATTATTCAAAAAGGTTTGTAAATCACATTTTAAATTGACATAATCTAAATAGTCAGTTAAAGCAATATCACATTTTACTCTTTTTGAATTTTTAAATAAAGAACTATCTAAGTAATTACTTTCATATCCTAATACTGTTTTATCAACATTGCTATCTAATGATATTCGTAATACTTCAAATTCTAAAGGCAACTCAATACTATTAAATAAATCAAATTTCTCCTTTGAATTAAATATGTATCCTGATGAGTGAACTCTTATTAAATCAAATAGTTTTTTATGATTAATTAAAGATGTTCGTATTTTTCTTAAATCATCTAAATCATACATAGAAGGTTCCCCATTACCACTTATAACAAATCTTTTTAATTTAACACTGTTTCTTTCTAAAACATCTAAAATACTATCTAAATTTTCTATTTTGTCAGATGAATTAAATTTTTTGGTATTTTTTGCAATGCAATAAGGGCAGTTTTTATTGCAATTATACGATCCTAATATTAAAGTTAAATTATTTATATAAGTAATCTTTATCTTTCTATCAATAATATTCAATACCTTAGTAAGTACTTCATCTTTAGTTAAATTAGAAGTATCTATAGTTTCAGTAAAATCATACTTTTCCCAAAAGCCACTATTTTCTTCTTTAATATCACGCTCTACTAATTTAGCATAAGTAGTGTTATAATCTTCATTATTCATTTTCATCTTTCTTGCTAGTCTAGTATTAAAGTCTGCTTCTAAAAAAATATGATAATCAAGATTTTTATAAGCTACTACAGGCCTTCTTGCATTTAACAAAACATTACTTTCTTGTTTTAATTTGTTAACAATTGCTTCTAACTCTTCCGATAAACTATCACCTATAATAGTACCAACTGTAACAGTATTCATATTCATATCTAATGTATATAAATCTTCTTGACTATAAAAATTGTTATTGACGCCAATTTCTACTTTATTACTTTTAATTCTGTATGAAAATTTTATTATATTTTTTAAAGAATTATTTAAAACTTTTTCTTCAATTTCTTCTGGTGTCAACTTTAATACATTGAATAAATAATAAGTAAGTGGTCTAAATAAATAACCAAAATCAAAATAAATAAAATCCATTCTTTTTTTTAGAATATGCTCACTAACAGTTGTTTTTCCGCTTCCTGTATATCCACTAATAGCAATTACCTTATTACTCATAACTATCACCAATTTAAATATATCATTTAATTATATATTTAAAAAATATAAATAATTCATAATAATATAACAAATAATTATCTATATAACAAAAAATTAAATCATTATATTTTTTTGTAATAATTATAAGCTTTAGTAATAAAGTTATAACAGAAAATTATAACATTAATTTAAAAAGTCCTTAATAAACTGCCTCGGTGGTTCTGTTAAGTTTTTTTCTTTATAAATTAAATTTAAAGATATTTCAGGTAATTTTTCTTTTACCCTTACCTCTTGTAGTATACCTTTATCTATATCATCTTTAACCATATCTTTTAATATATATCCAATACCTAGTCCCTTTTTTACCATATTATAAATAAGTTCACTAGTTTCGATAGATACCACATTATTAAAGGTTATGCTACATTCTTTGGCCAATAAATTTAAACTCTGTCTAGGGCTGCTATGAGCAACAGGTAATATCAATGGTAGGGTCTCCAAGTTTTTCAAACTTGTAATTTTTTTGTTTTTTATATATGAAGCATTAGGTAATGATACAAAACAATGGGAAAAATTTTCTAGTTTTTTCACCGTAAAATCATCTACATCATCTTTAGCAGATAATGAATCTAATACAAAATCTATTTCATTATTTGAAAGCATTTTAAGAAGCTCACTACTTGGCCTACTAATAATGATAATATCAATATTACCATATTTTTTATGAAAATCTATTACTTTATCCATTAAGTAAAATGAAGCAATGTGTGAGCGAATACCAATTGCTAAAGAACCGTGCTCCAAATTTTTGTTTTCTTGCATTTTCTTTTCAGCAGCCCTAAAACTATTTAAAGCTTCTTCTACAAAAACAAATAATTCTTTACCCTTTTCTGTCAAAACAATACCATTAAGTGTTCTATAAAATAACATAACATCAAGTTCTGTCTCTAAATTTTTAATAGCTTTGCTAATTGCAGGTTGGGATAAATACATATTTTTAGCTGCTTCAGAAATACTTTTACATTTTGCTACTTCATAAAATATTCGATACAAATTTAAATTAACATTTTTATCCATGAATCCTCCATATTTAAATTAGTTTCTTAGCTACTCTAATATCTTTACCATTTTCACTATAAACTACTTCACCAGAACTAAGCACAATAAAATGCCTTTCCTCTAATTCATCAAAATTTTGAATTCTTATTTTAAAATTTTGATTCTTATTTTGATATTTACGAGAAAATTCTTTAAACTGTCTATCTGTTATTGAAAGTTTATTTTTTTCTTTTAATGCTTTACCTCTAACAGGCCAAAATCTTAATATTTTCCAATAGTCTATATTATACTTACAAATTTCATTATATAATTCATCTATATAATGAATATTTTTACTAAATAAAACAGTATTTAATTGAATTTCTATCTTGAAATTACTTTCATTTATTTGCGTTAAAATATCTTTAATATGAGCATAATAGCCGGTGCCGATACCATACTTTTCATTTAAAGTATCATCAACAAAATCTAAAGAAATAATGAGTTTATCAATATTATTAATATTATCCAGCAAATTAGTTCTATTTAATAAAGTTGCATTGGTATTAACATAATTTAATAGTCCTTTTTCTTTACTTAGTTTAAGTAGTTTCTGAAAATCATCATATAAAAACGGTTCTCCCCCAGACCATGAAATCTCATTAACTCCTAAACTAATTAGTTTATCTAAAATTTTTTCATTTTCATCAAGGGATAAATCTTTTTCATTAAATTTAAAACAATACCTACATTTTCTGTTGCATTTGCTTGTTATATTCCAGCACGCTTTCATAACTATCATCACCAAACTTCAATTCTTTTATTTCTTTTATATTAATACCATATATCTCACGATAAATAGATTCCACATCTAATGTTGTAGCATCTGATAAACTATAACCTATTTTGTTTAAAGTATTAATAACATCTTTATTATTTTTTCCTTCTATTTCGGCATAAGTAGGTATTAAAGGCCAAGAATCAATGGAAATTTCAACATTATCCAATAAAAATAATTTACGGTAATTTTCTTGATAATTACGAGCTATATATCCTAATTGATTTAAAATAATGTTTGTATTATCAAAATCATCCACTGTCACTTCTAATTCTTCAGTACCATCTATTGCATGTTTATCTTTTATTTCTTTAATAGTCAATGTAGTTTTATTTCCATTAGTCCTAAGGCGTATCCATTTATTGGGATTTATTGGATTAAAATCATAAACATATCTTCTTTGTAAAAATTCACCTTGTTTAATTGCACCGACATTTAATAATTTATTAATAAAATGCGTTTCATCAATTTCAAGTATTGTAACTTCATTTTCTTTAACCATAATATTCCTCCATCTACACGTATTATACAACATCATATTATATTTTAAAAGAAAAACTAAATTAATTGAATATAATAATTTACTTATTACAATCTTTTAATTTAGTCATTAATATTTATTAATCATTTTATAAAACTTATAACTATTAATTGGTCTATATAAAAGAAATAAAAACGAAGCCATTATAGTACTAGTAAACAAAAGAAAATTAATAGTAGTGATATTTTGATATAGTATTAAATTTAAAACTGTAAGCATAAAGAAAGCAATTAGTAAAATAAAATATTTAATTCTAAATGTTCTATTCTTCTTATACATTTCCTTTAATTTATCTAAAGTTACTTTCTTCCCTTTTTTATTAAAAATATCTTTAATAGTAGAGTTTGCAATAAGAGTTATAACTATACCAAAGATAATACCAACTAATACTATAAATAGATATGAATATGGTAAATAGTAACTAAAACAAGCATAAGCAAGATAGAAGATAAAACCTATGATAATACCTATTACTCCTACTATATTACAATTATTATTTTTATTATCACTAGTATAAACTAATTTATCATTAAAATTATAATAGTAGTTTATATTCTTTTTTGAATCTTTATATACTAATACATAATTCATTAGTTATCATCCCTTTTTATTTTTCTATTATTAAGTAAGATATATTGTCTTTCTTTAGGAGTATAATCTTTTTCTTTCTCTAAGAGATTATTAATTTGAAGAATAATATTAACCATTTGCGTATTATTAGAATTATCAAGAGAAATATTTCCAAACTGATAAATTAAATCAAATACATTACCAGTATATTCTTCTTCTTCACTACTATCATTTACATTAAATAATGCCTTATTACTAGTCACATCAAAAGCTAACTCTTTATAATTATCAGGTAGTATTCGCATATTTTCATATATATCATTAACTATATATAGCTTTAATTGTTTATAATAATCAGAATGAATAAATTGTAAGTTAAGAATAGTATTATCTATATATTCTTTTATGGCTTTAACATCTAAACCATATTGATATTCTCCTATATCAGCACTTACTATTTCTTTATTTATAAAGTATAGTCTAAAGCTTTGAATAATATATTTATCATTAGTTCTTATATTATTAATATACGATAAGATAAAACTGTTATTATTAATAGTTAACCTCATATCTTCTCCTAAGAGACTCTTACTATCTGAATTTTCTATAAAAATATCATTATTAACTATTCTAATAGATATTCCATTACTTAAATCAAAGCTATATTCATTACATTCTATAATTTTAGATGTATAACTATCTTTAAGATAAGACTTTAAAATTTTACTTACTACAATATTATTTTCTACTAAATTACATCTGTCTTTTATTAATTGTACTAAATCTGTTTTCATATCTATTTTCCTTCTTTCTTTATTTTTTCTTTTAATTCATATAAGAAGTTTAAAGCATTAATTGGTGTCATATTTAATGGATCACACTCTTTAACCATCTCTTCTATTTCATTAATATTCTCTTCAACTTTAACTTCTTCTTCATCTAGACTAAATAAACTAGTCTGAGTAAATTCTCTTTCTTTAGCCCCTTCACTTTCATAGACATTAAGTATCTCTTCAGCTCGTTTAATTAAAGATGATGGTAAGTGTGCAAGAGAAGCAACATTAAGTCCATAACTCTTATCAACAGCACCTAACTTTATCTTATGTAAGAAAGTGAGTTTTCCATCTTCTTCTACAGCAGATACATGAACATTTTGTAAGTGTTTTAGACTATTAGATAGACTTGTTAGTTCATGATAATGAGTAGAAAACATTGTCTTTGCCCCTATCTTATCATGGATATATTCAAGTATTGCTTGAGCCAAACTCATTCCATCATAAGTAGCAGTTCCACGTCCTAATTCATCGAATAAAATTAAACTATTCTTTGTTGCATTCTCTAAAGCAAGATTAGCTTCTTTCATCTCTACCATAAATGTAGATTCCCCACTTACTAAATCATCACTTGCCCCTATTCTTGTAAAGATCTTATCAAATATTGGCATAGAGCAACTCTTAGCAGGTACAAAACAACCTATCTGAGCCATTATAACAGTAATTGCAAACTGTCTCATATAAGTAGATTTACCAGCCATATTAGGGCCTGTTATTAAAAGTATACTTGTATCTTCATCCATGATTATATCATTTGAAACATACTTCTTATCTTCCTTAGCCATAACTTCTTCGATAACAGGATGCCGTGATGCAATTATTTTAACAGTATGGTTATCTGTAATAGTAGGTCTTACAAAGTTATACATATCAGAAACAGTAGAAAATGCTTGTAACATATCAACTTCGGCAATTATACCTGCTGTTTTTTGTAAAGGATGAATATACCTTTTAATAGTCTCTCTTATCTTCATAAATAAATCATATTCTAAGTTAATAATCTTTTCTTCTGCCCCTAATATAATATTTTCTTTCTCTTTAAGTAAAGGAGTAATAAATCTTTCACAATTAGATAAAGTTTGTTTTCTCTCATAACCATACTCATCTTTTAACTCTTTAACTTGTCCTTTACTAACTTCTATATAATAGCCAAAGACTTTATTAAAACCTACTTTTAAGTTCTTAATACCAGTTCTCTCTTTCTCTTTTTGTTCAAGTTCTAAGATAAAGTCTTTAGAACCACTAGATATACTTCTTAATTCATCTAACTCAACGTTATATCCATCTTTAATAAGATGCCCTTCTCTTAAAGTAATAGGAGGATCTTCTACTATACTTTTATCAAGTAAACTAAACACTTCAGGAAAGTCCTCTATTTCTTTATAATAGTTTAACTCTTTTAAGATTCTCTTAATCTCTGGTAATACTTTTAAACTGTTTTTAAGTTGTAACAAGTCTCTTGCATTTAAATTACCATAAGTAATTCTACTAGCAAGTCGCTCTAAGTCATAAACTTCATTTAAATTATTTTTTAAATCATCTCTTAAAATAAATTCTACTCTTAACTTATCTACAAAGTTATATCTTTTCTCTATTTCTTTTTTATTAGTCAAAGGACTCTCTATATTTTGTTTTAAAAGTCTACTACCCATAGCAGTCTTATTCTTATCTAAAAGCCATAATAGACTATAAGTTCTCTCTCTTAATCTAACAGTCTCAGTAAGTTCAAGATTCCTTTTCGTATTATTATCTATTAATAAATGTTCTTTAACATCCTCAATTCTTGCTTCCCCTAAATGAGATAAATCTCCTTTTTTAGTATTAGTAAGATATGCAAGTAAATGTTTAATACCAGTCTCTTCTCTAACATCTTTTAAGTTTTTATAAACATAACTATATTCACTACCGTTATATAATTCATCATAGATAGTAACATTTAAATGATATGTAGTTCTAAGTATATTAACAAACTCTCTATCTATTTTATTATTAACAATTATTTCACTAAAGTTATGCCTTAAGACTTCTCTAAGTAGTGAATCCTTATCTCCATTTTCTAATAAAACATAAACCTCACCAGTAGATACATCAGAGTATGATAAGACATAACAGTATTCTAAATCATAAATGGATGCGATAAAGTTATTATCTTTAGCATTAATAGATGAATCTAATCTTGTCCCTTTAGTAACTACTTGTATAACATCTCTTTTTACCATATCTTTAGTAGTTTTAGGATCTTCTAACTGTTCTACTATTGCAACTTTATAACCTTTATCTATTAGTTTATCTAAATACCCTTGATAAGCTTTAAAAGGCACTCCACACATAGGAACACGTTCATCAAGCCCTGCATTACGTCCTGTAAGAGTTAATTCTAACTCACGTGAGGCAATAATAGCATCTTCAAAAAACATTTCATAAAAGTCACCAAGTCTAAAAAAGATAATAGTATCTTCATAATTATCTTTTATCTCTAAATATTGTCTCATCATTGGACTAATTTTTTCTCTATCTACTTCACTACGTTTCAAATTATCACTACCTATCTTTTCATCAATTTAAGAAGTCTTTTATTAATTTCTGGGTTAGCAGTTTCATATCTAGCAAACACATAATGATTTCCTATATAATAGCCACTATTTTTTCTGAAATTTTGATTTGTTAAATTATTATAAGCATTAATTAAAGCATCTTTTTCTCTTTCTACTTTTCTTCTTTGGTGTTCATTTTTTATTTCCATGCTATTTAATCTATTATAAATTTCATAAACTCTTACTCCACTTTGCAATTCTATCTCATAAAAAGCTGAGGCAATAGAAAATAATAATAGATCTTTATTTTTAGAATCACTTGCTAATATTCTTTGTTGTTGAGTTAATAATTTCTCTTTTAAGTGAGCTTTTTTCCATTCCTTTAAATTACTACATTCTCTCTCATCATCACTATATAAACCAACATCTATTCTTTTAGCGATGATAATATCGTTCAAAATATCTTCCAATAAACGATAATTGTCTATATCTAAATATGAATCACATTTTTCATACTTGTTCTTCTTCCTTAAATATAATACTTTTATTAGTGGAATATCATCTTTAGTATAATTTTTAGGATCATATCCATATACTGAATTTATACTATCACTTAAAAGCATATTTTCTTCATCACTTAAATCACTGCTATCTTCACCATTAATTGCATCAGTTAAATAATTATTTTTCCTAACAAAGAAATGGAATTCATCTATTGGAAAAGGAAAAGCTTCACTTTTTATAAAGTCAACATATAAACTTTCAAGACCTTTCTCTAATTCATCTATCTTTGTTTGATTAAGTTTATATCTAATAAAATCTATATTACAATTAATATCATCAAAAATCTTTTTATCACTACTACTTAAATTATTATAAAAACTTATTGTTTTAGTTAATTTATCATCTTGTAATAGTTCATTTATCATATTTTTAGTTTCTTCTATTCTATCTTTTATATCTTTATAATTATTATAATAATCTTTAATTTCATCTTTATTGTACTGCATCATTAACTCCTTATTAATATAAATTTTTCATCTTTAGTATCTTACTATTTATAGTAGGATTTGCTGTCTCAAAAGTAGCGTAACAAATATCATTATCGTTATCAAAGTATTCACATTCTTTTCTAAAGTTAATATTAGTTAAATTATAATAAGCTTTAACTAAAGCATCTTTAAAGTAATCTTTATCACTTTCACTAATATTACTTTCTTCTATTTCTTTTAAAAGAGCAGTAACTCTTTTACCTTCAAGCATAGATACCTCGTATTTAGCAGTATCTATTAAATATAAAAGTAAATATTTAAAGGAACTATCACTATTTTTAATTTCTAAAGAAGTATTTAAAATAGATTCTTTTAATTCTTTAATAAGGGGACGCCTATTATCTTTATAAGTTAAATGTTTTTTATCTAAATTATGAATTTTTTTAACTCTATCTATAATTATATCTTGTATAGGTGTAACAGAAATATAATTTTTAGGGAATTTAATTTCATCATTTTTAATTTTTTCAAATATTACTTTAATTAATGGTATATCATCAACTGTAAGATTATCATTAAATCCATATATGTCATTTATAACATTTTGCATAAATAGTTTTATTTCATCACTTACTTTTAAGTCTTCTGTAGACTCATGTGTTAAAGCATTATAAGTATTAACACCATTTTTTATATAAAGATTAGTAACACTTTCTTTATTTAAAGGAAAATACTTACAATTAACTATCTCTAAATATAACATAGTTTTATAGCCATTATATTTATCTATATTATTAGTAGTATTATAATATTTTAAAATATCACTATCACTATAAATATCTCTAAAACTTTCTTTTTGTTCTTCATTTAAACTAAAATACAATTTACCTACTTTAGTTTTAATTAATTTATTATATAATATATCTTTTGTTTCCATCTCTTGTTTAATAAGAGCATTTATTACTTTATATTTTTTATAATATTCTTCTAACTTTTCTTCCATACGAAACCCTCCTACTTAAAAGTATAACATCAATATCTTTAAAATAATAGTTTTTTTTGATAAAATAATCTAGTAGAAAGAAAGTGATTATATGGATAAACCATTAGCATTAAAACTTGCTCCAGCATCTTTAAGTGAAGTAATAGGTCAAAAACACTTAGTAGGAGAAGATAAAATATTAAGTAATTTAGTTAAGAATAAAAAAATATTTTCTATGATTTTATATGGTAAACCTGGTATTGGTAAAACTTCTATCGCTAATGCTATTATTAATGATTTAGGAGTAAGACATAGATTTTTAAATGCTACAGTTAACTCAAAAAAAGATCTAGATATTGTTATAGAAGAAGCGAAAATGTATGATGGACTAGTTCTTATTATGGATGAAATACATAGATTAAACAAAGATAAACAAGATATCTTACTACCTTGTTTAGAAAGTGGTCTTATTACTTTAATAGGTATGACTACTAGTAATCCCTATCATGCAATTAATCCTGCAATTAGGTCACGTTGTCAATTATTTGAACTTAAAGAACTTGAAACAGAAGATATTATAGATGGTTTAAAAAGAGCGGTTAAAAGTCCTTATTTACCTAATATAAAGATAGATGATGAAACTATTAATTATATCGCTAAACTTTCAGGAAATGATTTGAGATATGCTTATAATCTTTTAGAAATAGCATACTACTCTACTAATGATTTTAAAGTAGATTTAGATGTAGTTAAAAAGATAAATAGTAAACCTGTATTTAATGCTGATAAAAATGGGGATGGTTACTACGATATGTTATCTGCTTTTCAAAAATCTATTAGAGGAAGTGATGTTGATGCATCTCTTCACTATTTAGCAAGATTAATTACTATAGGAGATTTAGATAGTATCTTTAGACGTATGTCTGTTATTGCCTATGAAGATATAGGACTTGCTAATCCATCAATTGGTCCAAAAGTAATGGCAGCGATAGAAGCCGCTAAATTAGTAGGATTACCAGAAGCAAGAATTCCACTAGGAACTATCGTTACAGAAATGGCTCTATCTCCTAAAAGTAATACTGCCCATATCGCTTTAGATGAAGCTTTAAATGATATTGAAAAAGGAAATGTCGGGGATATTCCTAAACACTTAAAAAATCCAAGTGATACATATAAATATCCTCATGACTATAAAAATGCTTTTGTTAAACAACAATACTTACCCGATAAGTTAAAAAATAAGAAATATTATCATCCAAAAGATTTAGGTTATGAACGTAAATTAAAAGAGATATACTTATATATAGAAAAACAAAAGAAGGAAAATTAAAATCCTTCTTTTTCATGCAATAAATTAAGTGAATAATCAATAATTTTTTCTTTTCGTAATCTTAACATAGTCTTATAGAATTCTTTTCTTATATCAGATATTCCCTCTATTTCATCTATGATTTTATTAATCTTACATAAATCTATTTTATTTCCAATTCTCTTTAATGCTTCATTACAGTCTTTATTTACAAGAGAGCTTATATAATTAAAATAATTAATTTTCTTATCATTAATTTTTAAAATCGAATTAGGAAAAACATATATTCTTGCTTCTATTTCCTTAGGATCATTCAATATTTTCTTCATTTCTTCATCACTAAGTGCTGGATATAGGCAACTGCCACAATCATATATAGGAGCAATCTCACTAGTTTTGTTTACATCGTCTAATAATAATCCCCAATTACCATTATGACGATCAAAATTGCCTAAAAGGGCATCTACAATAAACATATCAAAGTAAAATGATTTTAATATTAAAGGATTAATGTTATTCTGTTCTTCAATTGCTTCTAAAACACTTGATAATTCTACACCAAATCCATTTTCACTTGATGATATTATAGCGTTTTTTATCTCTGCAAATTTAAATAATTTCTTATTATCTGTTTCAAAATCTTTACATAATACACACATTTTATCTTTACCATCTACTGTATATATACCAAGTTTAGTATCTTGGGTATTAAAACCCAAACATTTAAATATTAAACATCCTATATGTTCAGAAATACATCCATTAGTATAATACTTATTTTTTGTATTTTTATTCTTAAGAGGAGGTGTTTTTAACATATATTTTGTTCCATAATCATCCAAAAGACATATTTTATTACCATTTGTGCCATCATAATATTTAAATTTACTTATTTCATAGTTATTAAAATTATCTAACATTTTTATCACCACTTTCCTTGCAACTTAATAATAAATATTTTTCTCTTAAATGATTAGCATGTTCTTCACTAATTTGTCCATCCCAGTAAGCACTATTAATAGAGCCATATACTTCATCCATTAAACAATCAAGTAAAGTACTATTTTCTTTAATTCCTTTTAACAAAGCATTAATATCATTACCAAGATATTTAGGAAGATTAACATCATACATATCCTTTTCAAAAACGGTAACAGGAAAAATTCCTTGTCTTGTTCTTATATAACTTTTCTTCATTATCTATCAACTCTTTTAATATATTATATCAAATATATTATTAATTAACATAGCTATTTAATTTTAATTTTACTATTTTTAATATCAACTTGTCTTTTTATAGAGGTAAACAAAACTCCTTTTAATAAAGGCATTCCTTTATCTTCAATATCTTCTAGAGCCTTAACAAATAAATCTCTCGTAAAATTAATATTTTCACTAAGACAGAACATATTACCTTCAAGTTTAATTTTATTAAGACTTTTCTCATCTAAATAAACAAATAAACTAGAAAGTTTCTCTACATAACTTAATAATAAAGTATTATTTTTTAAATCAGGAAGTTCTTTAGCAATTTTTGCAAGATATAAAAGATTATAATTATTAGAATAATATTTATATAAATCAAGTGGAGATTTAAAGTCATTCTTACTTAAGAGTTTAATATCCCTAATTACTTCTTCTATTACCTTTCTATACATAAAAACATAATAATCATATATATAATGTATATTTTCTCTATTATTAGCGATTTCATAGATTAAGCTCTTATTCATTTTTAATATAGAAGAAAACACTATATTATTTAAATTATAGTAAGAGACAAAGTTTACAAATTCTTTAGAATAACTATTACTTAAGATATTAACTAAATCTTTATTTGTATAGTCATCTATTCTAAAAGAAGGTAGAGAAATTTTCTTTTTATTTGCCTTACTAGCATTACTACATAATATCCTTTTATGATTAGTAGTTATATCATGATATTTATAATATAAAGGATGCTTTTTAGTTTCAAGAATATGTAAATAAAGTTTATAATCTTTCTTATTAATATATGTTTTAGAAGAAACTTCCCGTTCACTTTTAACATCATTATCTATAAGAAGTTGTACTGCTGTTTTTGCACAAAGAAAATCCAAATCATGGTTTATATTTTTATCTTCTTCTATTTTATTAATTTTATTTATTATTTCTGTTATCTTATTTTTATATATTCCATTTTTACTATAAAGACTAAGCATTCTTTTAATAGATTTTAATGTTACATTATATTTATCTTTAATTTCATCAATACTAATATTATTAACTAAGTCTGTAACAATATTACTTATATTTCTAAGAGTATTAATATAAGCAATACGCTCTATATTTTCATAAAAGCATTTTTGTTTAAGAGTATAATACTTAGTATAAAATATCTTTGTAAATTGTCTTTTTAATTCTAATAATTCTTCTATTGAACTTGCATTATTCATTGCTATTAAAAGATTATTCTTAACAGTTTCTTCATTTTCAATAGTAATCATGTTACCATCTCCTTTAAAATGTAGGCTTATTATAGCAGAAAAGTTTAAAAATATCAAGTATAGTACTACTTGATATTTAATATTAATAAATCTATAACTATATTATTTTCATAGATACCACTTTTTATTTTAAAGTCAATATCAGCAAGATTTTTAAGTATTTTTCTAATTTCTTTTAAAGTATAATATCTAACTAATTCTAAAGTTTTTTTAACTCTAAAGGGATGTACTTCTAAAATACTTGCCATATCATTATAAGAAATATTTCTTTTATTTAAGACTTTTACTTGATATAGAAGCCTATATTGACTTTCTAACAGTCCAAAAAGAGCATAACTTTCGATATTATAACTAAGTAGTTCATTATAGATATTAACTGCTTTCTTCTTATCTTTTAAAGCTATTTCACGAACTAAATCAAAAGCAAGACTATCTTGTTTATTTAAAGGTTTAACTAATAACTCTAAAGCATCTTTATAAGTAATCTTTTTAGTATTAATGAAAGCTAAAGCTAACTTTTTAGTCTCACTTATTAATCTTTCTAAATCTTCACTATAATACTCTTCTAAAAGATTTATAACTCTATATTCTACATCATAGCCTTTTAATATATCTTTAACTAATGCCTTAGTATCAGTACTTATATTAACTAAAGAAAGTTTATTAATAACTTCTTTAATACTTTTTTTCCTCGCATCTATATTAGTAGTTACAAGTATTAATAAAACATCACTATTAGGATTATCTAAGTATTTATATAGTATTTTTAAGTTCTTTTCATCTAAATTGTTATTAGATAAGTTTTTACCTATTATTACTTTATTAGGAGTTAGAAAAGAGATAGTATCAGCATCTTCTATTAAAGAAGTAATACTATCTTCTTCTAAATCATAAGTAGTAACACTAGAAGAATCAAAGTCTTTTTCTTTAATTAATTCTTCTATTTTCTTATCTATAAGACTTATAGCATTACTCTTAATTAAATAATTATTCATTAATTAAATCCTCTAAAGCTTGTTTTATATCTTTTAAATGACACTTATCTTTAATACCACCTTGAGCGAAAGTAGGACTTCCTCCTCCATTACCATCAAATGCTGTTGTTATATTTTTAATAACATATCCAGCATTTACAGAAGGTATAGAACTACGACAAATAAAGTTTACACTATTATCTTCTTTAATATTTGCTAAGAATACTACTACTTCATCAAATTTATTACATAAATCATCTGCCATCGCTTTAACTAAGAACATCTCAATATTATCAAGTTCTAAATATAATAGTTTTTTACCATTAATATCTTTAACTCTAGTAAGGTAAGCATCTAAGCTTGATAAAGTTAACTTCTCTACTTCACTATTATATGTTTTCTCTAAAGCTTTAACTTCACTTTGAATATATGAAAGTTCATTTTGATTATAGATAATATCTTTATATGAAGTTGGAGCGCTATTATCTATTTCAACATCAAAATCTAAGTTAATGTTCTGTCTTTTGGCAAGAGCAAGTATCTCTTTAGCTTTTATTAATAGTTTTACCATCTCATCATTATAAGGTTTAATTACTTCAAATAAGGTGTTTTCTAATCTACTACCTGTAACTGCTTCAATTCTATAAGTATTACTTCCTTTAGATTCAAAATTAAATATTGCAAATTTACCTATATCTTTAGTATTAGCGATATGAGTACCACCACATAATTCTATAGATTTATCTATTTTAACAACTCTAACAGTCTCACCATATTTTTCTCCAAATAAAGCCATTGCTCCTAATTCTTTCGCTTTATCTATTGGCATAGTCTCAGTAGAAGTTATAATATTTTTACTTATCATTTTATTAACAAAGTCTTCTGTCTTAACAATTTCTTCATCACTAATTTTTGATGGACAAGTAAAATCAAATCTAAGTTTCTCTTCATCAACATAACTACCAGCTTGTCTAATATTTTTATCAACTACTTGCTGTAGAGCATATTGTAAGATATGAACACTTGAATGGTTCGCTTCAATCTCTTTTCTTCTAGGTTTATCAATAATTACTTCTACTTCATCATTAACATGAATTATACCATCAAGTAACTTAATCTTATGAATATGTTGTCCATTAGGACCTTTAAAGACATCAACAACTCTTGCCTTAAAGTTTTTACCTACAATCATACCTGTATCACTAACTTGACCACCAGACTCTGAATAGAAACAAGTTCTTTTTAAAATGATATAACCAGAATGGTCAAGAGATTTCTCTAGTTTATCTTTACTTACTATTGCAAGAACACTACTCTTTAAACGATATAGTCCATAAACAAAAGTTGAAGGTTTAGTAAAGTCCATTAAGACTTTCTTTTGACTAGCCATAGCAGTCTTACTACGAGAGTTCTTTTTAGCTTGTTCCTTTTGTTTATTCATATAATCATTAAATTCTTCTTTATTAACAGTATAACCAGACTCACTGGCAATCTCTTCTGTAAGTTCTATTGGAAAACCAAATGTATCATAAAGCCTAAAAGCATCATAACCACTAATTACTTTATCATTATCATCACTCATTATTTCTTTTAAGCGACGTTCTCCATCTTCTAGAGTATTAAAGAATAATTTCTCTTCATCAAGTATATAAACGGCTACCTCTCCAGAATTCTTCTTTAATTCAGGATATGCTTCTCCCATAACATTAACAATAGTAGGAACTAGTTTATAAAGGAATGGTTCCTTAAATCCTAAGGTTCTTCCAAATCTAACACTACGTCTTACTAAACGTCTTAAAACATAGTCACGTCCTGTATTACCAAAACTTGCCCCATCACTAATTGCAAAGGTAACTGCCTTCATATGATCTGCTATTACTTTAAAAGCAACCTCTCCATTATATAAAACTCCACTTAACTCCTCTATTTTATCTATTATAGGTTTAAATAAATCAGTCTCAAAGTTAGAATCAACTCCTTGGAATATACAAGCCCATCTTTCTAACCCTGCACCTGTATCGATATTTTTATGAGGAAGTTCTTCGTATTTTTCTCTTTTAACCCCAGGTTTAGAGTTATATTGACTAAAGACATTATTCCAAATTTCTACATAACGATCTTGATCTTCATCATGAATAAATTTCTCCCAAGCATTGTTTTCAGAATCTAACTTTTCACCTTGATCAAAGAATATCTCACTATCAGGACCACATGGACCTTCCCCTATCTCCCAGAAATTACCTTCTAGTTTTATAATATGATCTTCATCCATTCCTACTTCTATCCATTTATTATAAGCAGCAGAGTCATTTGTATAGATTGTTACATAAAGCTTTTCTTTAGGAATATCAAACCAATCTTTACTTGTTAATAGTTCATAAGCAAATTCTATCGCTTCATCTTTAAAGTAATCTCCAATAGAAAAATTACCCATCATCTCAAAGAAAGTATGATGTCTTTTAGTAACTCCTACATTTTCTATATCATTAGTCCTAATACATTTTTGAATATTAACAATTCTACGTGACTCAGGTGTAACAGTTCCATCAAAGTATTTTTTTAATGGTGTAACACCTGCATTAATCCAAAGTAGTGAATCATCATTAATAGGGATTAAGGGAGCAGATTTAACATATTTATGTCCATGTTCTTCAAAGTATTTAATCCACATCTTTCTAATTTCATTACTAGTCATATATCTCATATTACTTCTCTCCTTCTTGTTCAATACTTTCAAGTATCTCTTCTAATCTTTTATAAAAAGCATTCAAATCTCCATTATTTAAGATATAATAATCTGCAAAAGCGATAGGACCACCTTTAGCAGAGTTTTCAATCTCGGCAACATCTCTTTTAATAATATCTTCATGGTCAAAAGGTCTATCTGGTCTTGACTCGACTCTATTATATCTAATTTTCTTATCTGTGCAAACACAAATAAGCTTTAAATCTTTAAATTTATCCTTAAGAATTAAATATTCATCCCAAGAATATAACCCATCTAAAACAGTGTTACCTTTGCTATAGGCTTCTTCTATCTTAGGCAAAAGAATCTTTGCAACTACTCCCATGCCATGTTCTTTACGAAGATTTTCTCTAAATTCTTTTTGACTATCAGGAGTAATTTCAATTCCTGCTTCTTTCATCTTATCATAAATTACTCCTCCAAAATATATCTTTTTATAACCTTGGTCTTCTAAGTATGTTGTTGCAACACTTTTACCACTTCCACTCATACCAACTATAGCGATTAATTTTTTCATAAATACTCGACCCCACTTTCTATATCCATAATCTTATCTGCTTCCTTATACAACTCTTCCTTAGTAGTATTTCTTACTACATAATCATAATCTTTATAATTTTCCATATCAGTCTCTGTAATATGTTCTTTTTCTTTAAGAGTTAATTTATTATCATAATTTTCTCTTATAACATGAATTATTTTTATTTCAGGGAATCTTTCTTTTAATAGATTAAACTCACTAACAAGTCTTCCATCAGTAATTATAAAGACATCAAAGTAATGTTTTAATATATCTATATCTTCGCATAATCTATCTACTAAGAATGTTTCTTTATGTAAAGTATTTCTAATTACTTCAATTCCCATCTCTTGTAAAAACTCTCTTGGCTTTTCTCTCATATCACCATTCCAACTAAAATAGTTTTTAGCATACTCATATAAAGGTGTCGTTATATGAAGAATACAGGCACTATCTCCTTTAAAATCATATCTAGTCTTCATATAACTACCAAGCAAATCTTTACCACAACCGGCTTTACCCGCTAACAAAAATATCTTCATCTAAACCAACTCCTAAAATTACATAAAAAAGACCACTGTAGGAGTGTATAATACACGTTACCATCCTACTTTGGTCTTAATTTTGATAAAGGTCTCCCTACAAAACTCTAGAACTAGCTTTCCAAAAGAATCTTAGTTAATTTCCACCTACCATTAACTCTCTTCTATAAGACTTTCTTTTGTACTCTTTTCCTTCACAGTTTTCTTATTATTCTCTTGATAATTATTAAACGCTTCACCTATACTAGAACGCTCCATAGTAAACTCAAAAATTATCTTAATAGTAGCGATAACAGGTGTTGCAACTATCATTCCTATCATACCAAAGAAATAGTTAAAAAGCAATAGTCCAAGCATAATTGTAACAGGGTGAAGTTTCATAGTCTTACCCATAATTAATGGTTGATAGAAGTTATTTTCAAGTAATTGACACACAAGTACTGATATTAAACAAAATACTCCTACCATAGGATTAATTGTAAAGCCAACTATAACTGCAGGAGCTCCTCCAATCCATGGTCCAATATAAGGTATTACATCGGTAATAGCACAGAACAAAGCGAAAAGGAATGGAGCACTTAAACCTGCTAAACTAAAGCCAATTGACTGTGTAATAAAGACAAGTACCATAATTAAAAGTACTCCACCAACATAGCTTCTAAGTTTACCATTAATACGGCCCATTAAGTCTTTAGCACTGTTTTGCCAATCTCTTGGAATAATACTAAGTAGATGCCCTTGAAAGTTACGAAATGATGATAATAAGTAAAAACCAATCATAATTCCTAAAACAATGTTGGTAGCAACACTAACTACCCCACTACCAAAATTCCAAATAGCATTAGGAAGAGCACTAGCAAGGTTAGTTCCTACACTTTCAATCTTATCAAGTATAGAATCTTTATAACTTTCAATCTGTTTACTATCCCCTAGACTTTCTAACATATCACTAGCAAAATCTTGAGCATTATCTACAAGTTCTGGAACTACTGATACTATATCAGAAACTCCACTTGAAAATGTTGGAACAGTAAATGCTAATAGTAAAATAATTCCTCCAAAGACAATTAGATATGTAAGAATACAAGCAACAACTCTTGGCATTTTAGTAGCTAATTTAGTAGCAAGTGGATCAAGTAACCAGGCAATAACAAAACCTATAAATACAGGAGATATTATTGATAAAATAGTTCCAATAATACCTAAGATATTCCATTCTTTAATTAAGTATGTAGCTAATAATATAGCAAGTATTATAACTAAAGCAAGAACAAATTTTAATAAGTTATTAGAAGTATAAAAAAATCTATTAATAGCTTTATAATCTAATTCATCACTTCTATTATTTTTGCGAAACATATAATTCCTCCATCTATATGAAGTATTCTATCACAAACATCATTAAGAGTAAATAACCTATACTTAGTATAACCAAAAGTAAAAGTTATAAACATAAGAGGAGTATCTTAATATTTATAACTATTATTGAACGGATAATACAAAGGGATCATTTTCTAATCCTGTACCTCCTGTTATTATTGTGTTTGATTTTAGATTTAAGCTAGGTTTTATACCATAAACATCACTTAAAATAATACTACCTCCATATGAATAGACATTAACATTTCTCATACTATATGAAGTAAATGGTGTTAAGGTCCAATAAGTTGTATTATTTCCATATCTATCAAATTGCCCTGCCATTAATTCTCCTATACGAAGTAAGCCAACTTTCGCTGTAGTTCTACTTGATGTTAATGTAGTACCAGATGCATTAGTATACTTAGCTAATTTATAACTAGTACCACTTCCTACAGTTCCAAGATACCAAGTACTACTTTCTTCTATCATTGAACTATAACCACTATCTACATAATTTTTTAAGTATTTTCCATTCAAGAATACCCCTATAGTATTGGTACTAGAAAAGTTTATATTACCTCCAAAGGAACTTGTTATAAATTTTCCAGAGTTTTTTAATGGTTCCGCACTAGTTATCTTTGTTCCTGTTCCATTTTCATGACTTACTATTCGATATAGATTATTTTCTCCCAATCCAAAAGATATATATTCTCCACTATATCTTGTATTGAGTAGAGTACCATTCAAGTTAGTATCATTATCTCCTTCTAAGCGATAAGGATTATCTATTGTTCCATCTCCATCAACTATTTTAACACTACTTTTCAAATTTATAGCAGGACGTATACCAAATGCATACTGTGGATTATTACTATAGATTTTGCCATCATAATAGATATGTCTAACTACAGAAGAATTTTGAGGAGTTAAAGCCCACCACTGAAGTCCATTATTTAAATAACCAACTTCTGCTGTAATACCACTATAACTCATTACATATTCATAAATATTCAATAATCCAACTGGTGCTGTTACCAAAGTTGTCTTAGATGGCTTATCAGTTGATGAAGTCATAGTTGCATTCCATTTACTATCTGTCTTTATAAAACTTTCATAATCTCTTAAATTACCTAAGAAGCCATCTGCACTTGTATCATTTAACCACTCTTTCATATAACTTCCTTCAAACGCTGTACTTCCACTAGAATATGGTATTGTCGCTATTGTCCATTGTGTCACAAGTTTTACAGAATTATCACTAGGATCAACAGATACTGCTCTCCATAACTTTCCACTATACCAAATATAATTATCAGGTTCTTCTCCAGTTATAAAGGTCTGTTCACTATCAGTGGTATTTATATTATTATCTTTATCACTTAATAATATCTGTGATAATTCTACTACATATTTATCAAATAAATGTCCGTTATTAGGTAAGTTTAAATCATTATAATCTAGTCCTACACTTACTCCTAAATTTATAGTTAATTCACTATTAGAATTATTTGTTACTTTAATTATATAAGTATTACTCGAACCAATTGTTCCTACTTGTTCTAAGTTTATTCCTTCTTCTATAGGAGTTATATTATACCCCTCTTCATCCAAATACCCCATATAAACATTACTAGGTATATCACCCATATAATAAAAATTAAATCTTGCTATTCTATTATTAGGATTACTTAATGTTACTATAAACTCTTTACTACTATTGGCAGGAACATTTAATACATTTCCTTCAACTCCATCTACTTCTAACTTATAAGTTAGGTTTCCTGTTACTATACTTATGGCATTACTCTTCTCTTTTGTTACTGTAAACATAGCATAAGAAAAGTAACTTCCTAATATTAATAGAGTTATTATAATCATTACTATCATATATATCTTACTAAAACTTGTTTCTAATAATAATTTTTTCATCTTCTTACTCCTTCCATTATTACACTATAAAAAGAATAGAACTTGCCTCTATTCTTTTAAGCCATAATGAAAGAAAGTATTGTTTAAACTACCATTCTGGTAATTTAAACGCCCCCCCCCCAGGTAACACATTGTAAACATAATTTTCTCATACTTTTACCTTCTTTCTTATCTTTATCATTTCTATATATATTAGAATAATCTAACTATAACAACACATATTAATCAAAATAATCTATTAACATAGCTTTTTTAACTTTTTTCAAAGTCTCATCTGCTCTTTTATTAGCTTTCGCACTACCTTCTTTTAAGATATCTAAAACTAAATCAATATTATTCTCGTAGTATTTTCTTTTCTCTCTAATCGGTGTTAGAACATCTTCTATAACATCATATAAAAATCTTTTAACTTTAACATCTCCTAATCCCCCTTTTTCATAATGAGCCTTTAATTCATCAAGATTCTTATACTCTTTTAAATATTTCTTAAAATGCTCATCTGTAGACAAAGCTTCTAAATAAATAAATACAGGATTATCCTTAGTATTTCCAGGATCTTCTACTCTTAAATGATTAGGATCTGTATACATACTCATAACTTTCTTTTTAACAGTTTCACTATCATCTTTTAAGTATATACAATTACCAATAGACTTACTCATCTTAGCCCTACCATCTGTACCAGGAAGTCTTCTACAAACGAAGTTTTCTGGAATCACTGCATTAGGTTCTACAAGAGTCTCACCATATATATTATTAAAACTCCTTACTATCTCCCTAGCTTGTTCAATCATAGGCAATTGATCGTCACCAACAGGAACAATAGTAGCATCAAACGCAGTGATATCTGCTGTTTGACTAACAGGATAATTTAAAAATCCTACAGGAATACTACTACCAAAATTTTTCTGTTTACTTTCACTCTTGACTGTAGGATTTCTCTCTAATCGTGCAAGAGTTACTAAATTCATATAATACATAGTAAGCTCTGGTAAAGCCTTTATCATACTTTGAATAAATATAGTTACTTTAGATGGATCTAAACCAACAGATAAATAATCAATTGCTACTTCTAAAACATTATCTCTAACTTTCTTAGGATTATCAAAATTATCAGTTAAAGCTTGCACATCAGCGATAAAAACATACATCTCATCATAATTATTTTCTTCTTGAAGTATAACTCTATTTTTTAGCGAACCAACATAATGTCCTAAATGTAAGTTTCCAGTAGGTCTATCTCCAGTTAAAATAATTTTCTTCATATAACCACTACCTTTTTTCTATAGAATATTTATTATCTTGTTTTAAGATAAAATAATTATTACTAATTTTAATCTCTTCATATTCAACAGGAACTATTTCTTTCCCATTAGAATCTATTATACCATAAAGAGTATTATCATTAGAAGTATTACTTACAAGGAATATATCAGAATATTCTGTATCAATAATATAATCATAATCTTTAGTAGTTATTTTATTTTCACTACCATCAATAATATACATTTTATTATTCTTATCTAAAACAATAAATCTATCATCATTTACTATTTCAATTTCTAAATAATTAAAAGGTATTATTTCTTGCATTTTAGTATTAATAACTCCAACTAAATCATTTTTTCCTACTACTGCTAAATTATATTGATTAAAACTTGTACTAGTATCAAAGCTATATTGATAATCTATAATAACATTTTCATTTTCATCTATATAACCAACTAAATCATCCTCATTAACAGCCAAAGCAATGCCATTATAATATGGTTCTATAGCAACATAATTATTGTTTAAAGTCTTAAGAGACTTTGTTTCAATATTATATATATGATATTTTCCCTCAAAATTAGTTAAATAAATATCATTATTAATATAATACATAGCATAAAGATCATTAAATTCATCAAGGAAGCTTATAGAATTTTTATCATATAGATATATTTCATTTGTATTACCATTAGTTGCAGTTATAATATTATTATTCTCACCTTTCAATATAGAAATATTGTCATAGTTGCATTCTAAAAGTAAGTTACTATTTGTATCGATAAGTCCTACCTTATCATCATTATATACTAAAAACATATTAGAAATATTATCTATAGTAGCAACATCTTGAAAAGACAATTCACAAACTAAATCACCTTTAGAATTAATAAAATAATAAGCACCATTATCATTAACAATAATAAAGTCCTTGCTAATAACATTAATATAATCATATTTAGCTTTCATAATAATTTTACCATTTTGATTAACTAACCCAAACTTATTTGAAGAGTTAGTATATGGGAAAAGACCATCTTTTACTTTAAAAGCACTTAAATCAACTTCTTTATCCATCTTCATACTATCTAGAACAGGATATTTTAAATCAATAACCTGTTCTAATTCAGTATTAATATAACCAACATTTTTTTCATCACTAACAGCAATAAAACCATCACTTTCTTCCCCAATATAAGTAAATTTAATACTTAAAGTTTGTTGTAATTGCCAAGCGACAATACCTAGTCCTATTAAAAGTAATGCCACACCTATAGTTATCAAGAACTTTTTTAGTTTTTTTTCCATAACACACCTCTTTTATCCTATAATTTGGAAAGTATTTCGAACTGTACTTGCATATTTAAATCTAAACTTTTCTGTTGTACCATCTACTATCACTTTATAAACACCAGGAGACCATCTTGAGACATCAATTTGGCCAGTATAACCATTATAAAGGTTTGCACCTGTACTTGTCCAAAGTGGACGACAACTTATATTCCATGAAGCAATATTATATACACATTTATTAGAAGAATTAGCAATACAAAGAGTATTAGTCTGCCCTTGTTTGCATGAAACACCTGTATTATTCATATGTAATCGAATATTTATATTAACCTTTGTACCACTAACAGAAACACTATTAACATACAAAGTATCGTAAGTACCTCTTTTACACTTATCTGCTGTTGGTCTATTTTGATCGCTTGGACAAACATAGTAGTTTTGATTTAATACTTTAACACTCTTTGGTTGTTGTAAAGTATAAGATTGATAATAAAAACCATTATCTTCAGGAGACTTACTCTGTTTATTGTTTGCATTATCAAATGTTTTTGTATAAACTGTATAACTTCCATATCCTGAAAGTGTATAGCATAATTGATTCTTTCCATTATTACTAACAGTACCTATATTAGAACCGCCTTTATATATAGACATTTGTACCGAGTTAATTCCAGATGTTGAATCATTAGCATTAGCACAAACCTGTAAACTACTTCCTTTATATGTTCCACTTCCTACGTTATAACTAAGAGTAGGTCTTGTTCTATCAAGCTTAACTGTATAAGAGTTCGTCTCACTATTTCCACCTTCATCTGTCGCTCTAAATTCTACTGTAGTAGTTCCTTCTGAATTAACATTTACAGTAGTTCCTTTTTTCCAACCGCCAGTTTTATTAATTCTATATGATATATCACATTCTGTCTTATCATCACTACAACTACCTCTTAATACTACATAGCCACTATACCAAGTATCATTTGTATAATCTGATAAAGAATTTATATTAGATGACTCTCCTAAATCAGCACTACTATTTTTCTTTTTAAGTTCTACATTTAACTCTGGTTTAGTCTTATCAATATTATATGAATCAGTAGAATAAACACAAGAATTACCATCAACATCATATAATCTTGCTCTAACTACATGTTGTCCCTCAGTATTAAGTAATATGTTTTGATTAGCATTACCTATAAAAGTATTTATTACTTGTTCTTCTGAATCATTAGTTATCTTACTAAATTCTACTCTATATGTATTATCCGGAAGATCAAAAGTTATATTTACATCTTCATTAGTCCATTTATTTTCATCTACATTAGCTTTATAATTTACTTCAGCACAATCTATTCCTTTATATATTGAATACTTACCAGATCTTCTAGATGCCCTATTACCACTTTCATCTATGGCATATCCTGTTATTTCATAAAGACCTAGTTCTGTTAAATTAATAGATACATCTTGAGTATAGTTTTGATACCCACTATCATGATACTCTTCACCATCTTTAGTAACTATATATCTATAACTCTTCACTCCAACATTATCAGTTATTTTCATTGTAATTTTTATTGTATCTTGTGTTGACTTTCTATTTGGACTAAATGTTATTATTGGATCTGCTTCATCTTTTTCAGTATTATAATTATCACACGCTAAAGTAGCATAATATTGATAATCACTATCTGTTACTTTCTGAGCAGTAACGCCACTATTCTCGAAGTCACAATCACTATTATTATCGTCCTGAATAGGATCTATATACTTTTCATCTATTAACGTTTGCAATGTTACAGTAGAAGTATTACTAATAATTTTTGGTAATTCACTTCTATAATCTGCAAAATACTCTCTCCCTGCTAAGATTAACATATCTTCTTGACTTTTATAATAACTATCATTTCCCCTATCTAGTATACTCCTAACACTAATATAGGCAATGGTTAATAACAGTCCTAATATTATAATAGTTGCCAATAACTCTACCAAAGTAAACCCATTATTTTTATTCTTCATTTTTTAGTCCTCCTTATTTTAAATTATAATACAAATAATACAAAATTACAAACTATATTAATTTGAACATTAAATAAAATTCAAAGTTCCCGAAAAATTAGTAATGGGAACTTATTCTTTTAAAGAACAAAAGTTAATGATATAATATGCCATAACCTGTTTGTCATTATTAAAGGGA
>CALVUX010000002.1 GCA_944363715.1 uncultured Bacilli bacterium
AAAAAGGGGTTGGCTAGTGTGATACTAGCGACCAATTCGCCTAATTCCGAATTGGTGCTTTTTATAATAATCATTTGAAGTCATTTTGTCAACACTTTTTTTGAAAAAAGTTTACTAATTTTTTAAAGAAGTTTATACTTAAATTAGAGGAGAAAGAATATGAAGAATTTTAAGAAAAGAAATAGTGTTAAAAATAAATTAAATAATGAGAAAATTGAATTTTACGAAGAAAAGTTGATGGGTGTTGAAGATATAATTTCATCATCATCTCCAACTAGATTAAGTGAGCTTGATAAATATATTTTAGATCTTAACTTAAATGATGAAGATAGAGCTAATATGATGTTATATACTTCTGTTTATCTAGTAGAAAGGGGTTTCTATGATAAAGCATCTAGATATTTAAAAATCATAGAGAAAATAGAAGAGAAGTCTGATAGTGTAAAAGATAATTATAAAAAGACACAAGCTAAAATAAAGATTAGAAAAAATGCTAATAAAAACAGAAGTTAAACCTTAGCTTCTGTTTTGTATTTGTTCACTACTATTAATATTAGCAATTTGGCTGGTTATAATATAAATAAAGTTAAATATATCTTGATATTCAGCATAGATTAAATCAAATACTTCCATTCTATTAACTTGATCTATCATAATAAGTTTATTTTCTTTAACCTTATCTCTTATATTAAAGTCATCTAAAAGAGTGGTATTAATATCATAAAAATCTACATCAACATACCAATTATCAGTACTTTCTTCAGTTACTCTAATACCTATAGGATAAGAATTATCAGTAGATTTTAAATATTCAACTATTTCATTGTTTTCACTTTCTAAATAAATATTAATGCTATTAGAATAACTTCTTACCATATTTAAAACTAAATCAGTAAATAGTGCATTATTTTCTTTTTGATTGGCAAGTTCTAAGATTAAATATTTATTAGTATTTTGAAATATATAAAGAATTTGTCTCAATGTAACTATTTGTTGTTTTTGAACTTTACTACCTACATTAAAAAGTAAAAAGTCTTTTAGAGTATAATCATCTATTTCATTAAGACCTTTAGTATAAAGTTCTACTATATCATCACTTAGAGTAATAATCTCTTTATCTTTAGTTAAATAAAGTTTAAATTTAAAACCATCAATATATGGAGCATTAAGTCCTAAATAAATGGCATCTAATGTATTATTAGCAACGTTTTTAGTAGAAGCACCACCATTTGCAATTACTTTCATAAATTCCTCCCTTTATTAAAATTTTATGATTTATTTTCTTTTAAAATTCTAAAAATTATGCTATAATATGAGACAGAAAAAGAGGTGGTGTGTTGTGGCATTAAAAGATATAAAAGGTGTAGGACCTAGAGCTTTGACACTTCTTTCTAAGATAGGGATAAATACAGTAGATGATTTAGTTACACATTATCCTTTTAGATATGAATTTTTAGTTAGAGGCAATTTAGAAGAGACAAATGATGGAGATCATATAATTATAGATGGTAAGATAGAAAGTAGTCCTATATTAGTTAGATTTAAGGCAGGACTTAATAAGATGAATTTTCGTCTTGTAACAGCTAGTGGAGTTGTAGGGGTATCAATATTTAATCGAGCTTTCTTAAAAAGTCAACTTACGGTTGGTACTACTGTTACTGTTATAGGTAAATTTGATAAGCCTAAAAATGTTATAACAGCATCAGAAATAAAGATGGAGTCTTTATCTAATAAAGTAAAGATAGAGCCAGTTTATCATTTAACTAGTGGATTAACTAATAAGAATATGGCTTTATATATTAATATGGCACTACTTGGTCAAAGTAAAGAAATACATGATAGTTTACCTTTAAAGTACCAAGAAAAGTATAATTTTTCTAATAAGAGAATGGCTTTAAATATAGTACATAATCCTCCTAGTAAAGAGAAATTAAAAGAAGCGATGATAAGACTTAAGTATGAAGAGTTATTTGAGTTTATGTTTAAAATTAACTATTTAAAAGAAGAGAATAAGAAAGCGAATAGTGGAATTGAAAGGGATATAGATGAATCTAAAGTAAATGAATTTATTTCGCATCTTCCTTATGAACTTACTAAAGACCAAGTAACTGCTGTTAATACTATTATTAAAGATTTAAAGAGTAAGAGTAGAATGAATAGACTATTACAGGGTGATGTTGGTAGTGGTAAGACTATAGTTTCTTTTATAGCAATGTATGCAAATTATTTAAGTGGATATCAGAGTGCTTTAATGGCACCTACTGAGATACTTGCAACACAACATTTTAGTAATCTAAAGGATATCTTCGCTGACTATAACTTAAATATGGCTTTACTTACAGGTTCAACTCCTAAAAAGGAAAAAGATTTAATCTATGAAGAGTTAAAAAATGGTGATATTGATATAATTGTTGGAACTCATGCCTTAATTCAAGAAGATGTTACTTATCATAATCTTGGATTAGTTATTACAGATGAACAACATAGATTTGGAGTTAATCAAAGAGCTAATCTACAGAATAAAGGACAAAAGCCTGATACTTTATATATGAGTGCAACACCTATTCCAAGAACTTATGCTTTAACTATTTATGGAGATATGGATGTATCTACTATTAAGACAAGACCTAAGGGTAGAAAGAAAATTAAAACTGTTGTTAAGAATAATAAAGAAATTAAAGATGTTTTAGAAATGATGTATGAAGAGTTAAAAGAAGGTCATCAGATATATGTTATCGCACCACTTATTGAAGAAAGTGAAAACAGTGATTTAACTAATGTAAATGACTTAAAAGAAAAAATGACTCTTGCATTTGGTAGTAAATATAAAATTGATTTAGTTCACGGTAAAATGGCTAGTGCTGCTAAAGAGTTAATTATGAATGAGTTTTTACAAAATAAAGTACAGATTCTAATTAGTACAACCGTTATTGAAGTAGGAGTAGATGTTCCTAATGCTACGATGATGGTAATATTTAATGCTGAAAGATTTGGTTTATCTACACTTCATCAGTTAAGGGGAAGAGTAGGAAGAAGTGAATTACAGTCAAGTTGTATTTTAATTAGTGATAATGATACTAAAAGACTTGAAATAATGGAAAGTACTAATGATGGTTTTGAAATTAGTGAAGAGGATTTTAAACTAAGAGGTCACGGAGATTTGTTTGGAACTAAACAAAGTGGTGATATGACTTTCAAGATAGCAGATTTAAAAGCAGATTACAAAATATTGTTACAAGCTAGAGAAGATTCCCTAGAATACTTACTAGATAAAGAGAATGATGCTAATAAACTTAGATTAATTAATACCATTATACATAGCTAGTTGTAAAAATTTTCTAAAATTTTCAAAATCAAATTGACAAGTTGGAAATTTTTAGATATGATTAATGTACATGATAAGTATATTTGCTTATCATGGTGATATAGTCCACGATCTAAGTGTGGATTTATATTCAACCGAACCCCCTGAAGGAGCCTTATGGCTCCGCTTTTTGTTTATATTTAATTAAGTTAGCAATATATTTTAATACTAGTAGTGATTATTTAATTGGACTTACTGATGGGAAGATGTCATATAAAAGGTTAGTAAGATTAGATAAATAAAATTAATATATCGAATAATTAAGTAGTAGGTTGTAATCTACTATTTTTATTTTACATTTAATGATATAATTATCTAAACAATAATTAATTTGTAGTATCGGAGGATATAATGAAAAAGGCAATAGTTGGATTTTTAATAATAGCTATAGTTTTAGGAATAACAGGTTGTAGTTCAAAAAATAATTTTAATATCGAATATGAAAATCAAAATGAATGTAATAAACCTAAATTGCTCTTATCAAACGATGGTAGAAACATTTATACTTATTGCATTGAAAATATAACTATTGAAATGAAAGATAGAAAAGCTGAATTAAAAAGTTATATTGAAGATAATAGCAATGCTATAAACGAAATAATAAACACATTAAAATTAGAAGACACTTTAATGGATGGTGGTACTCAAATTTATAAAGGAGATATAACTTTAATCAAATGTAATACATTAGATGGTAATAAAGATATTTATATTGGAAACGATAATATGAAGTTTAAACAAAACTTTTGTAAGAATAACAATTATACTTTTATAAGGACCTATACGGTAAAAGATATATCAAAATATACTGAACAACAATATGATGATGGGAATCAAGTTTCTTATGGAAATTCTTTTAAGGTAGAATTAAATGAATTCCAAGGTGAAACAAAAACAGTTATCATAAATAACTTATGGGATATAACATTAGAAAAAAATAAAACTTATGAATTTGAGTTTATGATTAATGAAGATGTAACTAATGTAAAAGATGAAATAGAAGATATTTTTAAAAATTCAACTATTGTAGGTGTTAAAGAAACGACTAAAACAGGTTTAGAACAAATACAAGAGCCAATGATCAAACAATAATTATAAATTAGGAGGAATGAATATGAAAAAGGAAAAAATTATATCAATTATTTTAAAAGTTATTGCAGTAATCATTATTTTAATTGGTATAGGAGTATTTTTTGAGTACAGATTATGGCAAGAATCAATTTATGATTTCTATGTATATTTAAAGATTTTTGTCCCAATTTTGATATTAGGTTTTTCTAGCACTTTGTGGGGCATTGCCACTTTACTAAATAAATCAAAAAAGTAGTCTGTATTTGAAAGGGAGTGAATAAAATATGAAAAAATTATTTTTATGTTTGTTAAGTGTAAGTTTATTAATTGGCATAACAGGATGCGGTACTAGTGCTTCATTAAAAGGTAAATGGATAGCAACAACTGAAAATCAAAATATATATCAAATTGATGAAGATGGCGATGAATTAGGTGGTAAAGAAGATTACATATTAGAATGTGATGGTAATGGCAATTATACATTGACTTTAGAAAATAACCAAACAGAAAAAGGAACTTATACTATAGACAATAATAAAAAAATCACTTTTAAAGATGATAGTGATTTATTAGTTGGAATATGTGAGCTATCAAGTGATGAAGAAATTAATTGCAATGAAAAATCAACTTATGCTTTTAAATACATAAAGTATTAATTAGTAAATACTATTTTATAAAAAGGAGTAAGTAAATAATGAAAAAAACTTTATCAGTTATAGGAATTGCAATACTATCATTACTAATAACATTTTTTATATTTGAAATAATGAGTTGGTATGATTTTGGTAGTCCTATAACAAATGTAGTATTAATTAGAATAATTATATGTTTTGTTATAATATTTATCATTTTATTAGGAATAATATCTTTAATAAAAAAATCAAAGAAGAGCTAATGTTATATCTTAAATTATATTTTTTAGTTATTTTATATACCCTTGAAATGTTTCCTGTAATAAATGACTTTTACATTATGATATAATATAGACACAAAAATGATTATGTTATGCGAGTTTTGCATATAATATTAAAAAAGCAGGTGAAGCCAGCTCTATGAATGGTAGTTAAAAAAGTGAGTGAAGTCAGCTCTATAAATGATAGTTAAAAAAGTAAGATTAGAAAGTAAACTCTAATCTTTTAATTTTACCTTATTTTAAATTACAAGAGCTTGTAAATATAATTGTTAAATAAAAATATTTCGTGATAAAATAGAAGAAATGGAAAGGCTTTTTATGAAAGTACAATAAAAAAATAATAACGCCTGATAAAAATGTTAAAACAGTAATTCGGAGGTGAGAAAATTGAGAATAATTACTAAATGAGTTAGGCATAAACTTTGATTATGCCAGAAAGGAAGGCATAATGTTAGAAATAAGAAACTTAACTATATTAGTAAATGGTAGATATATAATTAAAGACCTATCTTTAACTTTAAATAAAGGAGATAAGTTAGCGATTATTGGTGAAGAAGGTAATGGTAAATCTACGTTACTTAAAACTATTCTTTCTATGTGTGATTATGGAGAGACAAGAGGAACTATTAATTTAAAAGGGAACAGAGTTGGATATTTAGAGCAAGTAATTAGTGGAGACAATTTAAATAAAAAAGTATATGATTATCTATTTAGTAGTGAAGAAGACTATTATAATAAAATAAGTGAACTTTATAAGTATTTAGAACTATTTAATTTAGAAGATGAAATATTAGAACAAAAAATAATCTCTTTATCAGGTGGAGAGAAAGTAAAAGTAAATATATTAAAATTATTACTAGAAGAATTTGATATTTTATTTTTAGATGAGCCTACTAATGATTTAGATATAGAAACTTTAGAGTGGTTAGAGAAATTTATTAATAGTACTTCAAAACCTATTGTTTATGTTTCTCACGATGAGAGCTTACTCTCTAATACTGCTAATATGATTTTACATTTAGAACAGATAAAAGGTAAAACAGATTGTAGATATACTCTTTTAAAGATTGATTATGATACTTATGTTTCTAAAAGACTTAGAATGATAGATAAACAAAGACAAGTAGCAAGAAATGAGAAAAGAGATTTTATTAAGAAACAAGAAAAATTAAGACAAGTTATGCAAAAAGTAGAGTATCAACAAAATACTATTTCAAGAAGTGATCCTCATGGGGCAAGATTATTAAAAAAGAAGATGCATTCATTAAAATCACAAGAGAGAAAGTTAGATGATACTACTCTTACGGAATTACCTGATGTAGAAGAAGGTATTAATTTCTTTTTTGAAGATGTGCAAGTTCCTAAGACAAAAATAGTTCTTAATTTAGATTTAAAAGAGTTAAAGATTGATAATAAAGTTCTATCTAAAAATATTAAATTAGAAGTAGTAGGTAATACTCATTTATGTATTGTAGGTAAAAATGGAGTAGGTAAATCTACTTTAATTAAAATTATTTATGAACAGATGAAGTCAAGAGAAGATATTAAAGTAGGTTATATGCCTCAAAACTATGATGATGTATTAAATGATTATGAATATGTTTTAGATTTTATCGCTCCAAGTAATTATAAAGATGATATAACTAGAGCGAGGATGTACTTAGGAAATATGAAATTTACAAGAGAAGAAATGACAGGAAAGATAAAAGATTTAAGTAATGGAACAAAAGCTAAGTTGTTTTTAATGAAATTAGTTCTTGATAAGCATAATGTTTTAATACTAGATGAACCTACTAGAAATGTAAGTCCTTTATCTAATCCTGTTATTAGAAAGGTTTTGAGAGAGTTTAGTGGTACAATAATAAGTGTTTCACACGATAGAAAATATATAGAAGAAGTAGTTGATAGTTTATATCTATTAACTACAAATGGTTTAAAAAAGATAGATAATGTAAAGGAGTGATTCAAGTGATTTATACTACTCATTATAAATCTCCAATAGGAGATATCTTACTAGCTTCCCAAAACAATAAACTAATAGGTTTATGGATAGAAGGCCAGAAGTATTATCTTTCTTGCTTAAAAGATGAAATAAAAGAGGAAGAAAAAGAAATATTAATTAAGACTAAAGAGTGGCTAGATAGATATTTTAAAGGAGAAGAGCCTAGTATAAATGAACTTGATTTAAATCCTTTAGGTAGTGATTTTAGAAAAAGTGTTTGGAAGATACTTTGTGAAATACCTTATGGAGAAGTTATTACATATAAAGATATTGCAGATACTATCGCTAAACAAAAAGGTCTTAAAAAGATGTCTAGTCAAGCGGTAGGAGGTGCAGTTAGTCATAATCCTATTTCCATAATTATACCGTGTCATAGAGTAGTAGGATCTAATGGTAGTTTAACTGGTTATGCAGGTGGTATTGATAAGAAAATTTATTTATTAAAACACGAAAAAGTTAATATGGAAAAATTATTTATTCCAAAGAAAGGAACAGCATACAGCATTATGAAAAGATGTAAGTGGTGTAATTTAAATAATCCAATATACATTAAATATCACGATGAAGAGTGGGGAATACCTAACTTTAATGATAAATACTTGTTTGAAATGTTAATATTAGAATCATTTCAAGCAGGATTATCTTGGGAATGTGTTTTAAATAAAAGAGAGAGTTTTAGGAAAGCTTATGATAATTTTAATCTAGATAAAGTTTGTTCCTATGGTGATGAAAAGATTGATAAATTACTAGATAATAGAGATATTATTAGAAATAAACTAAAAATAAAAGCTAGTATAAGTAATGCTAATATATTTAAAGATATAAAGAATGCGTATGGTAGTTTTTATAATTATTTAAAAGAATTTACTGAAGATAAAATAATTTATGAAACAGATAAGACTACTAACGATTTATCAGATGCTATATCGAAGGATTTAAAGAAAAGAGGTATGAAATTCGTAGGAAGTACCATTATTTATTCTTATTTACAGGCGATAGGTATTATTAATTCCCATGATAAAGACTGTTCTTTTTATAAAAATACATAAATTAATATTTGCATATACTATAAAGATTAATAATTTTAATAGGTAGTGATACTTATGGAAAGAATAGTTTTTAATATTGAACCTAATAGTTTTGTAACATCGGCCTTTTTAATAGGATTAATACTATCACAAAAGTTGTCTTTAGAAGAGCAGGATAGTATTGGAAACTGGTTACAATTAGTTGGTCTTACTATGCAAACATATGCTTCTCAGCAAATTACAATTGATGCTAGTAAAATTGATAGTAAAGATAAAAGTAATGATGGCTCTGATATTGAAAAGTTAAAGAAAATTATCAAAGATATAGAAGAAGAATTAGATAAGATTTATTGTGATAAATAGTAATTTAAAAATACTATTTTTCTTTTAGGTAAAATGTTATACTTAAAGTAGGAGGGATAATTAATGAACGATGTTATTAAAAATATAGTAGAAAGAAGAAGTATAAAAAAATATAAAAGTGATATGGTTCCTACTGAATTAATTGATGAAGTATTAAAAGCGGGTACTTATGCACCATCTGGTATGAATAGACAATCTCCTATAATAATTGCTATTACTAATAAAGAGGTCAGAGATAAACTATCTAAATTAAATGCTAAGATTATGGGAGTAGATACTGATCCTTTTTATGGCGCACCTGTTGTTATTGTCGTACTAGCAGATAAGTCAGTTCCTACATATATTTATGATGGTAGTTTAGTTATGGAAAATATGATGCTAGCGGCAAGTTCTTTAGGACTTGGAAGTTGTTGGATACATCGAGCAAAAGAAGAATTTGAAACGGAAGAGGGAAAAGAAATATTAAAGTCTTTAGGAATTACTGGAGACTATGAAGGAATAGGTAACTGTATATTAGGCTATCCTGATATGGAAGCGAAAGAAAAGCCAAGAAAAGATAATTATATTTATAAGATAGATTAGGAGAAACTTATGAGAATAGATAATTTTTACTTTGTGGTAGAGGATATAACCAAAGCAATAAAGTTTTACTCAAAACTGTTTGAAGAAGAGCCCACCAATATAACTGAAAATAGATGGGCTGACTGGCAAAATAGAGATAATAGAACTTACTTTGGTATTATTTCTGTTGAAGCGACAGGTGATAAAAGAGTTATAGGAAATAATGGAGTTTTAGGTTTATATACTGATGATATAGATAAAGCTTTTAATAAGTGTAAAGAAATAGGTGCAAAAATATTATATGAACCTGAAAAAATTCCTAATAGTTTAGATAATTATACTTGTTTTGCTATTGAAGATTTAGATGGAAATAAAATAGAGATTTCATATTATGATAAGCAAAATAATAATTAATCATCATTTATAGTTTCTTATTTTGTGTAATAAAAAAATGAAATTTTAAATTATGTGGTTGATAATATATATACATTATGTTACTGTAGATATATATTTAAAACTATTATACAGGGGGAAAATATAAATGAAGGAAGTCAATTTGTATATAGATGAATCAGGTAATTTAGGTACAGGTATGGGAAGATATTTTTTAATATGTGCTTTAGAAGTGAATCCAACTTTAAAAAATGCTATATCTAAAAGAGCAGGTAGAGTTATATGTAGATTTAAACAAAAAAATGACATACCCAAAATTACAGAATTAAAGGGCAGTAGACTGAAAGATGATGATAGACTGGAACTACTTGATAAGATTCTTTTTAAAGGTATTAAAGTTAGGTATATAGTTCTTGATTTAAAACAAACTACAATGTTGTTAGCAAAGTCTGATGATAAAAATGCTTGCTTTAATTATTTAATTCAATTAATAGTAAAGAGAATTGTAGAAGAATATAAAGATGTAGAAAAAATAAACCTTTATTTAGATAATCGTTCTGTAAAAATTGGCAATAGACTTTCATTAAAACCTTATTTATATAATAAGCTAGTATTAGAACAATTAGAAACAAAAAATAATGTAAAAAGAATAGAATTTGATATAAATTATTTTGAATCTGAAAGCTGTTATTTAATTCAGTGGGCAGATATAGTTGCAAACTCATTATATAAAAAATATAATAGTAATAATGAAAAATTTTATGCAAAAATAAAACCATATATTGTTTATGAGAACAGATTTCCATCAAAAAAATTTGGTCAGTAGTATATTGACTTATGCATAAAATAATGATATTATGGTTACATTAAAAAGGACTGGCATATAAGCCTTATATGATTTATTCAAGTTATTGAATATAAGAGTTATTTTTTAACTCAGTCATATAAGCACTGCCAGTCTTTTTTATATTACTGTTTTTCTTTTAGTAAAGATGATATAATTAATTTAGAATTTCAACTATATGTATTGTAGTTATTTAATAATTATTTAAAATCTATATTAGAGAATGGGGTCATTATGGATAAATATTTAGAAATAAAAAAGCTATTTGAACAGAATGAAGATAAAGAAAATGCTATAGCAATGGCAAAATATATGCGAAACTTATTTGAGTTTTATGGTATTCCTACTCCTAAAAGAAAAGCATTATATAAAGATTTTATTAAAGATGAAAAGAAAGGTAAAAAAGTTGATTGGGATTTTCTTGATAAATGTTACGGAGATTCCCATAGAGAATTTCAATATTTAGTATCTGATTATTTAATTGCAATGAATAACTTTTTAACTTATGATGATATCCCTAAAATAGAAAAGTATATAAAAACAAAACAATGGTGGGATACGATTGATTTTTTAGATAGAGTTATTGGCGAGATAGGGCTAAGAGATAATAGAGTTGATGATTTAATGCTAGAATGGTCTTGTGATAATGACTTTTGGGTAAGAAGAATAGCGATAGATCATCAATTATGTAGAAAAGATAAAACTAATACCATACTATTAGAAAAAATATTAGTTAATAATTTTGGTAGTGATGAATTCTTTATTAATAAAGCGATAGGTTGGGCTTTAAGAGATTATTCTAGAACTAATCCTGAATGGGTAAGAGAGTTTATAAATAAATATAAAGATAAAATGAGTAGTTTAAGTGTGAGGGAAGCAAGTAAATATATTTAATAAATAGTAAATTTTTAAGGAGAAGAAAAATATAGTTATAAATGTATATAAACTAAATAATTATTAAATAGTAGTTTGAGAGGTGGCTAAAATATGGATAGAAAACTATTAAAGATAAGAAAAGTAAAACCAGAAGATGCTAAGAATTGGTTTATTTTAGTAAACAAAGTATGGAGAGATGCATATAATCATATATTTCCAAAAGAAGTATTCATAGAAAAAGATAACCGAGTAGATGAGAAAGTAAAAACATTTACCGATAATATAAAAAATGATAACAAAAATATAGCATATGTTGCTGAATATAATAATGAAATAATAGGAATAATGCGTGGAAGTATTAATTCATCATATGAACATTTTAATTCTGATTATGCTGATTTAATTGCACTCTATGTTGATCCAAAATTTCAAGGTTGTGGAATTGGGAGCTCATTTAAAAATATATTTGAACAATGGGCAATGGAAAATGGTGCCTCAAAATATGTAATTGGAGTTTTAAAAGATAATATAAAAGCTAGAAAAGTATATGAATCATGGGGTGGTAAATTATCAAAATATGAAAAAGATTTCGTTAAATTTGGTGTAGGATATCCAGAAGTATTCTATACATATAATTTAGAGAATATACTAAATAAACATAGATAATTTTTTAAAATTAAGAGAATTATAAATTACAAGGTGATTATTATGAGTAAATATATTCAAGCAATAGGAATATGGTTTTTAATTATTCCATTAGCAATTATAAATGGTGGGTTAAGAGAAAATATCTTGATTAAATTAGGAGATATTGCACTACTATTAAGTGGAATTATTTTAAGTATATGTATATTTGTAGTAGTATACTTACTAATACCAAAAATCAAAAATTGTAAACAAACAGATTATTTTGTCTTTGGAATAATTTGGTTTATTTTAACGAATCTATTTGATTTATTTATGTATATTAGTGAAGGTGGAGGAATTAAAGATTTATTAGATTCATATAACTTTTTAACAGGTAATTTATGGATTTTAGTTGTTATTACCACATTTATATCTCCAATAGTAGTATCAAAAATAAAAAAGAGGAAAGGTGAAATAAAAAATGTATAAAACAGTTGTTATAGAATATTCTCCAAAAGCTAATGAAATGGCACAAAAAGTAGAGGAAAAAGCTAATGAAATGTTACAAGTTGGTTATGAACTGGTTACTATGTCAATTACAGGAACAGCAAAAGCAATTTTAGTGTTTAAAAAGATAAAAAAAGAATAATAAATAATTATAAGTAGTAATGGTAAAGAGAGGTTAAAATTATGGAATATATATTTATGATAATTTTTGGTATATGTATTATAGTTTTAGGACTTTTTAATTATAAAGGTAATATTTCTTCTATTCATTGGTATAATAGAACAAGAATTACAAAAGAAAATTCTAAGAAATATGGAGAAGCAATGGGGCTTGGAACAATAATAATTGGAGTTAGTTTAACTATAACTGCTATTTTACAAATGATTTTTGAAATTGCAAGTCTATGGCTTATTACTTTAGTAGGAGTTATCATTGGTCTAGTTTTTCTACTTTATGGGCAATTTAAGTATAATAAGGGAATTTTCTAATTTTGATATAGATTTCTTTATTTTTAGTAAATATGCCTAGTTTGTTAATAAAACTAGCAAAAATGTAAAATATAGTTGATAGAAAAAATTAGTTTAAAATAGTACACTTAATTTGGAGGTAGATAAAGTGAGTTTAGGAAATAATTTATTTGAAGCAAGAAAAAAGGCAGGCTTATCACAAGAAGTAGTTGCAGAAAAATTAGGTGTCAGTAGGCAAACTATTTCAAAATGGGAAACCAATGAAACTATTCCAGATATTTATCAGGCCAAAAAACTTTCTAAATTATATAAACTATCTTTGGATGAGTTAATAGAGTTTGATGTAGATTTAAAAGAGATAGAAGAAATTATTAAAAATACTGATGAAGAGAAAGAATCAAAAATTAATTGGACAAATGCTTGGGGGAAGAAATATAAAGTATTAATAACATATCAAAAAGAAGTTGATATATCTAAATATGCTAAAGGAATTAGGATGATGCTTGATAGTTTATCTAGTGAGTATGGTTATAATAAACAAGATAGTATGTTAGTTTTAAAAGATATTCTTTATCACGAGTGGAAAGATAAAAAATAGATTAATTATTATAATGTTAAGAAAATTAGCATAACTTCCATTATATATTGCTAGATTAAAAAGCTTTAAGATTATATACTTTTAACTGAGGTGAAAAAATGGAAATAGGAAATAAAATATTAGAGTTAAGAAAGAAAAATAATCTTTCTCAAGAAGCATTAGCAGAAAAGATAGGAGTTACTAGACAGACAATATCTAAATGGGAGTTAGGTGAGACATCTCCTGATATTAAACAAGCGAAAGAATTATCTAAAGTATTTAATGTTAGTCTAGATGAATTAACTGATAATGATATTAAAAATGTTTTAGAAGCTAAAGTTAGTAATACAGAAAAGTTAGCCGGCATTATAATTAAAATTTTAAAAGTAATAGGAATATTATCAATAATATATGTAATGCTTTTTATCATTGCATTAATTTTATTTACTGCTTTTCCTAATGAGCAAAAGACAACGACAGAGATAATATCTGCTGATTTAAATTGTTCTATTGGAGATAATAATTATTTGATTACAATTGGAGAAGATAATTATTTTGAATGTATGGAGTGTAATAAAGATATGGAAATCTATTTAAAAGATATTACAGATTATGCTAATATAGAGCATAGTATAGAAAATATAGAAAAGTATTTTGAAGATAATGGAGGTAGTTGTGAGTAAATATGAAAGTAATAACAGTATGTGGTAGTTATAAATTCAAAAAAGAGATGGTTGATATTGCAGAGAAATTAACTTTAGAAGGTAATTGTGTCTTGATGCCTAATGAATTATCAAGATCTAGTAAAAATGATTATAGCAAAGAAGAAGCTTTAATGATTGACAAAATGCATAAAGAAAAAATAAAGTTAAGTAATGCTATTTTAGTTGTTAATGTAGATGACTATATTGGTAATAGTACTAAAAGTGAAATAGAATATGCTAAATCTTTAAATAAAGAGATTATTTATTATACGGATTTAATGAAATAATGTAATAGTTTTTATATAGAGAAAAGTGAAGAAAGTGGTGCTGTAATGAAAAATATTTTGGTGCACGGATTAGGACAAAATGAAACAAGTTGGAATAAAGTAGAAGAAGAGTTAAAGAGTAATAGTATAAAGGTAGAAATTCCTAGTTTATATTCAATGTTAAAAGATGTTACATCAGATTATGCTACTTTATATGAAAAGTTTTCTAACTACTGTAATAATTTTGATGAAAAATTAAATCTATGTGGCCTTTCTCTTGGAGGAATACTTGCAATTGATTATGTAAAAGAGCATCCTGATAAAGTAAATTCTCTTATATTAATTGGAACACCTTATAAAGTACCTAAGTTTCTTTTTTAAAGTTCAAGGACTAATATTCAAGATTATGCCTAGATCTACTTTTGAGAAGATAGGGTGTGAGAAGAAAGATTTTATTTCTCTTGTTAATTCTATGAGTAATTTAGATATAGAAATTAACTTAGATAAAGTAACTTGTAAAACTTTAATATTATGTGGTGTTAAAGATAGTCAAAATATGGAAAGTGCAAAATTATTAAATAAATCTATTAACAATAGCTCTTTTAAAACTATAGATAATTCTTCTCATGAAGTTAATGTAGATAATCCTAAAGAACTTGCTAATACCATTTATGACTTTTGGAAAGATAGAGGTAATTAATATGAATTATTATGGTAGTGAAGAATATAATCAGTTAATTAAAGAGCTAGATAAATTAGTTTATTCTAAATGTGATTTATTAAGGCCAACAAATGAAATAGAGTTAGATGATAATTATTCTATAAAATATTATTACTATAAAGATATAGATAGTAGTAAAGATGGAGAAGTATGTAGATTATATAAAGATAAAAAAAATGATTTATGAATGGAAAAATATTTATGATAAATCAAGATATGCTACTATTATAAAGCATTCTGATGGTAATAAATATTTATTATTTTCCATAGACTTATATGGTTATAGTGTTTTAAATTTAAAGGCATTAGAGTGTATTAATTATATACCAAGTAAATCTTATTTAGATAATAAAGAAACTTTTATTTGGTGTGATGTTAATTATAATCCGAAAAATAATTTATTAGTAGTTAGTGGGTGTTACTTTGCAAGTCCATATTCATTAATTGTTTTAGATTTTACTAAACCTATGGAAATAGTAGATTCTAGTAATTGGCTTAATCTACCTTCAAAGTATTATGAATTAGGTTGTGATATTGATTTTAAATGTTGGAAAGATAATAAATTGGTTTGTATATTAGATGGTGATAAAGATAATATATTAACTATAGATATTAATGAACTAAAGGAGAAATAATAATGTGTTTAACAATAAATATATATTATACAGGTAAAAATGGTAGTGCAAGAGCTTTTGCTAAAGAAATGGTAGAAAGTGGTCTTGTAGAGAGAATAAGAAATGAAGAAGGTAATTTAAAGTATGAGTATTTCTTTCCAATGGATGATGAAGAAACTGTTCTATTAATAGATAGATGGAAAAATGAAGATGCAATAGAAAAACATCATAAAACAGAAATGATGAGTGAAATTGCTAAGCTTAGAGATAAATATAATCTTCATATGAGAGTAGAACAGTTTGTAGAAAAAAATAAACATAAATAGTTTCTTGATTTTCTATTTTTTAATTTTAGCAAGAGATGTATTAAGAGTAAATGATAGATATTCTGATACAGCTTTTGAAATAGAAGATAAATCCATTCTTATAAAGGAAGATTGTAATGAATTTATAGATAAGTTAATAAAGGTCTAGGTTTTACTTAGAACTTTTTTGTTATATAATAAATTTATTAGGAGGAACTATTGTGTTAGAAGATGAAGTTTTTAAAAAGAGAAAACTAAATAAAGATAAATTAATTCCTTATGGTTTTATATTAGAGAACAATATTTATAAATATTCTAAATTAATTATGGATGATACTTTTAGAGTTGATATTACTATTGATAGTAAAGGTAATGTTATAGGTAGGGTATATGACTTAGATGGAGATTATGAATATACTAATTTTCGCCTTGAAAATGTTAAAGGTGATTTTGTTAATAGAGTAAAAGATGAGTATATTAAAGTACTAGAATCTATCGCCAATAATTGTTATACTGAAGAATATTTTATTTATAAACAGTCTAATGAAGTTAGTAATTTAATTAAAGAAAAATATAATGTCTTGCCAGAGTTTTTATGGGAATCTAATCCTAATTATGGAATCTTTAGAAATGAAAGTAGTAATAAGTGGTTTGCTATTATTATGAATATAGATAGAAATAAACTTGATTTTAAGATGAGTGGAGAAGTAGAGGTATTAAATGTAAAGTTAGATGATTTAGTCGATACTTATTTAAAGAAAGAGGGAATATATCCTGCTTATCATATGAGTAAGAAAAGCTGGGTTAGTATAATTTTAGATAATACTTTATCTAATAAAGAAATTATGAATCTTATAGATATTAGTTATGATCTATCTAATAGAAAAAAAGAATGGATTATTCCTGCTAATCCCAAGTATTATGATATTGTTAATGCTTTTAATAATACAGATACTATTACTTGGCGAAAGTCTCATAACTTTATGATTAATGATATTGTTTATATCTATATTACAGAGCCTTATGCTTATATTATGTTTAAGTGTGTTGTTATTTCTTTAGATGAAGATTTTATGATGCTAAAACTATTAAAAAGATATAGTGATAATGACTTTACTTTTGCAAGATTAAAAAGCTGTGGTGTTAAATCTGTTAGAAGTCCAAGAGGTATTACTAGTAAATTAAGTGAAGAATTAAATAAGGATTAGTAAGTTATATAAATATGAGAGGTGTGTTATGAAGAAGAATTTATTAATTATTATATTTATTGTAATTGTTATTATATTATTAAGTATTTATATGACATTTAACTTTAATAATGCTAAAGAAAAAGAAAGATATAATGAAATAAAAGATGCATTTGAAGAAGCTGTAATATGGAATTTGGATGCTACTGGTAATAGTAAAAAGCACTGTGAAGAGAATATTACTAAAGAAATGACTATAACTGCTGATCATTTAATTTCTAATGGTTATTTAAAAAAAGAAGATATGTTAGATACTTCAGGAAAATCTTATTGTGATGGTTATGCTAAAACATTTGCAACAGAAGATTGTGGTATAGATTATAAGATTTATATAAAATGTAATGAGTATAAAACAAAAGGATATAAAGATTATAAGTGAAATGAATGTTAAAAGATGAATTTAATATATGATATTTTAAGAGGTAGTTGTAATACTTTTATCTAGTGTAGTAATGTTTAAAAAAATGTAGCATTTTAGTATCTATACACTTGAATTTCTTATATATTTATGATAATATGAATATGTAAAGAAAATTTACATAGTATAAAAAAGAGGAATACCTAGTTATGCTAATAGGTGTTACCTCATAAAAATTTTGGTTGCACCCTTATACATATGTTGTATAGGGTGTTTTTATCCAAAGATGATTAAAAGAATAATAATAATCAGTAATACTGATATTAAAAAATCTTTCTTACTCATAAGCAAGTCCCACAATCTATCCCCCTATTAATAAAGCGAAAGAAAGAGGTAAACACCCATACTAAGTATTCCTAAATAGATAATAACATAAATGTATCTATAAAACAATCGAACAAGATACATTTTTTAACAGAAAGTTTGTTTGAGACAATATAAATATTATTAAAAACTTAAAAGTAAGGACAAATTACTTTTTTCTTGTGTTAAAATAATATTAGGAAGTGAAACAAAATGAGAAAAGAGACTAAAGAATTCATTATAGGATATGATAAAGATATAGATTACATAGATGATTTAATAAAAAAATTAGAACAGGAAGAAGATAAAATTCTTAATTTTTTTGAATTGAAAAATTTAAAAGAAAAAAAGAAAATTAAAATATGGACAAACCGCGAAGAGTATCAAACTCATTTAGAAGAATATGTCCCTAAATATTATGATTGGATGAATGCTGATACTTTTGATGGTAATATTAATTTATTATCAATTGAAGAGTGTAGAAAAACTAAAGCACATAGTGATATAACATTAGAAGAATTTTTAGAAAACATAATTCACGAGTTTGTTCATTCTTGTCAACAAGAAATTAATCCTGATTCTAAAAATGTTGAATGGTTTTGGGAAGCACTTGCTACAAATTTAGGTAATCCATTTGATCATACAATAGATTTTCAATTTAACGAAGAACAGTTGATAAATGATTTTAATAGTGTTCCAAACAATTATGAGATAGTTTTTACTATAGGTAAATATTTATTAGAAAATTATTCTCATAAAGAGATTATGCAATATATAAAAGAGCCAGAGATATTAAGACAAGATGCTAAAAAAATTTTTAATGAAGTAAAGTTACAAAACAATAATAGTAATGTTTAAAAATCAAATAATATCTTGACTTGGAGCTAACTCTAAATGTTAGAATTTATTTTAGAAAGAGTTGATAAATATTTTTACAACTCTAGTATTATTATAATTAAAACAGAAAAGGAGAGATAATATGACAGAAGAAAAATTAAATTTAACTAATGAATGGGATAAAACATTTCCTAAAAGTGATAAGGTAAATCATAAAAAAGTAACTTTTCATAATCGTTATGGAATTACTTTAGCAGCAGATCTTTATGAGCCTAAAGAGTATGATGGTAAATTATCTGCAATTGCTATTTGTGGACCTTTTGGAGCAGTTAAAGAGCAAGCATCTGGTCTTTATGCAGAGGAACTTGCAAAAAGAGGCTTCTTAACAATTGCTTTCGATCCATCTTTTACAGGAGAAAGTGGAGGTACTCCTCGTTATATGGCTAGTCCTGATATTAATACAGAGGACTTTCAAGCAGCAGTTGACTTTTTATCAGTTCAAGATAATGTTGATCCTAATAAAATAGGAATTCTTGGTATTTGTGGTTGGGGTGGAATAGCTCTTAATACCACTTCTATTGATACAAGAGTTAAAGCGACTGTTACATCAACAATGTATGATATGTCAAGAATTAATGCTAAAGGTTATTTTGATAATGATGATAATGAAGAAGCAAGATATAATCAAAAAGTTACTTTAAATAAAGAGAGAACAGAAGACTATAAAACTAATAATTATAAAAGAGCAGGTGGAGTTGTAGATCCTCTTCCAGATGATGCTCCATTCTTTGTAAAAGATTATTATGATTATTATAAAACTAAAAGAGGTTATCATAAGAGAAGTTTAAACTCTAATGAAGGTTGGAATGTTATTGGAACAATGTCTTTTATGAATCAACCAATTTTAACTTATAGTAATGAAATAAGAAGTGCTGTTTTAATGATTCACGGTGAAAAAGCTCATTCTTGTTATATGAGTCAAGATGCTTATAAGAATATGACTCTTAACAGTAAATATATTGACAATAAAGAACTAATGATAATACCTAATGCTGTTCATACTGATTTATATGATAGATGTGATATTATTCCTTTTGATAAGATAGAGGAGTTCTTTAAAAATAATTTAAAATAAGCATATAAAAATAGTTAGTATGGAAATGCTAACTATTTTATGTTAAGATTAATCTATCTAAAGAAGGTGACATGATGAAGGGACAAAATATGTATCTAGCATTTGGTAGTGAAATCATCTATGATGATGCTTCCTTTTTAATAGAAGATAATGATAAAGTAGGAGTTGTTGGTGTAAATGGGGCAGGTAAGACAACTCTATTTAAGATTATCTTGAAAGAAGAAACATTAGATTCTGGTAAAGTAACTGTTAATAATAAAAAAATAGGTTATCTTCCTCAAGAGATTAATTTTACTGATAAAGAGAAAAATGTCTTAGATTACTTATATAGCGGACGACCTATTGAAGTGTTAGAACAAGAATTAAATGTAGTTTATGAAAAATTAAGTAGTGCAAGTGAGTTGGAACAAAATAAACTTTTAAGACAAGCAGAAAAGATTCAAAGTGAACTTGATAGTCTTAATCAATATACCGCAGAAGATGAATTATTATCATTAATTGAAAATATGCAAATAGATAGTGAACTTTTAGAGATGAAAGTAGGGGATTTATCAGGAGGACAAAAATCTAAAATCGCTTTTGCAAGGCTTCTTTTTTCAAGCTCTGATATTTTACTTTTAGATGAACCTACTAACCATTTGGATGCTAAGACTAAAGACTTTGTAATAGATTATCTGAAAAATTATCACGGTATGGTGTTAGTAATCAGTCACGATATTGATTTCTTAAATGAAGTAGTAACAAAGACAATGTTTATTAATAAAGTTACTCATAAAATAAAAGTATATAAAGGTAATTATAAAGAATTTAAAAGGCTCTATGCTGATGAAATGATGCAAAAAGAGTTAAGAATAAAAGAACAAGAAAGAGAAATAAAGAAACTAGAAGAAGTTGTTAAAAGAGCAGAGTCTGCCTCTCGTACTAATCATAACTTAAAGAGATTAGGTGAATCAAGAAAGAAAATGTTAGAGAAAAAGTTAGATGAATTAGAGGTAAGAGAAGAAAAATATAAGACTGTTACTATGAAAGTAGAGCCTAAAGAGGTTAGCGGTAGAATACCTTTAGAAGTAAAACATTTAACTTTTCATTATCCTTCCAAGAGTGATTTATATCGTAATTTATCTTTTGAGATGGCAAGAGGAGAGAAGTTTTTAATAGTTGGAGAAAATGGAGTAGGGAAATCGACTTTATTAAAGTTAATTATGAATAAATTAAAACCTATTAAAGGAGAAATAGTCTATGGTTATAAAGCTTCTATCGCTTACTATGCACAAGAGTTAGAAATATTAGATGAAGATAAGACTATCTTAGAAAATGTAGATAATCCTAATTATAGTGATAATGAGTTAAGAACCTTTTTAGGAAACTTTCTATTTTCTAATAATGATGTTTTTAAGAAAGTAAAAGTATTATCTCCTGGAGAGAAAGCTAGAGTAGCTTTGTGTAAAATACTTATTCAAAGAACTAATATAATTATACTAGATGAGCCTACTAATCATTTTGATCCAGAAACACAAAAAATTATTGGAGAGAACTTTAAGAATTATACTGGTACTTTAATAATGGTAAGTCATAATCCTTCTTTTGTAGAACAGATTGGTGTAACTAGAATGTTAGTCTTACCAGAAGGTAAGATTGTAGAATATAAAAGAGAATTACTTCATTACTATTATTACTTAAATACAGAATTAGTGTAATATTGAAATTAAAAATAGTTAGTTTTATAATAATATTAGGAGATGATAGAAATGGCTAAAAAAGATTTAGGTGTAAAACCTTATTTATTTCCTATGCCTGTTTTAATGATTGCAACATACTGTGAAGATGGTAGTGTTGATGTTATGAATATGGCTTGGGGAGGAATTTGTGGTAATAATAAAGTTTCTTTAAATATTACAGAGAGTCATAAGACTTCTAAAAATATTAAAGAAAGAGGAGCTTTTACTATTAGTGTTGCAGATATTCCACACTTAGAAGAATCTGACTACTTTGGTACTGCTAGTGCTAATAGAGTTAAAGATAAGTTTGAGAAAAGTGGTATGCATGCAGTTAAAAGTGAAAGAGTAGATGCTCCTATTATTGAAGAGTATCCAATTACTTTAGAATGTAAAGTATCTAAGATATATAATGATGATGAAGGATTTAGAGTAGTTGGTGAAATAGTTAATGTTTTAGCAGATGAGGAAGTACTTGATTCTAATGGTAAAGTTGATCCTACTAAGTTAAATGCTTTTGTCTTTGATCAATTTCAAAATGGATATTATGCAATAGGAGAAAAAGTAGGGGAAGCTTGGAATAGTGGAAATAAATATATGAAGTAGAATATATATTCTCCGATACTTGAAAATAATATATATTTATGATACTATGAATATGTAAAAGAAATTTACATAAACTAAAAAAGAGGAATACCTAGTTTTGCGTTCTGGGTGTTACCTCTAAAATGGTTAGAAGTAAACACCCTAATTACAAAGTTGTAATAGGGCGTTTTACTATCTATAAATAATTAAAAGAATTATAATAAGTAATAGTATTACTATTAAAGAATCTTTCTTACTCATAAACATTTCCCCTTTCTAACCCCCTGAAATCAAGAGATATAGAAAGAGGCAAACACCCATTACTAAGTATTCCTAACAGATATACTACCATATATGATATATATAATCAATCGAACAAGATACATTTTTTAATAGAAAAATTGTTTTATATATTTAAATATGATTAGGAGAATAAAAAGTTCTTCTTTTTTTGTTGTCTAGGTATTTCTCCTATGCTATAATTTTGCTTGGAAGAGGTGGATTATGTTAGAAGTTAAAGACTTAAAGAAGAAATTCGTTAAGTATAATGCTAAACGTAAAAAAGAAGAGTTTTATGCTGATAATGGTATTAGTTTTAAAGCTAAAGATGGAGAAATCATTGGAATATTAGGACCAAATGGGGCAGGAAAGACAACGTTACTTAGAATGATTGCAGGAATCCTTGAACCTACTAGTGGTACTATTTCTTTTGGAAAATTAGATTATCTTCATAATGAGATAGAAATTAAGAAAAATATTGCCTATCTATCAGGAAATACTAAACTATATAATACTTTATCTTGTTATGAACTATTAAAAATGTGTGGAAATATTTATGGAGTAGAGGAAAGTAAATTAGAGGAGAGAATAAAAGAAATATCTAAGAAGTTAAATATGGATAGTTTCATGTATAATAGAATTGAAAACTTATCAACAGGACAAACTCAAAGAGTTAATATTGCAAGATGTTTAGTGCACGATCCTAAATATTATATTTTAGATGAAGCGACTAGTGGACTTGATATTATTTCTAGTCAAATTATTTTAGACTTTATTAAAGAAGAAAAGAAACGTGGGAAGATAATTTTATATTCAACTCACTATATGGAAGAAGCTGAAAATATTTGTGATAATGTTATTATGATTGATAAAGGTATTGTAATTAAAGAAGGTACTCCTAGTGAAATAAAAAAATCTACTAAAACGACTAATTTAAGAGATGCTTTCTTTACTTTAATAGGAGGTGTTTCTAATGAGTAATTTAGGTAATATTTTAAAGAAAGAATTAAGAGAGATGTTTCGTGATAAGAAATCTCTTATGATGATGTTAATTATTCCTATTTTAATACCCGCTTTAGTAATAGGAATGTCTGCTTTATTTGAAGCACAAACTAATAAGCCTATAACTGATTATAATAAAATAGGTTTTGATTATGAATTAAGTGAGATGGAAAAAGATATTGCAGATAATTTAGATATTAAAGTTATTAGTGGAAGTACTGAAGAGTTAGAGGATAAGTATAGTAATGGAGAAATAGATTTATATATTACAAAAGATGGTAGTATTTATACTATAAATGGTGAAGATAATGAGACTAGTACTTATGCTACAAGTTTAATGGATACTTATTTTGCTACTTATAAAGAAGCATTACAAACAAATTATTTAGCTAGTAATAATATAAATCCTACTGATGTTACTTCTATTATTACTGTTAATAAAGATATTAAAGAAACAGAAAACTTTTATGGTAATTATATTGTAAATTATGGTTTTCTCTTTATAATTATGGCTATTACTATATCTGCTACTTATCCTGCTACTGATACAACAGCAGGTGAAAAAGAAAGAGGAACACTTGAAACATTACTTACTTTTCCAATTAAAAGTAGAGATATAATTATTGGTAAGTTCTTAAGTGTTTCTTTATCATCAATTATTACTGGTATTGTTAGTTTAATATTAATGTTAATTTCACTTGCATATGCTAATGGTAGTTTTGAAATATATAAAGATACTAATTTAATGTTATCTACTAGTAGTTTAATCTTTGCAGTATTAGTAATTATTGCATACTCTCTACTAGTTAGTGGCCTTTGTATTGCCATTGCTAGTAAATCTAAAACTTTTAAAGAAGCTCAAAGTGCTTTAACACCATTAACTTTTATATGTTTCTTTCCAGGTATGATTGCTTTTATGGCTGGAGTTAGTTCATCACCACTTTTATCATTAGTACCTTTCTTAAACTTTACACTTTTATTCCAAGATATAGTTGTAGGTAATATAGATATTGTTAATATTTTATTAATGAGTCTATCTACAATTGTTATTATTACATTAGTCTTAGTAGTAATAATTAAACAATATAAGAGTGAAAAAGTATTATTTTAGACTAGTTATCGACCAATTTTGAATAGCAATATTCCAAAAGTGGTCGATAACCTTGACTATTTACACCATGTAGTATATAATTAATGTAGGTGAAGAACAATGGAAAAATTATATAGAAGAGAAGATTATTTAAATAAGATTAGAGGCTTTTATGATGATACAATGATTAAAGTAATTACAGGTATTAGAAGATGTGGTAAATCTTATTTATTAAAAACAGTCATTGAAGAATTAAAAGATAAAGGTATAAAAGATAAAGATATTATTTATATTGAGTTAGATAGAAAAGAATATAAAGATGTTAAAACTCCTACTGAACTTGAAAAGATTATAGATGATTTTATAGTGGATAATGATTTTAAATATCTCTTTATTGATGAAGTAGAAAATGTTACTGACTTTGAAGCTGTTGTTAATGCTTATAGAGAAGAAGGTAATTTTTCAATATTTTTAACAGGATCAAACTCATATTTACTTAGTGGAGAGCTTGTAACTAAATTAACTGGAAGATATATTGAGATAGAAATGTTACCACTTAACTTTTATGAATATGTTGATATGAAAAAGTTTCTTAATAAAAGTATTAATTCTAATATTTATTTAGAATTTGAAGAGTTTATAAGAAATGGTGGTTTTCCAGGTTCATTATATTATGAAAAATATGAAGATAAATTATTATATACTAGAAATGTTATAGGGCAAATTTTTGATAAAGATATTAAGACACATAAAAAAATAAAAGATAAAGATTTATTTGAAGTAATACAAAATTTTGTTGTAAATAATTTTGGTTCTGTTATTAGTGTAGGTAGTATATATGATTATTTAGTAGGACAAAAAATAAATGTTGATAGGAGAACTATTAAAACATATATAGAAATTTTAGAAAATGCTAAGATTATATATTCATGTGATTTATTTGATATGAAATCAAAAAAAGTATTAGAAGGAGAAAAGAAGTATTATTTAGCAGATTTAAGTATATATTATGCCTTAAATACTAATAATAGAATTAATTATGGACCTGTTTTAGAAAATGTACTATTTTCATATTTGAAAACTAAAGGTTATAGTTTAAGTGTAGGTAGAATAGGAAATTTAGAATGTGATTTTATTGCAAGACGTGGTGTAGATGAGTACTTTTATATTCAAGTTACTAAAAATATAGATGATGAGAAAACTGCTGAAAGAGAATATAAACCATTTTACAAAATAAAGGAAATGTATCCTAGATATCTATTTATATCAGACTTAGTATTGCAAAGAAATGTTGAAGGTATTAAAAATGTTAATATAGTAGATTTTATTTATAATAAAGAAGATTTAAAATAGGGCTTTTAAGAGTTCTATTTTTTATCTATAAGGAAATTGCTTTTTATATGGAAAGTTTCTTAATTTAGGTTTAAATAATTGTTAATTTAAAGAATATACTTTATAGATATAAGTGTGTTACTTGTTTTGTTATCTTAACACTGATATAATTATTTAAAAGTTATACGAGGAGTTTATTTATGAAAACTAAAAGAATCTTATTAATACTTTCGATCTTATTTTATTTATTTTCTATTATAATAATTGGAGCCTATTTTTTATTTGATTTAACAAAGACAATAAGCATGACAGCAATTCTTAGATTACTATTATTAATTATAAGTTGTATATTTTTATATTTTGGTGGTTTTTATTTATCTAAATATAGAAATGATAATAAACCAATGAAAGTGAATTTATGGATATTTTTTATTCTATATTTACTTCTATTCTTTACTTTAACATTATTTGATGAATATTTTGGAAGAACAGGCTTTTTTAATATTTCTTGGTCAAGTGAAACTTTAAATAGTTATTTAAAAGATAGATTTAATATTATCCCTTTTGCAACCATTACAAGTTATATAAATGCTTTTGATAGTTTATATGATACTAGTACTATTATGTATAATCTCTTAGGAAATATTGTCGCTTGTATACCTATGGCTTTCTTTTTACCATTACTCTTTAAAAAACAGAATAAGTTTAAAGTATTTTTAATAACTATTATTTTATTTGTTTTAGGAATTGAACTACTTCAATTTATAACATTATCAGGTAGTTGTGATATTGATGATTTAATTTTAAATGTTTCTTTTGCACTCATCATCTATAAAATATTAAAGATACCTTCAGTAAATAAATTGTTAAGAAATATTTTCTTATTAGAGAATAATAAAATAAAAAGAAGTTCTATTGTTAAAATAGTAATTGCCTTTTTAATAGTTGTAAGTTTAGGAGTAGGATTAGTTTTTTATAGAAGAATACTCTATGATAAAAACCTAGAAGAATATGATAATTATTATAATTATAGATTAGAAATAGTAGATGATTCCCTAGATTGTGATGGAGAAAAAGAATTGTTTTTTGAAGATAAATATTATGAATACTATTTTAATTGTAAAAAGAGTGATAATGTTTATGCAGTAATTAATGATAGTGAAAAATATTTAGTGAAAGATTTATTAAATGATGATAATACGGATTACTATATTACGATTGATAAGATGAAAGATGCTGGCTTAGAATATACAAGAGTAAATAAATATGAAGAAATAAATATTAGTGGGACTGGAGAAATTTATGCCGATATTAAAATTGATGATGAAAAACTTGTAAATATAGAAGAAGTAGAAGCTTATTCAGATTATGATATAAATAATCCTACTAGTTCTAAATATAGATTAAAGTTCTTTATTATACCTAAAGAAGTTGGTGAAACGAATGCTAGTATTAGAATTTTAAATGTTAAAGATGATACATTGAACTTAGAAAAGAAATATAAAATAAATGTTTATAAAGATTTAAATGTAATTATTGAGGAGTTAAGTTAGAACTATTATGAAAATATATATTATAGGACCAACTGCTTCAGGTAAAACAACTTTATCAAAAATATTAAGTAAAAAATATAATATAAAAAGTTATGAACTTGATAAATTAGTTTTTGATGATAATAATAATCATATTAGAAGAGATGATGAAACTATTAAGAAAATGTTTAATAATATTTTATCTAAAGATTCCTTTATAATTGAAGATGTTTTAAGAAGTAAATTTATTAAAGGATTAGAAAAATGTGATAAGATATATTATATAAACATAAAGAAAAGAGATATTTATAAAAGAGTTATAAGACGGTGGCTTAATCAAAGAAATGGTAAGGAAGAGTATAATTATCCACCAACATTATTACAGTTAATAGATATGTTTAGAGTTGTTAATAGTTATTATAAGAAAGAAAAGAAAAAGCTAGATTATATAAATAAATTTAAAGAAAAAGTTATTTATTTAGATAAAGATAAATTAAATGAGCTAGAAAATAGATAAGGAGTGAAAGTTATGTCATTAAAAAATGCGAAAGAACATTTAGAAAAATATGGATTAGATAGTAAGATAAAAGAATTTGATACATCATCTGCAACAGTGAAGGAAGCATCACTTGCTCTAAATTGCAAAGAAGCTGAAATTGCTAAAACTCTATCATTTTTAGTAAATAATAAACCTATATTAATAGTAACAGCAGGTAATAGAAAGATAGATAATGCTAAATATAAAAGTAAATTCAATGAGAAAGCTAAAATGATTAAGGTAGATGAGGTAGAACCTCTTATTGGTCATAAAGTAGGAGGAGTTTGTCCTTTTGGTATAAATGAAGGGGTAGATGTTTATTTAGATATATCTCTAAAAGACTTCGATACAGTTTATCCTGCTTGTGGTAGTAGTAACAGTGCTGTAAAACTTACTATTAAAGAGTTAGAAGAAGCATCTAATTATAAAGAGTGGATAGATGTTTGTAAAATAATAGAAGAAGGTTAAAGTCTATGAGAAATATTTTATTACTATCTTTTATACTTTTATTAGTAGTTATTTCTTGTAATATTATTGTAGTAAATGCTAAAGAAACAACTTATAAGAGTCCTATAACTATTTTAAGAGCAGGTGGAGGAAGTAGTAGTAGATCTCATTCAAGCTCTGGTGGTTCTAGTAGTAGACATTATGGAAGTAGGGGTTATAGTAGTCCTCTTTCTACTATTATTTCTGCTATAATATTTATCATTATAATATTTGCATCTACAATAATCTTATATTTTAAAGTACTAAGAGCATCTTTTAATAGTAAAAGATATTTAAGACTATTAGATAATAAAGATATTACTTGGAAGTATAAAACTATTGAAAAAAGAGTAATAGAAACTTTTTATATTGTAGAAGAAGCTTGGACTAATAACGATATGGTAAAAGCGAAAGACTATATGGATAAAGATTTATATGAGAACTTTAAGTCTAAACTTGAGTGGATGGATATTAATAATAGAAGAAATATCTTAAAGAAAATAAGATTAGTTAATCTAAAGCCAGTATCTGTTTATGATGATAAAGATGATAATAAAGATTTGATTTGGTTTTACATAAAAGGAAAAATGATAGATTATATTGTTGATACTAAGACAAAGAGTATAGTCAGTGGTACTACTAAAAATAAATCTTTTGTAGAATTTTGGAAATTTGTTAAAAATGATAACAATGAATGGGTATTAAGTGAAATATTACAGGAAGATGAGAGTAAAAAAATAGGGTTATAAACTAAAAAATAGTAGTGTTTTTAACTACTATTTTTTAGTCTCCAAACATTTCAAAGATTTCACTCATAAACGATTCTCTTTTTTGTTTTCTAGGTTTTTCTTCATAATGTTTTGATTCTTTGTGAGAACTTTCTTTAACTTCTTTATTTATATAAGTATCTTCTTTTTCCATAATTTTTTCAAGTTCTCCACGGTCTAACCAGATACCACGGCACTCTGGACAATAATCTATTTCAACACCTTTCTTTTCACTCATTAGTAGAGTAACATCTTTACAAACTGGACATTTCATAAACATCTTCCTTTCTTTTTGTTTTATTATAACATTATGTTAAAATGCTAGTAAATAGTAAAATTATACTATATAATTAAATAGTAAAGGCAGTGATAAAATGTTTAAAGTAGAAGAGAATAGAACTATATATTTAGATGATAAAGGTAATATTTTAGGAGAAGTAGATTATCCTTATATATCTTCTAATGTTGTAGATGTTAATCATACTTATGTTGATATAAGTTTAAGAGGACAGGGGATTGCAAATCTACTTTTAACTTATGCTTTTAATTATTTTAAAGAAAATAATATTAAAGTAAAATGTAGTTGTTCTTATGCTATTAAGTGGATTAATAATCATAAAGAATATTCTGACTTAATTATTGATTTAGTTAATGTTTCATAATTAGCCCATAGTTTTCCCATAATCTTTCTTTATACTTAAATTATGAAAGGAGGAGATTATATCGTAAATATAAAAGTTATAGGCGCTAATTGTAGTAATGGTATGAAAATATTAAAGAACTTATCTAAAGTAGAACGTGAACTTGATATGGAATTTAATATTGAGAAGATAGATTCTACTTATAAGAAGAAGTATAACATAAATGTCATTCCCGCTCTTATGATAGAAGATAAGGTCATCTCTACTGGTAATGTTTTAACTGATAGAGAAATAAAAAATTACATTAAAGAGCTTGCATAAATGAAAAGGACTCTAGTATTTAGAGTTCTTTTACTTATTAAGAATAGCATCAATAGGTTTAATCTTAGTAATTTTACTTAAAGATATAATGGTAATAATTATAGATATGATAATAGTATAGATAAACATTAGAATTGGTACTAATGGATGAGTAACTATACCATTAAAGATAAAGCCTCTATTACCAAAGATAGAATTATTTAAGATACCGATAATAATGAACCAAAGAATAATAGAAACTATATAAGAGATAATACCTACAGTTAAACTCTCATATAAGAATATTCTAATAATATCACCTTTATTAGTACCTAAAGCTCTTAGTATACCTATTTGTTTTTTAGAGTAATTTATAGATACATAGATAAAGTTAGAGAATAGTAATATTGTAAAGAGAATAAATACTAAAGTAACGATATTTATATATTTATTTAGAAAACTGTAGATATAAGCAAGTGAATTTATATCATTGGAGTAGGGCATAGTTATAAATAAAGTTTCTCCTCTTGCCTCTTCTTCGTAACTAGGATATTTTCTAAATGTCTTTAAAAGAGATGCTTCATTATCATCATATACTCTAAAAGAGATTAATTCTTTATGAACTGCTTCACTTTTTAGTTCTTCTAAATAATCTTTACTAATATAATTATCTGTTAGACTAACACCTACAATTTTTAAATCTTTATAATAATTTTTTCCATTATAACTAGTCTCAAAAGGAACAGTTAAATTATTAGTAGTAATATAATTAGTTATAAACGTACTTAAAAGTTCATTATATTCACCACTATTATTTGCTAAATAAATATCTAACTCTTCTTTAAAACCATCAACATATTCTTGTAAATAGTTAAGAGAGACTATTACTTCATCACTATTTAAATTGGTAACTTGCGTTATAACATCTCCATTATTGTTATATACTTTAATACCACTTATTCCTCCATCTTTTAAAACTTTATCTTCATTTATAATAGCATGGTTTAAAATCGCTTCATCAGTAGTATTAAACTTTAAATCTAAGTTTTTACCATAAATAGTATAAGCTTTATTAACATAATAATTAGCATAGTCCTGTTGGATTGTTTCATTACTTAAATCTTTATAACGACTGTTATCATCATCAACTATACCTACAATAATAACATTATTTAATCCTAAAAGAAGTTCTCTTCTACTATTAACTAAATTATCATAAGAAGTAGGCTTAAAAAGATCACCATTTATATCTTTAATACCTTTTTCCATAATATTATTGGCAAGATATTTATGAATTACTATTTCATTATTGGCTTTTGGAATAGTACCTATAATATTAGATAGTAGTCTGTCATCTTTAACTTCTATATAGTTAACAATTGGATTAATAGTATCTTTGGCATCATCACTAACTTCTTCAAAACTTAAGACACTATTATTATCAAATATCGAATATATAGGGTTAGCGATTACATTATTTTCTTTTTCATAATCACTAATTATTTCATCAGTCATAGGAAGTTCTTCAATATCATTTAATCTTGGATTAATAATATTGACATAACTAATATCATAATAAGTTTCGTTGTTTTCTATTAAGGTATCAGTTGCAAGTATATTTTTATCAAACATACTTGTATTAACTGATATTCCCATAAATACTAAAGAAATCATTGTTAATATTACTGTAAAGAATAGTTTAACTTTATTACTCTTTAAGGAAGTTAAAGCAAAGTGTAAACACTCTTTAAAAGGGAGTCTTGATTTAGTTAAAGAGAAAGTATTATCATCTTTTGCTTCAACAGTTAAATCGTTTCTAATAGCATTACCATCTTGTAGTTCTAATATTTTATCAGCATAAGTATTAGCATTTTCTAAATCATGAGATACAACAACTACTAATTTTTCTTTACTAATTTCTTTTAATAACTTAAAAGTTTCTAAACTAGAATGACTATCTAAATTACCAGTAGGTTCATCTGCAAGTATTACTTTAGGATTTTTTATTAGGGCTCTTGCAATACCAACTCTTTGTTTTTGACCTCCAGATAACTCATTAATATTTCTATATTCTAATCCCTTAAGGCCAAGACGTTCTAAAAGATTAAGTATTTCTTCTTTATCTACTTTCTTTCTTAATAATTTTGCAGATAACATAACATTATCAAAGACATTATATTCTTCTAACAAATTAAAATCCTGAAAGATAAAACCAATATAAGTATTTCTATAACTATCATAATCTTTTTCTCTAAAACTATCTATATCTTTATTATCAATGTAGATCTTGCCACTTGTTTTACTATCAAGTCCTCCTAAAATATTTAAAAGAGTACTCTTACCACTACCACTTTTACCAATAATAAATACTAAGCCCTTATTACCTAAATTAATATTAATATCATTTAAGGCTTTGGTAACTTGTCCTTTCTTACTCCGATATTCCTTACTAACATTATTAAAATTTATCATAATCTTCACCTAGTATAATCATAGCATAGTTTTAGATAAATTACTTTATATAATTTAATTTTAGATGTATTATATATAAATAAATGTAAAGGAGGTTAAAATGCCTAAAGTAAGTATAATAGTTCCTGTTTATAATGAAGAAGAATATGTTTCTACTTGTCTTGATAGTCTTATTAATCAAACTCTTGATGATATAGAAATAATTTTAATAGATGATAATTCTACTGATAATAGTTTAAATATTTTGTTAGATTATGCTAAGAAGTATCCTAATATAAAAGTTTATCATAATGAAAAGAATATAGGACAAGGTGCATCTAGAAATAGATGATTAAGTCTTGCAACTGGAGAATATATAGGTTTTGTAGATAGTGATGATTATATTAGAAATACAATGTATGAAGATATGTATAAGTCTGTACTTAACAATAACTATCCAGAACTTGTTACTACTGATATATTATTTGTAAAAGTTGATGGTTATGCAAATAGAGATTTGGAGTTTCTATCAATAGGAAAAGAAAAGATAATTAATCCTATTCAAGATAGATCTGCTGTTATTTTTGAAAGTCCCGCTGTTTGTAATAAGATTTTTAGAAGAGATACTTTAAAAGACTTTTATTTTGTAGAAGATTCTTTATTTGAAGATATTCCTTTTAGTTATACTAAATATATGGAAGCATCTAAAGTTGTAACTGTTTCAAGTATTAATTATTTCTATAGAAGAGATATAAATAGAGGAGTATCATCTACAAATTATAGAGAAAATAGTCATATAACTGATATATTTAAAGTATTAGATAAACTAGAATCTGATATGAGAAATAGTTCTAGATATGATATGTTTAAAAATGAGATAAAACTTATACAACTAGCTTATTCTCTTATTAGAGTAGAGGAAGTAAATAATTGGCAAGTAGATATAGATAGGAAGAACTTAGTTAAAGATGAAATGTTTTCTATGATAGAAGAGGAATATGGTAATTTAGATGATGTTGATATAGCATTATTAGAATCAAAATGCGAAATAAATATAGTAGATGAATATACTAATTATTTGGATAAAGAAAAAGAAAGGCCAAAGTCTTTATAATGATTTTGGTCTTTTTATATTAAAATATTTTCTTTTTTCTAGTATTCCTTGGTCTTTTTCCCAGTTAGTTTCTCCAATTACAATATCTAAAGAATCATCTTTTAATCCTAAGTCAAAATACGTTTTAATGTCATCTTTTAAGTTTTTTGGATTATCTTTAGCTTTTAAAACAAAATGTTCTTTTTTCTCTTTAGATGTAACAAGATTACAAATATCTTTTTTAGTACCTATTGCATCAATAGTAATAACTTTATCTTTTATATCTATTAGTTTTATAAGTTCTGGTATTGTTGCTATTTCATTTGATTTATCATCCACTTTTAATTGGCCTATAGATAGATCAATATCACTTAAAAATGCAGAAACAATATATGGAGTATTACCACCGTTAACTTTATCTCTTGTACTTTTAATCATTTTATCATCAATACTTAAATGCATGCCTTTATCTTTAACAATATCCTAGATTAGTAAAATTAGTATAGTTATTATTATAATATTAACTAATACATGTTTTTTACCTCTAATATCTCTGGGTCTTCTAAAACTTCAAAATTATTAAATAAGCTTTTCAAATCTCACATATCATTATATTATAAGAATACATGATTTTATTTACTTAAAAAATATATTGTACCAATTTTTATATATTATTTTTTAAGCGATTGCCATAACTAAAATCAAGTATATTTGAAAATCCATATAACATAAGGTATAATGATTAAAGAAAGAAGGAGTCTTATGAAATATTATTGTATAGGAATAAAAGGAAGCGGAATGAGTACCCTTGCTCAGATGTTATATGATATGGGCAATGAGGTAACTGGTTATGATGATGCGAAAGATTATAAGTTTACTCAAAAAGGATTAGAAGAACGTGGTATAAAAATCTTTTATGATAGTAATCATTCTATAGATAAAGATACTGTTGTAACAGCATCTCGTGCTTTTAGTGATGAACATCCTGAAATTAAAAGGATTAAGGAGTTAGGCCTTACTTTTAAACCATATAATGAAGTAGTAGGTGAAATAACTAAAGAATTTAACACTATTTCAATTAGTGGTACCCATGGTAAAACAACAACTACATCTTTATTAAAGCACTTATTTGAAAATACTACCTGCTGTAATTACTTTATAGGTGATGGCAATGGTCATATTGATATGAAAAACAAATTATTAGTAATAGAATCAGATGAATTTAATCGCCACTTTCTTGCTTACCACCCAACAACTGTTATTATTACTTGTATTGAACTTGAGCATACAGAAATCTATAAAGATTTAGAAGATACTATAAAAACATTTGAAAAGTTTGCCAATAAAGCTAGAAGGGTTATTGCAAATGGTGATGATGAAAATATCAGAAAGATTAACTTTAATAATGAAGTAATCTTTTATGGTGAAGATAAATCTAATGATTATATTATCAAAAACATAAAATTAGAGACTACTGGTTCAAGTTTTGATTTATATAAAAAGAATGAGTTCATAGATACCTTTAGCGTTCCTTTATATGGACATCATATGGTTATGAATACAGTAAGTGCGATAATTTGTGCTTTAAATGAAGGTGTTAGTAAAGATAAAATTAAAGAGTTATTACCAAGTTTTAAAAATGCTAATAGACGTTTTGAAGAAACTATAGTAGGTAATACAATCATAGTAGATGACTATGCTCATCATCCAACAGAAGTTAAAGTAACTCTTGAAGCGATTAGACAAAAGTATCCTGATAAAAAATTAACAGTAGTATTTCGTCCTAATACTTATTCAAGGACATCACGTTTCAAAAATGAATTCGCTGATGCTCTAAAAGTCGCTGACAAAGTATACTTAACCCCAATTAAATGTGATAGAGAAAATCCAAAAGACTATCCACCAATTAAATCAGAAGATATAATAGAACTAATACCAGGTAGCGAGTTAGTAGATGATGATACTGTTAATAAAGTAGTAAAAGATAAAGATGGAGTAGTTGCTTTCATGGGATGTGCTACTGTATCTCATTTGATTGAAAATTTCACAAAAGCATTAGAAAATATTGAATAATTTAAATTAACTGTGATATACTATAATTGTCTAAAGAAAATGATGCGGATGACTTAGTATAAAACCGACTAAAGAGACGATAAGGGAGTATTGATGATTGTCATGTTCGTGTTGAAGACCTTTCCATAGGTTAGGGATCCTAAGAACTGACTATGTACACCCACCTGTACATAAGTATAGGTTTTATCGTAGATCCAAAACGTTTCTTTGGACTTTTTTATTGCATTTTTTTAAGAAATAGTGTATAATATAAGAATATTTAAAGGGGGAGGCTATGAATAATAAAAGAGTTTGCAGAAATATTAAGTCAAAGTTCAATAACTAAAGAGAAAGTAGAAGCTTTAGATAAAAATATAATGCTTATTGAAGATAAAACTAAAAGAAATGAAAGTTTAAGTGCCATTGATTATGTAACCACACTAGAGCTTATAAGATATATTGCTAACTTTGGAGTTACTTATGTAGATAATAGAACTAACTTATATAAACTATATAAATTACTGTTAGAAGAAATAGAACCAGCTTTAGATGATTTAACTTTAGATTCTCTTTTATTAGTCATTAGTCAATTTAAAACTTTAAATGAATATATAAAAGAGTATAGTAATCATTTAGCAGATGAAAGAAAAGCAAAAAAAGTTCTAAGGCCTATAAATGAAGAAATGCGAAAAAAAGATAAAACATTTAAAAAAATAATAAAAAGGGGGAATTAGTATGGAATCAAGAGTAGTAGAACAAATAAAGAAAATAGATGACTATTATGACCATAAGGAACCAGTACCATGTATAGAAGCAGTCAAAACTGTTGAGTTAGTTTCTGATATATCAATCGAAAATGAAAAAGCTTTTATTTCACGCATTACAAATTTAACAACTGAGGATACTACTTGTTATGAAATATTACAATTAAGCTACAGAACAATAAGACAAGAAAAAGAGGCTCTTCTTAGAAATTTAACCGATGAGAATCTTGCTGTTTTTCTAACTCAATATAAAATAACCCATTCATATCATCAATTCTTGGATAGTATAGGTGAAGAGGCACTGGATTCTCCACTAATAAATGAAATGAATAGAAGAGTAGTCGATAGTATAGGAAAAAGTGCTAAAGTTTTTAAAAGAAGAAATCGTTTAAGTAGGTAATTTTTACTTACTTTTTTATTTTTTTGTTGACATATGACAACTTGTCACATATAATGTTATAGTGACTGTTAGGAGGGAGTATAATGCCTAGTGATACATTCTTGAGATTAAATGATGAAAAGAAGAAAAAACTAATAGATGCTAGCTTTAAAGAGTTTTCTTTGTATAACTTTAATGATGTCTCTATTAATAGAATTATTAAAGAAGCTGGTATCTCAAGAGGAAGTTTCTATATGTATTTTGTAGATAAAAAAGACTTATATTTTTATCTCTTAGAACAACATTTAGAAATACTTATTAATAATATGAAAAATGATTTAATAAAGAATAAAGGAGATCTTTTTAAAATGTTTCAAAATAACATTAAAGAAGAATTTAATTCCTTTAAAAATAATAATATTAACTTCTTAAAAAAATCTTTAGAAAATGTCACTATTATGGAAGAGTCTAAGAAAACCTTTGGTTTTCGTGATAAGAGACTACTAAGAGAACTTATTCCTAACATCAATTTAGAATTACTTAATGATAATGCTAAGAAGCATATTGAAGTAATTTTTGCCATTAATATGCACCTATTGATGGTAACATTAATTAAGTTGTTAAAAAGTGATAGTCTTGATGAAGAGATACTTAAAGACTATTATGAACAACTAGATATTTTAAAATATGGGTGTGTTAAGAAGGAGGATTTATGTTAAAAATATTTAGATATTTAAAAGATAATATTTTATCAGTTATTCTAATTATTTTACTACTAATAGTTCAAGCGAACTGTGATTTAACTATACCTCAGTATACTTCTAATATTATTAACGTAGGAGTGCAACAAGGAGGTATAGATGAAGTAAATTCTAAAGTAATTAGACAATCTAAATTAGATGAAATTTTACTTTTTGTAAGTGATAAAGAAAAAGAAGAGATTTTATCTAATTATGAGTTAGTTACTGAAAAAAGTGATGAACATGACTATGATATCTTAAGTGAAGAGCCAGTTTATGTCATTAAAGATGAAAGTATTTCTAATAGTGACTTAGAGAAGGCTATCCTTGTAGATTATATGTTAACTAGTAAAGAGAAGGAAGCACTTAACATTCAAAATGAAATTAAAAAGGAAATGCCAGAGTCTATGCAAGATATGGCTATAATAGATATCATTAGAATGTTACCTAGTAATGAACTTAATGATATGAGAAAATCTATTAATGATCAGTTTTCTGCAATGCCAGATAGCATTATAAGTCAAAGTGCTGTGGCAGCGATAAAATTAGAATATATTGAAGTAGGTCTTGATACTGATGCTATTCAAACTAATTACATTATAATTACAGGTCTTAAGATGTTAGGACTATCTCTAATAAGTGTAACTTCAACAATACTAACAGTACTATTAGGTGCCAGAGTTGGTTCTGGTCTATCTAAACGTGTTAGAAAGAAAGAATTTAAGAAAGTCTTAAACTTTGGTACAGCAGAGTATAAAGAATTAGGTATATCATCATTAATTACTAGAAGTACTAATGATATTCAACAAGTACAAATGATGATTATTATGACGTTAAGATTATTTATATATGCTCCAATAATTGCAATCGGTGCAGTAGGTAAAGTATTTGAAACAGCCCCATCAATGACTTATATTATTTGGTTAGGAATAGTTTGTGTATTAACATTAATATTTACTTTATTTGCCCTTACTATGCCTAAATTTAAGAGAGTACAAAAATTAATAGATAAATTAAACCAAGTAACGAGAGAAATTATTACAGGTATTCCAGTAATTAGAGCTTTCTCTAATCAAAAATATGAAGAAGAAAGATTTAGTAAAGCGAATACTAACTTAAAGAAAACAAACCTTTTTGTTAATAGAGTAATGAACTTTATGTTACCAGGTATGATGTTTATTATGAATGGTATTGTAGTTCTAATTATTTGGATAGGTGCTCATAAAATTGATGAAGGCTTATTGCAAGTTGGAGATATGTTAGCATTTATTCAATACTCAATGCAAATAATTATGGCATTCTTAATGATATCAATGTTTTCTATTATGTTACCACGTGCTAATGTTTCTGCTAACCGTATCATGGAAGTATTAGAAACAGATGTGGAGGTTAAAGATCCTAAAAAACCTAAAACATATAGTAAGAGAATTAAAGGTTTAGTAGAGTTTAAGAATGTTAGTTTCAGATATCCTGATAGTGATGAAGATGTTATTACTGATGTAACATTTACAGCAAAACCTGGAACAACAACAGCCTTTATTGGTTCTACTGGTAGTGGTAAAAGTACTCTTATTAACTTAATACCAAGACTTTATGATGTTACTAAAGGAGAAATATTAGTTGATGGTATTAATGTTAAAGATGTTTTACAGAAGGATTTACATGATAGAATAGGTTATGTTCCACAAAAAGGAATATTATTCTCAGGAACAATAGAATCTAATATTAAATATAGTGATGAAGATATGTCTGATGATAAGATGATAGAAGCAGCACGTATTGCTCAAGCAGAAGAGTTTATCCTTGCTAAAAAAGATGGATATAAGAGTCCTATTAGTCAAGGAGGTACTAATGTATCTGGAGGACAAAAGCAAAGATTATCAATCGCTCGTGCAATCGCTAAAGATCCAGAAATTTATATATTTGATGATAGTTTTTCTGCCCTTGACTTTAAGACTGATTTTGAACTTAGAAAAGCTTTACACGAATATGCTAAAAACTCAACTATCTTTATCGTCGCTCAACGTATTAATACTATACTAAAAGCAGATCAAATTGTTGTACTTGATGAAGGTAAAGTAGTTGGTATTGGAACTCATCACGACTTAATCAAGAACTGTTCAGTTTATCGTGAGATTGCTGAATCACAACTTTCAAAGGAGGAGTTAGAAAATGCCTAGAGGAGGAATGGGAGCAGTAGAGAAAGCTAAGGACTTTAAAGGAACTTTAAAGAAATTACTTAAATATTTAGGTACATATAAAATAAGTTTAGCCTTTGTTATTATCTTTGCTATTAGTAGTGCTGTTTTCTCAATAATTGGACCTAAAATATCAGGACAAGCAACAACTGAAATATTTAATGGATTATTAGGTAAAGTAATGGGAACTACTAATGGAATTGATTTTTCTAAAGTAGGAACTATTCTATTAACTTTATTATCTCTATATATAGTCAGTGCAATTTTCTCTTACCTACAAGCTTTTATTATGAGTGGTGTAAACCAAAAAGTTACCTTTAATTTAAGGGAACAAATATCTCATAAAATGCATAAATTACCACTTTCTTATTTTGAAAGTAAAACAACAGGAGAAATATTATCAAGAGTTACTAATGATGTTGATACTTTATCGCAAAGTTTAGATCAATCAATATCACATCTATTAACTTCTATTACAACTTTAATTGGTGTAGTAGTTATGATGTTAACAATAAGTCCTCTAATGACTTTAGTAACACTAGTAATAGTACCTATCGCCTTATTTATGATGAGTTTTATTATGAAACACTCTCAAAAATACTTTTTAAATCAACAAAAGTATTTAGGTGATATAAATGGTACAATAGAAGAAGCTTATTCTGGTCATACTGTTATTAAACTATTTAATGGAGAAGAAAAGACAATAGAAGACTTTAATAAAACTAATGAAAAATTATATAATTCAGCTTGGAGAGCACAATTCTTCTCAGGAATGATGCATCCAATTATGAACTTTATTGGTAATATTGGTTATGTATTAATATCTATTTTAGGAGGATATTTAGTTATTCAAAATAGAATAGAAGTAGGTGATATCTTATCATTTACACAGTACATCAGAAACTTTATGAACCCACTTTCACAAATCGCTCAAATAGGTAATATGATTCAATCAATGGTAGCTTCAGCTGAAAGAGTCTTTGAATTCTTAGAAGAGGAAGAAGAAGTTCCTGAAGTTAAGAAAGTAACTTATGACTTAGACAAAATGGGCAATACAGTTACATTTGAAGATGTTAAGTTTGGTTATAATAAAAATAAAATTATTATCAATGACTTTAGTGCAAAAATGCATAAAGGACAAAAGATTGCCATTGTTGGACCAACAGGAGCAGGTAAGACAACTATTGTAAAACTATTAATGCGATTCTATGATGTTAACTCAGGTTCTATTAAAATAGATGGAGTTGATATAAGAGATATGAAACGTGATGATTTAAGAAGTCTCTTTGGTATGGTATTACAAGATACATGGCTTTATAGTGATACTATTAAAGAAAATATTCGTTATGGTAATTTAAATGCTAATGATGAAGCCGTATATGATGCAGCGATAGCAAGCCACGTTGATCACTTTATTAGAACAATGCCAGAAGGTTATGATATGATTCTAAATGAAGAAAGTGATAACGTATCAGCAGGTCAAAAACAATTACTAACAATTGCAAGAGTTATTCTTAAAAATCCAAAAATATTGATTTTGGATGAAGCGACTAGTAGTGTAGACACGAGAATGGAACAATTGATACAGGAAGCTATGGATAACTTAATGGAAGGAAGAACAAGCTTTGTCATCGCTCATAGACTTTCTACTATTAAAAATGCTAATTTGATATTAGTAATGAAAGATGGAGATATAGTAGAACAAGGAACACATGATGAATTACTTAAGAAAAATGGTTTCTATGCAGAACTTTATAATTCACAATTTGAAAGTGTTACAGAATAGATGGATTTTTTCCATCTATTTTATCTTATAAAAATTGGCACTCATTATTGACAATTGCTAATTATAGTGCTATTCTACTTAATGTAAATAAGAAAGAAGAGTGATTAATTTGAAGAAAAAACAATTTAAAGCAGAATCTAAAAAGTTATTAGATTTAATGATTAATTCTATTTATACTAATAAGGAGATATTCTTAAGAGAGTTAATCTCTAATGCAAGTGATGCTATTGATAAACTTTATTATGAATCACTTACTAATAAAAAGATTAAAGTTAAGAAAAAAGATTTAGAGATTAGACTTATTCCTGATAAAGACAATCGTACTTTAACTATTGTTGATAATGGTATTGGTATGACAGAAGAAGAACTTGAAAATAATTTAGGTACTATCGCTAAGAGTGGTTCTCTTTTATTTAAAGAGAAAATGTCTGATGATAAAAATATGGCTATTATAGGACAATTTGGTGTAGGTTTCTATTCTAGTTTTATGGTTAGTGAAGAAGTAGAAGTTATTAGTAAAGCTTATGATAGTGATAAAGCATATCGTTGGGTATCAAGAGGTGCTGATGGCTACTCTGTCGAGGAAACTGATTATGAAAATATCGGTACTAAGATTATTCTTCATTTAAAAGAAAATAATGAAGATAATAATTATGATGAATATTTAGAAGATTATACTCTAGAAAGATTAGTTAAAAAATATTCTGATTATATCTCTTATCCTATAAAGATGGAAGTAGAGACTACTACTAAAAAAGATGATAAAGAAGAAAAGAAAATAGAAGATAAAACACTAAACAGTATGGTTCCTATTTGGAAGAAAGGGAAGAGTAGTGTAAAAGATGAAGATTATAATTCATTTTATACAGATAAGTTCTATGACTATGAAGCACCTTTAAAAGTAATACGTAGTGAAGTAGAAGGAAGATGCTCATATACAACTCTTTTATTTATACCAAGTCATGCTCCATATAATTATTATTCTAAAGACTATGAGAAAGGACTTGAACTTTATTCTAAAGGTGTTCTAATCATGGATAAATGTGCTGATCTTTTACCTGATTACTTTAGTTTTGTTAAAGGTATTGTAGATAGTGAAGATATATCTTTAAATATATCAAGAGAAACACTACAAGATAATTATCAAATTAAATCTATCGCTAAGAGCCTTGAATCTAAGATTAAGAAAGAATTAGAAAAGATGCTTAAAAACGATAGAGAAAACTATGAAAAGTTCTTTAAAGATTTTGGTATGCAACTTAAAGTAGGTATCTATGAGTCTTTCGGTATGGCTAAAGAAACATTACAAGATTTATTACTTTTCTATTCATCTAAAGAGAAGAAAATGGTTACACTTTCAGAATATGTTTCTAAGATGAGTGATGATGATAAGACAATTTATTATGCTTGTGGTGAAACTATAGATAAGATAGATTTATTACCACAAGTTGAAAGTGCTAAAGAAAAAGAAATAGATATCTTATATTTAACTGATTACTTAGATGAATTTGTCTTTAAAGTAATGATGAACTATAAAGAGAAAAACTTTGTTAATGTGGCAAGTAGTGATGCAAATCTAGAAAGTGAAGAAGAAAAAGAAGAATTAAAGAAAGTTAACGAAGAATATAAAGATATGTTTACTAAGATGCATGATGCCCTAAATAATGGCGTTAATGAAGTAGAGTTTACTCATCGTTTAAAAAATCATCCTGTATGCTTAACTAGTAAAGGTGATGTTTCAGTTGAAATGCAAAAAGTAATGGATGCTATGCCAACAGATACTGGAGTTAAGGCAAATACTGTTATGGAAATTAATGAAAATCATCCTATTGCAGGTAAGTTAAAATCTTTATATGAAAATAAAGATTATGAGACATTAGAAAAATATAGTAAAATACTATATGCAGAAGCTAGACTTATAGAAGGAATGAGTTTAGATAATCCAACAGAAATAAGTAATTTAATTAGCGAATTACTAGCTAACTAACTCTATTATGAATAAGTGATAATATTTTTGGAAATAAAAAGAACCATATGTTTAAGAGATTCTATATAAATGAGATATCTCTATGTTAAGAAGTAATTATAAATTTTTACTTCTTTTTATCTATAAGGAAAAATCTATTTAAATAACTTAAAATATTGTAGAAGCTAACATAATAATAAGTTTTCTGTTAGAGTATCAATACTATTATCAAATATATTAGTATTACCATATCATAATTTTGGCCATAACGCAGATTCTACTAAACTATTTTAAGTTAAGATGTATATATATAAAAAATGTAAAGGAGGTAAAAATGCCTAAAGTAAGTATAATAGTTCCTATTTATAATGAAGAAGAATATGTTTCTACTTGTCTTCTTAGTCTTATTAATCAAACTCTTGATGACATAGAAATAATTTTAATAGATGATAAATCACAGGAAATGTTTAATAAATATAGAGAATTTAATATGGCTAGTTTAGTTTTAGAAGATTATAGTAAGTATCCTCTAAATAATAGAAATACTGATGTGGTTATTATAATGCCAGATTTAATAATTAAAAGAACGGTTACTAAGAGTTTTCATAAGAAAGAGCGCTTAGATGTTTTAAAGAGATTTTATGAAGCTAATGGTGATTTTTCTTATGTGGATTTAGTTAGTACTTATAACTTAGTAATTGGTATTATTACTAAAGATACTATTAGTGCTTATGTAAGTTCTGATATAAATGACTATCAATTAAATGAGTTACTTGCTTTCGTTAAAGAAACTTATGATATTAAAAGTATAAAAGATGATTTGATAACAAATGTTAATATTATAAAAGATGGGGAAAGTATTTATATTGGAGAATTAAGTGATGTTAGGAATTTGTTTGCCCATGAAAAAATTAAGTAGTTGTAAAATATAAAAAAATAGCTTATAATACACTTAAATGCGATTGATATTCAAAGAGTACATATAAAGTATTAACAGAGAGTTAATGGTTGGTGGAAATTAACAATATGATATATGGAAGGTAGTGAATAGAGCAGGGTTTCTGAAATAATAGTAAGTTACCACGGTATGAGTCCGTTATCAATAATAAGATAGTTTAATAACTATAAATTAAGGTGGTACAGTGTAGGTTATCTATGCCCTTAAGTTATAGTTATTTTTTATTTTAAGGAGGAAGCTATGAAAATAGGAAAAGTCGTCATTATTCCAGATGAAGAACAAATTTTAAATGATAAATTTGAATTTGATGTTATGGATGAGAAGGGGCATGTCATGGCTTATCAAGAGTTTTCTGATAAGTATAAATTAGGTTTTAGATTTTCTTTAGATGATTCACAACAGGTATCTTTATCTATTGCATCAATTGGACATTTTACATATAAAACGGAAGATAATGCTGGTCTTTTAGTATTTTATCTACCACAAGATATTACGGAAAGACAGTTAACATATTTTCAGAATAATTTTTTTGATTTTAGTAAATATAAAATGATAGGTGCTTATAGTTTAATTGAAGTAGATGATAAGGTTGTTTCTAAAGAAGTCGAAGGACTTAATAATATTAATCAAGAAATGATTAAAAAGTATAATAGTACTAAAAAGAAGGAGGAGAAAGGTCATGTTAGATAAGAAATATAATCATAAAGAAGTAGAGAAAGATAAGTATAATGAATGGGTAAATAAAGGTTATTTTAAAGGCGATAAAGATAAGAGTAGAGAACCTTTTTGTATCGTAATACCACCACCTAATGTTACTGGTAAATTACATTTAGGTCATGCTTGGGATACAACGCTTCAAGATATTATTATTAGATATAAGAGAATGTGCGGGTTTGATGCTTTATGGCTTCCAGGAATGGATCATGCTGGTATTGCAACACAAGCGAAAGTTGATAAAAGATTAAGAGAAATGGGAATTAATCCTCGTGGTATATCTCGCGATGAATGGTTAGAACATGCTTGGAGTTGGAAAGATGAATATGCTACTACTATTCATGAACAATGGGCTAAACTAGGTCTTAGTCTTGATTATACTAAGGAAAGATTTACTTTAGATGAAGGACTTAGTAAAGCGGTTAGATATGTTTTTGTTAAACTTTATGAGAAGGGTTTAATTTATAGAGGAGAGAGAATTATTAACTGGGATCCAGTACAAATGACTGCTTTATCAAATGAAGAGGTTATCTATAAGGAAGATAAGGGAGCATTTTATCATATTAAGTATTATATAACTGGCACAGATGAATATTTAGATGTTGCAACAACTCGTCCTGAGACTTTATTTGGTGATACTGCAGTTGCAGTTAATCCAAGTGATGATAGATATAAACATTTAATTGGTAAGACAGTAATTCTTCCTATTGTTAATAAAGAAATACCTATTGTAGGAGATTATCATGCTGACCCAGAGTTTGGCTCAGGTATCGTAAAAATAACACCTGCCCACGACCCCAACGACTATGAAGTAGGGATGAGACATAACCTACCTCGTGTTGTTGTTATGAATTTAGATGCTACTATGAATGAGAATGCCCCTGGTTATGAGGGAATGAGTCGTGAAGAGTGTCGTGAAGAATTAGTAGAAGATTTAAAGAAACAAGATTTATTAATTAGTATTGAAGAAATGACCCATAATGTAGGACATAGTGAGAGAAGTGATGCTGTAGTTGAACCAACTCTATCTAAACAATGGTTTGTTAAGATGAGACCTCTTGCAGATAGAGTGCTTGATAATCAAAAGAATAAAGATACAAAAGTAAACTTTGTTCCAGAACGTTATGAGAAAACAATGAATCACTGGATGGAAATTACCTATGACTGGTGTATTTCTAGACAATTATGGTGGGGTCATAGAATCCCTGCTTGGTATAAAGACGATGAAGTTTATGTTGGAATGGATGCACCTGATGGTGATGGATGGGTTCAAGATGAAGATGTACTAGATACTTGGTTTTCATCTGCATTATGGCCTTTTTCAACATTAGGATGGCCTGAAGAGACTGATTTATTTAAGAGATATTATCCTAATAATGTCTTAGTAACTGGTTATGATATTATTCCATTCTGGGTTAATCGTATGACTTTCCAAGGTTTAGAGTTTACTGGTAAAAGACCATTTAAAGACTGTCTTATCCATGGACTAATTCGTGATAAAGAAGGACGTAAGATGAGTAAGTCTTTAGGTAATGGAGTAGATCCTATGGATGTTATAGATGAGTATGGTGCAGATAGTTTGAGGTTTTTCTTAACTACCAATACGGCTCCTGGAACAGATTTAAGATATGATGAAGAAAAAGTTAAATCTACTTGGAACTTTATTAATAAATTATGGAATGCATCTCGTTATGTTTTAATGAATCTTGAAGGTATGAAGACATCAGGATATGATTATCAAAATTTAAGTAAAGCTGATAAATGGATTTTAACTTTAAAAAATAATTTAATTAAAGATGTTACTAAAAATATGGATAGTTATGACTTCCATAATGTTGGTAATATGTTATATAAGTTTATTTGGGAAGACTTTTGTGATAACTATATTGAGTTAAGTAAAGCGAATATGAACGATACGACTAAGAGTGTTTTACTTGATGTTTTAACAACAATCCTTAAATTACTTCATCCATTTATGCCTTATGTAACAGAAGAAATTTATTCTATGTTACCATTTAAAGATAGTGAGTCTATTGTAATTAGTACTTATCCTAAGTATGATAGTGAAACTGTATTTAATGAGGAAATGGAAGAAATATCTAAAGTTATAGTTGATTTAAGAGAGATAAGAAATTTAAAAGCTACTAATAATATTAAAAAAGATGATTTAGTTATGTTTAGTACTAAGAGTGATTTAGCGTATATTTATAAATCACAGTTAAAGATTACTGATGAATTAATAGTTAAAGAAACTTTAGAAAATTATCAATCTATTAACTATAAATCTAGTTTAATTGATATTACTTATTTCTTTAAAAATGAAGTTAATAAAGAAGAGTTAGAAGAGAATATTAAGAAGTTAAAAGACTCTATCGAAAGACGTAAGAAGTTACTTAGTAATGAAAACTATGTTAATAAAGCACCTAAGAATATAGTTGACCTTGATAGAGAAAAATTAATGGAGGAGGAAGCTAAGCTTAAGTTATTAGAAGAACAATTATAAATATAAATACAAAGAACAAGAGGAGTAGATTAGTTAGTAGTTAGTAGAAATGAAAGGTCACTGGCTGAAAGCCTTTCTTAACGAAGAGTAATTGAAGGTAGCTTGGGAGTTTTGTATCTGAAATAATAGTAAGATATAGTGTATACCTGCATTAAAGGATTAAGGTAGTAGAAATACTATAAATTAAGGTGGTACCACGAGCAATTCGTCCTTTGGATAGTTGCTCGTTTTTTAATTTAGGGAGATGATAATAAATGAAATATATATTTAAAAGTGATTATGTACGAGTCATTATTCCTTTAACAATAAAATAATAAAAAAGAAAGGATGATAAAAATGTTAGATAAAAAATATAATGCTTTAGAAAAAGAACAAAAATGGTTAAATTATTGGAAAGAAAATAAAATTTATGAGTTTGTTTCTGATAAAAGGAAAATATATTCTATAGATACACCACCTCCAACAGTTAATGGTAAAATTCATATTGGTCATATATTTTCTTATTCACAAGCAGAAATGATTGCAAGATATAAGAGAATAAGGGGATATAATGTATTTTATCCATTTGGTTTTGATGATAATGGTCTTCCAAGTGAAAGACTAGTTGAAAAAGAACAAGGTAAGAAAGCACATGAAATAGGTAGAGAAAAGTTTTCAGCTTTATGCTATGAAACTACTGATAAATATGAAAGTGAATTTCAAAATTTATTTTCTCGTCTTGGTGTTAGTACTGATTGGAGTATGCACTATAAAACAGTAAGTCCTTCTACTATTAAAATTAGTCAAGCTTCATTTCTTGACTTAATAGTAAAAGGACATTGTTATCATAAAGAAAGCCCTGCTTTATGGTGTAATGAATGTTTAACTTCAATAGCACAAGCAGAACTTGAAACAAAAACTATAAAAACAACATTTAATTATGTAAATTTTGAAACAGTAGAGGATGGAGAAAAGTTTACTATTGCAACAACTCGTCCTGAATTATTACCAGCAATTGTAAGTGTTTTTGTAAATCCAAATGATCTAAAACATAAACATTTAATTGGTAAAACTGCACATATCCCTGTAATAGATGTAGAAGTACCAATAATCTCTGATGAAAAAGTTGCAATAGATAAAGGAACAGGTATTGTTATGTGTTGCACTTTTGGAGATCAGACAGACATTGAATGGTGGAAAAAATACAATTTACCTTTAAAATATATTTTTACTGATGATGGAAGAATAATAGATTCTATTCCTAATTATGGAGGAATGAAAATAAAGGAAGCAAGAAAAAAGATTGTTGAAGATTTACAAGATGCAGGTTATATAGTAAAAATAGAAGAGTTAGAACATGAAGTGCAAACTCATGAGCGATGTGGTAGAGAAGTAGAATATACTGTAATGAATCAATGGTTTATTGATATTATGAATCATAAAGAAGATTTTTTAAGAATTGGTAAGGAAATCAATTGGTATCCATCACATATGCATAATAGATATGAAGAATGGGTAAATAATATTGCATGGGATTGGTGTATATCTCGTCAAAGATATTTTGGAGTTCCATTTCCAGTATGGTATTGTAAAGATTGTGGTGAGCCAATATTTGCTAAAAAGGAACAATTACCAGTTAATCCTCTTACTGATAAACCATTAGAACAAGAGTGTCCTAAATGTGGATGTAAGGAATTTGTTCCAGAATCTGATGTAATGGATACATGGGCAACCTCATCAGTAACACCTCTAATAAATATGAAATATGGCGAAAAAGATAATTATGAAGATATTTTAAAACCAATGAGTTTAAGGGCTAACGCTTCAGATATAATTAGAACATGGGATTTTTATACTATTGTTAAGTGTTTTTATCATTTTGGTATAAGACCATGGGATAATATTATGATTTCAGGTTTTGCAATGGCTAATAAAGGAGAGAAAATTAGTAAAAGTAAAGGAAACTCTAAAGTAGAACCATTAGATTTGATTAATAAATATTCGGCAGATGTAATTAGATATTGGGCTGCTTCTGGAAGACTTGGAACTGATATAACATTTAACGAAGAAACTTTATTACGAGGTAAGAAGTTAGTTAATAAAATTTGGAATGTTTCTAAGTTCATAGAAATGCATTTACAGGACTATGAAGATAAAGAGTTTAATGATTTTGAATATGTTGATAAATGGATATTAGGTAATTTCATGAAAATGGAAAAAGAATATATTAAATATTTAGATAATTATGAAATCGGTTTAGGATTAAATATATTAGAAAAATTCTTTTGGAATTTCTGTGATAATTATATAGAGATAGTCAAGCATAGATTATATAGACCGGAAGAGTTTGGAGAAAAGGCAAGATATTCAGGACAAAAAACAGTTTATATGATTTTATATAAGTTATTACAAGACTTTAGTGTGTTTTTTCCTTATATAACTGAAGAAATATATCAAGAAATTTATCATGATAATAAATCAATTCATTTAACGGAAATAAAACAATTTGATTATTCATTTGATAAAGAAGTAACTAATGGAGATTTAATGTGTGAAATAATTAGTGCAGTTAGAGGTGAAAAGTCTAATAATAATTTATCATTGAAAACACCAGTAAAAGAATTGAATGTAGATTGTTCAAGTTATATTAAAGAAGCGATAGAAAATTCAATAAAAGATTTTAAGGCAACATTATTTATAGATAATTTAACTATAAATGAAATAGATAATAATTATATAATTAATAAAATAGAACTTGATACTGAGTAGGATTATTTGTGGTGACATTTATGATGACTTTTATAGTGACAGCTAATATATAATATGTTGGAAAATTAGAAGAACAATTATAGGTTCTTCTTTTATATATATGATTTAGATAAAATTGTCGAAAAAATTTTTTTCCTATATCTTTACTTAAATAAGCTGTAATGATAAAATTCTAGTATAGGAGGATAGATTATGAAAAAAAATGGGAAAATAATTATTATTGTAGTAGGTATTATTATTGTAGTCGCTTTACTTATTTTAATTTATTTTAAAACTGCATTTATTAGTGAAAACGAAGTAAAAGATATAGTTGCAGATAATATGAGTGTAAGTAGTAGTGATTTATACTTTGAAAGTATTGATTTTGAAATGGATAAGAGTGTCTATGAAGTAGAAGTTTATTATCAAAATAGAGATTATGAATATAAAATAGATGCTAAGGATGGAAAGATTATTTATACTGATTTTAATACTACTGATAGTATAACTAATGATAATAGTAGTAATAACAATAATAGCAACAATAATTCTAATACTAATGGTTCTAGTAATAATGGAAATAATGCAACTACTGCAAGTATACCTCTTGATGAAGCGAAAAATATTGCACTTACTCATGCTAACTTAACTGAAGATGCTGTGCAGTTTTTAAGAACAGAGCAAGAGTATGATGATGGTGTTCTTGTTTATGAAATTGATTTTACTCATGGTGACTATGAATATGACTATAAAATAAATGCTAATACTGGAGAGGTAGTTAGTTACGATAGAGATAGTATATATGATTAATTTTTAGCCATAATAGAAATAGATAGGAGAATGTGATTATATATGAAAAATATTTCTATTTGGCAAGATACTGTTAATGATAGTGATAAGTATGATGTATTAAAGGAAAATATAGATGTTGATATTTTAATAATTGGTGGAGGTATTACAGGATGTAGTACCTTTTATCAGTTTAAAGATGATAATAGAAAAATAGCTTTAGTTGAAAAGAATAGAATAGGTAGTGGAGCATCTAGTAGAAGTAGTGCTAAAATAACTTTTTTACAGGAAGATATTTATACTAAGCTTAATAATATCTTTGGAAGAGATAAAGCTTATCTTTATTATAGAGGAGAGAAGGAAGCTTTAAAGATAGCTAGTAAATTGATAGAAAAAGAGAATATTGATTGTGATTTGAAGAAAAGTAAGTCTTATTTATATACATTAGATTCTTCTAATATTAAGAAAATAGAAAAAGAAAAGGAATTACTTTCGTCTTTTGGAGAGAAGACTACTTCTATTAAGAAATTGCCTAATGGAATGAAAGTAGAATCAGGTTTTTATGTTAATGATACATATATTTTTCATCCTTTAAAATTTATAAAAGAAATAGTTAAAAAATCTATTAGTCTTAATCATAGAGTTTATGAAAATACTAAGATAATTAAAATAGAAAAAGATGGAGATTCTTTTAAATGTTATACTGAAAGTAATATTATAAAGACTAAAAAAATCGTCCTAGCTCTTCATTATCCTTACTTTTTATTACCTTATTTAATGCCTTTAAAGTGTTATTTAGAAAAGTCTTTCTTAGTGTGTTCAAGTGTTAATAATAGTTATGATTTTAATGCTATTAATATAGAGAAACCTTTAAAATCTATGAGGTATTATAATGATTATTTATTAACAGTCTCATCATCTGCTAATCTTGCTTTTGCATCTAATAGTAAAAAGATGGTTAGTGATTTAGAGAATAATACTAATATTACTAATTATGATTACGTATGGAGTAATTATGATTTAATGACTTTAGATCATCTTCCTTTAATAGGTTTTATTGATGATAATTTAATACTATCTACTGGTTATAATACTTGGGGTAACTCTAATGGTATTCTTGCAAGTACGATAATAAAAGACTTAATTGATAATAAATATAATATTTATAAAGAGTTATTTGATCCTAGAAGATGTTTTAATAAACAGAAGTTAATTAATTATCCAATAAATATCTTTAGTAATTTTTATAGTTTTATAGATAGTAAGGTTAATAAAAATAAATCTTTTTATAATGGAAATCCTAAATTTACAAGAATAGATGGTAGGGCTATTGCAATTTATAAAGATGATAGAGGTAAGGAACATATTGTCTATAATAAGTGTCCTCATTTAGGATGTGGTTTGGTATTTAATGAAGTAGAGAAGACTTGGGATTGTCCTTGTCATGGTTCTAGATTTGATTTAGATGGTAAATGTATTATGGGACCAAGTAACTATGATATTAGTTATAAATAGTTGTTTTCCTAAAAAATATTTTATGATATACTTAAAATGTAAGGAATGGTAGTTATGGATGATAAAATAATTAGAAAAAGCAAAGTTAGTATATTAAAAAGTTATGGTGAAAATTTTACAGAAAAAGAATATATTACTAATCCCGCTATTGGAAGGGAAGAAGAGATTAAACAATTAGTTTTAATATTACTTACTCCTGAGAAGTCTGCTATTTTAACAGGTAAACCTGGTGTTGGTAAAACTGCTATTGTTGAAGGTCTTGCTTATCGGATTCAGTTAGGTAATGTTCCTGATGCTTTAAAAGGGTATCAGATTATTAAAGTTAATACTTCTGCTTTACTTGGAACAGATCCTGATACAGGTGAGAGTAAAATACAAATACTTTTAGATGAGTTAAAAGAATATACTAACTTAATATTATTTATTGATGAGATTCATACATTAATGGGAAGTAAGGGTGAGTCTCTTGACTTTGCTAATATGTTTAAGCCAGGACTTGATAGAGGAGATATTAAAGTTATTGGAGCGACTACTACTGAAGAGTATGAAAGATATATTTTAAGGGATAAAGCTTTTGTTAGACGTTTTCAAAAGGTAGAAGTGTTAGAACCTACAAGAGAGCAGACTGTTGCTATTTGTATGGGTACACTTCCTAAAATAGAGAAGAAAACAGGTGCTAAGTTGATGTATGATCCTTATGTTAAACAAAAGATTATGGCTTTTTTAACAGATCTTACTAGTGAATATAGAAGAATATATGAAATAGGGTCAAGATATCCTGATGTAACTCTAACTATTTTACAACAAGCTTTTTCTTATGCTATTTATAATAATAGGAAAGAGGTAAATATCTTTGATATAGAAAAAGCGATTGAAAATACTAAAAATGTATATCCTGATGTTATTAAAAAAGAGCTTCCTAGATTTAAGGAAGAGTTTAAGAATGAGATAGCGGATGGATTAGATAGAGGACTTGCTCATGCTTAAAAAAATAGCTTATTATCTAAGATTAATTTCTATAGTTTTATTTGTTATATTTGTCTGTTTGCTATTAAATGTAGTATTTGACTGTGGAGCCTTTGGAATATCTTTTCTTGTTATGTGTAGTTTGTTTGTTTTAATTAATATATTTACAGTACTTAGTAGAAAAGATATCTATAAAGAATTAGTTAGTTATAATTTAATTTCTTTTGCATTAACATTTTATTTAGGAATAATAGTAGTTAAATTATATACAGATTATAGGGCCCATAGTTTAATGTATACACTAAATTATGATTACTTTAAGACTAATTTTATTATTATAGATTTAGTAATATTAGGAATTATTTTAAATACTTTATTTATCTATTTTTGGGATATAAAAAAAGACCAGTAACTTGGCCTTTTAATTATTTTATATCAATAAGTCTTTTATTTTCATTTTCATCAATTTTTGGAATAGAAATACTTAATGTACCATTATCGAATTTAGCTTCAATAGCATCTTCTTTAATATCTCCTAGATAGAAGCTTCTAGAGTATTTACCATAAACTCTTTCACGACGTAGATATTTTTTATCTTCATCTTTATCTTCAGTATTTTCAGATTTCTCAGCAGTTATAACTAAGTTTCCTTTGTTACATTCTACTTTAATTTCTTCTTTCTTAAAGCCAGGTAAATCCATCTCTACATGATATGTATTATCTTTTTCATAGATATCACAGTTCATCATCTTACTTCCTTCATTTCCAAATAATTGATCAAATGCGTTATCAAAATAAAATCTTGTTGGTAACATATATTATCACTTTCCTTTCCTTACAATTATGTTATAGCACTATTTTTAGCAGTTGTCAATAGTGAGTGCTAATTATTTTTATTATTTACATGATTTTATTTTTTATACATGATTTTTTAAAAATGCTTGCATAATTGCAAGATTTATGATTAAATAAGAATGTATTTGAAATGGCGGTATTGGTGAAGTGGTTAACACGCTGGTTTGTGGCACCAGTATGCAAGGGTTCGATTCCCTTATACCGCCCCAGAATGGAAAAAAGTCGAATAGACTTAAAGATATAGTCGATTCTTAGGAGTCGATTTTTTTGTTTGTTAGAATTGGTAATATTTGGTAATTACTAACCATTTCATTCTAAAGTGTGAATAGTTACTTGTATTTAAAGTTATGTTTATGCTATATTAGTTTTATATAGATATGGAGGTGTAAGTATGCCAGTACATTTTGATTCAATTATGAAAAATGAAGAAAAAGAAAATAGTGTTTTTTTAGGTATAGTGAAAAAAGACTTGGATAATCCGAGCGATGTCTTTATAAATGGGACTAAAGAAATAATAATTATTACAAAAGATATATTTAATAAAGATGATATGGAAATAATTGGTAAAGAAGTAATAACAACTAAATTATCTCACGAGGATGAGTGCTTTGAAATATTAGATGTAGATTTAACATTATTTAATGAAAATAAAATTACTTTAGAGTTTGATTCAAAATTAGAAGAATCTAGTGATTCTAACGAATATTATGATGTTCATACAATAGATAATGATGTACATTTTCAAATAGAAACAGTTAATAGATATAAAGTAGAAGATAAAGATATTGTTAATACTAAAAAAGATGTTTATTTATCAGTATTTCCTTTTGTACTATCTATATTTAATACTATGAAAGAAGTGAATAAAGCGTTAGGTATTCTTAAACCTATAAAAGTTAAAGATTTAGATTTAGATGTAACAGGTTATAGCGAAGAATTTGTTGGCTGTGGAGATGTTTTTGTAGGACATATTAGTTCAGTTATTGTTGGTAGAGTAGTATCTTTTTCTTCTGTTAATGCTGTAATAGGAGAAGAAGAAGTTTCTTTTACAATAATAAAAGTTAAAACAGCTTTAGGTATAATACCAGTAGCAGCATCTAAAGATGTTTTTGATCTTTCTAATTTGAAAAAGGATAAACTAATTGTTATGATAGCGAATGTTAAGGCAGATTTTGAGAAATAATTTATATGAGAGTGTGTTAGTATTAGTGAAAGTGATTTAGATTCTAGTATAAATCAATATAATGAGATAAATAATTCTAAAAGTTATACTAAACAATTAGAGTTGGATATGGCTATTAGATTACAAGAAATAGATGAGTTAAAACCTTCTAAATATAGATAAAAGATTAAAGATAAAAATAGTAATTTAAATCCTGAAGATTTAATTATAAAAAAATTATTTTAGCTATAAATATGAAAAAGAAATATTATTTGAAAACTGGTGATGGTAGTGGAAAGTAAGAATAACTTAATGGATAACAAAATTAGTTATAAATACATTTTAAATAAAATATTTACAGGTTCTTTTTTAGACCATAATCTTGGGCATGAAATTATTAATTTTATAAAAATGGACAATAATAACAGATATATTTATGTAAATCCATATGGGGAAAGATCTGAACAAGCTGCTAAATATACAGAATATGTGCTTCATATAATGGGAATAGTTTACAAAAACAAGAGATATTATGAACTAACTGCAATATCAAGAGTATCAAGAGATTATGTTGGTTATAAAAAAAATAATAAAGAAGAAAAAAGTGAGTTAAAATACAGAAAGTTTTCTATAAGAAAAATTTTTAACACAAATAATAATGATAGTCGTAGTCATTTATGTACTTTTAAAGCATCTAGTTTTTATAAACCTAAAAAAAGGATTTTATTTTTAGTAAATGAGAAAAGACCTAAAATAGTAAATGAAAGTAAAGACATTATTATTGTTAAATTAACCTGTAATCCTCAACATAGTAGAGCATATTCAAGAGAAAAAGATGTTAAGTTTTTAGATGAGATTATAAATAAATATTTAATTGAAAATAACGATATTGAAATTTGGGATAACTATGAAGAAGAACTATGTTTTTCATTAATAAGTGATAGAACTAAACTAGAAAATTCTACATCTAATCAAATAGCATATTTTTTTAACAGAGATAAAAAGTTACTTAATAAATTTGTGAAAGAATTTTTGAAACTAAAAGTAGATGATAATTTTAAAATCATTAGAGAAAAAGAAAATATTGATTTATTACTTGAAGGAGATAATAATGTAATTGTTATTGAAAACAAAATAGATTCAGGCATTAATGGTAATCAATTAGTAATGTATGAAAAATATATAAAAAATAAGTATGAGAAAAAAGATAAATATTTCTATATTTTAGAGCCACACTACAGTTCAATAACTGAAGAAGAGAAAAATAAAAATGGTGGAGAACACTATAAAATTTTATATTATGAAGAATTATATAAAGTCTTTAAGAATGCTAAATATAGACCTGCTTGTAAAGAAACCGAATATGGTAACTTTTTATTTAAAGAATTTATATATACAATAGAATATATACAAATGTCTAAAACATTACAACAAGAGAAAATTGCATATATAAGGTTAAAACAAAGAATAAGTGAATTGGAGGCAAATAGTGAATAGTATATTTGAGATAAAAAACTGCTCATTTGTTGAGTAAAATGTTGATGTTATAGTGAACGCTGCAAATAGAAATTTAATATCAGGTGGAGGAATATGTGGTGCTATCTATAAAAAGGCAGGATATTCTAATTTGAATGAAGTATGTAGAAAAATTAAAACACCATTAAAAGATGGTGATGCTGTACTTACTCCTGCGTTTGATATTAAGAATGCCAAATATATAATCCATGCTGTTGGTCCTAATTTTAGGTATACTCCTAATGCTTTTAATGAATTGTTTAATGCCTATTATAATTCATTATTATTAGTAAAAGATAATAATCTTCATAGTATTGCTTTTCCTTTAATTAGCGCAGGAATTCACGGAGGACATTTAGAAAATCCTGCTGCAGTATCAACAAAACAATGTATTATGGCTTATAACAAATTTGTTGAAAGCTTTCCAAGTTATAATATTCATCTAATATTATGTGCTTATACTAAAGAAGAATTTGATAGTGCAAATAAAATAAAAAGTAATGAAAAAATATTAAAAGCAAAAAGTATCTAATGAACAAAATAAACTATAATAAAATAACTATTGATGAATTTTTAAAACTTGATGAAAATAATTTAATGTTAGCCACGAATCCTGGAAGAATGGGGGATGAGGATGGCTCATATTTTATTATGAAAGATAATGATAAGTTTGTAGCTTACAGAATAAGTGGCTGGATGTATGGACAAAAAGAGCCGGATTCTGTTTCATATGATATGATGTGTTCTCATTTCTCTAAATGGAAAGAAGCGTGGGAAAATGCTGCTAAAAAGACTATAATGGTAAATATAAGTTTGTATATATGGGGTTTGGTAATGGATTATGCATAGATAAAAGAATTTATGAAGATTTTAATAACCTTCTTGAACTTGTTGTATCTCAAAATTCCAGGTATAAAAGTGAAGGGAAAATACCAGCTTTATACTATAATTCTTGGGAAAAAGCTTTATTATTATATATAAATGAAAAGAATATAGAACTTATATAAAGGTGATAGGAAATGAAATGTCCAATTTGTAACGAAAAATTAGTTCAAATAATATATGGTATGCCAACTAAAGAAGCATTTGAAAAAGCTGAAAAGAAAGAAATATACTTAGGAGGTTGTGAAGTTTTTATAGGATTAGAACAGCCGATATATCACTGCTATAACTGTAATAATAACTTTTATAAGGATTTAGTAAATTATGAAAAAATAAATGATAGTAAGCAAGATAATATTGAATTACCATCTTTTATAAATGAAAATATTCAACTGAAAAATAACATAATAAAAATAATAATTATAGAAAATACGGATAATATGGTACAATGATATAGAAATGTTAGGTGAAGTTATATGAGTGAAAAAGATTTAGATTCTAGTATGAATCCATATCAAGAAGAACAAAAACCTAAAGGTTATATAAAACAGTTACAATGGGATATGGCGATAGGATTACAACAGGTAGATAATTTAAAACCATCTAAATATCTTGAACAGGTTAGTGAAAAAAATATTTTAGGTGAATTAACAATCAAAGAAGTAGAACAAAGTTTAAGAGAATATTACATCACAAAAGAAAAACAAAAAGATATTAATCATAATGAATTAGAATGTGACTTTGTATCTATGAGAATTGTAGAGTTACTAAATCAAGATAATTTCGAATTATCAGTAGATTATCTAAAGTATATTCATAAATATTTATTTCAAGATGTTTATGAATTTGCAGGAGAGTTTAGAAAAATAGATTTTTCTAAACATGAAAAAATATTAAATAATGATTCAGTTGCTTATGGAAACTGCAAAACATTAAATGAATCATTAGAATATGATATTAGTTTAGAAAAAGAAAAGAATTATAAAGATATGTCCATTGTAGAAGTGATTAAAAATATTACTGATTTTACATCTAGTATATGGCAAGTACATCCCTTTAAAGAAGGTAACACAAGAACAACAGCAATATTTATAGAAAAATATTTAGCTAGTTTAGGATACAATGTAGATAATTCATTATTTAAGGATAAATCAGTATATTTTAGAAATGCATTAGTTAGAAGTAATTATTTTAATAACTATTTAAATATAAAAGAAGATAAAACTTATTTAATTAAGTTTTATGAGAATCTACTACTGGGTAAAAATAATAATTTACATTCAGAAGATTTAATTGTGAAAGAATTGTTTTAGGAGGATACTATGCAAGAGTTAACAAAAAAAATTAAAGAGTTTAATGAAGAACGTGACTGGGATCAATTTCATAGTCCTGAAAATTTGGCAAAATCAATATCAATAGAAGCAGGAGAATTATTGGAATGTTTTCAATGGAATTCTAATTATGATATTGAAGAAGTAAAATCCGAATTGGCAGATGTGATTAACTATGCATTATTGCTGGCTGATAAATTAGGAGTAAATCCTGAGAAAATTGTTTTGGATAAAATGAAAATTACAGAAAAAAAATATCCAGTAGAAAAAGCTAAAGGAGTAAGTACAAAATATACAAAGTTAAAATAAGTTTTTAATATAGTAAGGAGTATGTAAAATGTTAGTGTATGAGGGAATAAAATCAGGATTTATTAATGATGTCAACTTAAATCTTATTGTAAATAAAATTTATGAAAAATATCAAAAATATTTTGGAAGAACAAGTGATTCTCAATTAAACTCATGGAAAAATTCTATGCAATATATGCGAGGCATATTAGATGATAGTGAAATACCAGACAATGCAGGAGTAGCTATTGAATTTAATATTCCGACGACATCTAAAAGAATAGACTTTATTCTATCTGGTAGAGATAGAAATAAAAAAGATTCTGTTATTATTATAGAATTAAAGCAATGGGAAAAATGTGATGCAGTAGAAGGAAAAGACGGAATTGTTTCTACTTTTACTGGGCATGCAATAAGAGAAGTTACACATCCGTCATATCAAGCTATGAGCTATGCTAATTTAATTAAAGACTTTAATGAAACAGTACAGTTAGAAGATATAGGCTTATATCCTTGTGCTTTCCTACATAACTATGTATTAAGTGAAGATGATCCAATTTGCAGTAGTCAATATCAAGAATACATAAAAGAAGCTCCAATGTTTGGAGCAAATGACTTCATGAAGTTGAGAAGCTTTATAAAAAGATATATTCTTGAGGGTGATGATAGAGAAACTTTATATAAAATTGAAAATGGAAAAATAAGACCATCCAAAAGACTACAAGACTCACTTACTAAAATGTTACAAGGCAATAAAGAGTTCAACATGATTGATGAACAAAAGGTAATCTATGAAGATGCTATTAGAATGGCCATAGATACTTTATCAGCAAATGATAAAAATGTATTGGTCGTACAAGGAGGACCAGGTACCGGAAAATCAGTTTTAGCAATTAATTTATTGGTTGAACTTACTAACAGAAATATGACTTGTTTCTATGTAACTAAGAATGTAGCACCAAGGGCAGTCTTTAGGGATAAATTAAAAGGATCATTTAAAATGACATATATTAATAATTTATTTCAAGGATCAGGACAGTTCACAGAAGCCGAGAGCAATGAAGTTGATTGTTTGATTGTAGATGAAGCACATAGATTAAATGCAAAATCTGGAATGTTCCAAAACTTAGGAGAAAATCAAATTAAAGAGATTATCAATGCTTCCAATTTTTCAATATTCTTTATTGATGAAGATCAAAAAGTTACACTAAAAGATATTGGCTCAGTAGATGAAATAAAGAAATATGCTAAAGAATTAAATGCAGGAATAAAAATTGTGGAGTTAGAAAGTCAATTTAGATGTAATGGATCCGATGGATATCTTGCTTGGTTAGACAATGTTTTAGATATAAGAAAAACTGCAAACTTCGATGGTATGGACTTTGACTATGATTTTAGAGTAGTAGATAATCCTAATGAGTTAAGAAAATTAATAGAAGGAAAAAACAAAATCAATAATAAGTCAAGATTAGTTGCTGGATATTGTTGGGATTGGATTAGTAGTGGTAAAAATGACTCTAATGTTCATGATATAGTTATTCCAGAATACAATTTTGAAATGAGTTGGAATTTAGGAAATTCACAAACATGGGCAATTGATCCTATGTCTGTAAATGAAGTGGGATGTATCCACACATGTCAAGGGTTAGAATTTGACTATGTAGGAGTAATAATAGGTGAGGATATTAGATATGAAAATGGAAAAATTATTACAGATTATACAAAAAGAGCGAAAACAGACCAATCATTAAAAGGCATCAATAAAATTGCCAAAGAACAGGGTCAAGAAGTAGCAAATGAAATAGCAGATAAAATAATAAAAAATACATATAGAACTTTAATGACAAGGGGAATGAAAGGGTGCTATGTATATTGTATAGACAAAAAAATACAACAATATTTAAAAAATAAAATTAGAATAAATTAACATAACAAAAATTTGAGATTTTCTCCAACTAGATTAAATATACATTACACAATCGTGTTTCCTTGACAAAAAGGAAAGTTTATTTGAAGTACTCAATTGGACTGTGATATATAACTTTATTAAATATGATTTTATTGCCGTTACAATAAGAAAATAGCTTTTTTTGCAGATAAAGGAGGCAAGCTTTTACACGCTGTGAAGATATTGCAAAATTTATTAAATAATTAAAAAAGTAGTGAGATTCAAACTCACTACTTTACTTTAATTTTTTCTATCCTCGTGGTGGATAGGGATCGTTACCATAGGAATTACTGCCTTGAATTTTTCCGTTTAATCCGTGAATAATAAGTTCGCTTTGTTGATTTTGTGCAATTCTCTTTCCTACTTTAATAGCTTGTTCTTTTGTAGAAAGTATATAGCTAGGTTTAGAATTTCCGGCCCCTAATACATTCCATCCGCCGTTCGGATTATGAGTAATATGGTAATTTTTACCCATAAATATATATCCTCCTTTATCTGCCAAAACTAAAAATTGCTTTTTAGAAAAAGAATGTGATATAATTATGTTGCGGAGAATAACCATATCACTTGGCTATTTTCTTTTTTTGTCTTAAGACAATACTATTTTAACATCAAGAGCGGAGCAAAGTCAATATAAAAAAGTTAAAAAAGTTTTCTAAAACACTTTACTTTGTCCCAGAAAAACACTAAAATAATAGTAGGTGATAAATATGAAAAAAATTGATGTTATTAACTTAATCAAATACTATTCAGAAAAGAATGATTATGCTTTTAGAAATGAAGCATACAAAATTGCACATGATTTTGACAAAGAAGGAGATATACAACTTGCAGAATATATTATGGCCTTGTTATCAGATACTAATACATTTGTTCCGCAGTCTTATGATTATTTATCTACTTTTTTTGAAAAAGTAGAAATTACAAATTCTTCTTTACCATTGCCAGAAGTAATTAAAAATGATATTTTGGGTATAATTAATGCAATTGGACATAATGTTGGTATTAATAAGTTTCTATTTGAGGGGCTACCGGGGACTGGAAAAACAGAAAGTGTAAAACAGATTGCAAGAATATTAAATAGAGAATTATATATATCTAACTTTGATGCAATTATTGATAGCAAATTAGGTCAAACTTCTAAAAATATTTCTAAAGCATTTAATGAAATTAATAAATTACCACACCCAGAAAAAATAATAATTTTATTTGATGAAATAGATGCATTAGCCATGGATAGAATGAATAATAATGATTTGCGAGAGATGGGGAGAGCTACTTCCACTTTGCTAAAAGAACTTGATAAGTTAAATGAAAATATTGTTTTAATTGCTACTACTAATCTATTTGAATCATTTGATAAGGCATTAATTAGAAGGTTTGATGCGGTAATTAATTTTAACAGATATAAAAAAGAGGATTTAATTGATGTGGCAGAATCCATTTTAAATGAATATTTGGAAAAAATAACATGGGCTGCCAAAGATATAAAATTATTTAGAAAAATAGTTGGTTTAATGAACCCATTGATTTACCCTGGAGATTTGAAAAACATAATTAAAACTTCATTAGCATTCAGCAACCCATCCAATCAATATGATTATTTAATTAGATTATATGAAGCGATTACATCGAAAAAAATTAATGGTAATATTAAAATACTGCAAGAGCAGAAATTTACCGTTAGAGAAATAGAACATTTAACTGGAATTTCAAAAAGTCAAGTTTCTAGGGGGCTAAATAATGAATAATTTGATACAATTAAAGGGTACATTAAATGAAAGGAAAAGTTTTAGCACTCCAGGTCGTTCAACCTTTTCTAAAGGACAATCAACAACATCTAAACATTTAGAATTTTTAAAGAATAACCTTGAAATGTTATATAGTAAATGGAGTGGAGATAGTAGAATTAATGGAGCATTAGTAAGTGTGTTTTATAATCGAACAGTACCTAAAAGCAAAAGAATTAAAACATTATTATCTAAAGGCTCTGAACCATCTAATTTATCAATTAAAGGAGCTAGATTTTCGAACGATGGACAAGAAAAACATATTATAACACATTTTATAAGTTGTGATACTATTAAAATAAATATAAAAAAGCTAGATAAGTGTATTAAAGTGTTAAATACTTGCTTTAATGGAGAGATAGATAATAATAAGCTTAAAGAGGTAGACAAGTATAAGTCATTTATAGAAAACAATGAATTAACAATATCTACTTTTATAAATGTTGTGACAGATGCTTGTAACGTGGAAAAATTTGATATATTAAATAATACTACAGGGGTTGATATTGACACTAACGATATAATCAGTTTATATGATATAGGAGTCCCGTTAGATGTGTTAATGGAACAATTGGGATTAACGGATGATGATTATGTAAAAATTTATGATAATAATTTTAGATTCAAAAATACATTTGCAATAAATAAGTTTAAAAAGCAAGTACCATATCTTATTTCTATGTCTGTTGCTGATTTAGCACAATATGATTACAATAGTTTCTTTGGACCACAATTAACCTCCGAAATAATAACAATACCTAAACCAAATCAAGAACCAGTTGTCGGAGTTATAGATACTTTATTTGATGAAAATGTTTACTTTAAAGATTGGGTAAATTATAAAGATTTAGTTGATAAAGATCTCCCAAGAGAATCTTGTGATTATGAGCATGGAACAGCAGTTACTTCTATAATAGTAGATGGACCGTCAATGAATCCACAATATGATGATGGATGTGGTCGCTTTCGTGTCAGACATTTCGGTGTGGCAATTCATGGAAAAAATAGTTCTTTAACAATAATGAGAAATATAGAAGAGATTATTAAGGAAAATCCGGATATTCATGTATGGAATTTATCATTAGGTTCATCTTTAGAAATTAATGAGAATTTTATTTCACCAGAAGCAGCATTGTTAGATCGTTTACAAAGTGAGAATAATATTATATTTGTAATATCAGGAACAAATGATAAAAATGCTACAAAAAGTAAGAAAATTGGTGCGCCAGCCGATTCAATAAATGGTATTGTAGTAAATTCATTAGATTTTCAAGGTGAAATACCAAGCTATGCTAGAAAAGGTAAGGTTTTGTCTTTCTTTAATAAGCCGGATATATGCTATTTAGGTGGGGATGACAACAAAGGATTTGTTACTTGCGTAGGAACGGGAGAAAAACCTGGAATTGGTACATCATTTGCAGCTCCGTGGATTGCTAGAAAAATGGCTTACTTAATTGATATTCTAGGATTGACTAGAGAAACGGCAAAAGCTATCCTTATTGATTCTGCAACATCTTGGCAAAAGATTGATAATGATAAAACTGATTTCATTGGCTTTGGTCAAGTTCCAATTAATATTAATGATATTATACATTCTAAAGATGACGAAATTAAGTTCTATATTGAAGGAACATCAAATATGTATGATACCTATACCCATAATATACCAGTTCCTATTTATAAAGATAAATATCCATTTATTGCAAAAGCAACATTATGTTACTTTCCAAGATGTTCAAGAAATCAGGGAGTAGATTATACAAATACCGAATTGGATGTATATTTTGGGAGAATTGATAATAAAGGGAAAATTAAATCAATTAATGAAAATGCTCAATCCGAAGGAGAAACTACGGGAATCAAAGAACAGGAGGCTAGAAAAAATTATAGGAAATGGGATAACGTTAAACATATTACTCAAATATTAAAACCTAATATACGTCCTAAACAAAAATATGATAATACTATGTGGGGGCTAAGTATTAAATCTAAAGAACGATTAGAAAAAAGAGATGGTGAAGGAATAAAATTTGGCATAGTCATTACACTAAAAGAAATTAATGGAACTAATAGAATTTCAGAATTTATTAATCAATGTTCTTTGCGTGGATGGTTAGTAAATGAAATTAATGTAGAAAATAGAGTAGATATTTATAATGTTGCGCAAGAAGAAATACAGTTTGAAAAGTAATCATGTTAAATATTGATAAAAATGGAAGGAAAAATATGGATAATGATTTAATGTTAAAATATATAGAAAATGAATATGAAAATGAATTTTTAGATTTTAAACTTAAACCATATAATTGGCAATCACAAAATGCTAAATCTGATTTTTTAACCGATGTTATAAGTTTAGCAAATTCCTCATCGGAAGGGGATAAATATATAATTTTAGGGGTGAAAGTTAAAAATAATGGTACTCGTGAAATAAAAGGAATTAATTCAAATGATTTAGTAGATAGTGCTGAATATCAACAACTTGTAACAGAAAACATTGAGCCAACTATAAGTATAGAACTAAAAATAGTTACTAATTCTCAAGGCTTAAATTTTGGAATAATAAGAATTTTTAATTGTAATAATAGACCATATTTGTTAAAGAAAAAATATGAAAATTTAGAATCGGGCTTTATTAAAGTACGAAAAGGAAGTAGAAATTCAAATGTTTCAAGATATATATTAGACGAAATATATAATTCAAAAAATCCAAAAAAAGAATCTGTGTTTAAAATTTCTGGTTTAATGGACGGAAAAACTACTGATGTTGTAAAAGTGGTTAAATATGATTTTTTTCCAAACATGGAAACACGAAAAAATAAATTAATAAATATTTTTAACAAAGTAAATAAATTTAAAATTGATGATATAGTTGACCAAGAAGAAACGAAATTCAATTTGACTGATGAGAAAAAGAGTTTTTATTCTGCATTTCTTCCGACAGCATTAAAAATAGAAGAGTCAGTACAAAAACAGATAGAATCATTTGCCAAAGTATTTAAATTAAAGATATCAAATACGTTTTTTGATCTGGGAAATCTAGTCTCTCAATTAAATGGAATGAAATCAAATTCGATTTTAGGAATTGTCCCCGAATATAAAATAAGTGGGAGTAAAAAGTCTAAAGAAAAATATGATTTAATAGAAGAATTAAATGAAAAAATAATGTCTACAATTTCATGGCTAAAATTTTTAGAAGAAACAGAAAAATTTGGCTTTATTGAATTGGCAATTACTGAAATTGGCAATATATCAGATGAAGAAATAGAGGTTAGTATTAAGATACCTAAATCTAATTATGTTAGTGAAGATGCCTTTCCAGAACCAGCAGATGATATAATTGCAGAACTAAACGAGAAATACACAGAAAAAATGTTTAAACCGTATTATTTGGAAGATATTTCTGACTTTAGAGGGACACCGTCTTCTCCAAGTTATAGCAATATATCATCTATTTCAGGATTGGTAAAAAATGATAATGAAATATTTGATGGACCATATAATTATATTGATTATGATGTGAATTATAACAATGAATTTGCTATATTGAGTTTTACAATTAAGAATATAAAAGAAAAAGAAACTATGATATTTCCCGGGAAAATTTTGATAAGAGGAGAAGTTAATCAACTTAAATATTCAATAATTAGTAAGAATTTAAAAACAAAAGTGACGGGAACAATAAATGTTGGAAAATAATAAAACAACTTGCAATCCTCCTCAAACAGAGCTAACATACACTACAAGGAATCGATTTTTATCTAATTATTTTAAAAGATGATACCCATCGCCCACTAATACAAGAGTCGAATTTTGTATGTAAACAAAGCTAGATTATAGTAATAAAATAAAAAAAATAACAAAAAAATTACTTTCTAGAGTAATTTTTATTATAATAATAACAGGATTGCTTTTTTGGTAACAACTAAAAATCCATAAAATCTAACTATACAAACATTAGAGCATATGATAAAATAATAACCATAAAATGAGATGTATATGGATAGTTTTTAAGTATTATGGGAAACTATTACAGAAACTAAATATTTATCTTTGAAAATCCATCTATCTTAAACTATTTAAAAGATAAAGATTTAGATATTTCTATTATCATCACATCAGGTATTCCTAATCTTGCTTTTTATAAACTATTAGAAAATATTAATAGAAATACAACTCTTTATTATAATGGAGATTATGATAAAGAAGGATTGTTAATAGCAGATAAACTAAATAATAAATATAGTAATATCAAATTATTTCTTTATGATAGAAAAAGTTATCTAAATACTAAAGCTAGTGTTAGTATTAGTAATAATAGACTTCATAAATTAGAACTTGTTAAGTCAAAAGAGTTACAAGAAGTTAAGAGATTACTACTTGAAAATAAAAAGTGTGGTTATCAAGAAAATAACTTGCTATCTATAGAAGAATTTATTAAGGATGTGATAAATAGTGAAAACTAATATTAAATTAATAGATAAATGTGTAGAAGATTTTAATGATGTTATTAAAGAAAGAGGAACTTATTATTATAAAGAAAGAAAAGTTAAAAGCATAGTAAAAAACAAATCTATTTACTATGCTAAAGTAAAAGGAAGTTATAATAAAAACTATTATGTTAAAATCTATGATAACTTTTTTGTAAATTATGAATGTAGTTGTCCTTGTGAATTTCCTTGTAAACATATATATGCTACATTATTAGGTATAGATGAGAAAAAATATAGAAATGTATATTTAAAGAAAAATATTCCTGATATTAATAATAATATAAGTATGCAATGTTTATTAAGAAAGATTCCTAGTAAAGAATTAAAAAAATATCTTATAGATAATACTTTTCTAGAAAATGTAAATTTAAACATAGATATGTTAAAAAGCGATTTTTTTAAGTATTTAAGGAAGAACTCTTATTTATATTATTATAATAATCTTTATAATACTTGTATTATAAATTTTGATGTAAAAGAATTATTAGATAAATATCTTACAGAACTTATTAATTATATTTGTATAGAAGATTATCAAACTAGCTTTAATATTATAAAAGCTACAATAGAAGCATTATTTAAGACTAATTATATAAATAAATTAGCAAGGTTTAATGATTTGTTATTAGACTTAGAGTTTTATTTAAAAATTATTTATAGGAGTTATAATACTGATATAATAGATAAATGGTTTGAGGTATTAGAAAAAAATAATTATTATAATAATATTTATTTAAAAAACATAATAATAGATGTAAAAACTAAATAGTTACTTAATTTATATTTAAGCTTATAATAAATAGAGGTGAAATTTGTGAAATTATATACAAATGAAATAGTGTTTAGAGGTCATCCTGATAAAGTGTGTGATCAAATTAGTGATGCTTTACTTGATGCTTATTTAAAAGAAGATAAACAGTCTAGATGTGGTATAGAAGTAGTAGGAGGTAAAGGTAAAATCTTTATTACAGGAGAAGTTACTAGTAAAGCTAGTGTTGATGTAGAAAACATTGTTAAAAGAGTTCTAACTGATGTAGGATATGACTCTAATTATGAAATAATTAATAATTTAGGATGTCAAAGTCCTGATATTGCCATGGGTACTAATGATTTAGTAGGTGGAGCAGGAGATCAAGGTATGATGTTTGGTTATGCTTGTAATGATACTAAAGAATTTCTTCCTACTGCTATGGTAATATTACAAAGATTTAGTAAATGGTATGATGAGGAAAGACTAAAGTGTTCTTATTTTAAAAGTGATGGTAAAGCAGAGATAACAGGTTATTATGATGATAATATGAAGTTAAAGAAAATTAAATACTTTACTATCTCTTATCAAAATGATGAGACTCATCGTGATTATACAGATAATTTAATAAAAGAGGTATGTATAAATATATGTAAAGATTATGAGATAGAAATAGAAGAATTTTTAATTAATCCAACAGGTAAATTTGAAATAGGAGGATTTGTAGGAGATGCTGGTCTTACTGGAAGAAAAATAGTTGTTGATTCATATCAATCTTTTGCAAGAGTAGGTGGTGGTGCTTTTTCAGGAAAAGATCCTACTAAAGTAGATAGAAGTGCTGCCTATAAAGCAAGAGAAATTGCTAAAACTTATCTAAAAAAATATAATTTATCTTGGTGTGAAGTTGTTATTAGTTATGCTATAGGAAAAGTAGAGCCGTTATCTATTTATATAACTAGTGATAAAGGTGATATAGAAGTAGATAATAAATTATATAGAGAATGTAGTCCTAAAAACATCATTAAAGATTTGAATTTATTAAACATATGTTATGAAGAGAAAGCTAGATTTGGACATTTCCAAGACTAGTTTTTCTTTAACTATAAAATGGAAATAATTGGTAAAATATAGATATTTATGACACTTTGCTTTTAAATACATTAATGATATTATAACTAGCACGGAGTTGATTATATGTCTAAAATAGAAGATGATATAACAAAAGCAGAGTATTTAATAGATAATCCAGCTTTTTATAGGAAGAAAGATGATATTTTTGATATGATTTATCCTTTTACAACAGAAAATATAAATGGGATGTTTAGTTATTTTAATTTTAAAAATAAAGATTGTCTTAGCGTTCTAGGATCATCTAATCAAGTTTTTGATATGTATTTAAGAGGAGCTAAGAGTGTTACTTCTTTTGATATTAATCCTCTAACTAAATATCTATTTTATCTAAAAAGAGCAGCTCTTGATGCTAATTTAACTAAAGAAGAATATCTAGACTATTTTTGTCAACGTGGTATTGATGACTATACTATTTTTGATGATGACTCCATAAGACCTTTTGATATAAAGATTTTTGATAAAATAGTGCCTTATCTAAAAGGAAATAGTTATAAGTTTTGGACTAGTTTATATGATAAGTATAGTTTTTCTACTATTAGAGATACTACAAGATTATTTACTATTGATGAATATTTTAGAGATATTTTAGAAAATATGAAGATAACTTTGATAAACTTAAAGAAATATCTAAAAACATTAAGATAACTTTTATAAACAAAGATATTAAAAAATTAGTATTAAATAAAAAATATGACATAATGTATTTTTCTAATATAGTTCAATATGCTTCTTCTTTATTTTATCAAGATACAATATGTAAAACTGGTCATTTACAAAGAAAGTTCCCACTAGAAACTTTTAGAAACTACATAATGTCTTTTAAAGATAATCTTAATGATAATGGAATTATTATTATAGGTTACATATATACAATACTTGATGAGTGGGATTCTATTGGAATATTTAATAAGGAAATAAGAGATGAAGTGTTTCCTTTAGATAAATTTGACTATTATTATTTTAAGTCTATTGATTATTATGAAAGTTCTTATACTAATATAGATTCTAAAAAGGAAAAAGATGCTTGCTTAGTTTATAAGAAAGTTAGTTAGCATCTTTTCTAATTTTATAAAATCTTATATAATATATATCGAGGAGTAACAAGATGAAATATGTAATGATAGAAGTAGCTTTTAATAATTATGAAGAAATTAATTTAACAAAGGAAAAACTTTTAAAAGAAAAGTTAGTTGCAAGTTTACAAGTAATAGTTAGTGATAGTACTTGGAATTATAAAGAAGAACTAGAAAGTGATAAAGAATATTTAGTTTTTATGAAGACTAAAGAGTCTTTAATTAAAGAAGTTTATGATGTTGTTAAAACTGTTCATAGTTATGAAGTATTTGAGTTTGCAGTATTTCCTTTAACTAGTCCAAGTAATGATTATTTAAAGTGTACAAATGGAAACTAAGTAATTTTCTCTTGACTTAGAGTAAAGTCTAAGTGATAAGATTATTTCAGGAGGAAAAGATTATGGAAAAATCAAAAGTATATTTTATTAAGGATATAACTCCTGAAAATATTATTAAAGTTTATAATGCAGTTGGAAAGAAATTGGAAGGAAATGTTGCCGTTAAAATGCATTCAGGAGAGAAAGGAAATAAGAATTATTTAAGACCAGAGTTTGTTAAAGATGTTATCAACTATGTAAACGGTACAGTAGTAGAGTGTAATACTGCTTATGAAGGAGCAAGAAACTCTACTGAAAAACATCGTGAGTTAATTAAAGAACATGAATGGGATAAATATTTTCCTTTTGACTTATTAGATGCTGAAGGACCTGATATGGAACTTAATATTCCAAATGGTAAAGTATTAAAGAAAAACTATGTAGGAAAAGACTTAGCGAAATATGATTCTCTACTTGTTTTATCTCATTTTAAGGGACATGCTATGGGAGGATATGGTGGAGCATTAAAACAATTATCTATTGGTTGTGCTTCAAGTGCTGGTAAAACTTTAATTCATACAGCAGGTGTGACAGATAATCAAAAAGAATTATTTAATAATTTACCAGAACAAGATAGATTCTTAGAAGCAATGGCAGATGCTGCTAGTAGTGTAGTAGATTATTTTAAAGGTAATATCGTTTACATTAATGTTATGAAAAATATTTCTATTGACTGTGATTGTGATGGTAATGCTTCAGCTCCTTGTATGCAAGATATCGGAATACTTGCATCACTTGATCCAGTAGCAATTGACCAAGCTTGTTTAGATTTAGTTTATAATTCAAATGATCCAGGTAGAGATAAATTAATAGAGAGAATTGAATCACGTCACGGTGTTCATACTATAGAAGCAGCCTATGATTTAGGTATAGGTAACCGTGAATATGAACTTATTGATTTAGATAAATAGTAAAAAAACATAGACTTGACTGTATGTCAAATAAATCTATGTTTTTTATTTGCTAAAAATTAATTTACCATGAACTACCATCCTATCATTAGAACCACTACAAGTAGATAGAGTAATTATCTTATCATCAGAGTTTAACTCTATATTAAAATTATAAGTACTTCTAGTCTTTAAAGTATTTAAAAACTCTAAATATTCATTATCATCTTTAAAAGTTGTTTTTAAATAATAACTTTCATTACTAGTTATATAAGTACTAAATACTTCAAAGACATAATTGTTATTTTCTGTAGTTAAATAAATATAATGATTAGTACTTTCTTGATAAGACTTATTTAAAAGGTTCTTTAAAGTCCCAAACATTGTACCTGTTAATCTGTTATGACCATAAATAATAGTATTATTATCTAAATTGTTAATATTATTCCTATAATCCAAGAAAATCCAACCTTCTTGGTTTTTATTTTTGTTAAAAGAATGATTTAAGTAATACTCATTATTATTAGACTTAACAACAGGGTAATTTATATTAGTAGATTCTACTTTTAAATAAGCGACAGTGTCGGAGTTAATATTCTTTAAATTATTTAAGTCTAAATCCATTGTTTCTATGTTTTTATTATCATTAATATCAGAGTTAATTTCATCTTCTTTAATATCAATATTATTATCTATTACTTCTAGCATATCTAATGTTTCTTTTTTATCATTATTCCGCTCTAACATAAAATAAACTGCATATAAATTTAAAACTATGATTATTACAATAATAAATCCTAGAATAACTCTTTTCCCTTTTTTCTTTCTCATAAAATCACCTATGAACTACTTATTATAATGCAATTTTAGAAATTTGCAATAAATTTGGAGTAAATTTTCAATTTTTAAGATAAAAGTTACTCGAAAATAAAAAAAGTGTTGACTTTAAGTAATCAAATAATTAGAATAAGAAGCAATCTTTTAGAAAGGAAGAAGTGAGATGAAAAGAAAAAGAGGCAGAGTAATAGCACAAAAAATTAGTTATGCTTTTTTAGCTATTATGACTTTCTTTAGTCAAGCAAATTTTTCTTATATGGTTTATGCTTTAGCAGATGATGTTAACTATGATACAATCTCTGTTGCAGATGCTAATACATCTAACATTGAAGATTTATATGATAATTCTGAATCTGATGATGGTATGATTATGACTGATAAAAGTGTTGATCATGTTGAAGAAGATTTGTTTGATATTACACTATCAGCTTTAGGACAAGCTTTTGAAACTACAAAGACTGTTGCAACTAATAAAAAACTTGATGTTGTTTTTGTCCTAGATGTTTCTGGTAGTATGGATGATGGTGATCGTTATATAAGTATGGTTAATGCTGTTAATACAGCGATTGGTACTATTATGCGAGCAAATGATGAGAATAGAGTCGGGGTTGTAACTTTTAGTGATTCTAGTGATACATTACTTTCTCTTGATTCTTACAGTACAACTAATCAAAATAATAAAAATGATTATTTGACATATGCTGAAGGTTTTCCATTTATATTGCCACCTTCTATATCAACATCAAACAATTTAAGAGATAGTAATAATGGAAGAGTAAATGAAAGTACTTATATTTATGGAGGTACTTATACCCAAAGTGGTATGGCAAGAGGTGCTAATCTCTTAATAAACAATACTGATACTGAAGATAGAGTCCCTGTAATTATCTTATTATCAGATGGTGAACCTACTTATGGTACTACAAATTATAGTAATGTAGGTAATTCTAATTTAGGTAGTGGGGGAAGCACAACTGGTCAAATTGGTTATAATACAATCTTAACTGGTAATAGTTATAAAAATAAAGTAGAAACAAGATATGGTGAAGATTGTATGTATTATACAATTGGACTTGACGTTACTTCTAATTTTGGAAAGACAGTTTTAAATCCAACTACTGAAAACGTTAATAATTTAAGCTATTCAGGAAATGAAGAAAGCTTAAGAAATTATCTAAATAGTCATGATGGTGATTATAATTATGTAGATAAAGCTTATTCTGGTGCTATGACTAGTGAAGAGTTAAATTCTATTTTCGAAGACATTGCATCAGAAATAATTAAAGGAACATCTAGCCCTGTTGGTGATGGTGATACAAGAGCCTTAACATTTTCTGATACTTTAGGAAATGGAATGGAAGTTAAGAGTACTCCTATCATAACTTATAATGGACAAACTTATGGTTATACAGATACTTATGAAGAAACTAATTATACTGCATATATTTATAATCATAGTGTCACAAATAGTGAGGGAAAGACTGTTAATTTATCTGACTTACAAGTTAGGGTTTATCATAATAGTGACGGAACAGAAACAGTATCTTTTGTAATACCTAAGAATTTATTCCCATTTATTATAAGAGATAAAGAAAACAATGTTAGTCCTATTAGATTAACAACAAGAGTAGGTCTTAGTGATGAAGCGATAGAAAATTCCAAGACAAAAGATGTATTTTATACAAATAACTTTGCAGATTCTAAAACAACAGCAACATTCTCTCCTGTAAAAGATAATCCATATTATTATGAAAATATTTCATATAATGAAGATGGAACAATTGCAAGTAGTACACCTAAATATCAAAATAGAAATTTACCTAAAGATGAAAATGTAACTAATACAAATCCTAATTATTATGATACAACATTTAATAAAGAAACAGGAGTTGTTACAACTGTTCTTGGTAATAATGGTAAAGTAGTTTTAGATGATCCAGATGAAGTAACATCTAAGACTGTTACTAAAGTATGGGATGATTCTAATAATCAAGATGGTATTAGACTAGATTCTATTGAAGTAGAGTTACTTGCAAATGGAAAAGAAACAGGTAATAAAGTAAATTTAAGTGAAGAAAACAATTGGACTTATGAATTCACTAATTTACCTAAATATACTGACAATAAAGAAATTAACTATACAGTTAAAGAAATAACTAAAGTAGATGGTTATACAACTACTTATAGTGATGATGGACTTACTATTACTAATACGCACGAGGTAGAAAAGACAACTCGTAGTGTTACTAAAGTATGGAAAGATAATAACGATCAAGATGGTTTAAGACCAGATAGTATCACTGTCGCTTTATCTAAAGATGGAGTAAGAACTGGTGATACAGCCATATTAAATGAATCTAATGATTGGTCATATACTTTTACTAACTTAGATAAATATAGTAATGGTAAAGAGATTAACTATACAATAGATGAAGTAGATGTACCAGAAGGCTATAGTAAAGATATTACTATAAACGATGATGGTTCTACTACTATTTCTAATACTCATACAACTGATAGAGTTACAAAGACTGCTATTAAGGTATGGAATGATAAAAATAATCAAGATGGTATAAGACCAGATTCTGTTGTAGTTAGACTTTATGCTAATGGAGAAGCGACTAATTATACTGCTACTTTAAGTGAATCTAATAACTGGCGTCATAACTTTACTGATCTTGAGAAAAATGAAAATGGTAAAGAAATAGTATATACAGTTAAAGAAGAAACTAAAGTAGATGGTTATACAACTACATATAGTAAAGATGGTCTAACTATTACTAATTCTCATACTCCAGAAGTAAGAAGTATTACAGTAGATAAAGTTTGGGATGATGCTAATAATCAAGATGGCAAAAGACCAGAATCAATTTTAGTTACTTTATATGCTAATGGAGAAGAGAAAACAACTGAAAAGTTAACTGCAGATAGTTGGTCATATACATTTGAAAATTTACCAAAATATGAAAATGGTAAAGAAATAACTTATACAGTAAGTGAAAGTACAGTTGATGGTTATACTTTAACTAGTAATGAAATGGTTGGAGATACTATAACTCTAACAAATTCATATACACCAGAAGTAACTTCTAAAACAGTTAATAAAGTATGGGAAGATAATAATAACCAAGATGGTATTAGACCAGAATCAGTTACTATAGGTTTATATAATGGTGATAAATTAGTAAAAACAGTAGAATTAAATGCATCTAATGACTGGACTTATGATTTTACTAATCTACCTAAATATGAAAATGGTAAAGAAATAGTATATATTGCAAAAGAAGAAAATGTACCTGATGGTTATGAAGTAAGTTATAGTGATGACACTTATACAATTACTAATACTCATAATACTTATACAACTAAGAAAACAGTTACTAAGATATGGAAAGATGAAAACAATATAGAAGGATTTAGACCTAATAGTATTACTGTAGAATTACTTGATAATAATAATGAAGTAGTAGATGATGCTATATTAAGTGAATCTAATAACTGGACTCATACATTTACAAACTTAAGTCTTAATGAAGATGGTAAAGAAATTAAATATACTGTTAGAGAAAAAGAAGTTCCAGAAGGTTATACTGTTAGTTATGATCAAGATAATCTAACTATTACTAATACAAGAGAAGTTACAAAAACAAAAAAGACTATTACTAAAGTTTGGAAGGATAATGATAACCAAGATGGTATTAGACCAGATTCAGTTAATGTAACACTTTATGCTAATGGTGATATTGTAAATACTTATACTTTAACTAAAGATAAAAATTATACTTTAACAGTATCTGACTTACAAGAATATGCTAATGGTGAGTTAATTAACTATACAATAGAAGAAGAGACAGTTACAGGTTATACTGCAAGTTATAATCAAGAAACTTTAACAGTTACTAATACTCATACTCCAGAAGTAAGAAGTATTAATATAACTAAGGAGTGGAAAGATGCTAATAACCAAGATGGTATGAGACCTGGTTCTGTTACAATCTATTTACTAGCAGATGGTAAACCTCTAGATTATGATATAACTTTAAGTGATGCTAATAACTGGACAGAAACTATTGAGAATTTACCAGTATATGAAAATGGTGAAAGAATAACTTATACAGTAAAAGAAGAGAATGTAGCAAACGGTTATACTGTATCCTATAAATATAATGGTAATGACTTTGTAGTTACTAATACTCATGAAGTAGAAAAGACTAGTGTCACTGCTGAAAAAATCTGGAACGATATGAATAATAAAGATGGTTTAAGAAGTGATGAAATTCTTGTTAATTTATTAGCAAATGGAGAGCATTATCAAACTATTAGATTAAATACTGCTAATGGCTTTAAAACAACTATTGATAATTTAAATAAATACTTAAATGGAAACTTAATTAATTACACCTTAGAAGAAATAAGTAAGATAGATGGTTATGAAACTACTTATAGTTCTGATACCTTTACAATTGTTAATAATCATAGAATTCTTACTGTTACAAAGACTGTAGATAAAACTACTGTAAATCCTGGTGATACATTAACTTATACAATTACTGTTTCTAATGATGGTGATGTAGAAGCTAATGATATAGTACTTGTAGATAATTTAGATACTAACTTAGAGTTTATCTCTAGTGAAGGTGGTGTCTATAATCCATCTACTCATACTGTAATATATAAAATTGATGCACTAAATCCAAATGAAAAGAAAATATTTACTTTAGTTACTAGAGTAAAAGATGATGTAACTAGTGGTACTGCTATTAATAATACTGCTTTAGTCTTAGGTAATGATAATGATGAAGAAGTTCCATCTAACGAAGTTACTACAACAGTTGTGGAACCACCAAAAGATGAAGTTGTAGAAATAGTAAATCCAGAAACATCAGATAATATTAATATCATTTATTTAACAGCATTAGTTGATATGTTGCTACTTGGATTCTTTGTAAGAAGAAAAAGAGAAAATTAAAATATAAAGATGTTTAAAAGATTGTTCTTTTGAACATCTTTTTTCTTTAGAAACATTTGATTTTTAGATGATTTTTTCTAACATATATGATATAGTAATACATGATGTGAAAGGCAGTGGTGTTTCTATGACTGATGAGTTATTAAGATATGTTAAACAAAGTGATTTAGATAAAGGAATAAATTATGATAATAGAAAGGTTAGATATGTTGGTAGTTATCAGGATTTAGGTTATACTACTAATCGTTTTATTGTGTCTTCTGAACATACATTAAAATCATATATAGTAACAGTAGAAGTTGATAGTGATGATAAAGAAATATCAGATATAACTTGTACTTGTCCTCAATTTACTTTAACAGACTCATGTAAACATGTCGCTGCAGTACTTACTAAATTTCAAGGAGAATATTTTTTATTTGATGAAAAAGAACATAATAACATTCTTGCTTCTGTTTTACTAAATGAATTAAAGAGAACTTCTCTTGATAAAAACATTGTTAAAAAAGAAGCAAGAGTTGTTCCTTATTTAAAATTTGAATCATACTATAATTATTATAGTTACTATGATAATGAAGCTTATGAATTAAGATTTAAAGTAGGTGCTAATAAGCTTTATATGTTAGGTAATAAAGTTAGTACATTTATAGATAGATATCGTAATGGGGGACAAGTTAAGTTTGGTAAAGAATTTGTATTTAGTAATAGAGAATACTATTTTAATAATAAAAGTAAAAGACTTATAGACTTTATAGAACTAGCATATTCTAGACAATATCGTTATGATGCTTATTTATTTCCTACTAAATCAGTTTTAGATGATTTGTTTTCAATAGTAGATAGTATTTATGTAGAAGAACATGGTATTGATAAAGAATTATCTGTTGTAAATCATTTGCCTTTTACTTTTAAGATAGTTAAAGAAAATAATTGCCATACTTTAAAGATAGATTATGATTTAACTAAATTAAGGAAATTATCTAATGATTATAGTTACTTAATAGATAAAAATGGTATTTATAGATTGAATGAAAAAGAAACTATACTTGCTAGAAACATCATAGAAGAACAAGTAGATAGTTTGACTTTTTCTGATAAGAACTTTAAAGACTTTAAAGATTATGTAATTCCTAGTATTAAAGATAAAGTAGAACTTGATAAGTCTGTAGACGATGTAGTTATAGTTAAAACTCCTTCTGTTAAGTTATATTTTGATATATTAGAATTATATATAGAGTGTAAAATTGTCTTTACTTATGGAGATATAGAAGTAAATTATCTGGATAAAGAAGATAGTAATGTTATTAGAGATAAAGATTATGAGAGAAGTGTATTTTTAGATATTACTAAATATGGTTTTGATAGTGAATTAAGGCTTTATGATATAGATGAAGTAGGAGAGTTCTTAGAAAATGGGATAGATGAGTTAACTGATACTTATGAAGTATTTACTAGTGAAAAGTTGAAGAATACAAGTCTAATTAAGAAAGTAAAAGGTTCTACATCTTTTAGTATAGGACAAGATAATATCTTAAATTATGAATTTAAACTTGATAATGTAAGTCCTAGTGAGTTGGATGATATCTTTTTAAATCTAAAGAATAAAAAGAAGTACTATAGATTAAAAAGTGGTGATATATTAGATTTATTAGATCCATCTATTAAAGAGTTAGAAGAATTAAAAGAAGATTTAGATTTAGATGAAGAGAAGGGTGAAATACCTAAGTTTAGAGCATTGTATCTAGATAGTTTAAGAAGTAAAAATAGATTTATTAAGACTAATAACTTGTTTGATTCATTTGTTAAGAACTTTAAAGAATATAAAGATGTCCCAGTTAAGTTTAGTAAAGCTGAAGATAAACTACTTAGACCTTATCAAAAAGATGGTGTTAAATGGCTTTATAACCTATATAAGTGTGGTTTAGGTGGTATACTTGCTGATGAGATGGGACTTGGTAAGAGTTTACAGACTATCATTTTTATTCGAAGAGTATTAGAAGAAGATAGTAATGCTAAAATATTAATAGTTTGTCCTACCGCTTTAGTTTATAACTGGGATAATGAGTTTAAAAAGTTTAGTGATGATATTAAAAGAAGTATTTTTGTAGGATTAAAGAAAGAAAGACATAAGAAGTTAGGTTGGTATGAAGGTAATGTTTATATTACTAGTTATGGACTTTTAAGAGAGGATTTAGATATCTATAAAGATATGAACTTTAAAGTTATGATTATAGATGAAGCCCAAAATATTAAGAATCCAACTGCTATGTTAACTAAAGCGGTTAAGAGTATTAATAGTGAAGTTAAACTTGCTTTGACAGGAACTCCTATTGAAAACTCTATTCTAGAGTTATGGAGTATCTTTGATTATATAATGCCAGGTTTTCTTGCTAATAAATCTAAATTTAGTGAGAAATATAAAATAGGTGAAGACTTTGATGATGATACTAATCTAACATTAAGTAAGCTTAGAAGAGAGGTTAAACCATTCATATTGAGACGTAAGAAAAATGAAGTACTTAAAGATTTACCTGATAAGTTAGAGAATAATATTTATATAGATTTAAGTGATGAAGAAAAGAAAATATATGCTGCTTTAGTTAAAGAAACTAAAGAAGAGATGGAAGAGTTAGTAAGTGAAGGCTTTACTAAGAATAAGATGCAGATACTTACACTTTTAACTAGACTTAGACAAGTATGTATAGATCCAAAGATAATCTTTGATAACTTTAATAAAACTTCATCTAAGATAGAGCATTTAACAGATGTAGTTAAGGAAGCAGTGACTAATGGACATAAAATACTTTTGTTTACTAGTTTTAGAACTGCTTTAAATATAGTAAAAGATAATCTTACTAAAGAAGGTATAACAAGTTACGTTATAGATGGTTCTGTTAGTAGTAAGAAACGTCAAGAATTAGTAGATAAGTTTAATACTGATGATACAAATATCTTCTTAATTATGTTAAAAAGTGGTGGTACAGGACTTAATCTTACTAGTGCTGATATTGTAATACATTTAGATTTATGGTGGAATCCTCAAGCAGAGAATCAAGCGACAGATAGAGCCCATAGAATAGGTCAAAAAAATACAGTTGAAGTTATTAAACTAATTACCAAAGGTACTATTGAAGAAAAGATACTTGATTTACAAGCTAAAAAGAAGATACTAAGTGATAAGTTAATAGAAAATGATGGTGATGAGTATAAGAGTTTCCAAAACTTATCTGTTGATGATATTAGAGAATTATTAAAATTTAATAATGAATAGGAAGGGTAGTTATGATAAGAATTTGTTTTGTGTGCCAAGGTAATATTTGTAGAAGTACTATGGCAGAGTATGTATTTAAAGATTTAGTGAGAAAAGAAGGATTAGAAAAAGAATTTTTAATAGAGTCACGTGGTGTTATTGCAGATGTTGGTAGTGATATACATCCTGGTACTAAGAAAATGTTAGATTTGCATAATATTCCATATAGTAAACATGTGTCAACACAGTTAGAAAAAAATGATTATGAAAAGTTTGATTACTTTATAGGTATGGATAATTATAATGTTATATCTATGAAGAAGATATTTGGTACTGGTAAGAAAGTGTATAAACTATTAGACTTTACTAAAAATGATGAAGGGATAGATGATCCTTGGTATACACATAATTTTAAGGCTACTTATGATGATGTAGATAAAGGCTGTAGAGCATTACTTAAATTTATAATTAAAAGTAAACTTTTTTAACTTCCTTTTTTAAATTAATTAAGTTATAATTTTAATAGGAAGTGTTAATAATAAGATTATAAAAAGTTAACATTTTTATAGTCTTTTTTTAAGGAGGTTTATTATGACAGCACATATTGAAAGTAAAAAAGAAGATATCGCCGAAGTGGTTCTTATGCCAGGAGATCCATTACGTGCAAAATATATTGCCGAGAATTTCTTAACTGATTATAAATTAGTTAATAAAGTTAGAAATATGTTTGGCTATACTGGTTATTATAAAGGAAAAAGAGTAACAGTCTTTGCATCAGGTATGGGTATTCCTAGTATTGGAATATATTCTTATGAATTATATAAATTCTATGATGTAAAGAAAATAATTCGTATTGGTACTAGTGGCTCTTTTAATAAGAATATTAAAGTCCTAGATGTTGTTTTATCTAGTGGAGCATACTGCAAGACTTATTTCCCTAAGTTATTAGATGGTAATAATATAGATTTTATTAAATCAAGTGAGTCTTTAAACGAAAAAATTAAAACAGTTGCTACTAATAAGAATATTCCTTTAAAAGTTGGTAAGACTATTACTAGTGATGTGTTTGATTTATACAGTAGTTCCCTTGATGAGTTTAAATCTAATTTCCCTGATGATGATTTCTTATCAGTGGAAATGGAAGCTTTTGGACTATTTTATATTGCAAATAAATTTGGAAGAGAAGCATCATGTTTAATGACTGTTGTAGATTCTTTTTATGATGAAAAAAGTCTAACTAGTGAAGAGAGGGAAAAGTCACTAAATGAAATGATTACAATTGCATTAGAATCAGTGCTTATATAGAAAGGTAAGGTGTAGTATGAATTATGTAAAGAAAGAAATGGGTGCCTATAATCTTCATATAATTAAAACTAATCTTTATAAGACTATTACTGTTAAGATATTTTTTAGAGAAAAAGCTTTAAAAGAAAATATTACGAAACGTAATTTTTTAAGCCGTATTATGATGCTTGGTAGTAATGATTACAAAACTAAAGTAGAACTTACGAAAGCTGAACAAGACTTATATGCTGCTAATATCTCTGGTACTAATAGAAGAATAGGTAATTATCTAGATACAGGTATTAGTCTAAAAGTATTACATGATAAATATACTGAAGAAGGTAACTTTGAGAAGAGTTTAGATTTATTAGATTCTTTAATCTTTAATCCTAAAGTTACTAATAAAGCTTTTGATGAGATAGACTTTAATACTGTTTATGAAGAATATAAAGCAGATCTTAATAGTTTAGTTGAAAATAAAATGACTTACGCTTTAATCAAAGGATTAGAAGCGACAGATAGTAAAAGTGTTATAAGTTATAGAGGTATTGGTTATCTAGAAGACTTAGAGAAAATTACTAAAAAAAATTTATATGATTATTATTTAGAAATGATAAAACATAACTTTGTTGATATCTTTGTTTTAGGAGATGTAGATGAAGATTATATTACAAATGTTATAAGAGAAAAGTTTAAGATAAATACCTTTAAAAAACAACCTATAAAAGCTTTAGTAGATGATATGAAAACTTCTAGAACAAAAATAGTTAAAGAAAAAGTATCAGCAGAACAAGATAACCTAATAATAACATTATCTCTTAATAACTTAACAGACTATGAAAGAAATTATCCGCTTTCTTTATATAATGCTATACTTGGTGGAGGTTCAGAATCTTTATTGTTTACAGAGATTAGAGAAAAAAACTCCCTTGCTTATTATGTAAGTAGTACTCCTAATAAATTAGATAATTTAATTATTATTAGAGGTGGTATTACTAAAGATAAGAGTATTGATGCCGTTAATATTGTAAAAAAGATTTTAAAAGACTTAGAAGCAGGTAAAATAGATGATGATAGAATCGAAAAAGCGAAAGAATACTATACTAGTGCGATTGATGATATAATAGAAAGTCCTTTTCAAATTATAGAAAGTTACTATATGATAGAATTACTTGGAGTAGATGATATTGAAACTAAACGTAAGAAAATGTTAAAAGTAACTAAAGATGAAATCATCGCTGTTGCTAAAAAAGTTAAAATAAATACTGTTTATATTCTAGAAGGAAGTGATGATAATGGAGAAAATTGAACTAAAAAATGTAGATAAAACTATCTATAGAGAAGTCTTAGATAATGGTTTAGAAATTATTATTATTCCTAATGATAAAATTAGTAAGAAAAAGAACTATTACTTTAGTTATGTTACTTATTATGGTGCCTCTATTAATGAGTTTGTACCTAAAGGTATGAGTAAAATGACTTCTTTTCCTAGTGGTATCGCTCATTTCCTAGAACATAAAATGTTTGAAAGTAAAGATGGTATAAAGCCTTTTGATTTCTATGCTAAAACAGGTAGTTATGTTAATGCTTTTACTAGTTATAAAAATACTTGTTATGTTGTAACTGGTAATAAGAAGATGAAAGAAAACTTAGAATATTTATTAACATTTGTTAATAGTCCATACTTTACAGATGAAAATGTAAAAAAAGAACAAGGAATAATATGTGAAGAAGCAGCGATGAATGATGATAGTCCTGATTATCTTGCTTATAAAACTATAAATAAGAATCTTTATAAAATATCTCCTTATAATACACCTATACTTGGTACTATTAAGAGTATAAAAGAGATTACTAAAGATGATTTATATAAATGTTATAATACTTTCTATCGTCCTAGTAATATGTTTTTAGTAGTAGGAGGGGCGGTAGATCCTGATGAAGTTGTAAAGATTACTACTAGTGCATTAGCAAGATTCAATTTAGAACGTGATGATACTATTAAGATAAAACATTATAAAGAACCAGTTAAAGTAGTTAAAGACTATGAAGAGATAAAAAAAGATGTAAAAGTAGAAAAACTTGCTATTGGATTTAAAATGGATAAAGCTAAGTTTCCTATTAAAAATAAAGTTACTTTAGACTTATATCTTAATATGTTAGTATCTTTATGTTTTGGAGCAAGTTCAGATTTTAGAGAAATGATAAGAAAAAGACATTTAGTTAGTAGAAGTGGCTATTATTTTCAAGATGTAGGTAATGTTATTACTTTTATGATAGAAGCAGATGTTTTAAACTGTCCAGTTTATTTAAAAGAGTTAGAAAACTATCTTAATAATTTAAATGTTTTAGAAGAAGACTTAGAAAGAATAAAAAAAGTATGGATATCTAGTGAAGTAATTAAAAGTGATTATGCTGATAGTATTGTAGATACTGTAGTAGATGATTTAATTAACTATCATAAGGTTATTACTAACTATGTAGAGCTTATTAAGAATATGAATATTGCAACAATGAGAGAGGTTATTAATAGTTTAGATTTTAGTAATAAAGCGATTGTTAGAGTAGTTAATGAAAATAATCCTTTACAAAATGATTAGGTCTATGATATAATTGAAGACGTCAAAAAATGTTCCGCTAATCATTTGGTTATGAGCATTGGTTATAGGTAAAGGAGGATCTTATATGAACGTAATTGACAAAATTAATGACAAACAAATTAATAAGAATATTCCTGAGTTTAGAGTTGGAGATACTGTTCGTGTTGACGTTAAGATTATCGAAGGTAAACGTGAAAGAATCCAAGCTTTTGAAGGAATTGTAATCGCTCGTCGTGGTGGAAGTGTTAGTGAAACATTTACAGTTCGTAAAATGAGTAGTGGTGTAGGTGTTGAAAGAACATTCCCAATCCATTCACCTAAGATTGCTAAAATTACAGTCTTAAGACATGGTAAAGTAAGACGTGCCAAACTAAACTTCTTAAGAGGAAGAGTAGGTCAATATCGTATTAAAGAAAGAGGACAACAATAGTTCCTCTTTTTTCTTTTCTTAATATTAATTTAGATGTATAATATTAATGTATTAGAAAGGATTAAATATGAAAGAGAAGATAAAACCATTTTTGCCATATATAATTATTATTGCAGTTGTCTTATTTATAAAAGCTTTTATAGTAACACCTATTAAAGTAAATGGAGAGTCTATGTATCCAACATTAGAAGAAAGTGACATAATGATTTTAAATAAGACAGCTTATTACTTTAATAAACCTGAAAGATTTGATATAGTTGTTGTTAATATGCCTAATGAATATTTAATCAAAAGAGTTATAGGACTACCTGGTGAACATATAGAATATATTGATAATACTTTATATGTAGATGGTAAAAAAGTTAAAGAGAATTTTAAGCATGGTAAAACAGATGACTTTAATATAGAAGAATTAGGTAGTGATACAGTTCCAGAAGGTTCTTATTTAGTCATGGGAGATAATAGAGAGAAATCTCTTGATAGTAGAGAATTAGGCTTTATGAAAGAAGAACAGTTATTAGGTAGAACTAGTTTAATTATTTTACCATTTGATAGAATAGGAAATGCAAATTAATAATATATTATCTAGTACTTAGTTAGTGATAAGTACTAGTTTTTATTTACGAAAACTCGTATCAAAAATATTTCAAAAAGTATTGACGAACAATTATTCTAATGATAAGATTGACTTAATAATTATTTATTAGATTGATTGAGGTATTAATGGAGGAACTAGTAAAAGAAATAAAAAAATTAGAAGTATTATTAGATAATAACTTAGGAATGCTTAAAGATAAAGTAGATTATATAATTAGTAATAAAATATCTGATAAAAAAGAAATAGAATTTACTTTAGATAATATATTAGATTTAGTATATTGGTATGGTGAGAATATAAAAGAATTATATTATAGTTTACTTGAATATTATAAAACTATTAATTTAAATAATGCTAGAGATTATGAAAATATTTATTTAGATATTATTGAAGGATGTGATGACAATGACTAAAATAAATAGTGTTAAAGAAATAAAAAAGTTAATCGATAAATTAATTATACCTGGATATCATTATAAAACAAATTTTAGTTGTTCTGACTTTTTAGTAGATATTGAATCGAAATTTATAATAATTGCAAAACCAGTTTGTACTGATAAAGATTTTCATTATGAATTTATTTTAGATACACAGTTTTTATCTGAAAAGGAGATAAATTATCAAGAACTAGTAATGATAAAGAATATTATTGAAGTTTTAGAAGAAAATAAAAATTTTATTTTGAAAAGATTAAAGAAATATACCGTGGATGAATATAAAGAAGAATTAAGATTAAGAGAAGAAAAAAGCAGGAAAATTCTTTTAGCTTTAGATAATTATATTAAAACTAGAGAAATGTATTATTAAAGAAAGGAAGTGTTAATATGAGTGAATTAAAAGAACAAAATGACTTATTAATTTACAAAGATGAAAATGATAATATTATAGTAGATGCGATATATAAAGAGGAAACATTATGGCTAACTCAAAAAGGAATGTCAAAAGTATTTGATTGCACTACAGACAATATATCATATCATTTAAAAAATGTTTTTAAAACGAAAGAATTAAAAGAAGATTCAGTTACCGAGGAATCCTTGGTAACTGCTTCTGATGGTAAAAACTACAAAACTAAAATATATAACTTAGATGCTATTATCGCTGTTGGGTATAGAATTAATTCAAAAAAAGCGACCAATTTTAGAATTTGGGCTACTAAAGTATTAAAAGATTATATGATTAAGGGATTCGCTTTAAATGATGAGAGATTTATTAAAGGTAATAAACATGATGCAAAATATTTTGATGAATTACTTGAAAGAATAAAAACTATTAGAGTTAGTGAAAGAATGGCTTATCAAAAAATAACTGATTTATTTATTGCGACTTCAACAGATTATAATCCTAAGAGTGAAGAAGCATACACTTTCTTTAAAATAGTTCAAAATAAACTTCATTATGCAATTTCTGGACATACTGCGGCGGAACTTATATATAGTAGAGCAGATGCTTCTAAATAACATATGGGACTTACTAATTGGAAGAATTCTCCAGATGGTTTAATATATAAATATGATGTAAGTATTGCTAAAAATTATTTAACTGAAGAAGAACTATCTAAATTAACTGATTTAACTAATTTATTTTTAGTATTTGCTGAAGATGAAGCGAAAGAAAGACATGTTATGACTATGAAAAATTGGATTGATGCAACAGATGATTTATTAAAGTTTAGAAGAAAAAAAGTATTAAGTAATGCAGGAAGTATTTCTCATAAAGAAGCAGTAGACAAAGCAGAAAGAGAGTATGAAAAATATAGAGTTATCCAAGATCAAGAATATATTTCTTCTATGGATGAATTCTATAAGAAATATTTAGAAGAAAATAATAAATTAAATGATAAAAAATCTGGAAATTAAGGATATATGAATTAGAAAAATACATTTAATATTTAAATAGGTTTAATGATGAAGTCTTTACCTAATAGTAATGAAGTTTAATAAAATTCGATCGTCGAGGCTGACTAAATTAAATTAATTTGATAAAATAAATACAATATGAAGAAATAATTGGATTGTTGAGGTTAACAAGCTAACCTGTAATTAAAAGTAAAAATAGTAAATTTAATGTGCTTAGTCATTTTGTTGGTTTCAACAAAATGATAGAAAAGGAAAGTGGTTTAAATGAATGAAAATAAGCAAATAGTGCAATGGGCGAGCCACATTTATGCCAAACCACCTCTAAGCCCTTATAAAATAAGGAAATAATAAAATTTTGTTTTTACGCATTTTTGATAATTGATTAAAAAAGTGCAATATTATATATAGCAATATAAGATGAGGATGTTATGGGACAATTTATTACATAAACTCTGCTAGAAGTACAATCACAGACAACATAAATAATATTTTAAAAGAATGTGAACTTAGGGCAGAAACTTCCGTCGTAATTTCCGACATAAGTTATGCTGAAAGAAAGTCGAAGGTTTAGTATTTACTAACTTTCTGGTATTTGGCAAAAAATGTAGTATATTGATGTTAACAAAAAAACAAAGGAGCTGATACAAATCGATAATTTAATAAATCAAAATCAAGATATTGTCTTTTATAAAGATGAATTAAGTAAAAGTTCAACTTATGCAAAAATTGCACAAGTTCAGAAAGAAGAAAATAGGAAGTTAAAAGATATAAGATGAATAATAATAGGTGAAGGAGGTGATTTTGATGAATGAAAATAAACAAGTAGTGCAATGGGGGAGCCACATTTATGTTAAATCATCTCTGACCCATTATAAAATAAAGAAATAATAAAATTCAGTTTTTACACATTTTAATTGTTTTTATAGAAAGGATTATATTATAATATGAAAGAAACCACTCTTATTAAGAAAAATAATGATTATGAATTAATAGATATTGAAAGTATTTATAAAGATATTAAAGAAAGAATAATAACTACTCGTACAAAAATGTTAAAGCATATTGATACAACAATGATAGAAGTTTATTGGTATGTTGGGAAAGTTACATACGAGCTATCTGAAAATAGTACAAAAGCTAGTTATGGTAAGAAAATTGTAGATGCATTGTCTGCTCGATTAACAAATGAATTTGGAAGCGGATTTTCTCCAGTTAGTCTTAGGAGAATGAGAAAGTTTTATCAACTATATCCAATTTGGTCGGCAGTGCCGATTGAATTAAGTTGGTCTCATTTTCAAGAATTAATTAAAGTGGATAGGAAAGAAGAAAGAGAATTTTATGAAAGGGAAGCTATTAAATCTAATTGGGGCTATAGAGAACTCAGTAGGCAAATTAATACAAAACTTTATGACAGATATTTAATATCACCAGATAAGGGAAAAATTTTAGAGGATGCTAAAGTAGGAAAAATAGAAAAGCAACCGGAAGAATTGTTAAAAACACCTTATATTTTTGAGTTTGTTGGTTTAAAAGAAAACAAAAATTATTTAGAAACTGATTTAGAAAGAGCTCTATTATCTCATTTAACAGAATTCTTGTTAGAATTAGGCAGAGGATTTTCATTTGTTGCTAATCAACAACGTATAAAAATAGGAGCAGAATACTATTATCCAGATTTAATATTTTATAATAGATTAGCTAAATGCTTTGTTATAATAGATTTGAAAATTGGCAAATTAACACATCAGGATATCGGACAAATGCAGATGTATGTTAATTATTATAAAAAGACACAAATGATTGAAGGAGAAAATGATCCTATTGGAATTTTATTGTGTGCAGATAAAGATGATGCAGTTGTAGAAATGACTTTAGGTGATAATGTAAAAAATGTATATGCTTCTAAATATTTAACTTACTTACCAACTAAAGAAGAATTAATAAGAATTATTAAAGATGAAAAAGAATTATATGAGTTAGCACAAGAAAATGCAGAATAGAGGATGTGAAAGTTATGAATAAAAATGATAATCAAAAAGATTTTTCTTCTAGTCGTATCGGGTGGTTGATACCGATTTATTCAACCCCTCCAAGAAACCCTTATAAATAAAGGGATTGTAAGATTTTAAATCTTGCACATTTTTTCAAATAAACTGCAAAAATGAACTAAATAAGTAAATTTTATTAAAAAATAGGGTAAAAATTTTTAGTTGATACCGCA
>CALVUX010000003.1 GCA_944363715.1 uncultured Bacilli bacterium
TCCCTTTAATAATGACAAACAGGTTATGGCATATTATATCATTAACTTTTGTTCTTTAAAAGAATAAGTTCCCATTATAAATTTTTCGGGAACTTTGAATTTTATTTAACAATATTTGTAAATATTTGTAAATAAATATTGTTGCTTTTATATATATATGTTATATTGTAAGTAGATAGGAAAACTATCATTATATGAAAGGAAGGTAATAAATATGGCTATGACAGGATTTGATCCAAGTGTTGTTAATGCAGCGATTAAAAATGTACAAGTAGCATATGAAGAATTAATTAATGTTCTAGGGACAAAAATGCAAAATGAATTTGTAGGAGGTATGCAAGATAAATGGGCTTCTACTCAAGCACAAAAATTCTTTACAGATTCATTTAAACCTGCAATTGATAGTATTATTCAAAGTTCAACTAGTACTTTTGATAGTGTAGTATCATCAATGGGAAGTGCTGGAGTAGCTTGGGCTACGCAAACAGAAACTAGTTATGCTCCACCTGCTTTTTCACCAATATCTAAACAAATAGATGCAGGAGTTATTATGGAAAATATTAGTGGCGTTAGAGGTATTGATAAGGATTTAGCAGCAGGTGTTGCTGCAAAATTACCAACTTTAGCTCAAGAAGCTCAATCTGCGTTAACTAATGCTCAAAATGCTGTTCAAAATTCTGGTTTTCTTGGTGGTAATCAACAAGCAAATCTTGTTTCATCACTTGGAACTATTAAATCCAAAATTGATAATGTAGTTACAACTATAACTAATGAAAGTAAAAACGCTATTGATCAAACTATTGAAGCTCATGGTGATACTGAAGGAAGAATTTCAGAAGCCTTTACATTACAAGGGTAAATTTAAAATATTTAGGAATTTATTTTCTAAATATATGAAAACTACTATTTGTAGTTTTTATATATTTGTAAAATGATAGGTGATAATATGATTATTAATATTCAATCTTTAGAAAAAAATAGTAGTAAGTTAATTAAAAGTATAGATGATTTTTCCAATAATATATCAAATATTTATAATGAACTTAATTGGGTTAGTGGATATTGGAATGATTATCATGCTAGGCTTTTTTTTACAAGTGTAGAAAGTGAAAGAATTAAAATAAATAAAACTTATGATGAACTTGTTTTATTAAAAGAAGTTTATAAATATATAATAAGCCAATATAAAAGTATAGGTAATAAACTTAAAGTTAATTTAGAAACGAAAGATGATATATTAAATAAATTTAATTTATTTAATGATAAAGTTAATGAAATAATATCTTTATATAATGATTTAGATTTAAGTTTTTGTAGTGATGTGGCTAGTAAAATAAATAGTCAAAAAAGTAAACTCTTAAAAATTAAAGAAAATATTATATCAGCTAAAACAAAAATTAAAAGCACTTTGGAGAAAATAGAAGAGATAGAAAAGAATATTAATTTTAAATTATCTAAAATAGATATAGAAGTTATAAAACGAGTTGATATTAATGAATTTATGTAGGTGATTTTATGAATGGAAATTTTATTGATGAAGAAGAGGTACTAAAAACTATAGATAAGTTGGATGTAGAAATAACTAATGAAAAATTAAATTTAGATAATATCATAACTATAATACAAGATATAAATATTAATTACAAAACAGACAATGAAAGCAAGCTTAGTGAACTTTTAGATACTTTGAATAATAAGTTTAAAACTATTACTGCTATTCATGATGATAATATTACTGTTTTAAAGAAAAATTTAGATACTTATATATCTACTAGAGAAAAAATTGCTAATATGTTTGATGATCTTGCTTAGGGGGAGGAAATATGGACGAAGAAATGATTAAAATTAAATATAGAGATTTCTTAAATAAACTATATATAATAAAAAATAAATATGAAGAGTTGGATGATGCTTATGATAATCTTGATTCTACTATTAAAAATAATATGTTAATAGATGATAAGATACTTGTTCAAGATGAATTTGAACAAGTAAAACAGGATATTAATGACCTAGAATCGACTTTAATTAATACTATTATTCCTATTGTTAGAAATAGAACTTAGTAAGTTAATTAACTTGCTTTTCTTTTTTTCTTATTTCCTGTATAATAAGTATGGAAAGAGGGATTATTATGTATTTATTTCTAGAATATCCTAAGTGTAGTACTTGTAAAAAAGCAAAAAAGTTTTTAGATGATAATAATATTAAATATATTGATAGAAATATAGTAACTGATAATCCTACTAAAGAGGAATTAGAAAAATTTTTAAAACTTAGTGGTAAAGATATAAAGAGTTTCTTTAATACTAGTAGTAATTTATATAAAGAACTACATTTAAAAGATAAATTATCTAATATGACTTTAGATGAAAAGAAAGAGTTATTATCAAGTAATGGTATGCTTGTTAAAAGACCTCTTTTAGTAGGAGAAACTATTGTTTTAATTGGCTTTAAAGAAGATATATGGAAAGAAGTGATACTTAATGGATGAGTTATTTAAAAAACTTAATATAATACCTAAAGATATGAGATTATATGAAATAGCATTTTCTCATGCATCTTATGCTAATGAACATAGAGCTAAAAAAGATTATGAACGTTTAGAATTCTTAGGAGATGCTGTAGTTGATCTTGTTATGGCTGATTATTTATATCGTAATCATGATGAGAATGAAGGGACAATGACTAAAGTGCGTGCTAGTTATGTATGTGAGAATGCTTTATATGAATATTCTTTAGATTTAGGACTTAATAATTACATTAAAGTAGGACATGGAGAAGAGTTAAATGGAGGTAAACATAAAAAAGCGATAGTTGCAGATATATTTGAATCTTTAATGGGAGCGATTTATTTAGATCTTGGATACACTACTGTAAGAAAAGTCATTTTAAATATTATTGTTCCTTATGTAACTAATCCTACTATATCATTTTTCTCTGATTATAAATCTGCTTTACAAGAAGCAGTACAGACTACTAAGAAAAGTCTATATTATGAATTAGTAGAAGAGAGTGGCCCTTCTCATGATAAAACATTTAAAATGCAAGTAAGGGTTGATGGTATTATTTATGGAGAAGGTGTTGGTAGTAGTAAAAAAGAAGCAGAACAAAATGCTGCGAAAAGTGCTTTGGAGAAGCTTGCTATATAATTATGGAAAAAGAAAAATTTTATATTTATAACAATTTAATATATAATCTTTATGATTTAATGGAACAAGTGTTAGAACTAAATATAGAGATAGTTGGTTTTGTGTGTTCTAATTTCTTTTTTAATAATGAACTTCTAAAAGATATGGATGTATCAGAAAGATTAGATGTTTTAGTAGATACAGGTAATATTATTGTTAATACTCTTGATACAATTATGTATGTGATAGAAGATGCTTATACTAAAAGTGATTTTATTACTTTAGAAAATTGTAGTAGGGAACTTTTAAAAATTGAAGATTTTCTTGTTAGTTATGAGAATTATTTAAATTTATTAAAGGATTATAAACTTTGTATGGATGATTATAATGTTAATCTTTTAGCGTTTAAGTTTTTTTCTAGTACTTATGATGAGTGCCTTAAAAATATAGTTTCTTACTATAATTTAGTTATAGAAGAAAGACTTAATAAAAGCATTGCTAAAGAAGAAGAGATGTTCTTAATAAGAAAGGATAGACAGTTAGTAAAGTTAGGTAGAAAGTATTTGAAAAAGTTAGAAAAATAGTGTATAATTAGAAAAGTTTTTAAGAAAGGAGAACTTATGAGTAAAATAAAAATATTTAGTTTAGGTGGACTAAACGAAAATGGTAAAAATATGTATGTTGTTGAAGTAGATAAAAATATTTATGTATTTGATGCTGGAAGTAAATTTGATAATGAGAAAAATTTGGGAATAGATTATATTATTCCTAACTTTGATTATTTAATAAAAAATAGAAAAAGAATAAAAGGAATCTTTTTAAGTCATGGTCATGAAGGTAATATGGGGGCTGTTTTTGATATATTAAAACAGATTCCTGAAGTTAATATTTATGGCGCGAAATTAACTTTAGAAATATTAAGACAAGATTTAAATCCTTTAGAAATTAAAAAATATCATTTAATTGAGATTAAACCTCATCATAAATTGGAGTTTGGTAAAGAGAGTATCTTTCCTATTTCCATGACTCACTCTATTCCTGATGCTTTGTGTTATGTATTATATACTAAAGATGGAGCGATAGTTTATACAGGGGATTTTACTTTTGATTATAAAGAGATGGGACTTTATAAAACAGATATAGGTAAACTTGCTTATGTTGGGAAACAAGGTGTACTTTGTTTACTTGCAGAATCTATGTATGCAGAGCGTGAAGGGTATACTAGTCCAAGTAATAGAGTAAGTGATTTTATTAGAAATGTTCTTACTAAAAATAAGGGTAGAATTATTGCAACTGTTTTTCCAGCTCATTTTTATAGAATACAAGAGATATTTAATGAAGTTAGTAAGACTCATAGAAAGATTGTTATTATGGGGCATTCTCTACAAAATACTATTAATTATGCTTTAAAAAATAATTATTTAACTATTGATAGAAGAGTAATAGGGGATTTAAATAATCTAGAGGATAGAGATGTTGTAGTTTTAATATCTGATGAGAAAGAAAAGCCTTTTGCAAATTTAGAGAGAATAATTAAAGGCTATGATAAATTTATTAAGCTTAATACTAATGATACAATTTTTATAACAGAGCCTGCTTATGAAGGTATAGAAAAGCGTCTTGCTACTGTTATGGATGATATTGCAATGCTTGGTGTTAATGCTATTAGTTTATCTAGTAAAAGACACCTTTTACATCATGCATCTAGGGAGGATTTAGCACTTTTAATAAATATAATGAATCCTAAGTACTATTTTCCTGTTAAAGGAGAATATAGAAATCAATATGCTAATGGGGAAGTAGCAGAATCTTTAGGAATACCTAAAGAAAATATTATCTTAAAACAAAATGGGGATGTAGCATTATTTATTAAGGGTAATCTTGTTCCTACTAATGAACATATAGAGACTGATGAGATTTTAATAGATGGTAAAAGTAATGGAGATATAGGAGATTTAGTCTTAAAAGATAGAGAAATGTTAGGAGAAAATGGTATTGTTATTATTAGTTGTACCTTAGATAGAGAAACTAAAAAAATATTAGCAGGACCAGAAGTACTAACAAGAGGATTTATCTATGTTAAAGATAATTTAGATTTAGTAGATGAGATTAAAAATATGGCATTAGAAATAATAGAGAAAAATATAAGTGAAAACTCTAGAAGAGTAGAGTATTCTTTAATTAAAACAGAAGTAAGAGATGTTTTAGGTAAATATTTTTATAAAACTATGGAAACAAAACCTATGATTATTACAGTTATACAAGAAGTATAAAAAAGTATGAATTTTGAAAATTGACCTTAAATTTGAGGTCAGCTTTTAATTTTTTCTAGAGAAATTTACTAAATTTAAGTACTTTTTTCCTTGAATTTTAAAAAATTATCTTTTTGAATTATTTTTTCCTTATGTTAGAGTATATTTAACAAAACGAAAGGAGGTAATTATTATCAATGATTATGTAGAAAAAGAAGATATAAAAATAAATATAAAAGTCAATATAAAAATGCATTTAATATATGACTTTCTCTGCTATTTATAATTTATTTCATGTTTTTATCCTGAAATTTGTGCACAATTAGTTGACACAATCTTAAAAAAAATGATATATTATTGGCGATTGGTACTTAGGAAACTTTCGAAGCTCTAAGTCGTCAGGCCTCTATACAGTGTATAGAGGTTTTTGAGTGTTTGCTTTTTAATATAAATATATTTGTAAACTAGGAAATAATTTAATAGAATTTTAAGGTGGCATTTGGTAACAGCAAGTGACTTAGCAGAACTTTATGAATGTAAAAATGGTACTAAAACTATTAATCAAGCGGTTAAAAGGCATATTAATAGGTTTTCCGAAAGATTTATGTTTCAGTTAACTGAAGTAGAATATGATTATTTGCGATCCCAAATTGGAACCGCAAAATATAGTGTGATGTCTAGTACTTTACCATATGCTTTTACAGAACAAGGTGTTGCCATGCTTGCAACTATACTTAGAACACCTGTTGCCAAAGAGGTAAGTATCAGAATAATGGATGCTTTTGTAGCCATGAGAAAATATATTTCAAATGATTTAATTGAGCATAGTAAAATGTTGATTAATCATGAAAATAGATTAGCTTTATTAGAGAATGTCTTTGATAGTTTTAAAGATTTAGGTAAAAAATGTTTTGCAATTACTAAGATAGAAAGTAAAGAGCTTTTGAATAGTTTATTAGATAAAAGTAATGTCAATACCTTTTTTCTTTTTGTTTACATATTTTTTGTCAAATAATTTATTTGTCTAATTAAATCACCCTTATTTTATTTACATTTTTTAAGTTTTTGTGTAACATATAATTAAGCAGTGGTAGACTGTGGGGAAAAGTGGGGGATAAATATGTTTATAGGAGAATATCATCATAATATTGATGATAAAAATAGAATTGCTATACCAGTTAAATATCGTGATATTCTTGGTAATAGTTTTGTTATTACTAGAGGTATAGAACATTGTATTTATGTTTATCCAAATGATACTTTTAGCCATATTGTTACTAAACTAGAAAGCTTACCATTTACTAAAAAAGATGCTAGAGCTTTCATGCGTTTCTTTATGTCTGGTGCTACTGCCATTGAACTTGATAAACAAGGTAGAATCAATGTTCCAAGTCCTCTTGTAAACTATGCTAATCTATCTAAAAAATGTGTAATTGTAGGAACGGGAGATAGATTAGAGATATGGGATGAAGATGCTTTCCGTGAGTTTATCTGTTCTTGTAATGATGAAATGTCTGATATTGCTGAAAACTTATTTGAGGAGAAGATATAATGCATGAATCAGTATTACTTAATGAAGTGGTAGAATCCTTAAATCTAAAAGATAACACTATCGCTGTTGATATGACTTTAGGCTTTGCAGGACATAGTAGTCAAATTTTAAAAAGAATTAAAAATGGGTATCTATTCGCCTTTGACCAAGACGAGGAAGCTCTTGCCTATAGTAAAGATAAACTTTCTACTATCGGTAAAAACTTCCAAATAATTGATTCTAACTTTGTCTATGCTAAAGATAAATTAAAATCATTAGGTGTAGAAAAAGTAGATGCTATCCTTTATGATCTTGGAGTATCAAGTCCTCAGTTAGATGAAGACTATCGTGGCTTCTCTTATAGATTTGATGCTCCCCTTGATATGAGGATGGATAAAGATAATAAGTTAAATGCTAAATTAATAGTTAATACTTATAGTTATGAAGAGTTAAAGAGAATCTTTAAAGATTATGGCGAAAGTAAATTTTCATCATCTATCGCTAGAAATATTGTTAAGTATAGGGAGAGTAAAGAAATAGAGACTACTTTAGAATTAGTAGATATTATTAAATCATCTGTTCCTTATAAAGAGAGAGTTAAAAAACATCCTGCTAAACAAATATTTCAAGCCTTAAGAATAGAAGTTAATGATGAATTAAACGTCTTAAAGAAATCTCTTGATGATAGTTTATCTATGTTAAATATTGGAGGAAGAATTGCTGTTATAACATTTCATTCTCTAGAAGATAAAATAGTTAAGAAAAAGTTTAATGAAATGTGTGAGATAGATCCTTTATCTAAAGGATTACCTAATATACCTTTAGATAAATTACCAGACTTTAAACTAATTACTAAAAAAGGAATAAAAGCTAGTAGTGAAGAGCTAGAACATAATAATAGAGCTCATTCTGCTACACTTAGAGTAATAGAAAGAATAAAATAGGAGGGATACTTATGGCTAAGAGAAAAGTAGTAAAAAGAGTTAAGATGAGTAAGTTTGAACGTCTTATTTATACATTTGCATTAGTATTAGCGATTAGTGCACCTCTAACAATAGTATTTTCTAAAGCAACTTTGTCTAAAATAAACTTTGAAGTTGAGAAAACTAAAAAAGAAATAAGTGAACAAACTAAAACTAATGAAAGCTTATCTATGAAAATAAATGAGTTAGCATCATTAGATAAAATAGAAGAAGTTGCCAAAGAACAAGGATTAAGTTATAATAATGATAACATTAAAAATATCGATGAATAATAGGAAGTGGTAAACTTGAAAAGAAAAAAGAGAAGGAAAAATAATATAAAATATAGTAAACTTTTAATAATTACTTCTCTTTTTTTGTTTGCTCTAATGATTGCTAGAGTAACTCAACTAGCTTTAGCAGAGGAAGTGGATGATACAAATTTACAAGCTTTAGCAAGACAGCGTACTACAAAAACAGATATTATAAAAGCAGAACGTGGTAATATTTATAGTAGTGATGGAGAAGCTTTAGCACAAAATGTTTCTTCATATAAGTTAGTCGCTTACCTTTCTCCATCTAGAACTACTGATGAAGATGATCCACAGCATGTAGTAGATAAAGAAAAAACTGCTAGAGAATTAGCACCTATTCTTGGTGTTAGTGAAGAAGAGATTCTTAAATATCTTAGTAAAGAAGGAGTTTATCAAACAGAATTTGGTAATGCTGGTAAAGGACTTACAGAACTTACTAAAGAGAAGATAGAAGCTTTAAATTTACCAGGAATAGACTTTATAGAAAGTTTTAAAAGATATTATCCTAAAGGAGACTTTGCTTCCTACATCCTAGGTTATGCTAAAGAAGAAGTTACTACTAATGAAGATGGGGAAGAAGAGACTACTATGACTGGGGAGATGGGTATTGAAAAGTATTATGATAGTACCTTAAAAGGAGAAGATGGTTATACTACCTATCAAAAAGATTTACGTGGGTATAAAATAGCAGGTACTAATGAAATAAGTAAAGAAGCTAGTGATGGTAAAGATATATATCTAACTCTTAATAGTAGTATTCAGTTCTTTGTAGAACAAGCATTAAGTGAAGCGGAAGCTAACTATAATTATGAATGGTTTACAATCATGATAGCAGATGCTAAGACTGGGGCAATATTAGCATCAAGTACATCTCCTTCATTTGATCCTAATAAAAGAGATATTACTAATTACTTAGATATGAATGTTTCAAGTCCATATGAGCCTGGTTCTACTATGAAGATATTTACTTATATGGCGGCAATGGAACAAGGTGTTTATAATGGTAATGAAATATACCATTCAGGTGTTTATGTAACAAGTGATGGAACTGAAATAGGAGATCATAATAGAGCAGGTTGGGGAGATATTACTTTTGATAAAGGTTTCGCTTTATCAAGTAACGTTGGTGTTATTAATCTAATAGATCGTCATTTATCTGCAGATATTCTTAGAAGTTATTTTAAGAAACTAGGATTTAGTAAAAAAACAGGTATTGAACTTCCTAATGAAGCGACAGGTGAACTAGACTTTAAATATGAAACAGAAATATTTAATGCTGGATTTGGACAAGGTATTACGACAACCCCTATTCAAAATATTCAAGCTTTAACTTCTCTTACTAATGGGGGAGTTATGTTAAAACCTTATTTAGTTGAGAAAATAGTAGATCCTGATACTGGAGAAACTGTTTATGAAGGAAAAAGAACAGAAGTAGATACTGTTGCAAGTGAAACTACTGTTAATAAGATTAGACAGTTAATGTGGGATACTGTTAATACTCCAGGTATGACAGGTGCAGGATATCGTCTCGATGGTTATAATTTAATAGGTAAGACTGGTACAGCGCAAATAGCAGATGAAAATGGAGGAGGTTACTTAACAGGAGCTTCTGATATTATTTCATCATTTGCAGGAATTTATCCTAATGATGATCCTAAAGTTATAATCTATGCTTCAGTTAAAAGACCTGATGGAGGTAAACAGAATGTTATTTGGAAAGCTATTAAAGATATAGTCGTTAATATAAGTAAATATTATGGAACAGATCCTGATACTACAAGTGAAGAAGAATTAACTGAATATAGTTTAACATCTTATAAAAATAAAGATATAACTGCTTCTAAGACAGAATTAGAAAGTATGGGGATGTCTGTAACTGTTGTAGGTAATGGTAATAAAGTAACTAAGCAATATCCTTCTAAAGGAGATAAAGTAACAGCAGGAACAAAGGTTTTTCTTATTACTAATGACAGTAATTTAACTGTTCCAGATGTGAATGGTCTTTCTAGTAAACAAGCGGAAGACTTATTAAAACTTCTAGGTATTAGTGTTAAATTAGAAGGTAATGGTTATGTTACAGGTCAAAGTGTTGGGGCAGGAACAACTATTACTGATAATATGGAGATAACTTTAACATTAAATCCAAAATTTTAAAAAAAGTATGAATTTTGTAAATTGACCCTATTTTTTAGAGTCAATTTTTAATTTTCTCTAGACGAATTTAATAAATTCAGCCCTGTTTTTAACTGAATTTATAAAATTCTCTTTTTGCATTAATCCCTCTTCCATGTTAGAGTTGTAGGCATCTGTGCAGATAAATTATTTATTATGGAGGAATTAAATGCAAAAAGAAGAAAAGAAAGAAAAAGAATTTTTTACACTTTTATCTGACACAACATTTAAAAGAATGTTTAAAGATGAAGATAGTAGATTCTTTTTTGAAAAAGTAATTAAGTATTATTCTAAATTAGATTTAGAAGGGTATGAATTATATGATAATGAGATAAATAGTGGAAATGTTGCAAGAGATTATAGACTAGATGTCTTATTAAAGAAGGGTAGAGATTTTATAATAGTAGAAATGAATAAAAATGTATCAGAAAGAGTCTTAATTAAAAACAGGATGTATCTCTTTAGTATAGCTGGTGGAGGCTTAGAAAAAGGAGAAGATTTTGTTAAGATGAAAACAGTTCTAATTAACTTTAATAATAGTCTTTATAAGATAAAACCAGATGCAATTAACGTAGATTACACCTTAAGAAATGAGAAATATAATGATGTAATAGATGATATAAAAATACACAATATTTATCTTGAAAGTCTAAAAAATGTAAGATATAATGGAAGTAACGAAGAAGAAACATTTATGGCAATGATGGTAGCAGACTCATATGAAGAGATGAGAGAAATTGCAAATGGATGTGAGGAGGCGTTATATATCGTGGAAAAGTTAGAAAGACTAAATGAAGATGATAAGTTTAGAACAGATTATAATGTAGAGTTAGTTAGAAGAAAAGAGATAAATTCTGCTAGACTTGATGGCTATGATGATGGTTATGATGCTGGTGCTAAAGCAGAAAAAATCTCTATTGCTAAAAATCTTCTTAATATAGGTACGTCTAAAGAAGATATAATAAAAGTTACTGGTTTAAGCGAAGAGGAGATAAACAACTTAATAGAAGAATTAAATAGCTGATAGCAACAAGAATGCGTTATATATCGTGGATAAGTTAGAAAGACTAAATGAAGAAGATAAATTTAGAACAGATTACAATGTATAGTTAGTTAGAAGAAAAGAGATAAACTAGACAAGGATTGATGGCTATGATGCTGGTTATGATGCTGGTTATGATGCTGGTGTTAAAGAAAGAGAAAAATCAATTGCCAAGAATCTTCTTAAATTAGGTATACCTATAGAAGTAGTATTTAAAAATACAGGACTAAGTATAGAAGAACTTGAAAAAATAAAGAAAGAAATGTGATTGTTTCTTTCTTTTTAAACATATAAAACTTAAAATTTCCTTGTTTATTATCGTTAGTTTTCAAAAATGCTTGTTAAAAAATCATTAATTATGTATAATTAATCTATAGAGTAAGAAAGGGTAAATGAACTTTGTGGCAGAAAGGTAGTGGTGTTAATTCATGAATCATATCTATACAGGTCTTGATATAGGAAATGGTGAAATTAAAATAGTAGTAGTAAATGCTAATAATAGCAATTATCATGTTTTAGCATCTACCTCAGTTAAGACATTAGGATTAAAGAAGAATACAATCTATGATGAGAAAAAGCTTAAAAACACTCTTTTAAGAGCTTTAAAAAATACAGAAGAAAAGATAGGAATGAAAATTAGAGAAGTAATATTAACTTTGCCTGCCAATAGAGCTAGTATGACTATAGAAAGTGGACTTGTTAATATAAGAGGAGAGAAAGTTACTGGTAAAGATATAGAGAATGTTATTCGTGATACTGTAGAGGATACTTATGATAATACAAGAGAGCTTGTTAGTTGTTTACCAATATCTTTTACTGTAGATGATGAAGCTAGTGTTATTAATCCTTTAGGAGAAGTTGGAGAAAAATTGTTCTTAAAGTCAGTAGTTGCAACTTCTCCAAAAGAAGAAATCTATCCTTTTATAAATCTTGTTAGAAGTATAGGAATCAATATTACTGATATTATTTATAATACGCAAGGAGATTATTATACTATTGCTACTAAAGAATTAGATAGAAAAATGGGTGCTATTATTAATATAGGTGCTGATATTACTAGTGTTGGTGTTTTTAATAAAGGTATAATGATAAAAAACTCATATATTCCTGTTGGTAGCAGTAGTGTAGATAAAGATATTGCCTTTGTTTATAAATTAGATTTAAAAGAAGCTAAGAGTCTAAAAGAAACTTTTGCCTTAACTTCAGCTAGATATGCAGATAACAATGATGATATTACAGTAGTAGATAAAGAAAATAAAAAAATAACTATAAATCAAACACAAATATCAGAAGTTATTGAATCAAGAATAAAAGAAATCTTAAAACTTGCAAAAAATGAAATAAATCGCTTAACAAAAAGAGAAATAAGTTATATAATTGTAGTAGGTGGTATTAGTGAGCTTGCAGGTTTTAACTATGTAGTAGAAGAAACTTTAGGTATTAAAGCTAGTTGTTTTAATATGAAAGTGCTAGGTGCTAGACATAATAAATACACAAGTGCCTTTGGAAGTTGTAAATATTTTGATAAGAAATGTATGTTAAAAGAAAAGAGCATTGATATGTTTTCTTTAGATGAAATTGAGAGTTTTATATCACCTAAGAAGAAAAATATGAATAATGATGCAATGACAAATAGATTTTTTGGTCACTTTTTTGAAAACTAATTAAGGAGGAACAAACATGGGAAACGGACTAGAAATGGATCAATTAGCGAAAATAAAAGTAATCGGCTGCGGTGGCGGCGGCGGTAATGCTGTAAATAGAATGGTAGAATCAGGGGTTAAAGGTGTAGAATTTATAGTTGCTAATACCGATTTACAAGTATTAAATAATTCTAAAGCTGATGTAAAAATTCAATTAGGAGCTAATTTAACAGATGGACTTGGAGCTGGATCTCGTCCTGATATTGGTAGAGAAGCTGCTTTAGAGTCAAAAAAAGAGTTAGAGGATGCTTTAACTGGTGCTGATATGGTATTTATTACTTGTGGAATGGGTGGAGGAACAGGAACAGGTGCTGCTCCTGTTGTTGCAGAAATTGCTCAAGCTCTTGGTGCCTTAACAGTAGCTATTGTCACTAAGCCATTTACTTTTGAAGGAAAAAAGAGAATGGATAATGCATTAAAAGGATTAGCAGAACTTGAAAAACATGTTGATACCCTAATTGTTATTCCAAATGATCGTTTAAGAGAAATTATAGATAAAACAACACCGATGTTAGAAGCATTTAAAGAAGTAGATAATGTTTTACGTAGAGGTGTACAATCTATTTCAGATTTAATCGCTGTAGTAGGACTTGTTAACCTTGACTTTGCAGATGTTCAATCAGTAATGAAAGATTCAGGACGTGCTATTATTGGTATTGGTATTGGTATGGGAGAAGATAGAGCTTTAGAAGCAGCTCAACAAGCGGTATCTAGTCCATTACTTGAAACTAGTATTAGTGGAGCAACAGATGCTATTATTAATATAACTGGTGGTGTTAACCTTACTCTATTTGAAGCAGAGCAAGCTGCTGAAGTAGTAAGAGCTGCATCAGGTAATGATATTAATACTATATTTGGTTCTGTTATAAATGAGAATTTATCAGATGAAGTTATTGTTACAGTAATTGCTACAGGATTTAATAAGAAAGACCAAGGTGAAACTAAACAACCAGTCTTCTCAAATGCTGCTCCTTCTAGAAGAAGTCGTGAAGAAGTATCATATGTTGCAACAATGCCTCAAAACAATAATGACGATGATGATGACGATGGAGAGTTATTAGATGACACTGATTATGATTTTCCACCATTCTTAAGAGATAAAAACTTTTAGAAATAAGTCTAGTGAAAACTAGATTTTTTCTTTCTATTATGATGTTAATCGTTGCCTAATCTCTAAATTTAATATATACTAAGATTGATTAAATTATTATACATGAATGGAGGTGCTTCTTATGAAAAAGAAAATATCTATATTATCACTACATCTTGGATATGGTGGAGTAGAAAAAGCGATTGTATCACTTGCAAACTCTCTTGTTAAATTAAATAAATATGATATCGAAATAGTATCTATTTATAGACTTTATGATAAGCCTGTATTTGATATAGATGAAAAAGTAAAAGTTACTTATTTACTTTCATCAAAACTAAATCCTAATAGAAAAGAATGGAGTGAAGCTTTACATAATTTAAAATTAATAAGTCTTGGAAAAGAATCTTTGAAAAGCCTTAAAATATTATATAAAAGACGTAAAAGTATGGTAGATTATATAAAAAATACTGATGCCGATGTTATTATTTCAACTCGTGTTTTCTTAAATGAATTATTAAGTGAATATGGTAAAGATAATACTTTAAAAATAGGTTGGGAACATAATCATTATCATGATGATATGAAATATGCTACAGATGTTATTAGAAGTGCTAAAAACTTAGATTATTTTGTTTTAGTATCTAAAGGACTACAGAAGTTTTATCATAAGAAAATGCGTTCTTTTAAATGTAAATGTATCTATATACCTAATGCTATTGAAAATATTCCTAAAACTAAGAGCCCTTTAACAGACGAACACTTAATATCAGTTGGAAGATTATCTCCTGAAAAGGGCTATTTAGATTTATTAAAAATATATCTAGATTTAAAGAATAAGAAATGTAAATGGCATTTAGATATCGTAGGAGATGGAAGTGAACGTAGTAAGTTAGAGAGATTTATTAAAGAAAATAACTTAGAAAATGATGTTACACTTCATGGCTTTAAAAATAGTAAAGAAATAGAGAAATTAATGCACAAAGCTAGTATTTATGTTATGACTAGTTATACAGAGAGTTTTGGTATAGTGTTACTTGAAGCGATGAGTAATGGCTTGCCTTGTATTGCTTTTGATTCTGCTGAAGGTGCTAAAGAGGTTATTACTTCAGGACGTGATGGATACTTAATAAAACATCGTAACTTTAAAGCAATGGAGAAAAAGATATTAGATTTAACTAAAGATATAGAGATAAGAAGAGAATTAGGTAAAAATGGAAGACGTAAAGTAAAGGGATATATTTCTGATAATGTGTGTACATCTTGGGAAAAAATAATTGAAAGAAAGTGATGAAATTGAGAAAAGTAATGTTTATATCAAGTACAGGAGGACATTTAACTGAACTTTTGCAACTTGATAGTATTATAAAAAACTATGATTATTCCCTAATAACAGAGAAGACTAAAGCGAATAATAAACTAAAAAGAAAATATAAAAATACTAACTTTCTTTTATATGGTACTAAAGACCATAAATTAACATATCCCTTTAAATTACTTGCTAATTGTTTTATTAGTCTTTTCCTATATTTTAAATATCAACCTGATTATATCGTTACAACAGGTGCTCATACGGCAGGACCAATGTGCTGTATCGGAAGAATCTTTGGTAGTAAAATAATCTATATAGAATCATTCGCTAATATTAAAACTAAAACTATTACAGGTACACTTTTCTATAAGTTCCATATCGCTAATCTTTTCATAGTACAGTGGAGACCTATGTTGAAACTTTATCCTAAAGCGACATATGGAGGGTGGTGTTTCTAATGATTTTAGTAACTCTAGGTACACAAGATAAAAGTTTTGAAAGATTATTAAAAGCGATTGATAAAGAAATAGAAAAAGGTAATATCAAAGATAAAGTATTAGTTCAAGCAGGTTATACAAAATATAAAAGTAAAAATATGGAGATATTTAAAAGTGTCTCAAATGATAGATTAGAAGAACTTATGGAAGAAGCTTCACTTATCATTACTCATGGTGGAGTAGGTAGTATTCTAACCGCTTTAAAGCATCATAAAAAAGTAATCGCAACCCCAAGACTTTCTAAATATAATGAACATACTAATGATCATCAAAAACAAATAATAGAAGAATTTGGTAGATTAGGTTATATTATACCTTTAAAAGATTTAACTAAGTTAGATAAAATGTTAATTAAAAGTAAAACATTTAAACCTAAAGAGTTTAATAGTAATAATGAAAACTTTAAAGAATTAATTACTAATTATATAGAAGATTCTAATCATATTAGTTGGTTTAATCGAGATAAGTTTGTTATTTTAACAGCATTACTTAATCTATTTATCTTTTACCTATTAAATCTTACAGGTATGAACATCTATTTAAACTTTACTATTACCTACACCATCTCTTGCTTATTTATGGCTTTATTTAAAACAAAGAAACTTTCTAATATAATAACATCTATTATATGCTTTTATTTAATAGAAGGATTATCTTTATTACTACTTGTAGATAACTTACATATTGATGTTATCCTTTCTAAGTTTTTAATTAATATACTAGTAGTAATTATTTATCATTTTTTAGTTAAGAAAAATTAAATTAATTAAACAGGGGGACTTTATGAATATAAATATTATCAAAGAAAAGATAAAATTACATAAATATTATCTTATAACTATAATTATTATGCTTATAATTATCATAATTATGGGTATTTCTTTACTTACAGAAGAAAATACTACTTTTACTAATCCTTATGAAGTAAAGGTGAATCCTAATGATAATTTCTTATTCTTAGGAGATTCTATTACAGATTTTTATCCTTTAGAAGAGTATTATGATAACTTGCCAGTTGTAAATAGTGGAATTGCTGGTAATAAGACAATAGATATCTTAAATGATATGGAAACTAGAGTTTATCAATATAATCCTACTAAAGTCTTTTTATTAATAGGTACTAATGATTTAGATATGACTAGTGAAGATATTGTTGATACTACTTTTAATAATATTAAAAGAATAGTAAAAGAGATAAAAGAAAATAGAAGTGAATCAACTATATATGTAGAAAGTGTTTATCCTGTAAATTCTACTTTAGAAAATAATACTGTTAATAATAGAACTAATAAGAAGATTAAAGATTTAAATAAAAAAATATCTAATTACTGTGATGGTGAAAGTTGTAATTATATTAATTTATATGATGATTTAATAGATGATGAAGGTAATTTAAAAGAAAAGTATACTGAAGATGGCCTACATTTAAATAGTTTAGGATATGTTGTGATTACAAGAGAGTTATTACCATATTTAAATGAATAAGGAAAAAAATATGACAACATATAAGAGAATAATAGATACTTTAATTAAAGAAGATAAAGTTAATGAATTTTATAGGTTTCAAGGATCTTATAGTTTTGAATATTTTAATATTAAAAGTAATAGGTTTGATGATAGTAACCATTATATATATTTTTCTAGAACAAGAAGTCATCATTATTACTTTACTATTAGAAGAATAAGACAGTTATTAAATAAAGTGGTATTAAATGATACTACATATAGTATTTCTAATAAAGAATTAGAAAATGAAGAGAGTTTTAAAAAGATTATTAATATAGTTCTAAATCAAGAAAACTTAAAAGGTTTAAAATCAATATCTTTAGTATGTGATAATACCTATTATCAATTATTAAAAGAAAATAGCATTTATAATATGATAAAAAAGAATTCTCCTTATTTAATAGAAAGAGTAGATAGAAGAATATATGGAGGAGGATATGGTGTTAGTAGTGCATGGTTGGCCTTATTAAATGATTTAACTCTTTTCTCATCGTGTGTTAGAATAACCAGTATTGATATTTTAAACATTTTAAAGAATATGAGAAGAGAAAAGAAATTAACTTCACCTTGCTTGATAAGTAATATCTTAGATAATAAAGAAAGAATCTATAGACTATCAGATAATCTTTATGATGATTTTCATAAATATAATATTATGAATGATTTAGAAACAATTTATGAACATAAATTATATTTTGAAAATAGTAGTTTTGCTACTAATCCATCTAAAAATATTAAAGATATTTTAGTAAATTATCAAAGAAATAGAGAAAAAGTTTTAAAATTAGTAGATACTAGTTATAAGAAATATTAGAAAAGTATTTGACTAGATGCGGCTTTTATGCTAAAATCATATTGTTTGTAGCTTGTTATACCTCTATTTGAGTGAAAGCTGTAAACCGCATTGAAGAGGTAGAAATTGTTAATATGAGAACAATACCTTAAGAGCGAGTCTTTAGTTTAAAAAAGGAGGTTAAAAAATGTACGCAGTAATTAAAGTTGGTGGAAAACAATATCGTGTAACTGAAGGAGATGAAATCTTCGTAGAAAAGTTAAATGCTAATGCTAATGATGTTGTTACTTTTGGAGAGGTTTTAATGCTTGATTCTAAAGTTGGTTCCCCTTATTTATCTAATGTCACTGTAGAAGGTACAGTCTTAAAAAATGGTAAAGCTAAGAAAATACGTATTTTTAAGTATAAGAACAAATCTAGAAGTAACCGTAAAACTCAGGGACATAGACAACCATATACTAAAATTAAAATTACTAAGATTAATGGTTAATTATGATTAGAGTAAAAGTAGAAAAAGAAAAAGGTTATTTTAAAAAGATAAGTATATTAGGTCATGCTATGTATGATGAATATGGTAAAGATATAGTTTGTAGTGCCGTTAGTTCTATTGTTACTACAACAATAAATGGTATTCTTACTATTGATAAAAGTACTATTACTTATCTTGCTAGTAGTAAAGGTTTAACTATTAAAGTTTTAAGTAATGATAGAATAACTCAATCTCTACTTAAAAATATGTTAAGACTACTAAAGGAATTATCATTAAAATATAAAGAAAATATTGAAATACAGTAAGGAGGGACTATAGTGAAATTTTTAGAATTAAATATTCAGTTATTCGCTCATAAAAAAGGACAAAGTTCTACATCTAATGGACGTGACTCTATTGGACGTAGATTAGGAGCGAAAGCTGCTGATGGAGAATATATAACTGCAGGAAGTATTATCTATCGTCAAAGAGGAACTAAAATATTCCCAGGTACAAATGTTAAACGTGGTAATGATGATACTTTATACGCAACAGTAGATGGAATTGTTAAGTTTGAACGTAAAGGAAGAGATAAGAAACAAGCTTCTGTTTACCCAGTAAGTGAATAGAAAGAAAATCTCTTTCTTTTTTTCTTTTCTCTGTGATATAATATAGGAAAGTTTTGAGGGGAGTGTGTTAATATGTTTGTAGATGAAGTAACACTTAAAGTAATTGCAGGAAGTGGTGGAGATGGTTGTACTGCTTTCCGTCGTGAAAAATATATACCTATGGGAGGGCCATATGGAGGTAATGGAGGTCATGGCTCTGATATTATCTTTAAAGTGGATGAAGGACTTCATACCTTACTTGATTTACGTTATCAAAAAGAGATAAAAGGTAAGAAGGGTGAGAATGGTAAAGGTAAGAATCAACATGGTAAAGGAGCGGAACCTTTAGTAGTTAAAGTTCCACAAGGAACAGTTGTAACAGATTTAGATACAGGTCTTATTCTTGCCGATTTAAAAGGTAAAAATGATTCTGCTATTATTGCAAAAGGTGGTAGAGGTGGACGTGGTAATACTGCCTTTAAGACTCAAACTAATACCGCTCCAAACTTCTCTGAAAATGGAGAACCAGGGGAGGAAAGAACTATTAAGGTAGAACTTAAACTTCTCGCCGATGTTGGTCTTGTTGGGCTTCCTAGTGTTGGTAAGAGTACTATTATCTCTAAAGTAAGTAAAGCTAAACCTAAGATTGCAGAGTATCACTTTACAACACTAAAACCTAATCTTGGAGTAGTACGTGCTACTAATGGTAAAACTTTTGTTATGGCAGATTTACCAGGATTAATAGAAGGTGCAAGTAAAGGAGAAGGATTAGGTGATAGATTCTTAAGACATATAGAGCGTACTAGAGTAATATTACATGTTATTGATATGGCAGGAACTGAAGGAAGAGATCCTTATGAAGATTATGTTTTAATAAATAAAGAACTTGAAGAATTTAATAAAAAACTACTTACTAAACCTATGGTTATAATTGCAAATAAAATGGATATTGAAGGTAGTATTGATAACTTAGATAAATTTAAAGAAAAAGTAAAAGATAAGAAAATCTTTGAAATAAGTGCTATTACAAGTGAAGGACTTAGTGAAGTAGTAGATTACTTAAGTGACTTATTAGACACTATAAAAGAAGAAAATCTTTATGAAGAGGATGCTTTTGAATCTCATGTCTTATATAAATTTAAAGAAGAGAAGCCTTTTACAATTGAAAAAGAAGGGGAAGACTTTGCAATAAAGGGTGAAAAAGTAGAGAAATTATTTAGAATGACTAAGTTTACTGATGAAGGTATTAAAAGATTTAGTAATAAACTAAGAAAAATGGGTATCGATGAAGAACTTGAGAAGATGGGTGCAGTTGATGGGGATATGGTTAGAATATTAGATTTTTACTTTGAGTATCGTAAATAATGCAAGACTTAGATAGATTATTAAATCCTAATAAGAGATTTTTAGAGTATCAAGATTATCTAATAGATTTAATCGCTAGTTCCTATCATAAAAGTTTTAAAGACTTAATCGCTACAAGAATTAAAGATGCTTTTTATTTCTTTGATTCAACTCCTGATGTTACTTATGAAAGCTTGTATAATTTAGATAGTAGTTTAGATAATTTAAAATATTATAAATCATTAATGGATGACTATATGAGTAAGGGAGAAAAGTTACAAGATGAAATAGATGATTATACTCTTAGATATTTAAAAGAACTGTTAAATATTAGTGATGATGTATTTAATAAAAATAAAGAAGTTATTTTAGGACTTAGATTTGATGCTTTTGATAAAAAATATAAAAAATATTTAACTTATGATAATGAAGTAAGAGACTTACTTTTAGAATTACAACAAGATTATATAGATACTTGTAAAATGATAGGAATTATTCCTTTATTAGATGAAGAAAAACTAGATGATTGTATAAACTTTCTTAAAAGACAAGATAAAGTATTAGAGAGAAATGTTATAAAAAACTCTATCTTTGGTAAAAATATCTTAGATAGATTAGGGAATATTTCTTTTTATAAGAAAATACTACTTGCAAGAGATATAGTTTACTTTGAAGATGATTTTGATTGTGATGTAACTGCCATTACATTACTATCTAAAAAATATTCTAAGACTTTTATTTCATTTCCACTTTTAAAAAAATATCATGATAGATGTCTTGATATAAATCTTTTGCATGAACTTATACATGTAAGTGAAATGAATGATAAACATTGTAGTTTTATAATAAATAAAGATTATAGTATCTTTAATGAATTTAGAACACAGGAAAAAGCGAGAAGTTTATTTAAAAGATTAAGAAAAGATAATATTTATATCTTTGATTTAGATAATAATAATGATATTTCATATAAGAGTGCCTATGATTTATATCTATCTTTAGTTAATCCTTTATTAGATAATTATAGAGAACTTTTTGATTCTTCTGCTATCAATAATAGCCTTTCTCTTATTAATGACAATTTAGGAAAAGATAATTTTACAAATTATTGTATCTTTTTAACAGGTTTATATGAGAATGACTTTAATATGCATGGGCAATCTTTTGATAGAGATACTATAAATAAAAATAGTGATTTTATAAATAAAATGAAAACATATTCAAAATAAAAAATGTATCTTGTTCGATTGATTAACATATACATTTGTGTTATTATTTACCTAGGAATACTTAGTAATGGGTGTTTTGCCTCTTTTCACTTCTTGATTTCAGGGGGTAGAAAGGGGACTTGCTTATGACAAAAAAGGATTTTTTAATAACTATGTTAATAGTGATTATAATACTTTTAATAATATACAACTAGAAAAAGCACCCTATTACAACTTTGTAATTAGGGTGTTAACTTGAAAAAACACAATTTGAGGTAACACCTAACTGCAAACTAGGTATTCCTCTTTTTTATAATATGTAAATTCTCTTTACATATTCATATTATCATAAATAATTTATTTTATCAAGAGGGATGATTTTATGACTTTAAATATAGATAATGAAACTTATAATTTAGAGATAGTTAAGAAAAGTACTACTAAAAATATTTATATTAGAGTTAAAGATGATTTAACTATCTATGTAACATGTAATACTTTAACTTCTAATAAAAAGATAATGAGTGTAGTAGAAGAAAATTTAGATTCTATTAGAAAAATGATTAAGAAAGTTAAAGAAAAGATAAAATTTAATAGTGAATTTTACTATTTAGGTAAAAAATATGATATTATATATACAGAGTTTTGTGACTTTAAATTAGGTGAAAATAAAGTTTTTATTAAAAGAGGCTTTGATTTAGATAAATGGAAGAAAAAACAAGCTTTAGGTATTTTTAGTGAACATCTAGAAATGTGTTATAATAATTTTACAAGAAGTATTCCTCATCCTAAATTAAGACTTAGGAAGATGACTACTAGATGGGGAGTATGTAATGTTAAAACTCATGTTATAACGCTTAATACAGAATTAATTACTAAAGATATTGGATGTCTTGATTATGTTATTTATCATGAGTTAAGTCACTTAATAGAAGCGAATCATTCTAAGAAGTTTTGGGCTATTGTAGAAGAGAACTGTCCTAATTATAAGAAGTGGAGAAAATTAACTAATAAATATGGAGAAGAGGAGTAGTATGGTTATAACTAGTTTAGATAATGAAAAAGTTAAGTACTATTATAAATTACAGAAGAAAAAGTATCGTGATTTAAATAATGAATTTATAGTAGAAGGAGAACATTTGGTATTAGAAGCTTATAAAAGCGGTGCCTTAAAAGAAATCCTATTAGAAGAAGGAGAGGTATTACCATTAGATGTAGAACAACTTGAAGTTAGTAAAGAAGTCTTAAAAAAAATAAGTACTTTAAATTCTCCTCCTAAGATGATAGGGTTATGTGAGAAGATAATAGATACGACAATAGGTAAGAGAATACTAATATTGGATGAAATACAAGATCCAGGTAATATGGGTACTATTATTAGAAGTGCAGTTGCTTTCAACATAGATACTATTGTAATAGGAGATAATACTGTAGATGTTTATTCTCCTAAAGTAGTAAGAGCGACTCAAGGAATGATTTTTCATGTACCAATAGTCTTCTATTCAATAGATAAATTAATTCCTATATTAAAGAAATTAAAAATACCAGTACTTGCAACTAATGTTAAGTATGGTGAAGAAGTAAAGAACTTATCTCAAGATGAAAAAGATACCTTTGCCCTTATAATAGGTAATGAAGGTAATGGTGTTAATCCTAAGTATTTAGAACAAAGTGATAAATTTATCTATATACCAATGAACGATGTAGTAGAAAGTCTTAATGTAGGGGTTGCTACTTCTATAATACTTTATGAAATGGATGAATCTAATGAATAAATTATATATAGGTAAAATAGTTAATACTCATGGTATTAAAGGAGAACTTAGGATTAGAGATAACTTAACTACTAAACAAAGAGATGAGATATTTAAAATAGGAAGTAATTTAATTATAGAAGATAAATCTTATGAGATAACTAGTTATAGAGTTCATAAAGACTATGATATGGTTACTTTTGATGGTTTTAATAATATAAATGAAGTATTATTCTTGAAGGGTAAGAAAGTATATAAATCTAAAGAAGATATTAATCTTAATAATGAAGATATCTTAGATAGTGAACTTATAACCTATAAAGTTAAAACTACTGATAATATAGAGGGTAAGATTCTTGATGTAGAAGAGACTGGTAATAATTATAAGATACTTAGATTATTAATAAATAACAATGAAGTATTAGTTCCTTATCATAAAGAGTTTGTAAAAATAGATAGTAATAAAAAAGAAGTTATAGTTAAACTTCTATAGGAGGAAATCATGAAAATAGATGTATTAACCTTATTTCCTGATATGTTTAATGGTGTATTTGATGAATCTATTATTAAAAGGGCAATTAGTAATAATTTAGTAGAAATTAATATCCATAATATTAGAGATTATAGTAATGACAATCATAAAAAAGTAGATGATACTCCTTATGGAGGAGGAGCTGGTATGGTTTTAATGTGTCAACCAATATTTGATGCTGTTAAAGCCTTAAGAAGTGATGAATCTAAAGTAATCTTATTAACTCCAAGTGGTAAGTTATACAAACAGAGTATGGCAATAGATTTATCTTTAGAAAAGCATTTAATTATTATTTGTGGTCATTATGAAGGATTTGATGAGAGAATTAAAACTATTTGTGATATGGAAATATCTATTGGAGACTATATCTTAACAGGAGGAGAAATACCTTGTATGGTCTTAATAGATTCTATTACAAGATTAATAGATGGCGTTATAAGAAAAGAAAGTTATGAAAATGAATCATTTTCTGATAATCTGTTAGACTATCCAACTTATACAAAACCTAGAATTTATGAAGGATTAAGTGTTCCAGATGTCTTAGTTAATGGAGATCATGCCAAGATAGATAATTGGAGAAGGGAACAACAAATTAAACTAACAGAAAAAAATAGGCCTGACTTATTAAAAGGAGATGGTTCAGTTGAATAATTATTTAATAATAGAAAAGAGTTTTACTTATAATGGAGATTTAACTTTAGGAAAAGAGTTAACTATTAAGTCACACGATAACAAAGTATCTATATATAGTTTAGATATACAAAAAGTCTTTATTAGTAATAAAGTCTATAAGAAGTATTTAAAACTTTTAAAACTAGTAAACTTTTATTTAACTAGTGATGATGATACAGGTACTGCTTATCATGAGGCCTTAAATGAAATAGAGAAGTTTAGACAATTAGTTAAAAATAAATATAGAGCTTACCTTTTAGAAAAAACTCTAAAAGAAATGTCTTTAGAACTTCAGAAAAAAGTAATGGATGCTAAGAAGAGATTAATATTTGTAGAGACAAAGAGTTATGACTATATGAACGAGAATAGAAGAAGTAAATAATCCTTTACTTATAAGCTTTTTTATGGTATCATAATCTAGTCATTAAAGGGGGAATTTATATGATATTAATACCAGAACAAGTAAAAGCTTTGAGAGATAAAATTAAAGAGTTGGAAGAAGAAATACAAGAGGATAAACATTTTTTTAAGGATGATGAGAGAAATCAGCTAGTTCCTAAATTTGATAATTATGTTAATAAAGAAATGGAAATAGATAATTATAATTATTTAGTTAACCAATTAGAACATTATAAAAGAGTATTAGAAAATAGTGAATTTGTTAAAGAGTACAAAGATGACTTAGTAGATTATGGTACTAAATTCAAGATTAGATATTATGATGATGATAATATAGAAACATATACTTTAGTAGAAAATTCAGTAGGTTTGAAAAGTACATACTTTAATCAAGATAATGGATATATTAGTGTTGATGGCTATCTTGGTAAAACATTAAGAGGTAAAGGAGCAGGAGATGAATTCTCTTATGAGGTTTCGGTAAAAGGTTCTAAGCATACAATTAAAATTACTGGTAAAATATTAGAAATAATTGCTAAAACTTCATCTGATATAAGCTATATTACTTCAAAAACTAAAGATAGAAGAATTGCTAAAAATGTAGCGATAAAACGTAAAAAGATATATGCAAGAGGAGATAAAAAAGAACTAGATAAATTAAATGAGATTACTTTAAGCCAATACAATTTGCTAAAAGAAGAACAACATTCTTTGGCGGTTTCTTTATCAAAGCTTGAAAAATATGAAAATAAGATAAGAGTTGGTTCGATTATAAAAATTAAAAATAACTCTGAAACGTATGAATATACAATAGTAGATAAAGAAAAGGAAGATATAGATCCATTTCATGAAATAGATGCTAATAGTTTAATTGCCACTAAGTTATTTACTAAAAGAAAAGGTGATGAAATTAGAGGTACTTATCATTATAAAAAATGTGATAAGGATAGAACTATGAGATATGAAGGTATAATTGTAGAAATAGATAATAGTATGATTCCTAAAGAAGAGAGTATTTACGATAATGTAAAAAATATATATGCTAGATTAAGAAGAGTTAAAATGTTAATTGAAAAATCTAAAATTGCTACACCTCCTACTGATGGTACAATTGGTATTGGAAGTAAGGTTAGTATTATGACATTTGAAAATGGAGAAGTTCAGAATAGAAGAGTAGAGATTATTAATCATGCTGTTTCTACTGAATTAACTTCTGATTACATAGAAGCGATTAGTCCGTTAGGTAATAAACTTTTAGGATTAAAAAATAATGATTCTTTTATGTATTATTACTATGGTAAAAATGCTATATTAGGACAGGGTGTAGTTTATGATATTAATAATAATATGAATGAAACACTTGCTAAAGATCCACTTACATATCAGAAGAAAAGAAGAGGTTAGACTTCTTTTTCTATAGGAGGAATTTATGAAGATAGAATATAATTTAATTAAGCAAGAAAAAAATACAAAGGCAAGACTTGGTACTATTAAAACTAATTATGGAACAGTAGAAACACCTATGTTTATGCCTGTAGGGACAAAGGCAACTGTTAAGGGATTAAGTCCTGAAGAAGTTAAAGAAACAGGTGCAGGTATTGTTCTTGCTAATACATATCATTTGTGGTTAAGACCAGGAGAAGATATAGTTAATAAAGCTGGAGGACTACATAAATTTATGAACTATGATGGACCTATACTTACAGATAGTGGTGGTTTCCAAGTCTTTTCACTCGCAAAAAATAAAAAGAAAGATATTACTGAAGAAGGAGTGCATTTTAAAAGCCATATAGATGGTAAAGCGTTGCTCCTAACACCTGAGAAGTCTATTGAAATTCAAAATAAATTAGATAGCGATATTGCAATGAGTTTTGATGAATGCCCTCCTGCTAGTGCAGATTATGAGTATTTAAAAAATAGTGTAGAGCGTACCATTAGATGGGCTAAAAGAGGTAAAGCAGTTCATAGTAATAAGAATCAATCTCTATTTGGTATAGTTCAAGGTGGAGCTCATCCTGACTTAAGAAAACACTCTGCTATTGAAACAGTTAAGTTAGACTTTGATGGTTATAGTATTGGTGGAGTCGCTAATGATGGTGAAAGTAAAGAAGATATGTATAAGGCAATAGATTACTCTGTTCCATATTTACCAGAAAATAAAGTAAGATACTTAATGGGAGTGGGAGAACCTATTGATATTATTGAAGGCGTAATTCGTGGAGTAGATATCTTTGATTGTGTTTTGCCAACAAGAATAGCAAGACATGGACAAGCCTTTACAAGAAGTGGTAAAATTAATTTGAATAATGCTAAATATAAAGAAGATTTTACACCTATAGAAGATTCTTGTGACTGTTATGCTTGTAAACATTATACTAAATCATATATTAGACATTTACTTAATACAGGAGAAATGTTAGGAGGTAGACTTTTATCTATTCATAATATTAGATTTTTAATTAGATTAACTGAAGAATTAAGAGAAGCGATAAAAGAAGATAGAATCTTAGAGTATAAAGAGGAATTTTTAGAAAAATATCAATAAATAAATCAGTTGTTTTACGTCAAAACTCTTGACGTTTTTTCTTTTCTCTTTATATAATCTTTTTAGAAAGAAGGTATTATATGTTAATAATAGGTTCTCATGTAGGATATAAAAAAGATAGTGGTTTGGTTGGAAGCGTAGAAGAAGCTTTAAGCTATGGAGCGAATACTTTTATGTTTTATACAGGGGCTCCTCAAAATACTATTAGAAGTAGTATTGATTTAGATAATGTTAATAAAGCTTATGTTTTGATGAGTGATAATGGTATCGATAAAAATAATGTAATAGTTCATGCTCCTTATATCATTAACCTTGCAAATGGAGATGAAAGTAAATTTAACTTCTCATGTAATTTCTTAAGTGAAGAGTTAAAACGGGTTAATACATTTGGTTTTAAATATCTAGTTTTACATCCAGGAAGCCATGTAGGATTAGGAGTAGATGTGGGTATTTCTAATATTATTAAAGCTTTAAATCTTGTCTTAGATAAAGATAATAGTGATGTCATGATTCTTCTTGAAACAATGGCAGGTAAGGGTAGTGAAGTAGGTAGAAGTTTTGAAGAGATAAAATCTATTATAGATGGAGTTTCTAAAAAGAATAGAATTGGTGTTTGTTTAGATACATGTCATTTAAATGATGCTGGTTATGATTTGAATAACTTTGATGAGATATTAGAAACTTTTGATAAACTTATCGGTATAGATAAAATTAAATGTATTCATATTAATGATAGTAAAAATATAATTGCATCTCATAAAGATAGACATGAAAATATAGATAAAGGTACTATAGGTTTAGATACTTTAATAAAAGTAATAGATTGTGATAAATTAAAAGATGTTCCTAAAATATTAGAAACACCTTATATAGATGGGAAATCTCCATATAAAGAAGAAATATCTTTGATTAGAAGTGTTAGTAAGTAGTAACGGTACAAGGAGTATCAGGAATATTATTTGATTGATATAAAACTTTATTTGTTTTTGTATCTTTGCAAGTTAAGTTAATGCTGTAGCTTTCTTTTTTCTTTTCTTTTGTGTATCTAATTACAGCTTCACTGCAATCAATGTTTTCATCAGAAAATTTGTTAATTAAACTTGCATTAATTAGATCATTATAGGTAATATCTACACATCCTGTCCAGTTTTTGACTCCTATAGAAGTTATGTCTTCTCCTTCTTTATTAACAAATATTTTTGCTGCTTCTACTAAACTATCACCATAATATTCATATTGTCTTTTTTCGCTGTTATTTCTTAATGCAGTAATGGAAGGCATTACCATAATTAATATTAAAGCCATTATTACAATAGTAGCGAGTAACTCAATTAATGTAAATCCTTTTTTATCCATAATTTATCTCTCCTATGATAAATTATAACATAGTTTTCTTTTTAAAGATAAGTATTCTTTAAATTCATGATAATAGTTGACACACCACTATAGATATCATCTCTAATATTTCCTCTTAAATTAAGTAAAATACTATTATCTTTTAATAAAATATTATAGTTTTCTTTTAAAAAATTACAAATAATAATCGCTTCATCTTCTGTTGGATAAATATTCTTACTTTCTAAGTATCCCATTACTAAATGGGAATTTAATACTTTAATATTATTTTTAATTATTCTTTCTATCATTTTTATCACCTTTATTTAATTTATATGTAGTAAAATAAAAAATATGTGATAAACTAGTAAGGAAAGAAGGTGTTGTAGTTTGAGAATAAAACAGAAAGTTAATAAGAAAAACATTAATAGAAGAGAAAGAAAATATGCTGTTAATAGAAATACTTATAAGAAAAGATTTTTCTTTTTAGGTAGTGTTTTAGTTGTTTTATTTTTAGTAATAACACTTAGACTTTATCATGTAATGTTAAGAGAACAGTCTTATTATCAAGAAGAACTTACGACTCTTGCTACCACTGTAGTAGAAGGACCTAGTTCTCCACGTGGTAGAATACTTGATCGTAATGGAAAAGTAATAGTTGATAATAAAGCAGTTAAGACAATTTATTATAATAAAGATAAAAGCAGAGGGACTAAAGAGGAAATAGAACTTGCTTATAAAGTTTCTAGTCATCTTAGTCTAGATTATGATAAAGTATCTGATAGAAATAAAAGAGAGTTTTTTGTCGCTAAGAATAGTAGTGATATGGATGATAGAATAACTGATAAAGAATGGGAAAAGTATGAACAAAGAAAATTAGATAGTGATGATATATATGAACTTAAAATAGAAAGAGTGACAAATGAAGAGTTAAATGCTTTTACAGAAGAAGATGTTAAAGCTAGCTATTTATATTATTTAATGAATAAAGGATATTCTTATGATGATAAAATTATTAAAAATGAAGATGTAACTGATGAAGAATATGCTTATATAGCAGAGAATAATGAAGATTTGCCAGGATTTAATACAAAACTTGATTGGGAGAGAGTTTATAATTATGGAGATACTTTTAGAACTATTTTAGGTAATGTTGGGACTATTCCTAGTGAAGAGAAAGATGAATATCTTGCTAAAGGGTATTCTTTAAATGATATAGTTGGTACTAGTTATTTAGAAGAGGAGTATGAAGAATATTTAAAAGGAACAAAAGCAATATATAAGACAGTTAATTCACATGAGTTAGAGCTAGTTTCAGAAGGCAAAAGAGGTAATGATATAGTACTTACTATTGATATAGAATTACAACAACAATTAGAAGCGATATTAAATGAAGAAATACTTGCTACTAAAGGACAACCAAATACAGAGTATTATAATAGAAGTTATGCTATTATTCAAGATCCTAATACAGGAGAGATACTTGCTATGGCAGGTAGACAAGTAGTTAGTGATGGTAATGGAGGTTATAGGACAGTAGATTGTACTACAGGTATTATGACTGATCCAATGACAAGTGGTTCTGTTGTTAAAGGTGCTAGTATGTTAGTAGGATATAATACAGGTGCTATTAAACCAGGAGAGTATCAAGTAGATGAATGTATTAAAATAGCAGGTACACCACAGAAATGTTCTTGGAGAACACTAGGTAGAATTAATGATATAGATGCCCTTGCTTTATCTAGTAATGTTTATCAGTTTAAAACAGCGATGAAAGTAGCAGGTGCAACTTATCAATATAATAAGCCATTAGTAATTAATGAAGAAGCTTTTGATATTTATAGAAATACTTTTAAAGAGTTTGGACTTGGTGTTGAAACAGAGATAGATTTACCAGTAGAGTCTTTAGGTTATACTAGTAGTAATAAAGCTCCAGGACTTTTACTTGACTTTGTAATGGGTCAATATGATACATATACACCAATACAGTTATCACAGTATATTTCAACTTTTGCAAATGGTGGTAGTAGATTACAACCTCATTTATTGAAAGAAGTACATGCTTCTACTGATGATGAAAGTTTAGGGGATTTAATATATACTTTTGATGTTAATGTTTTAAATACCGTTAATACAACTCCTGAATATTTAAATAGAGTTAAAGAAGGGTTCTATGCTGTTATGAATAAAAGTTATGGACTAGGAGTAGGTTATATAGATGATTCTCATGATCCATCAGGTAAGACAGGAACTAGTCAGAGTGCTACAGATACTAATGATGATGATATTAATGATACAGATACAGTTTCAACTGCCTTTGTAGGTTATGCTCCAACAAATAGTCCTAAAATGTCTATAACAGTAACAAGTCCTGATTCTACTTGGGAGAACCCAAGAAATAGTTATTCAACTTTAGTTACAAGAAGAATTAGCAAAAGAGCAAGTGATGCATATTTTACTCTATATCCTTAGAATAATTTATTCATCTCTATAATAAAATTTTATAGAGGTGGTTCTTATTAAAAAGGTTATAGAAGTAATATTTGTCATGTTACTTGTTCTTTTTTCTTTTTATTATACTGAGAAAGCGATTGTGTTATTAGAATCTAATGATCCAATTATGAAAGAGATAAAAGATAAGGGTAGTGGTAAGGAAGAAGATGCCATTAATGCTAAAGTAGAAGGGGACTATTTAATACCGGGTTATAATGGTCTTGTTATAGATTTAGAAGAAAGCTTTACTAAGATGAAAGGGTATGGTAGTTATAATGATGCTCTATTAGTATTTGAAGAAGTGGAACCTACTATATCAATAGATGATTATTATGATAAATATATAAGTAGTGGTAATGGTATAAGTACTAATATTGCTTTAGTCTTTGCTGTTGATGATAGTAGTTATACTAGTAATGTTTTAAATGTTTTAAAAAATATGGGAGTAGTAGGAACATTTTTTATAGATGGTAAATTTACTGATAATAATACATCATTTGTAACGGATGCAGTAGTTAATGGTAATGAAGTAGAAGTACTTAGTTATGAAAAAGCTTATGATGAACTTTTATTTAAAGCATCTATTGATAAGATAAAAACACTTACTAGTACCAATCCTAAGTACTGTTATGCAACTTATGATAATGAAGAAGTATTAAATCTATGTAGTAAGTTATCTATGCATACTATTATACCTACTTTAAGATTAGATAATAATATTTATAGTGGTGCTAAAGGTAACTTAAGAAGTGGTAGTATTATAAGTGTTAAATTAACTGAATCCAATGTCTTTGAATTAAAAGTACTGATAAACTATATAAAACAAAGAGGCTTTACTTTAGTAGCACTTGATACTCTTTTAAATGAAGCGAGAAGTGAAAAGTAAGGGAGAAGATATTTTATTTTTTTCGTCTATAAGGAAATTGCGTTTTTTTGATATAAATCGAATTTTTGTATTGATGAACGTATATTTTATATAGTGCACTTAAGTTATAAGAAAGAGGTTTCGTCATATGAAAATATATAGAGCATATAAATTTAGATTATATCCAACAGAAGAACAGAAAATATTAATACATAAAACTTTTGGATGTAGTCGTTTTGTTTATAATTATTATTTAAATTATCAAAGAGAAAAAGAAGTACAAAAAGCATTTAATAAAAGTCTATCAGATGCAAGTTTAAACATATTATTAGAAGGATTAAAGTTACATTACAAAAGTTAAATAATGTCTGATATAATAAAAAAAACAAAGATAAATAGATTATTGAGTACGGTAGTGTTTTAAGGAATTTAAGCCTATGGAGAATAAGGGGTACCTTATCTATGAAGTAGGAATCCTTGGAGGTAACGACAAGGGTGAAATAAAATTTATTTTATTTCTTATTTTCTTTAATACTAGTATTAATTTTGGTAAAAATTAAATATATTTTTATATAATAGGAAATTTATACTGAAAATCGAAAAAAAGTATTGACAAACATATTTTCTAGATAGTACACTTAAGTTACAAAAGTTAAGAGAGGTGTTCGGATTATGAAGATATATAAAGCATATAAATTTAGGTTATATCCAACAAATGACCAAAGGGGATTTATTAATAGAACTTTAGGATGTAAACGTTTTGTATATAATTATTATCTTAATTATTTAAAGGATAATAATGGTATAAATAGATTTGATTTACATAAAGATTTGCCTAAATTAAAAGAAGAAAATGAATTTCTAAAAGAAGTAGATTCAACTGTATTATGTTCTGCTGTAGATGATTTATGTAAAGCTTTTAATGATTATTATGCTAAAAGAAAAGGTTATCCTAAATTTAAAAGTAAATTTAGTAAACAGTCATATAGAACTAGTTGTATAAGAAGCAGATATAAAGAAAAAGAATATAGTAATATAGAGGTGGATTTATTAACTAAAAATATAAAATTACCTAAATTAGGTAAAGTCAAAATAAGAGGATATAGAGATAAAGATAAAATAAATGGTAAAATATTAAATGCAACTATATCAAAAGAAACAACAAATAAGTATTATGTTAGTGTATTAGTAGAAGAAGATATCTTAATAGAGAAAGTAACACCTACTACTATAGTAGGAATAGACTTAGGTATAAAAGATTTAGTAATAACAAGTGATGGTATTAAATATAGTAATCCGAAAGTATTAATGAAGTTTGAAAAGAGATTAAAAAGATTACAAAGGAAATTATCTAGACAAGTTAAAGGTAGTAAAAACTATTTAAAGACAAAAGAGAAGATAGCGAGGATACACATTAAAATAAAGAATTATAGAAAACATTATTTAAACGATATAGCAAATGAAATAGTAGATGAACATGATATTATAGTAACAGAGAATCTACTAGTAAAAGATATGTTTAAAGATAAGAGAAAAGCATTTAATAAAAGTCTATCAGATGCGTGTGTTAGTACATTTCTTTCTTTAATGGAGTGGAAATGTAAGATAAAAGGAAAGATTTATTATAAAATAAATACCTATTATCCAAGTAGTCAGATATGTAGTCATTGTGGATATAAGAATAGCAAGTTAAAAGATTTAAGTATAAGAGAGTATGATTGTCCAGAATGCGGCTCACATAATGATAGAGATATAAATGCTAGTTTAAACATATTATTAGAAGGATTAAAGTTACATTATAATTTAGTTAGTTTAGTATAGATAATGTTTTAGATAAAATAACAATTTAATAAAAAAATAAATTAGTACGGTGGCGACCATCGGAATTTAAGCCTATGGAGAATAGGGGTTACTCTATCTAAGAAATAGGAATCCTTGGAGGTAACGACAAGGTGAAAACAAACTTGTTTGTTTTATTTGTTCTAAGAAACGACAAATAATTCGTTTCTTTTTTTATATACTTAAAACGGTGGTAGGAATGAAAGTATATTTAGATCTAATATTCTTTATTAATTTCATGTTTGATTTACTCCTTTTAATGACTGTTAGTATAGAGTGTAAAGTCTTTTCTAAAAAAAGAAGATTACTTATATCTTCATTTCTAGGAAGTCTTAGTACTTTCCTTTTATTCCTACCCTTAAATAATTTTTCTTTATTTCTTTTTAAAGTAGTAATAAGTATTATTATGATTATAGTTGGTTTCAAAATAAGCTCTAAGGAACTGTTTTTTTCTCTTATGAAGAGTCTTTATGGTAATAGTATTATTTTAGGAGGACTTATTTACTTTTTAAATAATCAGTTTAGTTATAAACAAAAGGGATTTATCTTTATCCATGATGGGACTAGTTTAAATTTAATAATTATCTTAATAAGCAGTCCTATAATCTTTTATCTATATCATAAAATGATGAAAAACGAAAAGAAGAAAAGAGAACTACTTCATAGTGTATCTATTAGGTGTAAAAAAGGTACTATTAATACATTAGGATTCTTAGATACAGGTAATAATATTAAAGACCCTTATAAGAGAAGGGGAGTTATTCTTATTAATTCAAGTGAAATTAATCTTAGTTTAGAAGAGTCTATTTTAGTACCTTTTAAAACAGTAGATTCTAATAGTTTACTTAGATGTATAGAAATAGAGGAATTAAAGATAGATGATAATTTAATTACTAATAAATACCTATTAGGAGTTAGTCCTAAAAATATAGAAATAAAGGGAGCTTCTTGTATACTCCCTAATATAATAGAGGAGGAATTAAAATGATTAGTTTACTTTACTTAGTAGCATTTTTACTTGATAAATCTTGTGAAATATTTTATGTAGGTAGTAGTGATATCTTACCAGAACCATTATCAAAGGAAGATGAAGAAGCATATCTTGTAATGGCAATGGACGGAGATATACATGCAAGAGATGTTTTAATAGAACATAACTTAAGATTAGTAGTATTTCTTGCTAAAAAGTATGAAAATACGAAAGTAGATTTAGAAGATTTAGTTAGTATAGGGACAATTGGTCTTATTAAAGGTATAAATACTTTTAAACCAGATAAAAATATTAAGCTTGCAACTTATGCATCACGTTGTATTGATAATGAGATATTAATGTACTTAAGAAAGATTAAAAAATCTAAAACAGAAGTTAGTATAGATGCATCTCTTAGTTTAGATGCAGAAGGAAATGAATTACATTTAGAAGATATCTTAGGAACTGATGCAGATATTGTAACTAAAGGAATAGAAGAAGAGACCGATAAAAAATTAATGTTAGATGAAGTTATGAAGTTAAATCCAAGGGATAGAGATATTATCATACTAAGATATGGTCTTATGGGACATAATGAATTAACCCAGAAGGAAGTTGCAGAACTACTTGGTATTAGTCAGTCTTATATTTCAAGAATAGAAAAGAAAGTGATTAGGAGGTTAAAGAATATAGTTAAGTATTCATAAGTTTATGAAAAGTGAAAAAGAAGAGTTAATGAAGTTGAGATATCTATATAAAATAAAACAAAATAAAGACTTAGGTCTTGTTAATAATGATATTGATTTTAAGAATAAGTATTTTAAAGACTTAGAAGAGTTTAAAAGAAAGTATATAGGAATTAAATAGAGATATTTAGTTCTTTTTATTGACTTTCAGGATTTATTTTAATATAATCTAATTGATAATAATTATCAATAAGGTGTAGATATGGAAAGAAATACAGTACAAAGACAAGAGATAATAGAAGTATTAAAAAATAACTATAATCATCCAACTATTAAAGAGTTGTGTGAACTAGTAAGTGCTAAAAATATAGGACAAGCGACTGTTTATAGAACTGTTAATAGTTTAGTCAGTGATGATGTTATTAGAAGGATAGATTGTCCTGATGGAGTTCATTATGATTATAGAAAAGATCATTATCACTTTTATTGTCTTAAATGCAATAAAATTACGGATGTTTTTCTTGATAATAGTCTTATAGATAATTTATTATCAGCTTCTAATTTAACTGATATTAAACATGTTAACTTAGTATTTGAAGGTATATGTGATAACTGTCAAAAACTAAATAAAGATACTTGTTAACTCTTGAAGAAAAATTTAGAAGTGTTAAAATAATAGTAGTATATTAATAGAGCTAGCTCTTTAATATAAATAATATGTAGAAAGAAGGTATATTAATGGAATTAAAAGGTTCAAAAACTGAACAAAACTTAATGACTGCATTTGCAGGAGAAAGTCAAGCTCGTAATAAATACACATATTACGCATCTAAAGCTAGAAAAGATGGTTATGAACAAATAGCAGCTATTTTTGAAGAAACTGCTAATAACGAAAAGGAACATGCTAAACTTTGGTTTAAAGAATTACATGGTGGAGATATTCCTGATACTATGACTAACTTAGAAGATGCTGCTGCTGGTGAGAACTATGAGTGGACTGATATGTATAAGAACTTTGCAGAGACTGCTAGAGAAGAAGGATTTACTCGTTTAGCATTCCTATTTGAAAGTGTAGCAAAGATTGAAAAAGAACATGAAGAAAGATATTTAACACTTCTTAAGAATGTTAAAGATGATAGAGTATTCCATAAAGATGGAGACAAGATTTGGATTTGTCGTAACTGTGGACATGTATATGTTGGTAAAGATGCACTTGATGTATGTCCAGTATGTAATCATCCAAGAAGTTTTATGGAAGTTAAAGCTAATAACTATGAATAAAAGGACTTTTCTAAGTTCTTTTTTCTGTTATTATTAAGTTAACTAAAGATAAGGAAAGAAGGTAAAAATATGACTAATTTAATTTATCAGGGTAAAATAAATCGTCAATTCCAGGGTAAAATAAATCGTCATTTTTCTAAAGTTACATGTTTACAAAATGTTACCTGAGGGGGGGCATTTAACCCTAATATAAGTAATAAAATTACTTTCTTTCATTATGATATAAGAGCAGGATAGTATTATTCTGTTCTTTTTGATGGTGTGAGAAAAATAATAAAGGAGAGAAGTGAAAGATGAAGAAAAAAGAAAATATTATAATAATAGTAGTGTTAGTAGTAATGATACTAGCGATAGTAGGAGTAAGTTATGCTGCTTTTAGTTATAGTAAAACAGGAAGTAAAGTAAACTCTATAACGACAGGTTCTATTACAATGACATATACTGAAACAGATAATACAATAAGTTTAAATGGAGCATTACCAACAACAGATAAGACAGGAACAGTTAGATTAAATCCAGGAGAGTACTTTGATTTTAGTGTAAGTAGTGAAATAGTAGGAGATGTAAATATAAACTATGAAATATCTGCTAAAAAAGAAGAAGGAAATACTATAGGTGGAGAATATATAAAGTTATATCTAACTAGATTAACAGATGATGGAGAAGAAGCTTTAATGGTACCTGAAACATATAATGAAGAGACAAGTGCTAATGATTATACAGGAAGACCAGTAAATGAGATGAGTCTATATACAAGTAGTATGAACTCTAGTGAAAGTAATAACTATAGATTAAGAATGTATGTAGATGAATCATATAACCCTCAAGGAGATGGAGGAGGATTAACATTTAGTGTAAGAATAAATGTATATGGAAAAGCAGGAGATAAGTATGTACCATTAACAACACAGAAGATATTAGAAGATAATGAGTTACAAGAAGAAACAACTAATATGTTTAATTATGCAAGTAATGGAAGTTATATAGCATCAGTTACTGAAGAGGGGCCTCAATATGGAAGTGAACCTAGTCAAGTGACTAATGGACTATATAGTATGAATGATGAAGATGGAGTAAGTTATTATTATAGAGGGGCAGTAACAAATAATAATGTTCAGTTTGGAGAATATGAAAGTGATTATTATGTATATACGATGAGATCTGCTGATGTTAATCATAATGTTTTTGCAGCATTTTATAATCTATCAAGTTGTGAGGAATATAAAAAAGCAGAAGGTCTTGCCACCGAATGTATTCAAGAAAAACTAGCATCAGCTGGAGATAAAATGTACTGGAAGATAGTGCGGGTAAATGGAGATGGAAGTTTAAGATTAATTTATAATGGAACAAGTGCAACTCCTGATAATAGTGATTTAGCACATTCACCTGTGGTAGGAATGAGTCCATATAATTTAGATGCTGATGATCCAAAATATACGGGGTATACATATGATAATGGAACAGATTCGTTCATAAAGAAAGAAGTAGATACATGGTATAAAAATACATTAGGAAATACAGAATATGATAGTAAAGTAATAGGAGGAAGGTTCTGTAGTGATAGTAGTGGCTATAGAGAAGAAACAATGATGGGAGGAAATGTCTTTGCAAGTTTTGATAGATTAGGCTCAGCTATTGGAAAGTTAGCGGGATTAGAAATGCAAGAGAATGTTACACCAACGTTAAAGTGTTCATCAACAGAAGAGACATATGGAGGTTCGTATAGATTAAAAGCAGGCTTAATAACAGCAGATGAGTTAGCATTAGCAGGAGAGTCTTGGATGGTAGTAGGAAATAGTTATTTAAATCCTGGAGAAAGTGATTATTTGTATTGGAGTATGACACCGGCCGGTTTCAATCTTGGTGATGCTACTGTATGGCATGAGCATGATAGTCTCAGTAGCAAAAATGTAGGTTTCAACTATGCCGTGCGTCCAGTTATTAATGTGACCTCTGTTAACGGATTTGCTTCAGGTGATGGGACTTCAGAAAATCCATACACAATTTTTTAAAATAAAAAGGAGATTTTTCAATATCTTCTTTTTCTGTGTATTAAAATAGGTACTTTCTTGTCTTTTAGATATTCCCATTCTTTTATTTCTATTTCGTCTTATACTTTTCTTTTAACATATCACAAAAATTAATTGACCAATATCTTTTATTTTCTCTTGGATATATTTTACTACTATGATCACAGGTACAATAAGCTATTAATAGATTTTTGTTTTCTTCTATTCCTTTTAATGTTATATCAGTAGAAGCAGAACATGGCATTATAGAAAAAATATTATCAATATCTTTAATATTAGTACTAACTGTAAATTTATCTTTAATGGTAGTTATGTTTTTGCTAATTTTAAAAACATTACATTTTTCATAGATAGTTAAGTTATAATCTCTTCTTTTATGATTATCCTTAATAATTTCTGCTAGTCTTGGATAAGGGCCACTTCCTACTTCTAAAGAGTTTCCTTTAATGAAATTAAGTTCTTCAAGCATTTTATAAAACTTAAGATATCTATCATTTTCTTCAGTGAAAACATTATATTTAGAAAGTAATGTTGCAATATTACAATTGGTACTATATCCATCATTTTCTAATAATATATCAAAACTAATTATAGAAAATAGCATTTCATATTCTTTATCATCATATAAATATCTATGTTCTTTTAAGAACTTTAAAATATTATCTTTTTCTTTTAAGTATTTTTCTTTATCAATATACATTTTAATCCCTCTTTTTGTTGAGTCATATTATAGTATTGTTTAGATAAAATAGCAAATAAATGTTCTTTTTCGCTTGACGTTTAAGCTATTTTTTTCTATCATATATTATGTAGATAGGAGATTATTTATGGAGATTAAAAAGATAGTAACAGGGGCATTAGAAGAGAATTGTTATGTATTAAGTAAAGATGGAACATGCTTAATTGTAGATCCTGGTAGTGATAGTAAAGCTATTAAAGAACTAGTGGGGGACGATAAAATTATAGGAGTCTTAGTTACTCATGCTCATTTTGATCATATAGGGGCCTTAAGAGATTTTTTAAATTCTAATAGAAGATTAAAAATCTTTAAGAAGAGTAATCTAACTGATATGAAAGAAGTTAGTGTTGGAACTTTTAAATTTGTTCCGATAATGACTCTAGGTCATAGTAGTGATTCAGTTACCTTTTACTTTAAAGAAGATAATGCTATGTTTGTAGGAGATTTTATCTTTAGAGATACTGTTGGTAGATGTGACTTACCTACTGGTAGTAGTGAAGAGATGGATGAATCTATTAAAAAAATTAAAGCTTATGATGATTCTATTAATCTTTATCCAGGTCATGGAGATGAAACTACTTTAGGTAGAGAAAAACAATATAATTTATATTTTATAGAGAAGTAAGGAGTTGTGGTTATGTATATTGATTTAGTGGTATTAGTTGTTTTAATATTAGTAGTAATAATGTATTTTAGAAGATTTTCAAGCTTTGTTTATTTTATAGGAATTGTAGATATCTTCTTAAGAATATTAACATTTATTAAAAATAATATAGGTCTTCCTGACCTTGCTGCCGTTATTGATAATTATATTCCTGAAAGTATATTAGCAATTGTATCAAATTACACTGATGGAATCCTTTATACAATTATCGCTTGGGCCTATATTGTAATAATGGCTATATTCTTATTTTATAATACTAAGTTCTTTATTAAGAAAAAAAAGATATAGGGAGGGATTATTTTGAAAAAAAATAATACTTGGATAAAAGTTGTAATTATAATTATTATCTTAGAATTAGTAGTAGGAGGTATTATCTTTGCTTATAAAAAATTAAATAGTAATGATAATAGTATTTCTACTAATGATAAAGAGACTAAAGCTTTATATGAAAAAATTGCCTATAATGATGTAGAATCTTTGGATGTTATGAGTCCTAGAATTATGTTATATTATGGCTATAAAAATATGGATGTTAGTGAATCTATTAATTGTGATGTCGTTAATACTACTGATGATACTACTGGTTATAGTTGTGAAGGAATAGTTGATTTTATTCCTAGTAAGGATATTGAAAAGTCTGTTAAAGATATTTATGGACCTGATATAACTATTACACCTACTTCTTTTGAACTTGATGCCAATCATTATGCTTTTTATGATGAGGAGATGGATGGTTATGCTATATATACTAAAGATGAAGAAGTTAGTGTAGATCCTGTTAATATGAAATTAAGTGACGCTACTTTAGATGATGATGAAAACATTATTTTAACAGTAGAAGTTTTAGATGGTGTATTTGGAACAGTTAAAGATACTTATAAATTTACATTTACGCAAGAGAAAAATAATTATTATTTAACTAGTAAAGAAATAGTTACAAGTAAGGAGGAATAATTATGTTTGATAAGATTAAAAGTGATATGGTAAAAGCAATGAAAGAACAAGATAAGTTCAAACTTTCTGTTATTAGAATGATTAAGGGTTCTATTGATAAAGAACGTATTGATAAAAAAATAGAAATAACTGATGAAGTAGTTATAGATGTTCTTGCTAAAGAACTTAAAACTCGTGAAGAATCTAGATTGGAGTTTAGTAAGGCAGGTAGAACTGATTTAGTAGAAGGTTTAGATAAAGAAATCGCTATTATTAAAGAATATCTACCAGAACCATTAACTGAAGAAGAAGTAGATAAAATAATTAGTGATGCCTTTAAAGAGACAGAAGCATCTTCTATAAAAGATATGGGTAAAGTAATGAAAGTAGTTACTCCTAAAGTTAAAGGTAGATGTGATATGAAAGAAGTATCTAGTAAAATAAAAGCGAAATTAAGTTAAAAAAACTATCCTTTCTACATATTCTATAGAAGAAAGGATGGTTTTTATTATGAAGATTATCGCTCATAAAAGTAATTTGTATAATAATAAAACCTTTATTGAGTCTGTTAATAGCATAGAAGGACTAACAGGTGTTATGTTAGATATAGTTATGACTAAAGATAAGCAGGTGTTAGTGTTTTCCCCTGTTACTACTAATAAGATAACTATTAATACAATACAAAATAATAATTTAAGTGAATTAACTTATTATGATATTTTAACATTAGATGACGCTCTTAATATGTTAAATAACTTTAAAGGGAAAATTATTATTAACTTATTACCTTTGAATGAAGCATTACTTATAGAAGATTATCAAAAGATAGTATCTAATAATTTAAGTTATACAGAGGAAGTAAAGAAAGTAACAGATAGATTTCCTAATTTAGATATTTATGTTTGTAGTAGTAGTTATAATCTTTTATATCAAATTATTAGAGTGTTTACTAATAGAAAAAATGGAGTAGTACTAAGTGAAGATAGTGGTAGTTATATAGATGTAGATTTTTATATCTTTATACCTAGTATGTTAAATGAAAAGATAATGGCTGAACAGTTAAGTATAGGTAAAGAAGTAATGGTTAAAATGGAAGATGCTGATGATATATCTATAGTAATAAACTTTTTAGAAAAGAATAGAAAAAATAAAGAAAATTATCAATATATTACAAATCATGCGAAAATATTTTATTATAGTGTAAATAATATATAGGAGGTAGTATGACAAAGGAAGAAGTATTTAAGGAACTAAAAAAATTAGATTTACCTAAAGATAAGTATATAGTAATTAGTGATGCAAGTTTAGTATGTCAAGATATTATAGATGAGACAGATGATATAGATCTTGCCTGTTCTAAAGAATTATTTGATTCTATTGATTGGCCTTCAAGAGTAGAATATAATTCATTAATTAAATATAAAAATATCTTTGATATTAATTATAACTTATATGATGAATCTAAGGTCGTAGAAATTGATGGTTATAGATTTATGAATTTAGAAGCATGTTATGAACTAAAAAAAGTAATGAATAAACCTAAAGATAAGAAATTAATTAAAGACTTAGAGTTAAAAGTATGTTTAAAAGATAATTATTATTTTGAAAGAAAATTACGTGATGTAGGAATTAACTTTATCGCTGGTGTTGATGAAGTAGGAAGAGGTCCTTTAGTAGGTCCTGTTGTCGCTGCTTGTGTTGTTTTACCAGAAAACTTTAATTTAGATGGTTTAACTGATTCCAAAAAGTTAAGTGAAAAAAAACGTGAATACTTTTATGATGAGATTATGAGACAAGCTTTAGGAGTAGGTGTAGGTATTATAAGTGAGAGAAAAATAGATGAAGTTAATATTTATGAAGCGACAAAGATGGCTATGAAGGAAGCGATTAACAATTGCTCATGTAAAGTAGAACACGTTTTAATAGATGCCATGAAACTAGATATAGATATTCCTACAACCTCTATTATTAAAGGAGATTTAAAAAGCATTACTATAAGTGCCGCTAGTGTTATCGCTAAAGTAACAAGAGATAGAATGTTAGATGAACTAGATAGTAAATATCCAATGTATGACTTTAAAAATAATAAAGGTTATCCTACTAAGAAGCATTTAGATGCCATTAAAGAATATGGAATAATAGATGAACATAGGAGAAGTTATGGGCCAGTAAGTGAATATTTAGAGTTGACAAAGTAATAATTCTCATGTATAAATTTGTATGAAAGAAGGGATTAGATGTCTAAAAACTTAGTGATAGTGGAAAGTCCTAGTAAAAGTAAAACTATTGAAAAATACTTAGGTAATGATTATAAAGTAGTAGCAAGCCAAGGGCATATTAGAGATTTAGCAACTACAGGACATTTAGGTCTTGGTGTTGATGTAGAAAATGGTTTTAAACCTAATTATGTACCATTAAAGGGAAAGAAAAAGATAATTACAGAGTTAAAAAAAGATGTTAAAGATGCAGAACATGTAATACTTGCAACCGACCCTGATCGTGAGGGAGAGGCAATTTCTTGGCATTTGAAAGAAGCTTTAAATATTAAAGATAAAGACTATGATAGAGTGTTATTTCATGAAATAACTAAAGATAAAGTACTTGATGCGATTAAACATCCTACTAAAATAGATGATAACTTAGTTAAGAGTCAAGAGACTAGAAGAATACTTGATAGAATAATTGGCTTTAGGTTATCTAAGTTATTACAGTCTAAAATAAAAGCGAAAAGCGCTGGACGTGTACAAAGTGTTGCCTTAAAACTTATTGTTGATAGAGAGCGTGAAATAGAGGCTTTTGTGCCAGAAGAGTACTTTACAATAACTGCCATTATAGAAGATACAGAGGCAAATTTATTTAAATATAAAGATGAAGATATTAAACTTCATAATGAGTTGGAAGCTAACAAAGTATTAGAGTCTTTAGGAGATGATTATAACTTAAGTAGTATAGAAAAAAAGAAAAGAAAAAAAGCAAGCAGAGCTCCTTTTATAACATCAACTCTACAACAAGAAGCATCTACTAAGTTAGGCTTTACAGCTAAAAAGACTATGTCTATCGCTCAGAAGTTATATGAAGGTATTGATTTAGGAGATGAAACAGTTGGTCTTATTACTTATATGAGAACTGACTCTATTAGACTTTCTGATGAGTTTGTAGGTAGTGCTTTTCATTATATTGAAGAGAACTTTGGTAAAAAGTATATTGGTTATACTAAACACGCTAAGAAAACAGATAATGTTCAAGATGCGCACGAAGGAATTCGTCCTACTAGTATTTTAAGAGAACCTTTAAAAGTTAAACAATACCTATCTAATGATGAGTTTAAACTATATAGTCTAATCTATAAAAGAGCCTTAGCATCTCTTATGGCAGATGCTATTATGGATAGCACAACATTAATATTTAATAATAATGATTATTTGTTTAAAGCAACTGGAAGTATCTTAAACTTTGATGGTTACTTAAAAGTATATAGTGATTATGAGAAGAATGAAGATAAGATTATTCCTGAACTTATAGAAGGTAATAATTATAAAGCAAGTGACCTTTTATCTGAACAACACTTTACTAAACCACCTGCAAGATATACAGAAGCTAAGCTTATTAAAGAAATGGAAGATTTAGGAATAGGACGTCCTTCTACTTATGCTAAAACAATTGACACTATTAAAGAACGTGGTTATGTGAAAGTAGAAGAGAAAAAGTTTGTACCAACGGAAATAGGAATAGAGACAACTGATAAATTACAAGAGTTCTTTAGTGATATAATAAACGTAGAATATACTAAAAATATGGAAGAAGAACTTGATAAAATTGCTGATGGTAACTTGGTTTGGAATGAAGTATTAAAAGAGTTTTATGATGTTTTTGAACCACGTGTTAAGAAAGCTTTTAGTGATATGGAGAAGAAAGAAGCGGAAGAGACAGGGGAGATATGTCCAGAGTGCGGTAGTCCTTTAGTTAAAAGAACTGGTCGTTATGGAGAATTTGTCGCTTGTTCTAACTATCCAGAATGTAAATACATAAAAAAGTCCGAGAAACAAGTAATTGAAGTATGTAATTGCCTTAAATGTGATGGTAAAATCCTAGAAAGAAAAACAAGACGAGGTAAAACATTTTATGGATGTAGTAACTTTCCTAAATGTAAAGAAGCTTATTGGGATAAACCTACTGGAGAAAAATGTCCAAACTGTGGTGAGATGTTGATAGAAAAAGATAATAAAATAAAATGCAGTAAATGTGATTATGAGAAAGCCTAAAAGGGCTTTTTTTCTAACCTTTTTTGATATATAATTAATTAAGGTGATAAAAGATATGGAATCAAGAAGTGAGTATCAAAAAAAGAAAAGAAGAAAGAAAAAATTAAGATTTAGAAAATGGGTAATAGTAGTTTTTTTGATTTTTTTCCTTTCTATCTTTGCTGTTTCTATTAATCAAGTATATCAATGGTTAAAAGATAATAAAGAAATAGAAAATATATCAGATGATGTAGTTAAAGATACTAAAGTAAAAGAAAAAGAAGATACCAAGAATACAGAGAATGTTAATCCTCCAGAAGATTTATCTAATGATTATTGGGATTATATCAAAATGAATCTTTTAGAAGTTGATTTTAATGAGTTACTTAGGAAAAACCCTGATACAGTAGGGTGGATTGAGGTAAAAGGAACAAATATAAATTACCCTATTGTCCAAACTACTGATAATAGTTATTATTTAAATCATGCTTTTGATGGATCTAAAAATGAAGCAGGTTGGGTTTTTATGGATTATAGAAATGATTCTGTTAACTTTAATCAAAATACTATTATATATGCGCATAGTAGATTGACAGGATCTATGTTTGGAAGTTTAAAAAATATTTTAGAAAGCTCCTGGTATACAAATAAAAACAATCATATTATAAGACTTTCTACTCCAACTGAAAATACAATGTGGCAAGTATTTAGTGTTTATACTATTCCTAAAGAAAGTTATTATATTACGCCTAATTTTAATAGCAATGAAGCCTATCAAGAGTTTCTAAATACAATGAAAAGCAGAAGTGAAGTAGAGTTTTCTGCAGAAGTTAATACAAATGATAAAATATTAACTCTATCGACATGTAAAGATAATTTTGGAAATAGAGTAGTTATGCATGCTAAGTTAATAAAAAAAGAGTTAAGATAAGGTTATAGATTTTATTTTTTGCATATAATATTAATATACTTGATATAGAAATTTGACATCTTAAGATATTTAGTATATAATTAATATCAAGTAAATGTTCTCGCTTGTGGTTGGTGCGAGTAATAAATCATACCATTTTGTCAAATGTTCTCGCTTGTGGTTGGTGCGAGTAATAAATCATACCATATAGTAAATTAAAATTCCTTATTCTATAATGAATAGGGAATTTTTTGTTTATAAGAAATTTATTAAATTTTAAAAAAATCGAATTTATGTATTGGCGAACATATTTTTAATGTAGTACACTTAAGTTACAAATATTAAGCAGAGGTGTTCGTCATATGAAAATTAGAGAAGGATATGTTTACCATATTAAGGAAGAATATTTTAAAGATGTTAGAGATGAAAAACTAATGAAAAATCACGAAGGTAATTTTACACGACCAAATTATTTTTGTATAAAACTAGATAATAGTGAAATATTGTGGTTTATTCCTATGAGTAGTAAAATAGATAAATATGAGAAAATAATAGAAAAAAAGATAGAAAAATATAAAAAATGTGACACTATTGTAATCGGTAATTATAGAGGTAGAAAACACGCATTTTTAATTCAAAATATGTTTCCTATAATTGCTAAATATATAGATCATATTGATACAGTTAACGGTAAAGCATTACAAGTACCATCCGAAACAAGACGTATAATACTAGAAAAAGTAAATAAAGTATTTAAGTTAAAGAAAAAAGGTGTAAATTTGATTTTTCCTGATGTTGATAATATTAAAGGAATATTATTGAAAGAACTAAAAAAAGAAGAAAGTTAATATTGATATTGTTTACATAAAAGAATAAATTATTATAATTTAGTTTACTTTTCTTAAATAATTTGTTATCCTTATAATAGAAAGGAGGAAGAAGTGATGAAAAACTTAAAGAAAGGATTATCTATCCTAACATTTGCATTTGTTATGGTAATTTCACTAAGCGTTGTTAATGTTAATGCTGCTGATTACGATTTAGCAACTGAAATGGGCAACCTTTTAGCTGGTAACCCTTTAACATTAACAGCAGAAGATTCATTGTCATATAATAATGAAGTGTGGTTTGGTGCTAATGGTCGTTTCACTATTAATAGTGGGGAAGTAACTTTCCAATATACTGGTGGAGTTGTTAATATTACTATTGATACAGCAGTTGGTAATAGTAATGTAACTTTAAATGAAGGCAAACAATTTATTACACAAGTTGAAGTAGGAGCTGATAAAGCACCAGTTAATTTCACTATTAGTGATTCATCAATATTAAGTGTTAATGGTACTTTAGTAATTCCATCTGGTGCTGAAAGTATCATTGTTAATAATGGTAATCTTAATATTAATCAATCTGGTAGTCTTGAAATTAGAAACAGAGCCAATAACTATCAAGGAACAGGATTTCTTAATGTTTTTGGTAATATAGTTATTTATGGAGCTTCTGGAGATAATATTGGTAGTCAACAAATCAGGTTACATGAAAATGCTAATGTTTATTCTGAAGCAGATATCTTAGATAATCTTACAATTTCTAAAGCTGATAGTGATACTAATACATATGAAATTGTTGAAAATACCAATAATACTTATGAGTCTGTAACTGCTGATATAGGTTTAAGGGAATTTCCTTATGCATATACTGTAAAAGCTCAAGAGGTTGAAGAAATACCAGTAACACCTGGTGAAGATGAAACATCCCAAAATAATCCAACAGAAGAAGTAAAAAACGAAGAAAATCCAGAAACAAGTGATGGAATATTACTATTCTTAGGATTAACAGTTGTAGGTTTTGCAGGTACAGCTTTAGCTTACAGAAGACTTCATAATTAATAATAATTAAGGCATTGTCTAAGCAGTGCCTTTTTTCTTTTCTAACAAAATTGTAAGGAAATAATCATTGATATTATGTTATCATTTAGTTGGTGATAGATAATGAGACAAAAGGTTAGAGATATAGTGTTTTATATATTAGGGGTTAGTTTAACGATTCTTTTCTTTACAGTAGTAATACCAGTACTTGCAATTATAGGATTAATTAAAGTGATTTCTATGATTAGACACTTTAAAACTCATCATAAATTTGTTAAAATAAATCCATAAGGTGATGAATTTATGGAATATTTAGATTATTATGATGAAGATGGTAATTATTTAGGTTATAAGAGTCGAGATGAAGTTCATAAAGAAGGACTATGGCATAATACTGTTCATTGTTGGTTATATGAGATGGATGGTAGTGTTTACTTTCAAATAAGAAGTAGTAGTCATAAATTTTATACGACAGCATCAGGACATGTTTTAAAAGGTGAGACTATTGAAGAGGCTTTTAGAAGGGAAATAAATGAGGAGATTGGTCTTGATATAGATAGTAGTGATGCAACACTTGTAGATATTGTTCCATGGCGTATGGATAAAATGAAAAATGGTACTCTTATTAAAGATAGAGCGAAAGCGAATGTTTATGTTGATTTATTTGAAGGAGATTTAGATAGTTTTAGATTTGATCCTAATGAAGTATTAGGTGTTGTTAAAGTAAAGGCAAAAGATGCTTTAGATCTCTTTAAAAATGGTAAAGGAGAAATAGAAGCTGAAATAATTACTACTGAAGGTAATAAAAATGTAAAGGAAAGTAAACTAGTTAGTATAGATGATTTTTTAGTTCAAAAACACGAGAATGCCTACGATAAGTATAAAGATGTGTTAAATAAAGTAATAGAAATTACTAAATAAGTAGTAATTTCTATTTATTTTTGGTACAATACTTTCTAAGATAGGAGATAGATAAAATTGAAAGATGCTTATACTAAAAGTAGTAAGGATATTTTAGAAGAGTTAAGTAGTAAAAAAGATGGATTAAATGAAAAAGAAGTAACTAAAAGATTAGAAAAATATGGTTATAATGAAATAGAAGCTAAGAAGCCTAAAACTATATTAGAAATGGTTATAGATGGGCTTAAAGATAAGATGATTTTAATACTTTTACTTGCATCAATTCTTTCCTTTATACTAGGAGAAGTAGCAGAAGGGGTAGTTATATTAACAATTATCTTTATAAATTCTTTGATTAGTATAATTCAAGAGAAGAAAGCAATGAATGCTATTATTGCTTTAAGAAATATGAATGCTCCTCATACTACTGTTATAAGAGGTGGTAAGAAGAAAAATATTTTAACTAAAGAAGTAGTTCTTGGAGATATTGTTTATTTAGAAGATGGTAATATTGTCCCTGCAGATATTAGATTAATAGAAGAGAATGGCTTAAAAGTAGATGAATCATCTTTAACTGGTGAAAGTGTTCCTGTAGAAAAAGATGCTAATGTTACTTTAAATAAAAATACTACTTTAGCAGATAGAGTTAATATGGTTTACTCATCAACTATAATATCTTATGGTACTGCTATTGGAGTTGTAGTTGGAACAGCTACTAATACAGAAGTAGGTTCTATTGCAACCATGTTAGAAGATACTGATAGTTTAGATACACCACTTAAAAGAAAACTTAATAAAGTAGGAGAAGTCTTAAGTATTATTGGTATTTTAGTCGCTATTCTTATATTTATAATAGGACTACTTTATGGTAAAGACTTTATCTCTTTATTAATGGTTTCTATATCTTTAGCAATCTCTGTAATACCAGAAGGATTACCTGCTACGGCAACTATTGTAATGGCTTTAGGTGTATCAAGAATGGCAAAGAAAAATGCCTTAGTAAAGAAACTTCCTGCTGTTGAAGCTTTAGGTAGTGCTACTGTTATTTGTTCTGATAAGACTGGTACTCTTACTTTAAATAAAATGACAGTTGTAAAAAGTACTTTATATAGTGATATTATTAATAAAAATGATCTTAATACTTTTAATGATGACTTAATAAAGTGTGCTTGTTTATGTAATAATGCTTATATTGATAAAGATAAAGTAATAGGTGACCCTACAGAAGGATGCTTATTAACTTATGCTAAAAATAATGGCTATGATATTAAAGATATAAAAAGTAATAAAGTTTTATATGAACAAGCCTTTGACTCTGTTAGAAAAAGAATGAGTGCTGTCATTAAAGATAAAAAAGAATATTTACTTTATTGTAAAGGTGCTCCTGAAGAGTTAATAGATGTATGTAGTTATGCTTGTGTTGATGATAAGTTAGTTAAACTTACTAGTGAAGATAAGGATAAAATTAAAGAGTATTGTGTCACTATGTCTAGTAAGGGGTTAAGACTATTAGGCTTTGCCATGAAAAATATTAATAATCTTCCTAAAGAAGGGGATATGATAGAAGAAGATTTAACTTTTATTGGTATTATGGGAATAATTGATCCTCCTCGAGTTGAAGTTAAACACGCCATTAATACTTGTCATGAAGCAGGTATTAGAGTAATTATGATTACAGGAGATCATAAATTAACTGCTAAAGAAATTGCTAAAGACCTTGGTATTTATAAAAATGGTGATTTAGTAGTAGATGGAGAAGAACTTAGTAAAATGAGTGATTTAAAACTTCGTAATACAATTAAAGATATTTCTGTCTTTGCAAGAGTTACTCCTCAAGATAAACTTAGAATTGTTAATGCCTTAAAGAAAAATAAAGAAATAGTTGCGATGACAGGGGATGGTGTTAATGATGCTCCTGCCTTAAAGAAAGCTGATATTGGTGTTGCAATGGGTATTACTGGTACAGATGTTGCAAAAGATGCCGCTGCTATGATTCTTTTAGATGATAACTTTACAACTATTGAAGCAGCAGTTAAAGAAGGTAGAAGAGTATATCGTAATATTCAAAAAGTAATACAATACTTACTAGCAGGTAATATTGCAGAAGTATTAACTATATTTATATCTATGTTATTTAACTTACCAAGTCCTTTACTTGCTGTTCATATTTTATTTATCAATCTTGTAACTGATACTCTTCCTTCCCTTGCTCTTGGAATAGATCCAGCAAGTCCTAATGTTATGAAACATAGACCAGTTAAAGAGGGTAGTCTATTTGAGCGTGGTCTTGTCTTTAGAATAGGCTTCTATGGAGTATTCCTTGCTATCATTACTTTAGTTGCATACTTTATAGGGCAGGATGATAGTTATAATGTAGGTATGACAATGGCCTTTACAGTTTTATGCCTATCACAAATATTTCATTCTCTAAATCAAAGTTCAAGTATAACATCTCTATTTAGTAAAGACTATCCAAGAAATAAAATGTTATTCCTTTCTATGGTAGGATCAATTATTTTCCTTTTAATTGTTTTATTTGTAACACCTATAAGAGAATTCTTCTCACTTAGTGTATTAAGTGGAAATGAATGGTTAATAGTTATATTATTATCTTTATCACCAATTCTTATAGTAGAAATATTTAAAGCGATAAAAAGAAACTTAGGAATGGATAGTTAGTATTATGGTAGTAAATAAGAAGAGGATAGTTTTAAGTAATAAAATCTATCCTCTATTTGCAGGACTTTCAAGTGACCTTATCTTCTTTCTTGCTATTAATACGTTATTTTTAACTGAAGTAAAAGGATTCAGTGCTTTAGAAATTAGTTCTTTTACAACAATTAGTTTGTTAGTAATGATTATATTAAATCCTCTAGTTATGAAAATAATTAATAAAATAGGTGCTTTAAATTCTGTAAAATTAGGGGTAATTTTTCTATTTTTAGGAGCTTTTTTAATAACTTTTGGTGTAAATTATATAACTATTTTATTAGGATATATATTCTATGAAGCATTTTATTACTTAAAAAAAATGGATACAGTTTTACTAAGAAAAAATTTATTATTCTTACACGAAGAAGAAAAACAATTAGAAATAGAGAGTTATCATTCTTTAATTTATGCTGTAGTTACTATGTTTACAACTTTTGTATCAGGCTTTCTTTTTAATTTAAATAAATATTTACCTATGATATGTTGCCTATTTTTTTGTTTTATAAATATTATTTTGGTTAATTTTTTATATGAAGTAAAAACTCCTAATAGAGTAATAAAAAATAGTAAAAGAAAAATTAAAACAACACATTTAGTATTTTTAATCTTACTTTTATTTTCAATGACTTATGCTATTATTGATTTAGGACAAAATAATGCGCAGTTATTTATTCAGTATAATTTAGGAAGTTTTCTTTCTATTAATGATGTAGCGATATACTTATCTATAATTATTAGTGCTTCTAGAATTACAATAGTAATTGTTAACTATTCTTTTATAAATATCTATAATAAATATGAAAATAGAGTTTTATCTATTATATGTTATGCTTTAATATTATCATTTTCTTTAATAATACTAGGCAGTTTTATAACTCCTAAAATAGTTGGAATTATTTTAATGAGTATAGGCTTCTGTATGTTTTTAGGAATAAAAGATCCTTTTGAAAATTATATTAAAGACTTATTACTTAATAATACTAATCCAACAGATCATGAAGTGGTAATAAACAAATTAAATTATGTAAGAAAAATAGGAAGACTAGTAGTTAGTAGCTTAATTACGTTGATACTTTTAAAAGATTCTCTTTTCTATGTAATGGTGTTCTTATTAGGACTTTCTTGTTTTAGTTTAGTAATTGTTTATGAAATATATAAAATATTAAAGAAAAAGAAATATAGCAATTAAACTAAAAACACACACAAACATTGACTTGTGTGTGTTTTTAGTTTAAAATGATTGTAGGTAATAAAAATGGTTTATACTCATAAAGAACTAAAGAAAAAATATGGTTCAGATTATCAAATTAATAAAGCAGTTAAAGAAGGTAAATTATATAAAATAGAATCAGGTATTTACTCAGATAAACAAAATAACCATTATTTAGATATATTTGTAAAAAAATATCCAAATGCAATCATTTCTGGAGATAGCGCATATTATTATCATAATTTAACTGATGTGATTAAACGGAATTTGTTTAGTCAAGCAGGAATTAAAGAATATGGTTATTCTGTTACTGATTCAGTATGGCAAACTGATGATATTAGAATTATTTGTGTAGTTGATAGTAAAACTAGAGAACATAAAATGTATAAATTGAATTATAGAAATTATAGTTTAGAAGAGTCTAGTGATAAAGAATTTTTAAGTGTAAAAATGCTAATTAAATCATAAAGACGTTTTTAATAAAATATTATACGAGGAGAGAGTGTATGAAAAAAATATTATCTATTTTATTATTTATTGGAGTGTTTTTTGTTGGTACTACAAATGTAAATGCTGTACTTATTGATGATACCTTTGCTTTTGGAATATTTGAAATAGTTTGGCACGATTATGATGATAAACTAGGGTATAGACCAGATGAGATTACTTTAACTTATAGTGATAGAATTAATGTTCTTCATGACTATGAAGTTACATTTAATAAAGATGATGTTGATGTAACAAGAGTTGATGATAGGACAACTATATGGTCAGTAAGAAAACCAGGAATATATATGGATAGAATTGAAGGAGCAGAGATTTATTATACTGGAGGTGTACCAGATCATTATAGTGTTGATGATACTGATTATCTTACAAAAGAAGATAAAACTTCGACTATAGAATTTTATATTTTACCATTTAAAACTATTACTTATACTGAACATTGGGATGATGGTAATGCAAGAGATACTGATAGATATTCTGCAGTTGGGATGACTGGCGATGATAATAGATATTATAGATTAAGTTGTGCTAATGAAAAAGATACTTATATAGATAAAGATACTTGTCAAAAAGAAATATATATAGAAGATGCTTATCATACTGATGAAAATGGTAATCCTCTTTTGGATAGTCCTATTCAATTCGAATATGAAATGGTTGATTACTTTATAAATTATGATTATGATATTCAAGTTGATAAAGATGGTAATATTGATGTTTATATAAAACATGAGCCATATCGAATTGATGATGCTAATGTAACAATAAATTGGAATGATAATGATAATAAAAATAAGAGAAGGCCTAATGAATTAACCTTAGATTTATATAATAAAGGTGTAAAAGAGCAAAGTATTACTATATCAGAAAGTGATGATTGGTCTAAAGTAATTACAAACTTATATAAAAATTATGCTTCTGGTAATCCTAGTGAGTATAGGCTTGAAGTATCTAATACAAAAGATTATGAATTTAATATTACTGGAAATAATACAGATGGTTATGTGATAGATGCTAAATATATTGGTGAAGATATTGTTGTAAATGATGTTTCTAATGATACTGATAATTTATCTAATCAAAGTAATGTAAATTCTCAAGTTGCATTTAATCCTGATACAAGTGATTCTATAATGATAGTGATATCTTTATTAATTATTTCATTTATGGGTATGGGGTTATCATTATATAAAATTAAGAAAAAATAATATCAAATAAAGGAGTAAAAAATGAGTTATTTAAAAATGTCTTTGGGTGATACCCTAGAAGAAAAGTGGATGAACATACAATCTATTAAGAGAATAAGAAATTGGTTTAAAAAATTTGTGATTTTTGTTAATGTTTTTGCAGCGGTTGTATTTATTATGGCTATACTTGGTGGTTCTATGGAAATGGAAGGTGTAGGAGTAATAGGTGCGATAGTTGTATTGTTATTAATGTTAGTTTGTAATTATTTCTTTACAGTATATATTTATGGAACAATTTTTGCTTGGGGACTATTTGTTATAGATAGAAAAAATTTTATGGATAGTGTTCCAGAGCCAGTAAAAACAGAAGAAGTAATAACTGCTTATCTAATAGGCGGAGAATATTATGCTGGTTGGCTTTGTTTAACTAACTTTACATTCATATCTATTGTTCTTTGCTTCATAGTTGGTGTGTGGTTAGGAGCGATTAATGCTATTACCCATTTTAAAGAATGTAAAGATGTAGAAAGAGAAATAGAAAAGAAATATTTAAAGAAATAGAGGAGTAAGAATTATGTATTGTAATAAGTGTGGTAAGAAATTAAAAGAAAATAGTAAATTTTGTGAGGAATGTGGTGCGGCTATTCCTAATAAAAATAAGAGTAATGTAAAGAAGACTTTATCTAATATAGATAAAAAGGTAGAAGAAAAATTACCTAATAATTTAAAGAAAAATAAGAATTTATTATATATAGGAGTAATTGTTGTAGTAGTAATTGTAGGACTATTTATATTTACTGGTAATGGTGGTAGTAGTGTTTTTGGTTATTCTGAAAATGTAAAAAAAGTTAGAGCTTGGCAAAGTATTTTACTTGAACATGAAGGAGTAACTTTAGGAGAAACAATGGACTATGCTTTATCAAATGCTAAATGGAGTGATACAACTTATGAAGGTAAAAAAGCAGTTATGTTAACAGGTGTATATAAAGATAGAAATGTTAGTATGAAAGCAATTTTTTATCCTGATTATGATGAAACAGATGAATTTTATGCTTATTATGAAGAAGATGGAGATAGTAGAACATCTGCAGATGTTGCCTTTAGAGCAGCAGAATATGCAAGTGATGCAGCAGAGAGTTTAGGTAGAGATTAAATAATAAATAATATTTTGAAACATAAACTTACTACTGGAAAGGTAGTGAGTTTTTTATGTTTACAAGAGGAATAGATAAAAGAATGAAAATTATTCTTTTAATATTTAGTAGTATTTTATTAGTAATAGTCTTAAGAGTATTTTATGTTCAAGTAGTAGATTATAAGAAACTATCAAGTCTTGCTAGTGACCTTTGGAGTAGAAATTTACCTATTGAAGCATCAAGGGGTAGGATACTTGATAGAAATGGGGTAGTCCTTGCCGATAATATTACAACTACATCATTAGTCTTAATTCCTAATCAGATTAAGAATAAAAAAGAAGTAACAGAAAAACTAGCTGAGATTTTAGGAGTATCTTTTGATGAGATGAAAGAGCATGTTTATAAAGAAACATCTATTGAAAGAGTTCATCCTGAAGGAAGAAGATTATCTTATGAAATAGCAGATAAAATAGAAGCTTTAAATTTTGATGGTGTTTATTTAGTTAAAGAGTCTAAAAGATATTATCCTTATGAAGAAATGTTATCCCATGTCTTAGGTTATGTTGGTATAGATAATCAAGGTTTATCTGGTATAGAGTTACAGTATGATGATTATCTAACTGGAGAAAATGGAGCGATTAAGTATTTTAGTGATGCTAAGGGTAATAAACTTGAACTTACTGATTTATATATAGAACCACAGGATGGAATGAATTTACAACTTACTATTGATATAAATATTCAAAAGTCAGTTGAAAGAGAGCTTGATAATGTTATCGATATGTTTAATCCTGATATGGCTCTTGCCGTTGTTATGGATCCTAAAACAGGAGAGATACTTGCGATGAGTTCTAGACCTAATTTTGATCCTAATAATTACGGGAATTATTCTACTGAAGAATTATCTCGTAACCTTCCTATATGGGCTAGTTATGAACCTGGTTCTACTCAAAAGATAGTTACAACGGCAGCGGCAGTAGAAGAAGGAGTGGTTGATTTATTTAAAGATGAGTTTACTGATACTGGTTCTGTTCAAGTAGATACTGCTAGAATTAAATGTTGGAAAGCAGGAGGACATGGCCATCAAACCTTCCTTCAAGTTTTACAAAACAGTTGTAACCCTGGGTTCGTTAAAATGGGACAGTTACTTGGAAAAGAAAGATTATTTCACTATTTAGATTTATTTGGTTTCGGCTCTAAGACAGGAATAGATTTAAATGGAGAAGGAGAAGGAATTATCTTTCCTCTTGAAAATGTTGGAAATATAGAACTTGCAACTACTGCTTTTGGACAAGGTATTAGTGTTACACCTATCCACCTTGTAGTCTAATAAATGATACCCTTATTATTGCTAGAGGATTAAATAGCAAATACACTAAAAAATATGATGTTGAGTATGAATATAATTGTTTTATAGAAATATAGGTAAAATGCACAGAAATGTGTGTGTTTTCGTGGTATAATAGATAATTAAAGGAAGTGATAAATACATGAAAAAATATGAATTAGAATTAACTGAAGATAATATTAGAAAAACAATTGAAAATAATATATTAGGAAGAAATAATAATTTAGTAATGCTAGGTAAAATGTTATTAAATCAAAATGAAAATATTATGATTTCACTTGATGGAATATGGGGTTCTGGGAAAACATTTTTTATTAAGCAATTTGAATATTTAATAAAAAATATAGATGAATTTCCAGATAATAAAGTATTTGTTGAAAACGATAAAGAAATATTTAGAAAACTAAAAGACAATAATTTAGTTATTTATTATAATGCATGGCAAAATGATGATCATGAAGAACCTTTAGAATCGATTATGTATGCCATTTTAAATGAGTTTCCTAATCAAAAGAATCAATTAATTAGTTTTAAGGAATACAAAAAGATTGTTAAAGGATTTATATGGGATGTAATAAGGGTTGCTAGTCTTGAAAAAATTGATATGAAACATTTTGATGAGATGAAAAGTTATGAGGATATTACATCATCTATTATTACCATTGAAGAAAAGAAAGATTCATTTAATAAGTTAATTAATGAAATTTTAACTGATAATCAAAGATTAATTCTAATTGTTGATGAATTGGATAGATGTAAACCAACTTTTGCAGTTAAAATGTTAGAAACTTTAAAACATTTTTATGATAATGATAAAATTACAATTATTGTAGTAACTAATAATAGTGAATTGTCACATACTATTAAAAAGTTTTATGGTTATGAATTTGATGGTTGTGGTTATTTAAATAAATTTTATGATGCTGTAATTAGTCTAGAAATAAAAGATATAAAACAATATTTACAAAATCAATTGAATTTTTGTAATAGAACCTATCTTCCATATGATATGTCATATTTAATACTTAGATATTATAATTTTTTACTTAGAGAATGCAATAAATTTATTACGATATATAATTTACTTAGCAGTTATATAGAAACTGAATCTGATTTCAATAGAAATGAAAATTATGTATTTTCTTGTATTTTATTACCATTAGCAATAGCTTTAAAAATAAAACATATAGATTTATATCATCAATTTATGAATAATAAAGGAGAAAATATCATAAGAGAGTTCATTAAAGGCAGCGAACCACAAAAAGAAATGATTGATTGGATAAAGGAATTGCTTGGTAATCCAGAACAAGACTATATCGATATAATTATAGATTATTATAAACAAATATTTGATAAAACAAACTCTATTTACAGAATTAATTTTCATGATGCAATATCTTTATTAGGAACCAAACTTCAAATTGAAGATAATAAAAATAGTTAATCACTTGAGGTAATAATTGCATATTACTTAAAAATAATATTTTAATTATAATTATGTATTTTAAGAATAAAATCATAGAAGAATTACCTAAATTTTTCTTTTTTATGATATACTATATTTAGTTATTTACTTTTGAGAGGGGTGTTTCCATGAATAATTTTAACTTAAATTTATTTAAATATTTTTACTATGTTGTTTATTATAATGGTTTTACTAATGCATCAAAAAATTTGAATATTGCCCAATCATCATTAAGTTATAATATAAAGCAATTAGAACTACAATTGGATAAAACATTGATTATTAGGGATAATAAGAATTTTGAATTAACTGAAGATGGGTATAATTTATATGAAAATCTAAAGCCTGCTTTTAGTATTTTGAATCAAAATTTGGAACAATTTGATAATCAAAATACTGTGGAATTAACTATTGGAGTTAGACATTATTTATCAGATTTTATTTTCAAAGATTCTATAATTGAATTTATTAATACATATCCTAATATCCATATTAACATAAAACTATATTCTAAATTGGATGTTAAAAAATTTGAAGAAGAATATGATGTGCTAATAGATTATGAAGATTATACTAATTTAATTAATACTAATAATAAAGGTTTATTATGTGTTTTAAATAATACTTTTGTTTCAGGAAAAGACCTATCTAAAAATTATGAATCAATTCAATCAATTAAAGAATTAGGAAATACAAGATTAATATCAATGTGTCCAAATAAAAGAAATGGTAAATTTCAAAAAATGTGTTTTGAAAATGGTATTTTATTTGAAAATATTATATCAGTAAATGATAGTATAATATCTAAAGAATTAGTAAAGAATGATTTAGGATTATGTTTTGTTAACAGAGAATTTTTTAAAGAAGAAATCGCAAATGGAGATGTAAAAGAAATTAAAGTAAAAGAACAATTGTTTAATGATAATGTATATATTGTTTATAAAAATGGTAAGAATATTAATAACATAAATAAATTCATTAGGATATTAAAAAAACAATATAAGGAGGAATTATAATGAGTAAATGGGACTTATATGATGATAAATTTAATAATACTGGAATTGTTATAAATGATACTGATGAAATACCTGATGGTAAGTATCATTATTCTATAAATGCATGGATATTAAATTCAAAAAAACAATTATTATTAATACGAAATACTTTAAATTATAATATTCATTATCCTGGTTTTTGGAGTAGTATAAATGGAAATGTTTTAAGTGGTGAAAGTTCAACTGAAACGTGTATTAAAACTATTAATTCAAAAATAGGAATAAAAATCACAGATTCTGAAATGAAAACTATCGATAAAAAATTACGTGATCCTTATCATTATATTTATGAAACCTATATTGTTAATAAAGATATTGATTTAAATGAAATATGTTTTATAGATAATACAGCTGTTCAAGCTAAATGGATAGATTTAAAAGAATTATATAACATGATTGAAAACGGTGAAATTGCATGGGTGTTAATTCCAAGAATAGAAGAATATGTAATACCATTAATGAAAGAGACTAATTGATTAAATTAGTCTTTTATTATTAGTTTTTTCTATATATTTTATCGAAAATTTGAATGATTAAATTACACTTTACTATTATATAATATTCATAGGTAGGTGGGATAGTATGCAAAATATGCCAGATTCATTGAAAAGAATAATAGAAATGAGTCCAAATTTGGAACACCGTGTCAGAGGATTACCAAATTTAGGTGAAAATTTAATTGATGGACAGTTTTCTATAGAAGTAAGTAAAATTTATGATGCCTTTGGATTATATGGAAATGAATTATATTCACTTGAAAACGAAAGAATTAGAAATATTTCATCGAGATCACTTGGTGGTGGTAGTCCGATGAGAACATCTGCATTTCCTTTATGTAAAGAAGCTTTAATTAATATAATCAGCAGTGATGAACTTTCTGATTATCCTATGGCTGCAGGTGATGAAGAATCAAGAAAAATAATTTTAGAATATCTAAAGCAAGAAGGATTCAAAAGTAATAATGGTTTATCAGAAGATAATATTATTTTTACAGTATCTTCAACACATGCTTTTAATATTATTTCAAGTATTATTGCTAGGCCACATGATGTAATATTAATGACAGGTCCTAATTATGGTCTATTTACTTTTGTTCCTGAACGAATTTCTGGTGCAACTGTTGAGATTTTGCCATTATCCGAAGAAGATAATTGGTATGTTAATCCACAAAAATTATCAAAAAGGATTGATGAAATTAATACAGATTTAAAAGCTAAATATGGTGAATCTTTGGAATACACACCAAAAGTTGTTGCATTTTTAAATGAAAATCCACATAATCCTTTAGGAAAAGTAATGAATGAGAATAATAAAAAAATACTTGAAGGTATTGGAAATGTGTGTTTATCAAAAGGTGTATTTGTTATAGATGATCTGATATATAGAGATTTAACATATGATAGAGATAATCTAGCAAAGCCAATGGCTTCTTATGAAAATTTTTTTGATAATACAATAACAATAACTGGTTTATCAAAATCTTATGGTTTAGCATCAATTAGATCTGGTATGGTAGTTGCAAATGAGATAATTATCATGGCAATAAGAAATAAGATTTTTCAAACAATGGATTCCTCACCAGTATTGCAAGGTAGAGCGTTAGCTGGGGCATTTAATGCATCTGAAAGAAGAAAAAAAGAATATGGTAACTACTTCAATCCTATTATTGAAGAATATAAATATCGTTTAGAATTATTGAAAGCATTAATTAATGGATTAGATTTTATTGATGATAGCAGTTTAAGAAAAAAAATAGAAAATGATATAAGAAATTATGCTTTTGGCAATAATATAAATCAAATATTAGATGGAATACCAAATGTTGACTTTGTAAATGGAACATTACCAGATTCAGGATTTTTTGAAATGTTGGATTTTACTAAATTAAAGAATAAAGTTGCAGAAAATGGAAGAATAATTAGTAATGAAAAAGAATTACTTAAATATATGTATGAACAAGAGAAAATTAAACTCATTTTAGGACAATCGATATCCTGGCCAAACGAAGAACAACTTATTGGAAGAGTTACAACAGCATTATCAAGGGAAGATTTAGTTGAACATTTTAGTGCAATGAATAAATGTTTAAGAAAGTTGAGATAATTATGAAAAAGGTAGGAATTGTATCTTGTGATAAGTGGATAGACAAATTGGAAGAAGATAATAACTTAAAAAATGCATTAATAAATCTAGGAATAGATGCTAAAATTATATCTTGGCAACAACCATTAGAAGAAAAGTATGATTTATTAGTTTTAAAATCGGTATGGGGATATCAAAATTTTTATAAAGAATTTAAAAACTGGCTATTATATGTTAAGAATAATAATATTCCATTAGTTAATGATGTTGATATGGTTTTAAATAATATTATGAAGGATATTCAATTTAATATTTTAGAAAAAAATAATGTTGATTTCATAGATACAATATTTTTAGATCAATCCAAATTATTAAATAAGAACATATTTGAAATGTTGGATGATAAATCATATGTTTTTAAACCAACAATCTCAGGCAGTGGTGAAAATACTTATCTAGTAACAAATTCTAATGATAAATCTGTACCAAATACAATCCAAAAAGAAGATATAGTAAAAATATATAATAAAATGTTGGATGATAATAGTTATTGTAAAATAATGATTCAACCATTTATTTCAGAGATAAGTAATGGGGAATATTCATGTATCTTTATAGACGGGAAACTAACTCATACAATGTTAAGATTTCCAAATATATTTCATGAAAAAAGGAGACCTTATTTAGTTGATAATGTTCCAGATAGCATTATACAACTTGCGAGAGTTGTGGAGAGAATCAAAGAATTTAATAATTATTTATATATGCGAGTTGATATGGTTTTAGTTAATAGTAAGGCAAAAATAATGGAAGTTGAGTTAGCTGATCCAGATCTTTTAACAAAATATATTGATGATTCAAATGTTAAGTCAAATGTTATTAAGACTTTTGCAAAAAAAATCGAAAGGAGAGTTAGATAAGATGAAAACATACAAAATAGTTTTAACTGGTGGACCTTGTGGTGGTAAGACAGATTCTATAGACTTTTTATCAAAAAAACTAATTGAGCAAGACTATTCGGTAAAGATAGTTAATGAAACTGCTAATTCTCTTTTGAAATTAGGATATATGCCAAGCGTAAATATATCTACATTTGATTTTCAAAATTTATTGTTTAAAATTCAGTTTCTAAATGAATATATGTCTGAAGGGAAGTCAAATATTTTATTATGTGATAGAGGTCTTTTTGATGGCAAGGTATATATAGATGAAAGTGATTTTCAAAAAATATTAGATTTAAATAAAGTTAAAGAAAAAGAAATCTCTTCAACCTATGATGGCGCTCTATATTTTAGAAGTATCTCATACGAATACCCTAATGAATTTTCAAAAAAAAGAATTTATGAAAGCCCAGAAGTTGGTAGAATTAGGGATGAACGTTGTAAAGAAATCTGGATAGATAAAATAGTTCCTTGTATTTATGATAATTTGGATGGTTTTGAAAATAAACAAAAGATAATATATTTAACTTTAAAAAAACAATTAGAATATTTAAAGCAAATCAAATCTTATAAATTATCCGATTATTATGATATTGAATACTTTAAATATATATATAACGGAATTAATGATATTTTAGCAAAAAATGATATATCTGATGATATAAAGATAAAAACAAGGGGGTTAATAAGATGACAACATTATTATATTTTGAAGAGTACGAATCAAATTTATCTCATGAATTATTAAAACGAAAAGATATTAATCCAATAATTATAAGAACAAATAAAAATATGAAGTTTTTTAACGAAAGTTATCTTGAATCGACTAAAAATGTTTTAAATTATGTTATTGATTATTATAATGATATAGATAACGAGGTTTTAAAATTTAAAAATTGGTTGAAGGATAATGATATAAAAATTGACTATTTTTTAAATGATTCAGAGTATTACTTAGAATTTTCTAATAGATTTGCAAGGAAATTAGGATTATATGCTTTAACAGATGAGCAAATATGTTGGGTAAGAGATAAAGTTGATATGAAAAAAAGATTTCGAGAAATAGGTTTAGATAGAGTTGATTTTAGAGAAATTAATAGTAAAGACGAACTTAAAAAATTTTTTGTAGATAATGGAAGCAAGAAAATTATTTTTAAACCTAGAAGAGGTATGAATAGTATTGAAACTTATATGATAAATTCATTAGAAGATATAGATGGCTTAGAAATAGATATTATACCCGGAAAATATATGGCTGAAGATTTCTGTTACGATCATGAATGGTCTATAGAAAGTTTAGTACAAGATGGTAAAGTATTAGATTCGTATGTTACATATATTCCAAATCCAACTATATGGGCATCCATTTCAAACGATTTAAATTGTCATATGACTGTTCCTAAAATACCATCATATTTTAAATTTGTTCCTAAAGAGTTTATTCAACAAATAGTATCTGGTATGAATTTAAAAGATGGAGCAATGACTATAGAAGTTTTTATAAGCAATGATGGAAATATTAAGGCAAGCGAACTTGGATGGAGATTACCGGGGTGTCAAGCTACTTTAAATCATAGTTATTCATATGGAATTGATATTTATAACTTACTATTAGACATTGCAATTCATAAAAAAGTTAATTTAAAGTATCAAGATAAAATTGTTAGTGTAGGCGATTTATATCTACCAAATAAGGAAGGAATTATTGAACAAATAACACCATTAGAAGAATTACTGAAAATGGATGGTGTCATTGATGGTGAATTATTTACAAAAATTGGTGAATATCAAAAGAAAAGAAGAGTAGGAAATGATGCATCTGGCTGGGTTCAAGTTTTAGGTGAAAATGAGTTTGATACATTACAAAAAATGCAAAAAATATATGATATCTTTGAAATAGAAGTTTCAAATGATATGGGAGGTAAAAAATATGTTAAAAAAATATAAACAATACTTGTTGATTTTATTATTTACTATATTGATGACGGCTGGTTGTTCAAACAAGTTAAATATTATTAATACTAAAGATGATTTAAATAATAAAACTATTGGTGTATATACAGGTTCAGAGTATGATACTATTGCTAAGGTTAATATAATAAATGCTAATATTTTATATTATAATAGTTATAGTGATCAAATATCTGCATTAAAATCTGGTAAAATAGATGGCTTTTTAACAGATGAACCATTAGCCAAAGAAATAATTAAAGAACATGGTGATTTAAAAATATTAGATGAAAAACTTACTGGGGATAGTTATGCATTTGCGATTAATCCTTCAAAACAAGATTTGCAAAATGAGATTAATAGAGTTTTAAGTGAAATGAAACAAAATGGTAAATTACAAGAATTAGAAGAAAAATGGATGGGGAATGATGAAAGTAAAAAAGAACTAGATAATTATAATTATGATGATTCAAAAGGAACTATTAAATTTGCTACTGTATCAGGTTCTGCTCCATTTGCATATATGAAAAACAATAAAATTGTTGGATATGATATTGATGTAATAAATTATATATGTAAAGAATTAGGTTATAAGCTAGAAGTTATAGAAATGTCATTTGATGGAATAATTCCAGCATTAAAATCTGGTAAAGTTGATGTTTCTGGATGTTCTATTATTGTAACTGAAGAAAGAAAAAAATCTGTTTTATTTTCTGAACCTGATTATACTGGTGGAATAGTTGTTATAACTAGGAGATAGAAATGAAGAATCAAAATAAATGGATAAAAGCCATAATTATTTTATTTATATTGATATTAGTTTTAATTTATAATAAAGAAAATATAATAAAACTTTTTAGTAGCATATATAGTAGTTTTATAAGAACGGTTATTGATGAAAAAAGATATATTCTGTTTTTGAACGGATTAAAATCAACATTATTAATTTCATTTTTATCAATTATTATTGGTACTTTATTTGGATTTATTCTATTCTTGTTACACAGATCTAAAATTAAGATTTTAAAAATAATATCATTAGTGTTAGTAAGATTTTTGCAAGGTGTTCCAGTAACTGTTTTACTATTAACATTCTATTTTGGAATTTTTGGGTCAATAAATATTGAACCCATTATAGTAGCAGTTATAGCATTTTCAATATATTTTTCTGCATATGTTTGTGAAATTATAAAAGGTGCTTTTTCCTCAATAAATAGGACTCAAATTGATTCGGCGTATGCACTAGGTTTTACAAAAATTCAAACATTTAAATACATAGTTTTTCCTCAAGTGCTTTCATATGTTATACCTGTTTATAAAAATGAAAGTGTTTCATTAATAAAATCTACTTCTATAGCGGGTTATATATCTATAATGGAATTAACTAAAGCAAGTGATATTATTAGAAATAGAACATATGAAGCTTTTTTTCCGTTGATATTTACTGCGCTAATATATTTCATAATTTGTTATGTTTTTTGTAAACTATTGGATTTAATATATAAAAAAATAAATCCTAGGATGGTGAAAAAATCATGAAAAAAGAATTTATATTAGAATTTGAAAATGTTACAAAATATTATGGTAATGATCTAGTATTTAGTAATGTTAATTTAAAAATTAAAAAAGGCGATGTAATTGCTTTGACTGGTAAAAGTGGATGTGGTAAAAGTACGTTATTGAAATGCATAAATCGCTTAGAACATATCAATGATGGAAAAATAAAATTTAAAGGTATCGATATTTCTGAAATATCAATGGTTCAATTAAGGCAAAAAATTGGAATGGTTTTTCAAGATTATAATTTATTTGAACACTTAACTGTGTTAGATAATTTAATAATCGGATTAATTAAAATAAAAAAAATTTCTCGAGATGAGAGTATTCATAAAGCATTAAATATGTTAAAGAAATTAGATTTAATTGATAAAAAAGATAATTATCCAAATGAATTATCAGGTGGTCAGAAGCAAAGAGTAGCCATTGCTAGAACATTATTAATGAAACCAGATATTATATTGTTAGATGAACCAACAAGCGCATTAGATAAAGAAATGAAAGATAGTGTATTGAATTTAATTAAAAAAATTGTAGAAGAAAATATGACATTAATTATAGTTTCACATGAGGAAGAATTTATAAAAAATGTTTCAGATCAAATATATGTATTAAAAAACAATTGTGTGGAGATGAAATAGAATGAATGAATTAGAATTATATAAAGGTAATCGTATTACATTAATGGCGTGTTCAAGTTGCAATGCAAAATGTAGTGATTGCTACATAGGATATACAGGTAATAGAACACCAGATGATTTGTATAACATAGCATATTTATTAATGAATGATGGAAAACATGTTAGAATAGATGGTGCTGAGGTATTAACTAATTTAGATTACCTAAAAACATTAAAATTAGTTGGTCAAAATTGGATAATGACAAATGGATTTCGAATTTATAGTGAACCAGATATTATCGATTTATTAAGGGACAATAATATAGATACTGTTTACATGTCATATCATTATGGTATTCAAGAAGATATAAATTCTATTTCTTTGACTATTGTTGAAGATGTTATTAAATTACTTAATAAAAATAATTTCAATATATATTTAAATTGTACTTTAACAAATAGAAATTACAAGGATATTAAATATATCGCTGAAAAAACATATCAACTTGGTGCGAAAGGAGTTGGATTCAATAAAATATTTCAACAAGGAAAGGCAAAAAATATTGAAAATTTAGATTTAACTAAAGAACAGTCAAAAGAGTTTTTTGAAGATTTAAATTATCTTAGAAATCATCATGATAAAAATGAATTTTATATTACTAGAGGAGGTTCATTAGGACACGATACATTTAAAGGAAAGGATAATTTTAGATGTAATGCTGGGAATAATCATGTGATGATAGCTCCAGATTCTAAAGTTTATGGTTGTAATGCAATATGTAGGCCTGGATATGAAATAGGAGAGTTTATCAATAATAAAGTTTACTTATATAAAAAATTTTATCATGATGAGTCAGTTTGTTTAGCAGAGTTACTTGGTTATTTAAATGAGGATAATATGGATAATTTGACATATGACAAATATCCGGTTTTAGTAAAAAAATATAGTAATAAAAAGTAGGTGAAATATTTATGTTAAGCATAGAAGATTATAATAGTAAAGAAATTGATGGAAGAATTAAATTGTCTAATAGATTCATTAGAGCGTTTAGACCTAAATTATTTGAAAATGGTGGTTTTCCAACTACTGTACAAAAAGAAGAAGAGTTAGTTAGATATATTGATAGTATGCATGCATATAGTTTTGAAAGTCATTATAATGATTTGTGTGGTGGTATAACTGAGAAAGAATTTTCTTTGTTGAAAAAAACTACAAACGATATACATGATATGACAACTAGAAAATATAATGCTGATTTTCTTGTGAAGGCACCTATGATTGCTTCTATATGTGAGAAACGAATAATTGAAGCAGCATTAGGCAGTACTGATGAAAAAAGAATATTTGAGATTGGTGGAGGATCAGGTACTTTAGGATGTCTTTTGTTAGAAGATAATATAAAGTATTCTGCAACAGATGTAACTCAAGCATTCTATTTAATTCAAAATAGGTTATTTGATTATATTACTAATGGTGATATTAATGAATTAGTTAATCAGGATTTAAATATTAATTCAAAATGTATTCATTTACCATATTGGAAATTATGGGAGATGAGAGAAAATCCAATAGATATTGATTTAGTAGTTTCTAATCATGCACTTTTAGAAATGAGTCCAAATTCTTTGAGATTTTATTTAAATTTTTGTAAAAATGCAATGGGAAATAGTAAAGATGGATTATTTGTTTTTCAAGGTGGAGGCTGGCGAATTGATCAAACTCTAATAGATTTAATAGAATTATTTGATGAATATGGTTTTTATTTAAAATATTTTGATCATAGTAAAGAAATAGCTGGATTTTCTTTGAAAGAAGGTTCTGTAAAAAAAGAAGTACTTTTAGCATTAAAAGAGTTATTGATTAATGGTGTTGATAAAGAAAAAATATATGCTCTAGGTTCTCATATTAATTCAAGATTAAATTCAAGTCAAATTTTCTATTGTGGTGATGTAGGAGATAGAATGAATTCTGCTTTTCACAAGATTTCAACTGAAAATAAAGTTGATATAGAATGTGTAAAAAAATATTATGATAGTTTTTATGCAAAAAATGATTCTCCGGATGATGAATTTGCAGAATATATATCGTGTAAGAAAAAAATAATGAGGTGATTAATGTGAAGACACTTATATTTATTGGCGGTGCAACGGCATGTGGTAAAAGTACATTGGCAAATAGTTTGAATGAAAAAATTCCAAATAGTATTAAATATAGAAGACATCAAGGTTTCTTTGATATTGCTTCGAAAAAGAGTATTCCTAAAAATGAAATTTATAGATGTATAACCTCTGAGCAAGTAGATGATTGGTTTGTAAATATATGTGATAATTCAGAAGTCGTTATTTCAGATGTACATTATGCTATTCAAATGAGTAGAAATGGCATAGATTCTAATCACAATGTTGACATACACCAAAATTATGTTCCAACTATTTCAATTGATTTATTAAATAATATTTCATCGAAAAATATTCAAATAGTTGCAGTATTCCTTACATGTCCTCCTCAACAATGTTTGAATAGAGCAATTTCTAGATATAATGAATCTAAAAAAGATTTTCGAAATATTTCTATTGAAGATGCTACTATTGAAAATTTTTCAGAAGAGAAGGAATGGAATAATATTTTATTGACAGGTCTTGCAGATGGATTAAAATTGAATTCTGAGAAATTTTCAGTTGAACAATTAACTGATCAATGCTTAGAACATTTAAAAAAATATGAAGAAATTACACTGAAAAAAATAAAAAAATTATAAATCATGGTATAATTAATACGAGGTGGTCGTAAAATGAAAGAAACAATATATAATTATGATTATTTAAAGGATGAAGATATAACTGAAGTTGTTATAAGAACTAAAGCATTAATAATTAATAGTAAAAACATAATTTTAGGAAATGAGAATAATATATATCAATTTCCAGGAGGCCATTTAGAGGAAAATGAAACTTTTGAAGAATGCTTAAAGCGTGAAGTTTTAGAAGAAACTGGTATAGAGATTGATGATAATGAAATAAAAAGACCTTTTATGAAAGTTACTTATTTAAACAAAGATTGGCCATCAATTGGGAAAAATAGAAAATCTGAAATATATTATTATTTAATTGAAACTAGTAAAAATCCAAATATGAGTAAGGTAAAATATACTGAACATGAAAAACTAGGTAATTTTAAAATTGAATCTATTCCTTTGAGCGAATCAATAAGTGTTATTGAAAATAACATTTCAAAAAATGAAAAAAATAAAGTTATAGCACCAGATATGATAATGGCCATAACAGAGTATTTACATCAGAGTGAAGATTAAAATGAAATTTGAAGAGAAAATATATAATACTGATAATTTAAGTATTAAAGATATTGATGAAAAAACAACACGTGCAAGAGCCATTATTGTTAATTCAAATAAAGAAGTATTGATGTGTTATTCGAATGGTAGTAATCATTATGAGTTTCCGGGAGATCATTTAGAATTTGGTGAAAATTTAATTGAAGGTTTAAAACGAGAATTATTAGAAGAAACGGGAATAGAAATAGAAAAAGAAAATGCTACACCTTTTTATTCTATAAAGTACTATTGTAAAAATTATCATGGTACTGGTAAAAATAGATTAGTTGAAATATATTTTTTTTTGGTTTATACAGATTTATCCTATGATGTATTAAAAATAAAACTAGATGAAAATGAAATATATAAAAATTATGAATGTAGATATATTGGTATTGAAAAATTAAAGAACATATTATTTGAAAATAAACAAACTACTAGAGAAACTAATAGTTCATTGGACGATACAATTTTAGTATACGAAGAGTTTTTATCTAGAAATAATTATGGGGGATAGTCTGAAAATATAAAAAAACTTATTTTATAGAATTAGATAAAAAAGGGCAGACTTTCCCTTACCCCATAAAAGGTCAAAAATTAAATAGTTAAATTATTGGCATTCTGATTAATTAAATTAATTAATTCTTCCAATGTAAGGCCCAAAGATAATAATCGTTTAAGTGATTGATTGAAATTATTTTTGGTATATTTAATTCTATCTTCAACAGGTGTTTCAACAGAAGCTAAATCAACAGGATTCCAAACTTCACCAGTTTCAAACATATTATAGATAGCAACTAAAATTTTTCTAGCAATTGCAATAATCGCACGTTTCTTACCGCGACGTTTAGAAAGTTTCTCATATTTCTTTGCATAGTAAGTGTTAGTTTTATCTTTAACAGCATTGTGAGTAATTTCAACAAGATATGGTTTAAGATAAACACCGGCACGAGAGATTTTAACAGATTTTTTCTTGCCAGCAGATTCATTACAACCAGGAGCAAGCCCAGCCCAAGAAGTAAGGCGGTAATGAGATTTAAATTGAGAAACATCATTACTAATTTCTGATAAAACACCAATTGCTGAATTTCTATCAATACCAGGAATTGTACAAAGTAAGTCGATGTAAGATTCGTAAGGTGTAACTAAAGAATCAATTATATAATTTAATTTACTTATTTGATTATTAAGATAATCAATATGTTCTTTGATAATATTAATTCTTAGTTTTTGTTTGTAAGTGAATTGTATGCCATCAATAGAAGATAAAATATCTTCGTCAGAAGATTTGCATTTTTTACTAATACAATTTATAATATCCTCATCTGAGAAATTATCATTATTCATAATGATATTAATAATAGATTGTGAAGATTTACCAAAGATATCGGAAAAAACCATATCTAATTTGCAATTACCAACAGTAAGAGCATTAGTAAATCTATTTTTCTCAGATGATTTGGTATTAGTAAGTTTATAACGATATCTTGTAAATTCTCGCAAGACTCTAAAATCTTTAGATGGAATATAAGACGAACGAACTAATCCCATTTTAAATAGGTCTGCAATCCATTTTGCATCCTTGTTATCGTCTTTCTCACCTTTGATAGCCTTAACCCATTTAGGATTAGCAACGACGACATTAGAAATATAACTTTCTAATGCATTGTATATGGGAATATAATACTTTCCGGTAGATTCCATGCATACATTATGACAATCGTTATCAATTAGCCAATCTTTAAAACGAATTAAGTCATTATTAAAGGTAGAAAAACGTTTTCTTAAATATTTAGGTGTGATGGAAGTTGAGTCACAAATGACAGCAACTATAAAAGATTTGTGCACATCAACACCACATGCTTTTGGATAAATAACTTCCATAGATAAAACTTCCTTTCAAAATTTTTTCGAAGGAGTATGTTTAACTATGTGATTAACACTAAGAATTAACTAAAGTCAATGATTAGTCTACAGCCTTAAAGGACTACTTATGTGTGCTTGAAATAATCACATTTGCACAGGTTAATATGCTGATTTAATCCAAAGAGTTACAGGAAGTCTGCAACTCACCTTACCGTGCTTTGTAGTACATACTCCTTCAAGGATTGTATTATATATATAAAATAAATTTTGTTCAAGTTTCCATCACTATGTGTGCCTTGAACGAAGCGAAAGGAATGATAGTTAATATGGAAGATTATGACGTTTTTAATGAAATGCAAAATATAAAAGATAAAAGTACAATAATTATTATAGAAGATGATGAAAAATTTATAATTCAAAATTTACTTGATTCATCTTTTAAAATAATTCCGATAAGGTTTAATTATGATTTATTTTGTTTTTCTAATAGTTATATTGATAGAACAAAAAAATTATTTACATATTATTACAATGAAAATAATAGTTATGAAAATGAATTATTAAGATTGAAAAAACACTTTATTCATTATCAAATAAATCCTATTATTGCATATATACCTAGTGATAGTAAATATATTAATTTGAGAAACATGCTCAATGAGATAGGAATAAAATGTATTTCTGACAAAGAACAACTTATTAATATGTTAAATACAAAATTGATTTTTATAGATAATGATGATACATTAAAAAAAACTGATGGATCAATTTCAAATAGGGTAAAGAAAGCAATTGAAGAAAATAGAAAAGCCGGTAATAAAATTATTATTTGTACAGCAAGACCTCGTTATCAAACTCTTGAGGTAATGAAAGAAGCAGGTTTTGATAGTATTATCGTATCATCTAATGGTTCAGAAATCTATGATAGCAATGATGACAAAATTATATTTAATTCTTTCGTTGATAATGACTCTGTGATAAAAATGGTAAAATATGCATATTCAAAAGATATTAGATTAATATTAACTATGGAAGATTATGATTATGTTACTAAAGAAATAAGAAATCCAAATCAAAAATTATTAAGTAAGCATAGTTATGTAGAAGAACTAACCGAATGTAATGTTAAACAAGGTATGTTTATTGATAAAAAAAGTCAAGAAATTTATAAAATCAAGGATATATTATCTAATGATAACAAATTATATATAGTCGATGAAATTAATGAAAATAGCTCATATGAAGAAAAATGGTTCAGTGTTTCTAATTCAAATTGTTCTAAGGGAAATGCGTTAAAGATTGTATCAAAATATTTAAATATCCCTATTGAGAATACGATTGCTATTGGGAATGATAAAAATGATATTTCTATGTTTGAAGTGGCAGGATTAAGTGTTGCAGTTGCTAATGCTTCTGATGATATAAAAAGTAAAGTGAATCATATTACTTTATCAAACGATGAAGATGGTGTTGCAATTTTTCTTGAAACACTGATAAAATATTGAAATTTTTGAATACGTATTAAAAAAGTACATATTCGTACCAAAAACGGACTAGAAATGACTTGACTACATCTTGTCAAGTGCTATAATATAGTAAAATATGTGAGAACTTTGAAAAAACTCACGTATTTTTTATGTCACAAATTGAGCAAAGTATGACATGAATTGATCATAAAATGAGCTTGACTTGTGAATTTAAAGAGTTATAATATGAAAAAATTATGTGGAGATGAACTATGTTCTTCTCTTTTTTCATTGGGAGGATATAGTTTTATAAATTAAAAAGTGTAGGAAGCACATTTTTTTATGAAATAGTCTAGAGTGGTCACTTTTAATAGAAAGAGTAGTCACTTTTTTTGTTGCAACTAAAAGGTAATTAATAGTAGAGTAGCCACATACTACTATAAAAGTAGTCATTTTTGCAAGTGCAAAAATAGTAAGACACCACTAGTTAATCCTTATTTTATCAAGGATAAATAAATTTATGGTGTCGTTCTTCTTATGCCCATTAAAAATATGTCGCGTTTTTACTATAAAAAATGTATTAAAAATAGTGAAAGTGGCTACTCATAATTTTATTTATCAAAGTGTTTTAAAATGAAACTGTTATGTTTAATGTTCAAATGAAAAAGTAAATCTTGTTTTAAAAAAAATAAAAATGGGTTGACAGCACCCCAAAACCGTGATATATTATACTCGTCAATTAAGAGGTGGAACCACCCCAAATAAAGAAAGAAGGTAATATTATGTCAGATAAAGAAAGACAAGAAGTAATTAATTTATTTAAAAACAATATTAAAGGTTACATTGCAATCAATGATATTCAAGAAGCTATAACAAGCATTACATATTTATTTTGGAACAAAAAGTATTTAGAAAAATCTAAATTAGATTTGGAAAACATAAGTAGTATTGAATCTTATCTATTACAAGGTGAAAAAGACAGCGATGATTTTTTATGGAACATTTATAATAGCATTAAACCATGCATGGCTGAATCAAATTTATATAACATTTTTAACTATTTGAATAATTTATCAGAACAAAAGATTATAGATATTATTTGTGAAGATTATAGTATATATTCAAGATATAATGTTTCAACTCCTAATTCAATAAATGATTTAGCATATCAAATATTAGAAAGGAATGATAGCAAGGAAATACTTGATATATGCTCGTTTACAGGTAATTTCTTGACTTACTATGCTAGAAAGAAGAAAAATTATAATTTTACTGGTATAGAAATTAATGCTAGAAGTAATATTATTGCTCAAGAAAAAATGAATGCTTTAAGAGTAAATAATAATTTAATTAATGATAATGTGTTTAAACAAAATTTCAAAAAGAAATTTGATAAGGTTTTTTGTAATTTTCCTTTTGGATTAAAATTAAATGAATCTGATTATAATTTAATTAATAATCTTAATAGTAAAATAAAATATGAATTTAATAATAGAATCTCTTCATGTTGGTCTTTTGTTAATTCAGTAATTAATTCTTTATCAAAAGACGGCAGGGCAGTAATTGTTATGACAAATGGAGGCTTATTTAAACTACCAGATCAAGAATATAGAAAATTACTTGTAGAAAATGGGTATGTTGAAGCTGTAATTTCATTACCAGAAAGATTATTTGCCAATACAGGTATTCCAATAACTTTACTTATATTAAGTAATAATAATGAAAGTATCAAATTTATTAATGCAGAAAAAATGCTGTCTAATCAAATTTCTCATAGTCATATTAGTGAATTAAATGTTGAAGAAATTATGAATGAATATAATTCTTTAAACAATACCAAAAATTCAAAAATTGTTAGTAATGATAAAGTGGCAAATAACAATTACAGTTTATATGTTCAAAGCTATATGGAAATAGAAAATATTGAAGTTAAAAATCCTAAAAAATTAAATGATGTGTGTAAGGAAATTTATAGAGGCTACCAAATTTCTTCAAATGAGATTAATCAATATTCATTCAATTTTGATGGTAGTGAAGAATATCAAATCGTTAATATTACAAATGTTAATAATGGAGTTATTGATTCTAATTTAACTAAAATTTATCTTGATACTGATAAACTTAATAAATATGTTTTACATGATAAAGATTTATTAGTTACATCAAAGGGAACATTATCAAAATTTGCAGTAGTAGAATTAAAGAAAGACGAAAAATTAATTCCAAGTGGTAATTTTACAGTATTAAGATTAGATAAAAATATAATAAATCCATATTATTTAAAAATGTTTTTTGAAAGTAATAAAGGAACAATTGTAATTAACTCAATTAAAAGTGGTGGAGTATTACCTGCTATTAATTTAAGCCAGTTTAAAACAATAAATATTCCAGTACCGCCTATTGAAGAACAAACGAATGTAGTAAATAGATATTTAGCAAAAACAGATGAAATAAAAATAGTTAAAGATAAATTAAAAAAGCTGGAAGAAAGTCTTATAGATATTGCAAACGAGGAATTTTAATAGGAGGGAAGTGTATGTTAAATTATACTGAATTAGAAGAAATAATTGACAAATTTAGAGAAGAATTAACATTAGCAAATAGAACAAGCAAAGAAGAGTTGGAAAACTTCCTAACTAAGCATAATATTTTCTTAAAAAGAGAAGAAGAGAGTTATTCATATTGTGATATTAAGAATGCACAGATATTAATTGTTGGTCAGTTAAATATTAAGATAAAAGATATAAATGGAATTTGTAAAAATCTTGGTATTGAGCCTGATAGATTAGTTTATGTTTCCTATGATGAGGCAACTAATTATCCTTTTGATAATTTAAGATTTAGTAATAGATATTCAGATGTGATATTTGGAGCAACACCTCATATGGGAAGTGGTATAGATGGAAGTAATAGTATAATTTCTTATTTAGAAAATAATGCTTCTGAATTTCCAAATGTTTTAAGAGCATGTGATAGTAATGGTTTAAATTTAAATAAGACATCATTAAAAAATGCTTTGTTAAATACAAAGTTATATAAAGGATTAGTAGAGGGGTAATTTAATGCTAATAAGTGATATAGAAAAAGAAGGATTTATTAAATTTGAAGAAGAAGATAAATCAAAAGAAATATCAAAAGATGATTATTATAAAGCTATAAAAAATGCTTATATATCTCAATTAAAATATAGAAATGGTAAAGTTGATCCACAATTAAAAACAAAATATCAAGAAATAAAAAACAAGGTGAAAAAAGTTAATAACATGATTAATATTGATTTTATCATTTCAAAAATCACCAAACTCTAACAAAAATTAGTAATTTATGGTAAAATAATTATATATGTTAGTAAGTTTGTTTGGAAGGATTTGTTATTTATGTTTGAGGATAAGAAAAGTTTAAGTGAAACAGAAATCAGAACAAGATATATTACACCTGCACTTGTTAAAGCAGGGTGGAGTTATAATAATATTCATGAAGAAAAATCTTTTACTGATGGTCGTGTAATTGATGAAGGTAAAGGTAAATACTCAAGAGGTGTTAGAAAGAGAACGGATTATCTTCTAACTTATAATTCAAGTTATATTGCTGTTATTGAAGCAAAAGATAATAATCATGCAATTGGTTTTGGTATGCAACAATCAATTGATTATGCAAAAATGTTAGATGTTCCATTTGCTTTTTCTTCAAATGGTGATGGTTTTATTCAAAAAAATATGTTGACTGGAAAGGAAACAGAACTAGGATTGGATAATTTTCCTACACCAGAAGAATTATGGAAAGAATATATGACTTGCTCAAATATTAATGAAGAACAAGAAAAAATTATAAAAGAACCATTATATCCTTCAAAATATCCGCCTAGATATTATCAACAAATTGCTATTGAAAGAACTCTTAAAGCAGTTGCTAAAGGACAAAATAGAGTGTTACTTGTTATGGCAACTGGAACTGGAAAAACTTTTACTGCTTTCCAAATAATTTATAGGTTATGGAAATCTAAACTTAAAAAAAGAATTTTATATCTTGCTGATAGAAATATATTAATTGACCAAACAATGGTTAATGATTTTGCACCGTTTAAAGGAGCAATGACCAAAATAAAAGGCAAATATGATCCATCATATGAAATATATTTAGGTTTGTATCAACAATTAAAAGGATCAGAAGGAAGAGAAGATTTATATAAAAAATTTCCTCAAGATTTCTTCGACTTAATTGTTATTGATGAGTGTCATAGAGGTAGTGCTGCTGAGGATTCATCATGGAGAGAAATACTATCTTACTTTGGCACAGCTACCCAAATAGGTTTAACAGCAACACCAAAAAATGAAAAGACAATACATAATTATGAATATTTTGGAGAACCAGTTTATACTTATTCTTTAAAACAAGGAATAGAAGATGGATTCTTAGCTCCTTATAGAGTATTAAGAATAGGACTTGATAAAGATATAGAAGATATTATTGTAAAAAAAGGAACTCATAATACTGATGGAGAAGAAGTAGAAGAAGGAGTTTATGGTGGAGCTGATATTAATAAAAAGTTAGTTTTACCAAATAGAGATAAATTAGTAGCTAAAATAGTAACTGACTATTTAAAAGATACAAATAGAAGAATGGATAAAACAATTTTCTTCTGTGTTGATGAAGAACATGCTGATAGAATGAGAAGAGAATTAATTAATCAAAACCTTGATATGGTAGAACATGATGATAGATATATCATGAGAATTACTGGCTCAGATGTGATAGGTAAAATGCAACTTGATAACTTTATTAACCCAAGAAAAAAATATCCAACAATTGTAACTACTTCTAAACTTCTTACAACTGGAGTAGATGCTAAAACATGTAAAGTAATAGTAATTGATACTAACATTAATAGTATGGTTGAGTTTAAACAAATAATAGGTCGTGGAACACGTATATCAGAAGAATTTGATAAATATGCCTTTACTATTATTGATTTCACTGGTGCTACGGAATTATTTAAAGATCCTGCATTTGATGGTGAAGTAGAAATAACTCCTGTTATATTAACAACGGATAATGATAGTAATCCATATAGTACGGAAAACAAAAAAATACCAGTAGAACCTAAAGATGTAATGCCGGCTGAAAAAAGAAAAGTAAAACCTAAAATAGTTTTACCTAATGAACAAGTTAGAGAATTATATAGGCAACAAAAATTAATTAATGAACACGGAGAATTAATTACAGAAAACTTTACTCAGTTTGTAAAAAATAAAATTACAGAAGAATACGCAACTTATTCAATATTTAAAGAATATTGGAATAAAGAAGATATGAAAGATAAGATTATAAAAGCTTTGGAAGAAAAAGATATTTATCTTAATATTTTAGAAGAAGAAGTTGGGGAAGAATATGATCCATTTGATTTGTTAGTTCATGTCGCTTATGGTAAAAAAGCTCTTACTAGAAGTCAAAGAGCAAGACATGTTAAACAAAGTGATTATTTTGAAAAATATGGAGAAAAAGCTAGAGAAGTATTATCAATTATTCTTGATAAATATGTAGATGGTGGGATAGAAGAATTAGAAAACCCTAATATTTTAAATATTCCAGAACTAGAATCATTTGGAACAGTATATCAAATTATTATGGTAATATTTATGGGATTACAAAACTTCCAAAAAGCATTAGAAGATATGAAAAATAATTTATATAGTTTGGAGGCTTAATAATGGCAATTAATATGAAAAATATTAGACAAACAATGAGAAAAGATGATGGTGTAAATGGAGATGCTCAAAGACTAGAGCAAACCATTTGGATGATATTCATGAAATTGTTTGATTCTAAAGAAGATGAATGGGAGATAAAAGCTGGATTGCAAAATAAACATTATGAAAGTGCAATACCAGAAAAATATAGATGGAAAAACTGGGCATTAGATGAAAGAGGAATGACCGGTGATGAACTAATTGATTTTGTAGAGCAGATGTTTAAAGACTTAAAACAACTACCAGTTAATAATGTTAGAGATAAAATAGTTCATGATGTATTCGCAGATACTCACAATTATATGAAAAATGGAACACTATTAAGACAAGTTATAAATGAAATAAATAAAACAGATTTCAATATAAATACTGAAAGACATGAATTTAATGACATTTATGAAAGTATGTTATCTGAATTGCAAAGTGCAGGGTCAGCTGGTGAATTTTATACACCAAGACCAGTTACAGAATTCGTAGTTGAAATGGTTGATCCAAAAGTAAATGAAAGAGTACTTGACTTTGCTTGTGGAACCGGAGGATTTTTAACTTGTACCATTGAACATTATGAAAAAACTGGACAGATAAATACAGCTGATGATGTTGAAAGTACTGAAAAAAACATTCAAGGAATTGAAAAAAAACAATTACCTTATGCTTTATGTATGACTAATTTATTATTACATGGAGTAGATATTCCAAATATAGAACATAGAAATTCACTTACTGGCGAAGTATCAGGTTTTAGTGATAAAAATCAAGTAGATGTTATTGTTACTAATCCTCCTTATGGTGGAATAGAAGAAGATGGAGTATCATCTAATTTTGCAAAAGAATATCAAACTAAAGAAACTGCTGATTTATTTATGGCATTACTTATGGAAAAATTATCTGATAATGGAAGAGCAGGAATAGTATTACCTGATAGTATTTTGTTTGGTGATGGTGTTAAGAATAATATTAAATCAAGACTATTAAAAGAATTTAATCTACACACAATAGTAAGACTTCCAGAAGGAGTATTTGCTCCTTATACATCAATAACAACAAATCTTCTATTCTTTAATAAAGATTCTAAAGGAACTAAAGAAATATGGTATTATGAATTAGAATTACCAGAAGGATTAGCAAGATTTACTAAAACAAATCCAATTAAAAGACATCATTTTGATAAAGTAAGACAGTGGTGGAATAATCGTGTAGAAAATGAACAAGCCTGGTTAGTTAAAGTAGAAGATATAAAAAATTATAATTTAGATATTAAAAATCCAAATAAAATAGATGAAACTGAATCATATACTATTGAAGAAATCATTGATAAAATGAAAACAATTACAAAAGATAATGAAGAAATACTTTCTAAGTTAGAAGGATTGTTAAGATGATAAGTAATGAGTTATTAAAGTATACGATTTTAAAAACTGCTATTTATGAAAAATTTGTTAAAGCAACCTCAAAATTTAAAATATTTGATTTAGATAAAGTAGTTGATGTTATTCCAACAAAACATTTTCAAATAAAACAATCTGAAATAAAGAAAGAAGGAAAATATCCAGTTGTTAGTCAATCACAATCTTTGGTTGAAGGATATTCAAATGATTATGATAAAGTATTTCGACCTAATTCTAGCTGCGTAATATTTGGAGACCATAGTAAAACAATTAAATATATAGATTTTCCATTTATAGTAGGAGCTGATGGAACAAAAGTGATTCAGCCCAAATCTATGCTTAACAGCAAATATTTGTATTATCATTTAATTTATAATGTTGCGCAAATTAAATCTACAGGATATACAAGGAATTTTAAATATTTAAAAAAATTAAAATTATATATTCCATCATTAGAAGAGCAAGAAAAAATAGTAAAAAAAATAGAAGAATTATTTGCACTTATTGATAAAAAAGAAAAGAATGATAAAGAAAAAGAAAAATTAAAAACATTATTAAAAGAAAAGATATTAGATAGTGCTATTCATGGAAAACTAGTAGAAAATGATTTATCCTTACCAGTAATTGATGTTGAAGAAGTAAAAGAAGATGTTCCTTTTGATATTCCAAGTAATTGGAAATGGGTTAATGTTTTAAAGGTTTGTGATATAGTTATGGGACAATCGCCAAATGGTGAAAGTGTAAATAATATAAAGGGGATTGAATTCCATCAAGGAAAAAAACTATTTGGAGAAAAATTTTTACTTGCTTCTTCTGAATTTACCACTACTCCAACAAAAATTATTGAGCCAAATACAATAGTTATGTCTGTAAGAGCTCCTGTCGGTGATATAAATATTACTCCAAGGAAAATATGTATTGGGAGAGGGCTTTGTTCTTTTTCACCAAATAGTTATTTAAATAATATGTTTTTATATTATTTGTTAAAGTTTAACTATAAAGATATTAATTCAATGTCTAAAGGTACAACCTTTGTTTCAATAACCGCTAAAGATATAAAAAGAATAAATTTTCCAATTCCACCTCTAGAGCAACAAAAGAAAATAGTAGAAAAAATTGAAGAGTGTTTTAAACTTATTGAGCAACTTTAAAAAGTTGCTTTTTTGTGTCTTAAATTAATTATCAAAAAAAGAAAGGAGATTTAATTATGTTTTATAGAGAAGAAAAAGTATTTAATTATACTAAAATGAGTAATTATCATTTAAAAGATAAAAATTTGTCTTTAAAAGCTAAAGGTTTATTTTCTATTATCTTGAGTTTACCTGATAATTGGAAATTTAGTAATGAAGGATTATGTTCCTTATGTAAAGAAAGTAAAACAGCAGTAGATAATGCTATTAAAGAATTAAAAAATAGGGGATATTTAAAACTTGTAAGAAGACAAAATTCTTTAGGTAAATTTTATTATGATTATGAAGTATATGAAAATCCACGTACCTGATTAGGTAATATAGATTTACCGTCTATGGATAAGCATATCTAATTAATAACTAATATATTAATTACTAAAAACAAATAGATAAAGATGATAAAACTAAATTTTATTTTTTTATTAAAAAACTCTTGAAAAATTTATTTTTTTAAGTGATAAATATTAAAACAAAATATTGGCTTATTTGCACTCAATTTAACTCATAAGAGACTTAAATGATAGTCTTGAACAGTTATTTAAAGAAAATGCAAAAAGCTCTTAAAATGGCTTAAATTGATAATGGAAGGGAAGTGTTAGATATGTATTTAAAAAATACAAGCAATGATGTTAAAAAAATTATGGAGAAAATAGGTGAGTTAGACAAAATTAATAAACTTAAATTTATTACTTACATTTTAAACTTATGGAATGATAATCAAATTAATAGTTTAAATGAAACTAATCCAGATTTATTGGATGACAGTATTGATATAACTATATTTAATCCAAGTAGTATTGGATATCCCGATTTAGTAAAAATGTTAAAAGAATACTGGAATCATTTTTATCAAATTTATCGTTTTTATCTCAAAGAATATAAAGACTTGATAACTTTGTTTGAAAAGCTATCATTTAAAGAAAAGAAAGATATACTATCAGAAATATTTTTACATTTAGAACATGATGAATTATTACCTGATAATGTTGATGGCTATGAAATAGCTAACTTAATTATAAAATTTTAAATATTTAAAAACTAAATTGTTATTTGAAAACTTAATATTTTCGGATAATAATTTAGAATAATTTTGTCCTTATAAAGGTATTAAGTTTTCGCTTTTTTTGTAGAACTTATTACCTTAAGTTCTTTTTTAGTTTTTAAAAAAATAAACTAAAGAGAAAGGACAAAAGATATGGAAAATATAAATAAGATATCATCTAAAATCATTGAAACTGAAATTAGTATTAAACTGCTTGAATACTTAAAAAACACATCAAAGATTGATGATGGTATGTATAACTTTTGTATTAATAAATTAATATGTAAAATTAATTTAGAAAAAAATAAAATTGATAATGATTATATAAATAATACAAGTAATTATAAAATATTAACTTAGGAGGTACTATATGGACTTATATACAGTTAGAAATAATATTATGAAAGGAATTCCACTGCAAGAATTAAAATTAAAAGTATGTTTTTATGCAAGAGTATCAACTGATAAAGATGAACAATTACATTCTTTATCTGCTCAAGTATCTTTCTTTAATGATTATATAAATAAAGTTCCTAACTGGCATTTTATAGGTTCATATATTGATGAAGGAATCAGTGGAACATCAGTTAAAAAACGTGAAG
>CALVUX010000004.1 GCA_944363715.1 uncultured Bacilli bacterium
TCATATATACTTCCATTTTTAAAGCATAGTTCATATTCTGGAAAGCATAAATGTAATAATTCTTTATAACGATTTTTATGTCTAGTTAGCCCCTCATCTAAATGATGATATTGTCTAGATAATTCATTTAGATTGGTATAAATTTCATCTTCAGTATAATTTCTATCTGGAATACTACCTTTCCAAAATAAATTAGTTAATTTAATGCAATCCTGCTTATCAGTTTTAGTTTTTCTGATAGTATTAGTAATTTCTTTGCCAATAAGAGGATTAAAGACAATAACATGATAATTATTTTCTTTGAAAAATTTTTCTGGTGCTTTGTGATAAATACTAGTTGCTTCCATAACGACAGTTAAGTTATCTTTGATATTTAATTTTGTAATATTAGAATCTATTAATTCGAAATTAGACTTATTATGAGTGTGTTCTATTGGTTCTAATAAAACTTCACCAACATTCGAAGATAACATGTACATACTTTTACCTTTGGCAACATCAAGTACTAAAACATACTTCATACAATACTTCCTTTCTTTGTTTGACCCTTAGAGCTTATAATTATCTCATCATGCTGGTTATATGGATACAAGACCCCACTTTCTAAGACTAGATTAATAATAAGATAAGAGACGGGCAGTCACAAATATGGATTCATAGACCCCTGGTATACTCTGCCCAAACTCAAACGCAATTTTTTTATTCTTTCTTATAAGAAAGAATAAAAAATATTCTATCATAAATCAAAGAGATTTCTCTCATTAATTTACATCTTGAATTATACATGGTATACTTTTATTGACATGAAAAGGGGAAGTGTTATGAGTAAGACTACGAGTAAAAAAGCAAAAAAGAAAAAGTATACTACCAGACTTGAAAAAAATAAAAGAATTTATTATAAAAATAATTCAGTTAAAGATAGTCATAAAAAAAGTAATAATAAACTTATTTTAATTGTTTTAGTAATTAGTTTGTTTGTTAATGCCTTTTTTTTGTTAAGAGTTAATAATTTAGATTCATCAGTTGATAGTCTAAATACAACTATTGAAGAGAATAAAAAAGATTATGAAAAAGAGATAGAAAGTTTAAAGGATGAATATACTAATTACTTATTTTTAGGAGATTCAATTACTGATTTTTATGACTTAGATAAATATTATAAAGGACTACCTATTGTAAATAGTGGTATTTCTGGGAATACAACAGATGATATTTTAGATGATATGAAAGCTAGAGTGTATGATTATAATCCATCTAAAGTGTTTTTATTAATTGGTACTAATGATTTAATTCATGATAGTAGTGTTGATGATATTGCTTCTAATATTGAAAAAATAGTTAATGAAATTAATAGTAATAAACCACAAGCAGAAATTTATGTAGAGAGTGTTTATCCTGTTAATGATAATTTAGATGGAGATATGGTTGATGTTAGAAATAATGATGATATTATGGATATAAATGAAAAAATTAAAAAGTATTGTGATGACAATGATTATACTTATATTAATATGTATGATAAATTACTTGATGATGATGGTAATTTTAATGAAGAATATACAGATGATGGATTACATCCTAATGGTAAGGGATATGAAGTTATTACTGAAGAGTTAAAGAAATATTTAGACTAGTTATATAATTCGTGTTATACTATAGTTGTTAAGGAGAAAAGTATGAAAAAAGATAAGATTGAATATTTATTTGATAGTGTATGTAAACTTTTTCATTTGAAATTTAAGTCTAAAACACGTAAGTTGTTAATTCAAATATTTAAGTTTGTTATAGTTGGGGGTATTGCAACTATTATTGACTTTGTTTTTCTTTATATATTTAGAGAATTTTGTCATTTTCCAGTACTTGTATCAAATACTTTATCATTTTGTATTTCTGTTATTTATAACTATACTGCAAGTGTTAAATGGGTATTTGATGTTAATAAAGAAAAGAATGCTAAAAAGCAATTTGTTATCTTTATAGTGTTTAGTGTTATAGGACTTATACTTAATAACATAATTATGTGGATAACTGTAGATTTCTTAAGTATTTATTATTTACTTGCTAAAATAATTGCTACTATTATTGTAATGATATTTAACTTTGTAAGTAGAAAAATATTTTTAGAATAGAGGAACATTATGGATAAAATATCAGTTATTGTACCATGTTTTAATGAAGAAGAAACTTTACCTATATTTTATAAAGAGATAAATAAAGTTATTAAGAAGATGAGTAATGTTTATTTTGAACTTATTTTTGTAGATGATGGTAGTAGTGATGAGACTATTAATGTTATTAAAAATCTTTCAAAAAAAGATAAGAATATTAGGTATATTTCTTTTTCCCGAAATTTTGGAAAAGAAGCAGCTATTTATGCAGGGCTTGAGTATTGTACGGGAGACTATGTAACTTTACTTGATGCTGATTTACAAGATTCACCTGAATTTATAGAGAAAATGTATAAAATTATTACAACAGAGGATGTTGATTGTGTAGGACTTAAGACAGATACTCATAAAGAATATGGTATCTTTAGAAGATTTTTAACAAGATGTTATTATAAATTAATATCTAAGTTATCAAAAGTAGAAATGGTTCCCGGGGCTAGAGATTTTAGATTAATGACAAGACAAATGGTAAATGCAATACTAGAATTAAAAGAGTATAATCGTTATAGTAAAGGCATATTTAGTTTTGTTGGCTTTAAAACTAAATGGTTATCTTATGAAGTCCCAAAAAGGGTAGCAGGGAAAAGTAAATGGAATATTTTTAAATTATTTACTTATGCAGTCGATGCAATTATAGGGTACTCTACTGTTCCTTTAACAATTGCAGTAATTGTTGGAGTATTATTTTGTTTAATATCATTAATTTCTATTATCTTTATTATTATTAGGACTTTAATATTTGGAGATCCTGTAGCAGGTTGGCCATCTTTAGTTTGTATTATGTTTTTCTTAAGTGGAATTCAATTATTTTGTACAGGAATAAGTGGAGCCTATATTTCTAAAACATATACAGAAGTTAAAGGTAGGCCTATTTATATAATTAGAGAAACTGAAAAAAAGTCAAAAATGAACGAAAATGAACGAAAAACATTAATAAATAAGGAAAAAGGATGGCAAAAATGAACGAAAATGAACGAAAAGTTGATTTATTAGATAATTTTAATTATTAGATATATTGTGTCAATTTAGAATATTTGATAAAATTGTTTTAGGAAGGTGATTATATGAAGTTTTTAATTACAGGAGGAGCGGGTTTTATTGGTAGCAATTACTTACATTATGTTACTGATAAATATAAAGATGACTATTTTGTTTGTTTAGATGCTCTTACTTATGCTGGCAATTATAATAATATTAAAGATTTAGAGGGGAAAGATAATTATAAATTTGTAAAAGGTGATATTACTGATAGAGCCTTTATTGACAAGTTATTTAATGATGAAAAGTTTGATGTTGTAATTAATTTTGCAGCAGAGTCTCATGTTGATAATTCTATTAAGAATCCTGAAATATTTTTAACTACTAATATAATTGGTACAGAAATATTAATGGATGCATCAATTAAATATAATGTTAAAAGATATCATCAGATATCAACTGATGAAGTATATGGAGATCTACCTTTAGATAGACCTGATTTATTATTTACGGAAGAGACACCTCTTCATACATCTAGTCCATATTCAACTAGTAAAGCTAGTGCTGATTTACTTGTTATGGCTTATTATCGTACTTATGGACTTCCTGTTACTATTAGTAGATGTTCTAATAACTATGGACCTTATCAGTTTCCAGAGAAGTTAATACCTCTTACTATTATGAAAGCTTTAAATGATGAAAAAATTCCTGTTTATGGAACAGGAGAAAATGTAAGAGATTGGATTCATGTTCATGATCATAATGTTGGAGTTGACTTAATAGTTAGAGAAGGTAAGGTAGGAGAAGTATATAATTTAGGAGGACATTCTGAAAGACATAATATTGATATAGTTAAGACTATATTAAAACAAATGGGTAAGAGTGAAGAATTAATTACTTTTGTAGAAGATAGAAAAGGTCATGATTTAAGATACGCGATAGATTCTAGTAAAGTTGAAAAAGAACTAGGATGGACTCGTACTTATAATTTTGAAGATGGTATTAAAGAAACAATAGATTGGTATTTAAATAATCAAGATTGGATTAACGATATTAAAAGTGGTAAATATAAGGAAGCTTATAAAAATTAACTTGGCAAAATGTGTCAAGTTTTTTATTGCTTTTTTTTAGTATTTTATGATATATTTTTATTATAGGATGGGGGATAGGAAAATGGAAAAAACTTTAAATCTAAAATTAAGACAATCAAACTTTGAATTAATGCGTATAATTTCAATGTTTATGATAGTTGTATGGCATGTTATATTAAATGGAGTCGGACTAAAAGTTGTGAGTGACAATCTAGCTCTTTTATTCGATATTATTAGAGCACTTTTTGTTATACATGTTAATTCTTTTGTTTTAATTACAGGATATTTTCAGTCAACTTCTAAATTTCATTATAAGAAAGTTTTGAGTTTAGTTGGTATGTCCTGGTTTTATAGAATTGTAGCTATTATTATTGTATTAGCATTTTCTTTAACAACACTTAGTAATTTAGATATTATTAAAAATGCATTCGTCTTGCCATTAGGACATGAACATTGGTTTATTCATTATTACATTTTGTTATATATGATATCACCTTTTCTTAATAAATTTATTGAACGGACTAATCAAATGGAACTTAAGAGACTAGTATTGACTTTAGTTTTTATTAATTGCTTTTTACCATATTTAACTAATCAAGGATTTTTTAATACATCTTTTGGATTTTCACTTTATCATTTTATTACATTATATTTTATAGGAGCTTATTTTAGAAGGTATCCAATTAAAGAATCATATCATTTTAAAAATATGAGTATTAAACAATTTAGATTGTTATTAATAGTTGCATTTTTTTCTTGTGCTTTCGTATCATTATCTATTCAATATTTAGGAAAATATATTTGTAGCATTTCTAATGGCTTAGGTACAATTATGTATGATATTGGTGCTGCTATGCAAACTCATGCTGGATCTTATGATTATCCTATTGTTATTATACAAAGCTGTGCATATTTATTATTATTTAGTACTTTTTCCTTTAAGAATAAATTTATAAATTGGTTATCTACCTTAATGATTGGTGTGTATTTAATTCATGAATCAGAATTGTTGAAACCTTATGTATATAAGTTATTTCCTTTTTTCGTAGAGAAATATTCTCCTATTGAGATAATATTACAAATTGTTGTGGTAGCTTGTATAATATTTGTCTGTTCAATTATCATTGAGTTTTTTAGGAAAAAAGCTATGATGTTAATAGGACTTTTAATAAAAAAGGTAAAAAAGAAAAAAGTTTGAAATAGAAGTTTTGTATATTTAATATTTAGAATTATTTACTGTCTTTATTTTTTATTATAAATACGATATAATCTAATTTATAGGAGGAAAATATGAAAAAAAGTGTATTTTTTGTTGCTTTGCTTGCAATTAGTTTAGTATTTTTTAATGTTAGTGCTTTGGGCAAAACTGGATTTTTTAAGGAAGCTGGCTCACTTTATTATTATAAAGATGGTATAGTCCAAAAAGGCATTACAGAAATAGATGGAGAAGATTATTTCTTAGGTGAGTATACAGGTAAGGTTCAGATAGGTTTTGTGACATCTTCATTGACAGGAGATATCTATTATACTAATCAAGATGGAATAATTCAAAAAGGATTTGTTTCAGTTAATGATGCGACTTATTATTTTGATTCTGATGGTAAGTTAGTTAAAGGTATTACTAATATAGATGGAGAAGATTATTTTTTAGGAGAATATACAGGTAAGGTTCAAATAGGTTTTGTGACATCTTCATTGACAGGAGATATCTATTATACTAATAGAGACGGAAAAATCCAAAAAGGATTTGTTTCAGTTGATGATGCAACTTATTATTTTGATTCTGATGGTAAGTTAGTTAAAGGTATTACTAATATAGATGGAGAAGATTATTTTTTGGGTGAGTACACAGGTAAAGTTCAAGTAGGATTTGTTACATCTTCATTGACAAGAAATCGTTATTATACAGATAAAACCGGAAAGATTTTGAAAGGTATTACTAATATAGATGGAGAAGATTATTTCTTAGGTGAGTACACAGGTAAAATTCAAGTAGGATTTGTACAATCAAGTATAAATAATAAGTATTATTATACAGGAGAAGATGGAAAAATTTATAAAGGTGAATTTAGTTATAATGGTAATACTTATAATACTTTAGAAGATGGAAGTCTAATAGAAGGATTTTATAAGGATGGTTTAGATAGTTATTATTATATTTTTGGTATAAAACAATATGGTATTATTAATATAGATGGAGAAGATTATTTTTTAGGAGAATATACAGGTAAAGTTCAAGTAGGATTTGTAACATCTTCATTGACAGGAAATCGTTATTATACAGATAAAACCGGAAAGATTTTGAAAGGTATTACTAATGTAGATGGAGAAGATTATTTCTTAGGTGAGTACACAGGTAAAATTCAAGTAGGATTTGTACAATCAAGTATAAATAATAAGTATTATTATACAGGAGAAGATGGAAAAATTTATAAAGGTGAATTTAGTTATAATGGTAATACTTATAATACTTTAGAAGATGGAAGTCTAATAGAAGGATTTTATAAGGATGGTTTAGATAGCTATTATTATATTTTGGGTATAAAACAATATGGAATTACTAATATAGATGGGGATGATTACTTTTTAGGAGAATATACAGGTAAAGTTCAAGTAGGATTTGTAACATCTTCATTGACAGGAGATCGTTATTATACAGATGAAAATGGAAAGATTTTGAAAGGTATTACCAATATAAATGGTCAGAGATATTTTTTAGGTGAGCTTTCTGGTAAAATTCAAATTGGTTGGGTTAATTCTTTAACTGGAAATATATATTATACAAATCAAGAAGGAATTATTCAAACAGGTATCCAAACAATTGATGGACGGGTTTATAAGTTTGATGAAAATGGTGTTATTCAAACTGGTTTTCAAACTATAAATGGTAATACTTATTATTATAATTATGATGGAAGTATTGCAACTGGTGTTCAAAAAATTCATGGAGTTTGGTATCGATTTAATCAGGATGGAGTGTTACGTGAGCAAAACTTTAAAAGATTAGCAGATATATCTTATCACCAAGGAAATATTGATTGGGATACTTTATGGAATTCTAACGAAATTGATGGTGTTATTTTAAGAATTGGTTATAATGGATATGAAGATGTAAATTTTGCTAATTATTTAAGTAATGTTAAACGTTTAAATATACCTTATGGCATTTATATGTATAGTTATGCTCATAATCCTGCTGAGGCTATTTTTGAAGCTAATGCTACAATTCAGTTGCTCAATAAATATAATGTTAATCCTAATTATCCAATTTATTATGATATTGAGAGGTATAGTATACCTAGTCAAAATGAAAGCTCTGATGATATAAGTAAAGAAGATTATGAGGGAATGGTTTATAATTTTGTTAATCGCCTTAAAGCAGCTGGTTACGATGCTAAGGTTTATACTTATTTAAATTATGCAATGACAAGATTTAATGATAATACGAGAAGTATGGTTGATTGGATTGCACATTATACTGATGGAGATTGTGGATATACTTTACCTCATAGAGGATGGCAATATACTTCATCTGGTAGTCTTCCTGGTATTGCTGGTAATGTTGATTTAAATATATTTTATTATTAGATATTAGTGAGGGAGTTTGAGATGAGAAAAATTGAGATATTAGATTGCACTTTAAGAGATGGTGGATATGTTAATGATAATGAGTTTGGTTATGATAATATTAAACGATTAATAAAGTATTTGGAAGAGGCTAAAATCGAATTGATAGAATGTGGTTATTTAATGGATACTAAAGAAGAGTATTCTATTGATAGAACTGAATATCGAAAGATGGAAGAGCTAGAAGAACAAAATTTAATCGATGATACTGGGAAAAACCAATATACGTTAATGTTATTAGGGGAAAAATACAAAATTGAAAATTTACCATTAAGTAGTAATAGCAATAATATATTAAGAATGTCTTTTCATAAGAAAAGCTTACCTAAAGCAATTGAATATGCTAAAGAAATTAGGAAAAAAGGGTATCGTTTGTTTTTACAACCTACAGTTATATTAGGATATAATGAAGAAGAAATTAAAGAAATGATTCGAGTTTGTAATGAAGAACTTGATTTAGAAGGACTAGCTATTGTAGATACTTTTGGACAAATGACCCCTCAAGATGTTATTTATTTATCAAAGTTATTTGATTCTAATTTAAAGCCTGAAACTAAATTAGCTTTTCATGTTCATAATAATCTACAGATGGCTTTTGCAAATGCTCTTGCTTTTATAGAAAGTACTTCTGAAGAAAGAAATATAGTTATTGATAGTTCTATTTATGGAATGGGAAGAGGAGCAGGTAATTTGCCTACAGAATTGATTGCAAATTATCTAAATGAAAAAGAAGGAAAAGAATATTTATTATCGCCATTATTAGAAGCTTCAGATAATATTTTAGAAAAAATAAAAAATGAAAATTCTTGGGGCTATTCATTACCATATTATTTATCTGCTATTTATGCTTGTCATCCATCATATATTTTGTATTTATTAAATAAGAAAATGCTTAATAGTAGTGATATCCATAAAGTAGTTCAGATGATTAGTGAACAAAAGAAAACAGAATATGATGCTGCTTATATTGAAGAATTATATCAAATCTATAATGACCATACTTATTCTGATGAGAGCTCTTATAAAAAATTATCTAATTTTGTTGATGGAAAAGAAGTTCTTTTGATCGGCCCTGGTAAGAGTATTATAACTTATCAAGAGCAGTTAGATAATTATATTAATAATTCTGATTGCTTTGTTATTACTATTAATAATCCTAATTTACATAAACATAATGCTGTATTTTATAGTAATAGGAAAAGATATCAAGAAACTTATGATACCTTGAATTCTAATGATATTAAAATAATTACTTCTAATATTAGTTGTGAAGATAAAGATAATACTCTTATTTTTGATTATAGAAATTCCTTATCTAAGCTTGATGGAGTTTCCGATTCAGCTTTATTAGTTTGTTTAAATATTTTAAGTCATACCAATGTTAAAAGGGTTCTTTTAGCAGGCTTTGATGGCTTTACTTCTTGTATGGAAGAAAACTTTTATCAAACTGATATTGCCTATTTACTTGATAAAAATTATATTGATAATTTAAATTCTACTATGGAAAGAAATATAAAGAAATATCAAGAGAAGATGTTGATTAAAACATTAACTCCATCTAGAAATATTAGTTAGAAAGAAGGTAAAATATGAAAGTAGTTGCAGTTATTCCAGCACGTTATAATTCATCGCGTTTTAAAGGTAAGCCTTTAGAATTAATTAATGATGAACCAATGATAGCATGGGTTTATGGACAAGTAAAACAGGTTAAAGGACTTGATGATGTTTATGTTGCAACAGATGACGATAGAATTGAAAAGGTTTGTAAAGAGAAAAATATTAAAGTTATATTAACAAAAAATACGCATTCTACTAGTACAGAAAGAGTACAAGAAGTTTCAGAAACTGTTAAGGCAGATTTATATCTTGTTATTAATGGAGATGAACCTTTAATTAATCCTAAAATGATTGAGAAGATAATTCCTGAATCTATTCCAGACAACAGTAAAGTTTATGTTGCTAATTTAATGAGCAAAATAAAGAATCCTGTTGAAGTTGTTGATTTTACAAATATTAAAGTTGTATTTGATAAATTGTCTTATGCTATGTTCTTTTCAAGAAGTCCTATTCCTTATCCGAAGGGAAGTATGGAATACGAATATTATAAACATGTAGGAGTATTAATTTATAATAAAAAAGCTTTAGATTTTTTTGCTAGTACTGAAAAAGGCCCTTATGAGACTGTAGAAGATGTAAATGAAATTCGTTTTCTTGAAAACGGAAAGAAAATAAAGATGATTGAAGTTGAAAGCGAAAGTTTATCTGTTGATACGCCTAAGGATTTAGAACATATTCGTGATATTGTAAAAGAAAAACATTTATCATGTTATCGTTTTTGAATGTATAGTTTCTTAAAGGGAGGTGTTTACAAGTGATTGTACCTATTATTTTTGAGAGTGAAGAATATATTAAAGAAAAACCAGCTTATTTATGGGTCTTTTATAAATTTGCTCGTTTTTCTTTAGATAGCAATAGTCCGATTATTGCTACTGAAGAATACTTTAAAAAGCCTTCTTATTATAAGGAATGTAAACATTCTGCTACGATTGTAATGGATTATTATGGTATTAATGATGATTCTTACGATAGCTTAAAAAAATATGTTATTACAGATGAAGAAAAAAGAAGTATTTTGGAGCAGTTTCCTAATAATGTTGATGCATGGATTCATTTACTTAAAGAAAGAGATGAAAAATTGGAGGAAATATTAGAAAAAGCTATTAATTATCTTGAATCTAAATATGAAAAAGTGGATGCATTCATGGTATGGACTTATTTACCTAGTATTGATTATATTGCTAAAAAACACAAAGTAGTTTTGATAAATCAAGAGGCTAGTGCAATTAGGACGCCATTTTATAATCGTTTGTTAAATTATTTTCAGTTTCAAAATAAATATGATACAAGTAATTTGAAAGAGCAGTATTCATTATTTTGCGAATCAGAAAATGTATTATGTTTAAGTAGAAAAGAACTTTTCGCTCTTTTAGCAGATAAACAAAATATACATTATTTGAATGAAATAAATTCTGATCCCCTTTATGAGATTGGTTACGGCTTGGGAGTTGCTACTGATTGTTTTGCAAAGGTATATTCTAAATGGAATCAAGATGATGTATTGAAAGCGATTAGTCATTTAACTTCTCCTAATAAAATATGTATTCGTCCTCATCCTAAAGAGCCTATTGACCTTTCAACATGGGGATTTGTTAAAGATGATTCCCCAACATCGTTTGATTGGATTTTAAAATGTAGACGTATTGTTGCAGATTTGTCAAATGTTTCTTTTGAAGCTGCTCTGATAGGAAGAACCGTTATTTCTCTTTCTGCATGCATGCCTTCTTCTTTTGGAGAAGAAAGTTCTCTAGATTATTTAGAAGAAGAAGTAATGAGTGTAAAGAAATTAAATTTTCTACTCTTTGCATGGTTTACACCAGAAGAATTAACACAAGATGTTGAATATGTTAGATGGAGATTAACTAATCCTCATCCTATAGAAATATATAAAAGAAATCTTGAATACATTTTAAAATCTTTTGATATGAATTATCAAGATCTTATTACTTTAGAAGTAAAAGATAGATTAGACTATATTTTAAGAAGAAGACAAATTGATAAAGAAATAGTTTCTGATAATAAAGATAAAAGTTTAAATAAAAAATGTGATAATACTATAGAAGGAATGTTAAGGCAAATGAAAGATATAAATAGTTATAAAATGACTTCATATGATTATAGAAAACTTATTGTAGAATTAAATAAGAAAATTAATGAGTTATATAGTAGTAATGAGTTGCTTAAAAATGAAAATAAATGTTTATTGGATACGAAAAAGTTTTATCAAGATGAGTTAAATAAGGTGCTTAATAGTTCAAGTTGGAAATTAACTAGTCCACTTAGAAAATTAAAGTCTATAGGAAAAAAAGAAGTAATTGAAAAGAAGAATGATGTGCAAGAAAAAGAAGAACCTAGGGTTGTTACTCATTCATATAAAGAATATGCACCATATACAAGTACTTATCAAGATAATATTGATTTTTCTAAATATAATACTGATATTAAAACTTTGGCTTTTTATTTACCACAATATCATACCTTTAAAGAAAATGATTTATGGTGGGGAAGAGGTTTTACAGAGTGGGTTAATACTAAGAAAGCTAAACCTAGATTTGATGGGCATTATCAACCTAGAATACCACACAAAGATTTTGGCTACTATACATTAGATAATGTTGAAACGATAAAAAAACAAGTTAAGTTAGCAAAAGAACATAAAATATATGGTTTTGTTTTCTATTATTATTGGTTTTCTGGTAAAAGATTAATGGAAAAACCTATAGATTTGTTTTTTAAAGATAAGAGTATTGATTTTCCTTTTTGCTTTTGTTGGGCTAATGAGAATTGGACTAGGACTTGGGATGGACTTGAAAATGATGTACTAATTAAACAAGATTATAAAAAAGATGATTATAGAAAATTTATAAAAGATATAAAAAAATATCTTTTAGATGATCGTTATATTAAAATAGATGGAAAGCCAGTGATAATGATTTACAATCCTAGTGCTATTCCTAATTTTAAGGAGTTAGTAACTAAGTGGAGGCAATATGCAATTGATGAGGGTATTGGTGAACTTTATATTATGGATAAATGTGAACTAGCTGATACAAATTATAAATATACTGAATATACTGATGCTTCTTTCGATTTTCCACCACATGGTGTAGGCCATCCTGCTACAAAATTAACAGGCTTAAGTTCACCTAAAATATTTAACTATAAGAAAATAGTTGAAGACATTGACCATTTATATAAAGAACATTTTCCACTTAAACCATTTTATTATTCTATAACAATGGGATGGGATAATTCTGCTAGAAGAAAAGATGGCTATACTATTTATTATAACTATTCATTAGAAAGCTTTTATAAGTGGTTAAAAATAATAATAAGAGAAACTAGAAGAAGAAATGATGAAGAGCATAGATTTATTTTTGTTAATGCTTGGAATGAGTGGGCTGAAGGTACTTATTTAGAGCCTGATGAAAAATATGGCTATGCCAATATTAATACTTTATCAAAAGCAATTTGTGATTTGCCTTTAGATAAGGAAGATGCAAAAAAAAATAAAATGTGATATACTTATGAACATAAGGAGGAGTACTTGATGGCTAAAAAAGATAGTGAATTTGCTATAAGAGTAAAAAATGTAACAAAGTATTTTAAATTATACTATGACAAACCGAATACATTAAAAGAAAGACTTGTTAATATTACTCGTAATAAAGCTGAAAATAGAATAGTTTTAGAAAATATTAATCTTGATATAAAAAAAGGAGAAACCGTTGCTTTAGTTGGTACTAATGGTAGCGGTAAATCTACACTTTTGAAATTAATGACTAAGATTATTTATCCTAATAAAGGAACAATAGTTACTAATGGAAAATTAACATCTCTTTTGGAATTAGGAGCTGGTTTTCATCCTGATTTTACTGGTAGAGAAAATATTTATTTTAATGCAGCTATTTTTGGATTGTCAAAATCAGAAATAGATAAAAGATTAGATGATATTATTTCATTTTCTGAATTAGATAATTTTATTGATAGTCCAGTTCGTACTTATTCTTCAGGAATGTATATGAGGCTTGCTTTTTCCATTGCTATTAATGTTGATGCTGATATTTTATTAGTAGATGAGATTTTGGCTGTAGGAGATCAACATTTTCAAGAAAAGTGTTTTGCTAAATTAAATGAACTTAAAAAAAGTGATAAAACAATTGTTATTGTTACGCATGATTTAAATGCAGTAAAAAAGTTATGTACTAGAGCAGTATGGATTTATGGAGGTAAAATTAGAATGGATGATGAGCCAAATAAAGTAGTAGAGGAATACTTAAAAATATGTCAGTAGGTGATTACAATGAAGATTTTTAAAGATTTATATCAATATCGTGAACTTTTAAAGACAAACGTTAGAAAAGAAATACGAGGTAAATATAAAGGATCTTTTCTAGGTGTTCTATGGTCTTTTATTAATCCATTATTAATGGTTTTAGTATATGCAATTGTTTTTCCTTTAATTTTAAAAAGTTCAGAGCCTAATTATGTAATATTTCTTATAGTTGGAATTATTCCTTGGAATTTTTTTACAACTGTAATTAATCAAGGAACTACTACTATTGTTAATAATGGTAATATAATAAAGAAAGTTTATTTTCCTAGAGAAATATTACCAATATCAGTAGTTACTAGTGGTTTAATTAATTTCTTTATTTCCTGTATTATCATTTTAATATTTATTATTTTTGGTGGGATGAGTTTATCACCTGTTATGTTACTCTTACCATTAATTGCTATTATTCAATATATTTTATCCTTAGGCATTATATTTATCTTAAGTGCTATAAATGTATATGTTAGAGATATTGAATATATAGTTAATTTTATTGTTATGATGCTATTTTATGCTACACCTATCTTATACTCTAGTGAATTGTTTGCTAATACAGCTTTTGAATGGATTATGTATGTTAATCCTATGGCTCATATTATCAATGCATATAGGGATATATTCTATTATCAAGTATTACCAGATTTTTCTATACTTGCTATAGTAGGAATTATTAGTTTTGCAATACTTATTATAGGTTACCAAATATTTAAAAAATTAGAAAAAAGATTTGCTGAGGAATTATAAGATGAAAAAAAATGAAAGAGTGGAAGCAGTATTTATAATTTTACATTATAAGAATATAAACGATACAATAGAATGTATAAATTCAATTAGAACCCTTGAAGATAATAACTATAAAATTGTTGTTGTAGATAATAATAGTGGCATAAAAGAAGATGATATAAAGTTAAAGAGTTTAATAGATGATCTAATAATTTTAGAAGAGAATATTGGCTTTGCTAAGGGGAATAATAAAGGAATAGATTTAGCAAGAGAAAAATATCATCCTGATTTTATGATAGTTATTAATAATGATACATTATTAACTCAAAAAGATTTATTGAAAAGAGTACATAATATTTATCAAAAGCATCCATTTGATGCTTTAGGATTTAAAATTCTAACTAATGAAGGAGATTCAGTAAATCCTTTCCCAGTTTATGATACTTTAGATAAAGTTAATAAGGCTATTGATAGAGAAGAGATGCTGTTAAAAATATATAATAGTAAATTTAAAAGATTTTTACTGAGAAGTTATTCTAAATTTAAAAGATTTATAAAAAAGCCTAAACATTTAGAAAATGCTAATTGTTTTATGGAAGATGTAGCCCTTCATGGTTGTGCAATTATATTTTCTAAAAGATATTATGAAAAGTATAAAGATTGTTTTTATTCTCATACATTTCTTTATCATGAAGAAGAGTTTTTAGATTATCGTAGGAGAAAAGATAATTTAAAATTTATTTATGATCCTGATATAGAAATATTTCATAAAGAAGGGTCTTCTCTTAATTATGATTATAATGATGATTTATATAGAAAATTAATTTTTAGAGAAAAAAATATTTTAAAGTCATTAAAACTATTAAAAGAAGTTATGATAAAAAATAAAAAAATATAAGGAGTACAATATGAAAAAAGAAGGAATATCAATAATAATACCATGTTACAATACAGAACAATATATAGAAAAATGCTTAGATTCTATTTTGAAGCAAAATTTAGAAAAGTTTGAGATCATTTTGGTTGATGATTGTTCTACTGATAAAACTGTTTCTATTATTAAGCGTTATATGAAAAAATGTCCTTATATAAAATTAATTAAAAATAAGGAAAATCATGGTGCTGGTTATAATAGAAATATTGCTTTAAAAGAAGCCAAATATGATTTAATATCTTTTATTGATTCAGATGATTATTTAGAAGATAATTTTTATGAAGAATTATATAAAGCTATTACTAAAGAGAAAGCAGATGTTGCAGTATGTGATATTTTTATAAAGTTTGATTCATCTTTTGAAAATCAAACAGATGTAAGAGCTGTTGAGTGTGAAGGAAAAGTAACAAAAGAAAATATTTTAAATCAAGGTCATGCAGCTTCACCATGCAATAAATTATTTAGAAAGGAGTTATTAGAAAAATTTCCATTTCCAACTGGGATAATGAACGAAGATGTAGCAACTGTATTAGCCACTATAATAAATGCGAAAAAAATAGCTTATACTGGTGATACATATTATAATTATATTCAAAGACAAAAATCTATACAGAATGATACTTTAAGTTTTAAACGATTTGATATTTTTAAAGCACTTGATATTTTAGAGAGCCGTATTAATAAAGTAAAAGGATATAAAAAATATTTTGACATAATTATATATCAACAAGTTATTATGTTTTATTTATATATTCCACCTAAAGAAGATAAATTTATCAAACGTTATAAGTTTTTAAAAGAATTATACAAGAAAAGTGCTAAATATAAAATTAGGCAAAATCATTATTTTTGGAATTTTTTAGAAACACAAGGAACTAAACATAAATATTATTATAAACTCTACTTAAAATTTAATGATAGTGGTTTGTGCTTTTTAGCAAATATGATGATATCTTTTTATAAATTTTATTCTAGAAATCTAGTTAAAACAGTTATTCCTTCTAAGATAACTTTGGACACTCTTATTGATTTAGCAGAAAAACAAAGTAATAAAAAAGAAAGTGGTAAAACTATTTCTGTAGTAATACCAAACTATAATTATGCTGATTTTATGTATCAGAGAGTTTATAGTATTTTATATCAAACTGAAAAAATAGATGAGTTAATAATATTAGATGATTGTTCTAAAGATAATAGTAGAGAAGTTATAGATGAACTTGTGGATAAACTAAAACAATATATTAATATTAAAAAGATTTATAATGATGTTAATAGCGGTTCAGCTTTTAAACAATGGGAGAAAGGTTTTGAAAATGCTACAGGTGACTATGTTTGGATTGCAGAAGCAGATGATTTTTGCCAAAAACAATTTTTGAAATCAGTTTTAAAACCTATTAAAGAGGATGATTCTATAGTTATATCATATACAGATACAGCATTTATAGATAAATTTGGAAAGATAATTCTTCCTTCTATAAAACCAGAAATAGATATATTAAAATCAGGTCATTGGGATCATGATTTTATTGAAAATGGTGAAGATGAGATAAAAAAATACGCTTATTTAAATTGTACTATTGCTAATGTTTCTTCTGTTGTCTTTAAAAATAATAACTATAAAAATTATTTTGCTAAATCTGGCAAATATAAACAAGCTGGAGATTGGCTATTCTATGTTAATGTTATGAAAGAGGGTAAAATTGCTTTTATTAATAAACCTTATAATTTTTATCGTGTACATGGTAATAATGTTACTAGTTTAAATAAGAAACAAGCTCAATTGAATGAAATCAAAATGGTTCATAAAGAAATAGGTAAGATGTATAAATTAACAAAGAAACAAAAAAATGAAATAGAAAAAAGGTATAAGTTTTTAATAAGAGTATGGCAATTGGAGGGTGATAAATAAAATGCTTTCTTTTATAAAAAAAAATAGAGTTTTAATAATTTTTACTATCTTCTTTGCAATGCTTTTATTCCAACATCAATTTTTATGGCTATATCATGATGATTATGGATATGCTTCTCTTAGTTATGCAGTAGATATTGGAAATATAGGTCATGAATATGGGATATTAGATATTTTTAATTTCTTAGGTCAACATTATTTACAATGGGGTGGCCGAATAACTTGTTTCTTTATTGAATGTTTATTACTTAGATTTGGATTACCAATTTATAGAATTGCACAAAGTATAGTGATACTTGCAATATTTTATTTAATATATAAACTGGTTTCAAAAAGAGCTAATATTAGCGATTATAAGGTTGCTCTATTAACCATTTCAATGTATGGTTTTCTCGAGATAATGATAGTGCGTGATGGTATTTTTTGGATAACTGGTGCTGTTAATTATTTATTCCCACTTTTAACTTTTCTTTTGTTAGTTTATTTTGTAGAAACAAATAAAGATAAAGGCAAATTATTTTTTGTTCTTCAAATACTTCTTGCATTTTTTGCAGGCTTTTCTCATGAACAAACTTCTGCTATGACAATTGCCTTTCTTGGATTTATAATTATTAAGGAAAAGATTTTAACAAAAAAATTTAATATAAAAAAAATAGTTACTTTTATTTTTGCACTAGTTGGTTTTCTTTTATTATTATTTTGTCCAGGTAGTTATAATAGATTGGGTTCTACTTCTACATTTGAAGGCATGAATATTATTGAAAAGTTAGACTTTAGTTTTACAAATTTAATAAATGGTTTTTTTAGTGAATATAATGGTGCTTTTTTATTTATATTTTTTCTGATGATTTTGTATATATCAATCGAAAATATAAAAAATAATAAAAATAATAATATTATTATAAAAATTGCATCTTTTTCTAATATAGTTATTGTATTAATAAGTTTCTTAAAACGCTCTTCAAATTATTTTATATTTATGCAAGGTTTGTTTAGTAATTCTATATACCATGTGTTAATATTATTTGTATTTATAATTCAATTATGTTTAATTGTATACTCCTTGATAATTTTTATAGGTAAAAAAGATTTATTATTAATTAATTTATTTATTAGCAGTCTAGCAAGCATATCTGTGATGTTAATTTCTTCGTATTATCCTATGCGTGCTTCACTTGGTTTTATAATAATTAATTATATAATTTTGCTTGTAATTTTTTGCAAATTTTTTGAAAAAAATAAAAGATTAAGATATTTTAATTATTTTTTAGTTGCAATTTGCATTTTTGCTTTTATTAATTATGGTACAATAACTAAAGGATATTATAACAATAATTTTGTTAATAAATATAATGACAATATTTTACAACAAAGTAGTCTAAAAATTAAACAGGGGAAAAATATTAAAAAAATAGTTTTAAAAAAATTACCTGATATTGCATATTCAGGTGATCAACCTTATATAGATGGCTTTGAATATATAGAGAAATGGATTAAAAATTATTATGAGCTTCCAGAAAGGATAAAAATAGTTTATGAGTAGAATAATAAAGTTTTTTTATGTTTTTTTTGCTATTATCTTTTTATATTTGCTTATAAATATTCCATTTAGAGAAATATCAACTCTTTATGATATTAATTCATTAATCTTTGTACCAATAAGTATAATAATAATCTTTATTTGGTATTTTATATATAAAGTAGTTAATAAGAAATTTAATAAACTTACAAATAAAAAGAAAATTATTTTGATATGTTCTACATTTATTTTTATTATAATTATAGAAATTTTAATTATTCTTTTTTTAGATGTTCCTTTAGGGTGGGATTTTGAAGTTGTATATCAACAAGCGAAAAGTTATGTTTTAAACCATGCACATTTAAATAGTGGTGGTGTACCACATTATTTTCAATATTTTCCAAATAATATTCCAATTTTTATTGTGTTAGTTATTGTTTTTAAATTTTTTCAAATATTTGGTATGAATGACTTTTTATTAGTTGGTGAAATATTTAATGCTATTTTGATTTTGTTGACTATTATTTTTACTTATTTATTTATAAAAAAAAGTTATGGAGAAGCAAAAGCATATTTTTCATTGTTAATATCTTTGTTTTTTATTCCACTATTCTTATATATTCCAGTATTTTATTCTGATACATTTTCAATATTATTCGTTCCATTAATCCTTTATACATCTGCATTTTTTAATTCTTCTAATAAAAAATATAGAATTATTTCATATTTGTGTTTTGGAATATTTTCTTTCATAGGGTGTAAAATGAAAATGACTGTAATTTTTATTCCTTTGGCCATTATCTTTGCTCAAATGTTGAAAGCTAATTATAAATGTTTTTTGATTTTATTATCATCATTAGTTCTTTCTTTCTTAGTTTTGGGTAGTTTTTATAATTATTTTGTTCTTGAAAAAGATATTTTTTATGCAAAATATGATAATTATGGAGCAATCCCTTATACTCATTGGGTAATGATGGGAATTGAGGATGGAGAGGTTAAAGATCATAATTCTTATGGCGGATATAATGGTGATGATTATGAGAAAACAGAAAGTTTTAAAACTGGCAGAGATAGTATGAAATATCATATAAAAGAAATAAAGAGAAGAATTAATAAATGGGGTTTTATTGGTTATGCTAATTATCTTACAAATAAAGCTGTTAATGCATGGGGAGACGGAAATTATTATGCTGCTATAAAACTGAATTGGCAAAACAAATATAATACAAATAATTTTCAAAAAATTATTTCTGGAAGTGATAATAATCATTATATGATATATTTTAATTCTAGTGTTTCATTTGCGTTTTTGATTTTATTAGTAATGTCATTTTTATGGGCATTAATTAAAAAAGATAATAATTTGTTAGTGATTCAATTATCCATTTCTATGATTTTTGTATTTTTACTATTATGGGAAAATCGTTCTAGATATTTATATAATTATATTCCAATTTTTAATATTGTAATTGTCTATTATATAGATAAGCTTAAGTTATTAGGATTAAGATGGAAGAAATATCGAGGGTAGAAAAGAAATAATTTTATTAATTATAATAAGAATTGTAGCTTTTTATTATTTTTTCCATTATTTTATCTATTTTTATATTAATTGAAAAAAGTGTTAAATATTTACAATGATTTAAGTTAATGGTAAACTAGTTTTAGTAATATTAAAATATTATGAAACTAGTATGAGGAAGTGTTATTTATGAAAAGAAAACAAGTTAGTCAAGATATTTTATATGTTGTAATACCATGTTACAATGAAGAAGAAGTTTTAGAAGAAACTACAAGGCAGTTAAAAGAGAAAATGAAGGATTTAATCACAACAAAGAAAATAAGCGATAAAAGTAGAGTTATGTATGTTAATGATGGCAGCAAGGATAAAACTTGGAATATCATTGAAAAAATCCATAGAAAAGAAAAACTATTTACTGGTATATCCTTATCCAGAAATAGAGGACATCAAAATGCATTATTAGCAGGTTTAATGACTGCGAAAAATTATGCTGATGTAGTTATTAGTATGGATGCTGATTTACAGGATGATATTAATGCTATGGATGAAATGTTAGATAAATATTATCAAGGTAATGATATTGTCTATGGAGTTAGAAGTTCCAGAAAAAAAGATACTTGGTTTAAAAGAACTACTGCTGAAGGTTTCTATAAATTTATGAATAAAATGGGAGTAGATGTTGTTTATAATCATGCTGATTATAGGTTGACTAGTAAAAGGGTATTAGACTATTTAGAAAATTACAAGGAGGTAAATTTATTCTTGCGTGGTATTTTTCCTTTAATTGGTTTTTCATCAGACATTGTTTACTATGAGAGAAACGAAAGATTTGCAGGTGAGAGTAAATATCCATTAAAAAAGATGCTTTCTTTTGCATGGGATGGTATTACTTCTTTTTCAATTCGTCCAATAAAACTTGTTTTAAATTTAGGAATCTTTATTTTTGCTATTAGTATATTGATTTTAATATATTGTTTAATAGTTAAATTATTTGGTTATACAGTTGATGGTTGGACATTTATTATGTGTTCTATCTGGATTGTAGCAGGGCTTGAAATGTTATCTTTAGGAATAATAGGAGAATATGTTGGTAAAATTTACAGTGAGACCAAAGCAAGACCTAGGTATATAATATCTAGAAATCTAAATGAAGAGTAATTGCTAAAAATTGTCAAATTCTTGGCAATTTTTTTTAATTCCTTTTTAATTATTCTTTTATATGATATGATAAAAGTAATTAGAAAGGTTTAGACTATGAAGAAAAATATTATAAAATTAATAGAATTATTTTTAATACTAAGTCCACTTTTTGATATGTTAACGGCATGTATGTTGCAACTTTTAAATATCAATTTTACTATTGGAATGGTAGTTAGATTTATAATAATTTTAATATGTGTTTTCTATCTTATATTTATATATAAAAGTAAAGATAAAAAGTACTTGTTATTAATGTTAGGAAGTATCTTTATATATCTTGTTATCTTTGGAGTATTAACAATAGTTAATAAAGATATATCAGTCTTATTATATGAAGGACAGAATGCTCTTAAAACCTTTTATTTACCAATTTTATTACTTAGTTTTTATGCTATTGTTAAAGAAAATAAAACCTTTATTACTAATAAGACTATAGTTACTGTGTATATCATTTATCTTTTAGGTATCTTTATTCCTGATTTTTTAGGAATAGGATTTGATAGTTATGCAATTAGTAAAGAGGGAAGTATTGGCTTTTTTAACACAGCTAATGAGATTAGTGCCATTATTTCAATATTAATGCCTTTCTTTTTACTTTATCTTTATGAGAAAAAGAATTTTTTCTTAACAGTATTATTGATAGGCATTTTAGTCTTTGATATCTTAAGTATAGGTACTAAAGGACCACTACTTGCTTTTATCATTATACTAGGAGTTATCTTATTAATTTATATAATTTATTTAGTTAAAGAAAAATTGTATAAAGTGCTTTCTATTCTCATAGTAACATTATTTTTATTCATTTTATTTATAAGTATTTATTTACCTAGAACAGCTTTCTATAAAAATATAGAAATACATTTAGACTTTCTAGGTGTTGATAATGTTATGGAAGTCTTTACTGATTATGAGTTATTTGATCACTTTGTCTTTAGTTCTAGACTTAAATTCTTAGGTAATACCTTTAATAGTTATAAAGACTCTAGTACTTTAGAAAAGATATTTGGTATTGGTTATATTGAAAATTATGGAACTGATGATGTTAGTACGAAGATGATTGAAATGGATTATTTTGATATTTTATTTAGACATGGTATAGTTGGCTTTATTATTTATATGGGAGTATTTATTTATTTCCTTTGTAAAACTTTTAAACATACTTATAGATTAAAAGATAACACCTATAAGATATGTAATTATTTATCGCTTTCCTTAATTATATTATTATCATTAATTACAGGTCATGTTTTACTAGCACCATCTGTTAGTATTTTTGTAGCGATTATTTTAACTAAGAAGGATGTGGTATAATGAGAAAATTAGTTTTTATTATTATTAATTATAATGATTATAAAACTACGAAAAGATTACTTGATAATATTAAAGATTATAAAGTAATAGATAAAATATATGTAGTTGACAATCATTCTACTGATGATTCTTATAGTAGGTTAAAAAAAATAAAGATTAAAAGATATGAAGTAATTGAGTCTCCTAGTAATAATGGTTTCGCTTCTGCTTTAAATATAGGGGCTAAAAAAGCGATAGATGACTTTTCTAATGTAGATATTATCTTTTCTAATTCTGATATTATTATTAATAGTAATGATGATTTAGAAGATTTAAAAAAGACTTTAGATAAACGTGATATTGGTCTAGTTGGACCAGTTGTAGTTCAAAATGGAGAATTAAATAGAGGATGGAAACTACCTAGACCTAGTGATGAAATACTTGGTAATTTACCTGGACTAGGTAAGAAATTTAACAAAAAAATATATTATGATGATGCTCATTATAAAGGAGAAAGTAGTGAAGTAGAAGTTATATCATTTTGTTTTTTCTTAATTAAAAGTGAAGTATTAAAGAAAATGGGCTTTTTTGATGAAAATACCTTTTTATACTATGAAGAAAATATAATGGCAAGTAAACTTAAACATACTAGATATAAAATATTAGTTAATAATAATGTTACTATTATTCATGATCATTCTATTAGTGTTGATAAAAATATTAGTTATATTAATAAATTTAAAATATTAAAAAAAAGTCAAATGTATTTTGAAACTACTTATAACCATGCTAATAGTATAGAGAAATTTTTATTAAAATTGACAATAAGATTAACACTTTTAACATTATATGTTAGAATATTTGTAAGAGGAGGTTTAAGGAAATGAAAGGAATTATTTTAGCAGGAGGTAGTGGAACTAGACTTTATCCTTTAACAGAAGTTACAAGTAAACAGCTGATGCCAATTTATGATAAGCCTATGATTTATTATCCCTTATCAGTACTAATGCAAGCGGAAATTAAAGATATTTTAATAATATCGACTCCTAAAGATTTACCTAGATTTATGGAATTATTAGGAGATGGTTCTAAGTTTGGAGTTAATTTTTCTTACAAAGAACAACCTAGTCCAGATGGCCTTGCTCAAGCCTTTATTTTAGGTAAAGAATTTATTGGAAATGATACTTGTTGTATGGTACTTGGTGATAATATTTTCTATGGGCCTAATTTAAAGAATGAGTTATTGAAAGCGAAAGAGGATGCTAGTAAAGGTAAAGCAACTGTCTTTGGTTATCATGTCCATGATCCTGAACGTTTTGGGGTAGTTGAATTTGATAAAGATGGCAAAGTTTTAAGTGTTGAAGAAAAGCCTGATAATCCTAAGAGTAATTATGCGATAACAGGACTTTATTTCTATGATAACTCTGTAGTTGAGAAAGCTGCAAATTTAAAACCATCTAAAAGAGGAGAGTTAGAAATAACTGATTTAAATAAACTTTATTTAAATGATTCTAAATTAAACGTAATTACTTTAAATGAAGGTTACGGATGGTTTGATACAGGAACATTTAAGAGTTTATTTGATGCTACTAATTTTGTTGCAACTATTCAGGAACATCAAAATATTACTATATGCTGTCCAGAAGAAATAGCTTATAAAAATGGGTGGTTAAGTAAAGAAAAAGTACTAGAAGCTGCTAAATTAATGAAAAAGAATACTTATGGGAAACATTTAATGGAAATTGTGGAGGAGAGATAATATGAAAAAAATTGAAACTAATTTATTAGATTGTTATATTTTAGAACCAGATAAATTTGGAGATGAAAGAGGATATTTTTCACCTTATTATATAGAAGCTAATTTAAAAGAATTAGGTTTTGAAGGTGTAAAACAAGCAAACAGAAGTAAAAGTGCTAAAGGAGTAGTTAGAGGACTTCATTTCCAAGAAGATCCAAAGTGTCAAGCTAAAATAGTTGAGGTTATTAAAGGTTCTGCTATTGATGTAGTTGTTGATATTAGAAAAGATTCAGATACTTATGGAAAATATACTGCTGTTAAACTAACAGAAGATAATAATAGACAATTATTTGTACCTCGTGGTTTTGCACATGGATTTATTTCATTAGAAGATGATACAATTTTTCAATATCTAGTTGATAATGATTATGCACCTGACAAAGAAGGAGGAATCCTTTGGAATGATCCAGGCCTTAATATTAATTGGGATGAGATGTTCAAAGAAAATAATATAACTGAGCCAATCTTATCTGAGAAAGATGGGAAGCATCCAACATTAGAAGAATCTAAAGTGTTATTTTTAAGGAGGAAATAATGAAATATTTAATTACAGGTTATAAAGGACAATTGGGTTATGATGTTAAAAGAGAATTACTAAAAAGAGGAGTTGGTGAAGAAAATATTCTTCCTCTTGATAAAGATGAAATGGATATTACTAATAGAGAAGAGGTAAATAAAGTTGTAAAAGAATTTGCTCCTGATGTTGTTTTTCATTGTGCAGCATGGACTGCAGTTGATAAAGCAGAAGATATGGAAGATGCTTGTTATAATGTTAATGTAGTTGGTACAAAAAATGTTGTAGATGCTTCAATTGAAGTAGGTGCTACTACTATATATATGTCAACTGATTATGTTTTTGATGGTACAAAAGAAGGACTATATACAGAAGAGGATAAAGTTAATCCTAAGAGTGTTTATGGTAGGACTAAATTTTTAGGTGAGGAAGAAGTTAGACGTAATCCTAAACACTTTATTACAAGAATATCTTGGGTATTTGGAATTAATGGCCATAACTTTATTAGAACAATGCTAAAACTATCAGATAATCATAGTGAATTAAATGTTGTTGATGATCAAATAGGTAGTCCTACATACACAGTTGATCTTGCTAAAAGCTTAGTAGATATGTCTAATAGTGATAAATATGGTACTTACAATGTTACTAATAGTGAATATTGTAGTTGGGCAGAGTTTGCAGAATACATCTTTGAGTCTAATAAAAAAGATGTTAAAGTAAATAAAGTTACAACGGAAGAGTATTTAGAATTAACTGGTACTAAACAAGCATATCGACCTAGAAATTCTAAACTTGATAAATCTAAGCTAGAAGAGAATTTTGGATTGTTACCAACTTGGAAAGATGCAGTAAATCGTTACAATATAGAACTTGAAGAAGAAAAAAAGTTAGTTAAAAAATATAATATTTAAGGAGAACAACTATGCTTGAGGTTAAACATATTACAAAATATTATGGTAAAAATAGGGCAGTTAATAATCTGTCCTTTACTGTTAAAGATGGAGAAATCTTTGGATTACTTGGTGAGAATGGTGCAGGTAAAACTACGACATTTAGAATTATTATGGGTTTAATTGATTCTAATAAAGGAGAAGTTTTACTTGATGGTAAGAAAATTGACTATAATTTAACTGATAAAATAGGTTTTGTTACAGAAGAGAGAAGTTTACTTACTAAACTTACTGTTTTAGAACAACTTACATTTTATGGAGTATTAAAAGGTCTTGATGAGAGAACTATAGAAAAAGATATAGATAAATGGTTAGAAAAGTTTGAGATTTCTAGTTATAAAAATAGAAAAATTAAAGAATTATCTAAAGGTAATCAACAAAAGATTCAGTTTATTTCTGCTATCATTAATCATCCTAAACTATTAATATTAGATGAGCCTTTTACAGGTCTTGATCCTATTAATGTTAAGATGATGAAAGATGCTATATATGATTTACAAAAAGAAGGAACATCTATTATCTTTTCATCACATCAGATGGAATATATTGAAGACTTTTGTGAGAAATTAGTTATCCTTGTAAAAGGTCATCCTGTAGTAAGTGGTGATTTAAAGACTATAAAGGAAGAATTTGGTATTAAAAATATTATGTTAAGAGGAGATGATTTACCTCTTGATAAAATAAAGAAAGAAAAAGGAGTATTAGATGTTTCTAAAGTAAGAGGAGAAATAGAAGTAAAAATAGAAGATAAAACAGTCGTTCCTAAGATATTCTCTTTAGTTAAAAACTGTAATATCACTAAGTATGATGTAGTTGAACCTACACTTAATGAAATATTTATTGCGAAAGTAGGGGGTATCCATGAATAGAAAATTCCTTTATCTAACTAAAGTTAGTTTAAGAAAAAAATTTAAAACTAAATGGTTTGTTATTACAAATATAATACTTGCAGTAGCGATTATTCTTCTTTTAAATATAAATTCTATTGTATCTTTCTTTGGAGGAGATTTTGACAGTAAGACTAATATAATAGTTGTAGATAATAATACTAATAGTTATGATTTATTTAAACAAAATATAAAGAGCTATTCTAATAGTTTAAATAGTGATGAAGATGAAGTGAAAGTAACAGTTAAAAAGAGTAAAAAAGATGCTAATGAATTAAAAGATAATTTAGAAGATGATGAGATATTAGTGGAGTTAAATAGTGATAATAAAGAATACTTGAAAGCTAAAGTTACTTCTAATGAGAAAGTAGATACACTAACTTATCAGGTTTTATCTCAGAGCTTAAACTCTACTAAAACTACTATTGGTATGGCTATTAATAATATAGATGCTAATACGTTAAATAATATTTCTAGTCCTGTAACAATAGATAGAGTAGTTCTTAATGAAGATAATAATGTTGATGAGAATATGGGACTTATTATGAGTAGTGTCTTTCCAACTATTATCCTACCATTTTTCATGTTAACTATGGTTTTAATCCAAATGGTAGGAGGAGAAATATGTGAAGAGAAAACAACTCGCAGTATGGAGATAATTATATCTAATGTTTCTCCTAAGCAACATTTAATGTCTAAGATACTTGCTAGTAATATCTTTGTTATAGTACAAGGCTTACTTTTAGTAATTTATGCTGTAATAGGTCTATTAATAAGTACAAATATGCTTAGTAGTGGAATGGCTTTACCTAGTGAAGTTACATCTATCTTTGATAGTCTAGTAGCATCAGGTTTTATAGAGAAATTAATCTATGTAATACCTTTAACTTTAATATTAATAGTATTATCATTCTTAGCATATTCAATAGTTGCAGGAATCCTTGCCTCTATGACTGTTAATATGGAAGACTTTTCACAGTTACAAACACCATTAGTATTCCTTTCTTTAGGAGGATATTACTTAGCGATGATGGCAGGTATGTTTAATGGATCACTTCTTATTAGAATACTTTCATATGTACCATTCCTATCATCATTTGTTAGTCCTAGTCTTTATATGATGGGAGAGATAGGTTTAATTGATATAGTTATTTCTATCATAGTACTTGTTATCTTTATCTATTTAATGTTACATTTTGGTATTAAAGTATATAAAGTAGGAATACTTAATTATTCTAATGAAAAAGCATGGAGTAAGTTATTTAAAGCATTTAAGAGTAAAGATGTGTAGATTCTTCAAACTTAATTTAATCTATTGATAAAATATTAGCATTATGTTAATATAAGTCACAAGGAGGTTTGGCATGAATAAGTTTATTAAAAAGTTAGCTTTATACTCAACAGTAGGACTATTGGGAACTTTTTCTTTAACAGGTTGTGGTTCTTCTGATAGTGAAAGTAAAGAAGAAGTCATTGTAGAAGAAGATAATAGTAATAAAGATGAGCAAGTTGAAACCAAATATTTCGATGTTGGAGAGCATGTATTTTGTAAAGGTTTTTTGGCATATTTGTCTTACAATGGTTTTGAAAATAGTGGTGGTTCTATAAATATTCCTACTGGTTATCATATTTTTGATATTGAACAGCAAGATGCAGGTGGCGACTACATTTTTTATATGGTATTTTATATTAATGATGTACCTGTTAAAGCAGATGTATTTTATAATGAAAGAATTGGAACGTACGATTATAGTAATCCTGGTACACCTGTATTAGAAAATACTAATAAATTAGAAGAAAATGAGAAGACGAGATAATTTATGTATCGTCTTTTTCTGTTAAGATTTTTTAGAAATGTTACATTTTTAAATTATTAAATTGATAACAAACAAAGGCGAACTTTGTTTGAAGAATAATTATAATTTATGAAAGTTAAAAAGCAAGGGTCAAGATGAACTCAACTATGTTTCGCCCTTGCTTTTAATCTTTCATCTCTTTCTCTCAATAATACTTCTAATTGTTTTTGGTCATCAATTATTTTTTGTTCTTTCTTCTTCATATCAACCCTGTGTCCTTCAATTTTTCTTGTATTATATATTTTATTGTTTTTAAAAATTCTAATATCATTAGTAAATACATCTTGCCAAACTTCAACAGTTGTTCCTTTATAAAATACAAAGTCACTGCCATCACTATTTATAGGGATATAATAATTATTATTAATGGATATCATGTTGCCATTTAATATTTTTCTATCTACTTTAATGCACATTATTGTAGATAAGTCTGTATTATCTAAAGGAATAAAATCTGTCTCTTCTTCTAGTGGTGGATAGGAGAACTTTTTATTTAGATAATCAATGTAATAATCGTTAAACCATTTATTTAATTCATCATATGTTTTAATATTAAATCGTTTAATATCGTTTAACAATCTGTTTTGTACAACTTTGTTTTTGTTTTCAATTTTACCTTTAGCTTGTGGTGTATTTGCGTATATTAATTCAATACCGAGTTCATCTAACATTCTTCCAACTTGAGTTAATTCACCATCTTTTTGATTCCATAAAATTGTTGTTCTATCTGAATATATTGATTGTGGTAGTCCATATTTTTCAAACATTATTTTAAAAGCATAACAATAACCTAATTGACATTCTGTAGGCATAAACCATCCTGAAAGTATTTCATCAGTAGCATCATCTAAAGTCATATGCAATGAAAATAGTTTTCCATTACCAAACCAGTCATGTGGAGTACCATCTGTCATAATAAGTATTCCTCTTCTTGGAGAAGGATCTCTTAAAGGATGTTGATTAGAATCATTTTTAAAACTTTTGTGTTTAACTGGACTTTTCCTTCCTTCTTTTTTGTATAATTGTTGAAAGAAAGATTTACTTCTAACTTTAAGATTATATTTTTTTACATCGTCTTGCTTTTCTTTATTCCAAATAACATCTTCATGATAAATATCCATAAACTGTGATATACTAATAACTGGATATTGATTTTTAAAATTCTTAATATATTCAATCTCTTGGCTGGGAGCGGAATTATTAGAATTTTTACCTGTGAGTCCATGAACTAACAGGTTATCAATCTCCTTTTTTTCAACTTCTTTAATCAAACGATTTAAATGCATTCTAGAATAACCAGTTTGATTAGAAATTTCACTAAAGGTGATTTTAATTTCACCATTATTTTTTTGCTTTAATAGTTCCAAAGCTTTTTTCTTGTTTTTTATCAAAATAAAACACCTCTTTCTCTAGAGGTATATTATATAATAAATGTAACATTTTAAAAAAATCTCTATGTAACATTTTAAAAAAGCTTTAACATGTATCGTCTTTTTCTTTATAAAAAAATAATTCTGTGATAGACTAATTATAGAAGGATTGATGCAGATGAAGAGAATTGTAATTATAGGTTGTGGTAATGTAGGATTAGAATATTTAAAGAAACTATGTATGGTTGATATTTCTTTAGATATAAGTTTAATTGATATAGATGAAGAGAAACTTGAAGGAGAGATACTTGATTTAGAACATTCTTTAGTCTATAGAAATAGTAATATCAATATAAAACTTGGTAATTATAGTGACTGTGATAATGCAGATATAGTTGTAATAACTGCAGGTATTCCTCAGTCTACTAAGGATAGAATGAGTGATTTAGAGAAAGCTAATGAGATAGTAGTAGATATTACTAATAAATTAAGAGAAACATCTTTTAATGGTATTATATTAGTCGCTTGTAATCCTTTAGATGTTATTACTGAACTTATTGCTCATTATACAGATTATTCCTACAATAAAGTAATAGGGACTGGAACTATGCTTGATACAGCAAGATTAAAGTCATTAATTAGTAAAAAGATTAAGGTAAAGCCTAGTGATATAAATGCTTATGTTTTAGGAGAACATGGTAATAGTCAGTTTGTCGCTTGGAGTAATGCTAATATAGGTTTAGAAAATATAAGTCATTTTTTATCACTTGATGATAAAGAAGAGTTAGAAGATGAGACTAGACATATGGGTGGTGTTATAGTTAAACATAAAGGTTATACTAGTGATGGAGTAGCATCTTGCCTTTTAGAACTTACTTTATGTATTTTTAATGACTTAAAGAAAGTATATTCAGTATCAAATTATAATACAACTTATGATGTATATATATCTACACCTTGTATTATAGGTAAAAAAGGAATAGAGAAAGTTATTAATATAAAATTAACTGAGGAAGAAGAAGAAAAATTAGAGAGCAGTGCTGAAGTAATCAGTGAAGCACTTTCAAGAATATTACCAAAAGAATTGTATTAGGAGGTATTTAATATGTGGAACTATTTATTTTTAGTAATTATATTCTTATTTATGGCTATAGAAGTAGTTAGTGCTTATAAGTTTTTTAGATTAAAAAAAATAAAGTTAGGTATTTTTTCAACAATATATTTTCTTATTACTTTAATACTTACTTTAAGTTATTTTAGGAGTCGTGATGTAGCCGTTGAAAATGAATTAGAAAGTCTTATTAATGGAATTACTGATATTAATCTTTTTGCAATTTTAGTTTTAATTCTTAATATAGGTATGATAGTGATTAGTATTATTAGTTATGTTAAAGTAATGAAATTAAGTAGAGAGTCAAAAAAAATAAAAGGCTTATCAGTTAGAACATGATAGTCTTAATTATATATGTTTGATAGTTTATTTATAGGTAATCTGCTTGAAATAAAATAAAAGAGGAGAAAAATTATTTTATAATATTTCATCCTCTTTTGTTTTATTTTCTTCATATTTTATATCTCTAATCTTGCAATAAACATCCAAATCATCATCCACATCAATTATCTTATAAATTTCATCAAAAGATGTTTTGCCATCTAATACTTTCATTAGACCATCTTGTAAAAGGGTAATAACATCAGATTTATAGACTAGTTTATTCAAATCATCTTTTTCTAATTCCTCTTCATTTAAAGCATTTCTAATTTCATCGTTAATCTCTAATACTTCTTGAATAGCGATACGTCCGTGATAACCATTATTACACTTATCACATCCTTTAGGGTTAGCATTGTATATTTCATCTACATCTTTACCTAAAGCAAGTTTAAATACTTTTTTCTGGTAAGGAGTAGTTTTCTCTTTAATATGACAATAAGGACATACCATTTTTGCAAGTTTTTGAGAAATAATACCTGATAGGGCACTTGATAATAAATATCTTTCTACATTCATATCAAGTAATCTTTCAATAGTACTTAAAGAGTTATTAGTATGGATTGTAGAAAGTACTAAATGACCTGTAATAGAAGCTCTAACTGCAATTTTAGCAGTTTCACTATCACGAATCTCTCCAATTAAAATGATATTAGGATCTTGTCTTAAAATAGATCTTAAAACAGTTGCAAAATCAAGACCTATTTCACTATTTACTTGTACTTGATTCAAGCCTTCTAGATTCATCTCTATTGGATCTTCTACAGTAATAATATTAGTCTCTTTTTTATTTAAAACCTGTAAAATAGAGTAAACTGTAGTACTTTTACCAGAACCAGTCGCACCTGTAATTAAAATAATGCCATTAGGCTCAGCAATCATTTTTTTTAATTTCTTTAAATTATCATCATTAAAGCCAAGAGTTTCTATTCCTTCTAGACTTCTTGAATAATCAAGAATACGAATAACACATTTTTCACCTTCATTAGTAGGTAGGGTAGATACACGTGTTTCTAAATTTATACCTTTAATGGTACCTTTAATAGAACCATCTTGAGGTAATCTACTTTCAGTTATATTCATATTAGCGATAAGTTTGATTCTTGTAATTAAATTTCTTTCATAAATCTTAGGAATTTCTGTATAATCCTTTAAATCTCCATCTATTCTAAATCTCACCATTAAAGAATTTTCTCTTGGATCAAAATGAATATCACTAGCACCTGCTTCTGATGCTTTAGCAATAATATCATCAACTACATTTACAATAGGTGTTTTTGTCATATCATATGTTACCAAAAGTATCAACCCCTTTACTTTCTTTTATTCTTTTACTATAATATATTATATAGTAAGAATCACTTAATTACAAGAGGGAGCTTAAAATGAAAGATAAAAAAAAGTTAAATAGGCAAGGATTTATTTTAGTAGAAACATTAATTGTTGGTGTTTTTGTTATGGGAATTTTTACTTTACTTTATACTAACTTTTTTCCTCTTATTGGTGAATATGAAAGATTTAAAGACTATGATACAGTAGAATCTATTTATATTGCTCATTGGGCTCGTGTGATAGCTTTAAAAGGCCTAACGGATTCTAGTTATACCACTGCTAGTAATACAGGTTATCTTGATATAACAGATTGTTCTTTATATACTGGTTCTGATGCTCAGAACTCTTGTGCAGCATTTAAGACTATAAATAATGTTTCAAAAATATATTTAACACCATATTCTACTATTAATTTTAAAAATTATGTTAAGGACAATAATAGTTTTAGTAGAAGCTTTAGAGATTATATTTCTTATTTACCTACTTATAGTAAAAATACTGCTAAGACACCTGAAAGTGGCTATTATAGAGTAATAATTGAATATACTTCAAATGATACTTATAAATATGGTACGATTGAAGTATTTAAAGGTTAGGTGATTTTATGTTAAATAAAAAAGGTATTACTTCTGTAGAGTTATTAGTATGTTTTATCATCGTTTCAACTATTGTTGTTAGTATGTATAATTTAATACTTAATTATCGTAATAGAGAACAAATAGAAGAGATTAATAATGAAGTAATTTCTTTCTCTAATAATATTCAGGAAATTATTCAATCTGATCTAATTATGGGACATTTAGTTACTGTTACTAATATAACTGATGATGGGTATAAAGCTACATTTACTTTTGATAATCCAAATATTTATAACACTAATCTTACACTAAAACCTGATGAGGGTGTTATTAGTTATGGAAGAAGTGGGGAAGAAATTGATTATGAGGTACCTGGTATTGCTGATTTAATGTTAAGCCCAAAATCTAGTATTGAATATATTCCTGCTGATAATGGTTATTTAAAGATCACTATCATCTTAACTCATCCAAATTTTGAAGATAACACATATTCTTTTATGATAAATTGTCCAGTTAATTATACTTATTAAAAGATTGTATATAGAAGTAGGGCAATAGATGTTTCAATGATTCTTCCAAAGAAGAAGTATTTATATTCTAAATCTTCTTCTTTTATATTGTTTAGAACTTGTAAGTGGACTGAAAAACTACCAAAGGTTATAAAGGTTAAGACGAGTAATCCTCTTATATAATTAGTAGTATCAATACTAGGTACTAAACTAATACCACTAGTCATATCAAGTATTCCTGTAATGATTGTTTCAAAGAATGGGTTTAGTGATAGGAAAGATGTAAGTAGTTTACTAAAGAACATAAAGAAGGTAATACTTCCTAACATAAATAAAAGTAATTTAATATCATCATTTATCGCTTTAGGGAGAGCTTCTAGAAATGATTTATTTTGATAATTATTTATCTTTTTAGAAGAGATAATCTCTTTAGGTCTTAAAATAATACCAAGAATTAGATTGGATATAATCTGTATTATTAATATTTTATAAGCAAGGGATAGACTGTTTAAAATAAGACCACATGTTCCTAAGATAAAAAGAGGATTAGCGAAGTGAGTAAAGGTTAAAAGGTAATTGGCAGTAGTTTTATCAATAGTTTTATTTTTATAACTTTCTACAACATATTTAGAGCCACTAGGAAAGCCTGATATGATACTAACTAGGATGATAAAAGAACTATTACCTTCAACATGAAATAATCTTTTAAAAATAGGGTTTAATTTATTACTTATTTTAGTAGCAATACCTAGTTCTAATAATAATGATGCTAGGACAAAGAAAGGGAATATTGAGGGGAATAATTTAGTTTTAAAGATATTAATACTAGAGATACCACTTTCTATAATTAAAGAGGGATTAATAAAGATACCTAAGTAAAGAAACAAAATTATGAGTACTGCAAATAATTCTTGATATTTTTTTTTCATATTATTACCTTCTTTTGGTATAATGTATTAGTAAGGTGTGATGATATGCTTAATAAAGTTTATTTAAGAATAAAAAAATTTATGAAAGATTATTATAAGACTATTATATTTTTAATAATTTGTTACTTTGTCTTTACTTTTCCATTACCATATTATATTTATGCTGGAGGAGGTACTATTAATATTAATGATAGAGTTGTTGTTGATGGGAGTACTGATAGTTCTGGGTCTTTAAACTTTGCCTATGTTAGAGAACTTGAAGGTAATGTAGCATCTTTTATTTTAGGTAATATTATTCCCGGATATGATATAGAAAAACAAGAGGATGTAGAGTTAAATGAAGATGAGACTAGTGAAGATATTATGTTTAGAAATAGAATATACTTAGAAAATGCTAATCAAACTGCTATCATGTTAGCTTACCAAAAAGCAGGTAAAGAGGTAAGTATTAGTGATAAACATTTCTATGTTATTTATGTAGAAGATAAGGAAGAAGATGGCTTAAGAGTAGGGGATGAGTTAGTAAAAGTTAATGGTAAAGATATTGAAAATGTTGAAGACTATACTAATGAGATTCAAAATCATGAAGTAGGAGATAAGATTAATGTAACTGTTATTAGGAATGAAAAAGAGAAAGAAGTAATGGCAACTGTTAAAGAAGGAGCAGATTATAAAGTAACAGGTGTTTCTGTTAGTACTATTTATGAATATAAGACTGATCCTAAAGTAGAGCTTAAATTTAAAGATAGTGAAGGTGGCCCTAGTGGAGGTTTAATGTTAACACTTGCTATTTATGATAAGTTAACTGATGGAGATTTAACTAATGGTCTTAAAATAGTTGGAACTGGTACTATAAGTAGTGATGGTAGCGTTGGAGAAATTGGTGGTGTTAAATATAAGTTAAATGGAGCGGTAAAAGCTAAAGCAGACTTGTTTTTGGTGCCTAAAGGGGATAATTATAAAGAAGCATTAAAAGAAAAAGAAAAGAACGATTATGATATTGAAATTAAAGCGATAGGTACATTTGATGAAGCGGTATCTTATCTAGAAAGTTTAGAGTCTTAAAAAAGTCACGGAATAAAATTACGAAATCTCACGGAATAATTTTCTTAAAAAGTGTCCACTGAAATCCTTAAAAATTGTTCATTTGATTTAATAAACTTAAAAATATAGTAAGTTAATAATAGGAGAAGTAAACTATGAGCTTAAGAGACAAAGATTATATGGAAACAATGAGTCTTTATGAATCAGGTGATTCTACTGGTGTTGTTTCTATAACTGATATGTTAGATAATAAGAATATTAATAAGAATACTGGAGAAGTAAAAATTAGAGAACTTGCTACTCTCTTGATAAGAGGAGGCTGGAAAGAAAGTTTAAAAGTAAAAAAAGAAAGTTATCCTTTAATACCAAAGAGTTATATCGACTCAATATTAAATGTAAAACTAGATGAAGAAGAAAAAGTAAGAGATAAGAATAAAATGAATATGTTATTAAAATCTTTAGCAAGAAATGAATCTAGAATAATAAGTAATAAAACACTTATAAGAGATATTAAAGAACATGAAATTAAAAGTAATATTTTATCTAGTAGAACTACACTTTTAGATTATCTAGATTTTTTTGAAAGAATGCATTTAATAGAAAATCAAGAGCCATATAGTTCTAATTATCATTCTCCAGAAAGAGTAGGGAAATCAGTTAAAAGACATTTTGTTGATCCCTCTCTTGCTTGTTCTCTTTTAAATCTCAATGTTGATAAATTAATGAAGGATTTAAATACATTTGGTTTTCTTTTTGAAGCTCTTGTAGAAAGAGACTTAAGAATTTATATGGATTATTTAGATGGTAAAATATATCATTTTAGAGATAATGTTAGTGGTTTAAAAGTAGATACAATACTAGAATTCGAAGATGGAGAATATGCTGCAGTTGAAATAAAACTAGGGTATAATGAAGTAGATGATGCCATTAAAAATTTAAAAGAGTTTTATAATAAAATGATTAAAAAACCTAAGTTTATGTGTGTTATAGTTGGAATCTCAGAAGCTGCTTATAAAGATCCTGATACCTCTATTTATATAGTACCAATAACAGCTTTAAAACCATAAGAAAAGAGATAAGTTTGTTTGCTTATCTCTTTTAAGTTTATGTAGAAGAATTTGGAATTTCTGGAATTGTTTCTGTGATATCTCCATCATTTTCACTTCCACTATTTCCAGTTCCGCCATCACCAGTGTTTCCAGAATCGTTTCCATCGCCAGTTTCTCCGTTATCACCAGAAGCTGTTCCAGAATCACCACCACTTGGAGGTGCAGTTGTTCCATTATTAGTATTATCATCTTCTGTATCATCGTTAGTAGGTGGTGTATAACTAGGTTCTTCAGGTTCAGTAGAACTAGTTCCACCTGATAATGTTAATACAATGCTACCACTTATTAAATCTATTCTCTTATTAGCAGGAAGACTTTGACTAACTACATAGCCACTGTTTCCTTTAAATGTAACTCTTATTCCATGTGCATTTGCATAACTTTCCGCTTGACTCATACTGTCTCCAGTAAAGTCAGGTAATAAATCATAGGTAAAGGCTGTTTTGTAAGGACCTGTTCCAGTTACAGTTTTCTCATAATCTTCATCATTAATAGAGAAAGAGAATTCTTTAATCATTTCAGGTTCTTCTTGTTCAAGATTAACTTTCATTGCCTTTACAATATCATCTCTACTTGCAGTGTTTGGTACATAATCCCATAAAACCATTCTACTTCTCTCATCATAAATCATTTGACCAGTACCATCTAAATATAATTGTTCAATATTAATAAGATCAGCATCATCTTTTTGTAAAGAATTATTCATTATATCTTTAGCAATATCATAGAAAGATAAAATTTGTTGTTCTGTAAAGTTAGTATCAAGATTATTTGTAACAGTATTTAACACATCCATAACTTGATTAATACTCTTCATATCTTTAACTTTATTTAATATTCCTTGAATTACTAATTGTTGATTTAGTCCTCTATCTAAGTCTCCACCTGTTAATTGTTTTCTATTTCTTGCAAGTACTAAAGCTTGTTCACCATTTAGAGTTTGAAGTCCTGCACTGATACAAACTTCTCCTTCACGGTTAGAGTTATCTGTACATAAGTCTTGAGGAACTTCAACAGTAATACCACCTAATGTATCAACTAAGCTAACTAATCCTTTAAAATTAATTTTAGCATAATAATCAATTGTAACATCAAAATAGTTTTCAATCGTATCCATCATACAGTCAGTACCATAAGCAGCAGCATGGGTTATTTTATTTTCAGGAGTACCACTCCAACATGCTATTGGAACATAACTATCTCTTGGAATACTTAACATTGTAGCATTTAAAGTATTTGGATTAAACGTAACTAATATTAAACTATCTCCATTTGCAACAGTATTCTTAGATAATCCTTCTTCTTCTGAATCAACACCCATTAAAAGAATTGTAAATGGCTCTGTTACAGATTTACCAGCAGAAGATGTTCTATTACTTGTACTTGTTTTTTTCATTTCTTTTTCTTTAGTTAAAATAATTTTTGTATCATCCTTAATATTTTGATATGTTTCCATACTAACAAACATAGAAGGGTAATCAGTAGGAACAAATATTGAATCAACTTCACCTTCATATAAATCTGCCATGGCTGTAAAGTAATCATCATATTCAACAATTTCATTTTCATCTTTTAACTTATTTTCATCTATAACTTCATTTGGAATGATATTTCCTTCAGGTGATGACTCATCAGAAAGTATTCCTATTGTATTATCTTTTAAGTCTTTAACATTTTCTATTTCACTACTACTTGGTACAATTAAACTACTAGAGTAGGTAACAGTATCTCTATTAATACTAGATAGAGTTCCATAAGCATACATTATCAAACCACTAATTGCACAGTTTATAAGTAGATATAGTATTAAAAAGAAGGTAAGAAGCCTTGCTTTTTTTTCTTTATGTCGTCTTTTAGATCTGACTTTAAAAATAATTATTAAATCAAAAACAACAAATATTCCTATAATAATATATCTTATTACTTCTTCAATCGGTCCTAATAAAAGGATATTATATATGGCAAAAAGATTACTTAATATAACGATAATACTTAGTAACGCAAGCCATAATCTACATTTCTTCTTTTTCTTATCTTTTTTTTCTTCAGTATTCTCTTTATTCTTTCTCATTAAATGACCTCCACGTAAACAAAAAACTATACCCTATAATTATAGACTATAATTTTCTATCTTTCAACCTCTATACTTTTGTTTGTATTGTAAAGTTGACGGTTAATTGTATCTTTTTTAGAGAAATTTGTAGAATATTCTGTTATAATGTAAATAGAAGGATAGGAGTTGATAGTGTATGAAGAAGTTAATTAGTATTTTACTCATCTTTGTTATGCTTTTTACTTTTATTCCTGTTGTTAATGCAAGTAGTTATATAGTGTTAAATACTAATAAATATTTTAGGGAAAAACCAGGGGGTGCTTTAATTACAGGTGTTACTGATGGAGTATTAGTAGCAGGTACTAAAGTTGATGTGATTAGTACTGATGGTGAGAGTGGTCATGGTTGTAAGAATGCTTGGTATAAGGTTAGATATGATGACTTAGAAGGATATATTTGTTCAAGTGACCAAGCAATTATTGATGTCGCTGATGTAGACCTCAATGGTGATTTTGAAAAGGAAATGTTAAGTAAAGGATTTTGGGAAAGTTACTTACCTTATTTAAAGGCTTTACACGAAAAACATCATAACTGGATATTTACTCCTATATCTATTGGTGTTTCTTTTGATGAAGCGGTAACTAATGAGAGTTATGGAGAGATTAGTTTAGTAGATGGAACTGATGAGACTTTAAGAAGTAAAGAATGGCCATATTATCAAAATGGCACATATAAACAAATAGAACCAGGTTGGTATGTGGCAAGTAGAGATACAGTATCTTATTATTTGGACCCTAGAAACTTTTTATCAGAAGAATATATCTTTATGTTTGAAAACTTAAAATATAATTCATCTATTCAAACAGAGGATGCTGTTAGAGGGGTTACTGGTGGAACTTTCTTAAATACTAATGAATACTTAAATATTTTAATGAAGACTGCTAGAACTTATAATGTTAGTCCAGTATACCTTGCTAGTAGGATTAGACAAGAAAAAGGTAGTACTGATAGTATTTCTACAACAGGAGGTAGTTTTACTTTCTCAGTTGATAATAGTTGTTTAAATAATCTAGGTTATGCGAGTGATCCCAATAGTTGGAATGCCCTTAATTCTTGTGGTAATGGTAAGACTTATAGTGGTATTTATAACTACTTCAATATAGGTGCTTATAGTTCTTATCAGTCTCCACAAATTAGAGGTTTAATATGGGCAAATGGAGGATATGATGCTTCTGTTACAACTTATAATAGACCATGGAATAGTAAAGAAAGAGCGATTATGGGGGGTACTGAATATATCGCTAGTAAATATATTAATGCTAATCAAAATACTTTATATTATCAGAAGTTTAATGTATCACCTGATGCAGTTTATCCTATTTATACACATCAATATATGACTAATATAAGGGCTCATTCACAGGAAGCATATAGTATTTATAAAAGTTATAAGAATAATAATCTTTTGAATAATACTTATGAATTTCTAATACCTGTTTATAATAATATGCCTAATGATAATGAAGTGATTTTACCTGATGATGATAATGAAGAAGAAATAGTTACAACTCCTGATATTGATGTAAATACTGGTGTTGTTGCATCTGGTTTTAAGATAAATGGAGACGTTATTTCTAATATTTCTTTTAATACCAATATAGATACTATTAATAGTAAGTTAAGTAGTATTAATGCTAACTTAAAAGTTACTAGTTACTTAGATAGATATGGAAATAGTGCTAGTGGTAATGTTGGTACAGGGGATACTTTAGTAATTAGTAATGGTTCTACTACTAAGTCTTATAAAGTTGTTATCTATGGTGATAATAATGGTGATGGTAAGACTAGTATTGTTGATTTATTAAGAGTTCAAAAAGATATTTTAGGAAGCAGTAATTTATCTACTTATGATAGGAAAGCTAGTGATACTAATAGAGATGGCAAAGTTGATGTAGTGGACCTACTTAGAGTTCAAAAACAAATACTTGGTAATAGTACAATAGAACAGAACAGGAGTGATTAACTTGAAAAAAATATTATTTATATTAGGACTTAGCTTCCTTTTCTTTTGTCCTCATGTAGTAGAGGCTGCCTCTATTTCTGTGGCGGGTACTACTGCAACTGGAACAGTTGGAGGTAATATTACAGTAGGAGTTACTATAAGTGAAAGTAGTGGTTTAGGAAGTTGGGAATTTAGTTTAGATTATGATAGTAATAAACTACAACTTTTAAGTGGTAATACCCATGTAGTTGGTTATGTCGATGGACAAGGTCAAACTAGTCAAAGTTATACTTATACTTTTAGAGTTAAAGGTACTGGTTCTACTACTATATCTGTAGTAAATACCTCTATCGCTTCATGGGATGAAGTAGTTACTAGTCCAACTGATAGTACAACTATTAATTTAATTAGTAGACAAGAAGTAGAAGAGAACTATAGTAGTGATAATAATCTTGCTAGCCTAGAAGTAGAAGGCCTTACTTTAAGTCCCGAGTTTAATAGTAATACTACTAATTATACAGTGGAGGCAGAAGCTGGAACTACTAGTGTTACTGTTAATGCTAAAGCAAGTGATAGTAAAGCTAGTATAACTGGTACAGGAGATGTAGAAGTTCATGAGGGTGCTAATACTATAAATGTTGTGGTGGAAGCAGAAAATGGTTCTACTAAAACTTATACAATAGTAGTTAATGTTAAAGAAAAAGATCCTATTAATGTAAAAGTTAATAAAGATAACTTAAGTGTCGTTAGAAAAACTGATGAGTTAACAGACTTAATTAAAGATTATTATGTAGATACAACTGTTAAAATTAATGATGAAGAAGTACCTGCTTATAAAATTGAAGCCTTAGATCTTACCTTAGTTGCTTTAAAAGATGAGAAAGGTAATATTAAGTTTTATATCTATGATGATGGAGAATATACTTTATATCAAGAATTAGGTAGTGATTTACTTACTATTCATCTTTTAGATAATGGTAAAATTCCTCCTAACTATAAAAAATATACAGTTAATATAGATGGAGAAGAATATACAGTTTATAAACTAAATAAAAAGTCTAAATACTATTTAGTATATGGTGAGAATGTAGAAACAGGTAAAAAAGGATTATATTTATATGATAGTGTTGATAAGACTATACAAAGATATTATACTGAAGAAGTAGATAGTCTAAAAGATGAGTTAACAATTAATTCTTATATAATAGTTGGTCTTACTTGTTTAATAGTTTTATTATTAATAATTTTCTTAATAGCTTTACATACTAAGAATAGTGATAAAAGAAGAAAAAGAAAAGAAATTAAAAAAAGATTAAAACAAGAAAAGAATGATTTTTTGAAAGATTAGGAGTGTAATTATGGAAGTTAAACATCATAGTAAAAAGTTAGGTATCATGATACTTATTGGTTTTTTATTAATTGTTATAGGAATTATATCTTATATTATTATTAATTATAATAGTGATCAAGCTGAGGTTAGAAAGAGAATGGAAGCGGTTAGAGATTCTTATGAGGCTTTTAAAACAAATGTAGAATCTTTTAATAGTATTAGAGATAATATTTATACTAATGTTTTCACAGATGATATGTATTATCAAACACTAAAAGATAATGATGCTAGTTTTAAAGAACTATATAAAAGTTATAGTGAAAGTCTAGATAAAATTGATAAAGATTACAGTGGAGTAAAAGATAAATGTATTAATGTTTTACATCCTGAAGCAGATGTTAATAATAAGTGTGAAGCGATTGTTTCTTCTTATGAAGAAGTTGTTAATACTTATATAAGTGATGTTAATAATTATAATAACTTAATCACTTCTTATAATAAATGGTTAAGTGATACTAATAGTAGTGATGTTAAGTTAGAGGAAATAAAGTTAGATAGAGATTATATAGATATAAATGGTGATAGAGAGTATAATGGAAGAAAAGATGAAGATATTAATATAAGTGATGAAGAAGAGAATAATACAGGAGTGGTACCTGATGAATAAAAATGACTTAGATAAGACAATTTTAATGCCTAGTATTGCTAGTGAAATAAAAAAAGAAAAAAGAAAAGAGAAAAAGATAATTACAAAAATAATAATTTCTTTATTTATAATAGGAAGTTCTTTTTCTTTATTTCTTTTTTATGGACCACTAGAAGGGTTTAGAAATTTTTGGATTACTTCTGCAATGACTTCTATGTCTCATCAATACCTTGCTACTTGGTTTTATAATGATGATGTTATTAATGAAGTACTATCTAATAATCATATAATTGAAGTTGATGAAAATACTAATCCTGATTTAATTAATTTTAAAGATTATGATTCTGATGCTAAGATATATAAGAACGAATATGAAAAACAAATATTAACAAAAGACCCAGGTAACGATTTATATAAAGTTATTGAAGTTAGTGGTAGTGGTTATCAAGGTTATTTAGTAGCGATATATGATCCGTCAAGAGTTTCTATTGCCACAACTGCTTATCTTGGTAAAAGAGGAGAAGCGATTACAACGGTTGCAAAGAGGGAAAATGCTATAATTGCTATTAATGCTGGAGGTTTTTATGATCCTGATTGGAATAGTAATGGAGCGCTACCTCATGGAACAGTTATTAAAAATGGTGAGATTGTAAGCGACTATGAAGATGCTGCTATGGGTGGTGGCTTTGTAGGATTTACTAAAGATGATAAATTAGTACTAGGTAAGATGAGTGCAGAAGAAGCACTTGCGATTGGGTTGAGAGATGCCATTGAGTTTGGACCTTTCTTAATAGTTAATGGTAAGAGTAGTTTTGTTAAAGGTAATGGTGGTTGGGGTATTGCACCTAGAACTGCTATTGGTCAAAGAGAAGATGGTATAGTCTTATTCTTAGTAATTAATGGACGTCTTGCCACATCTATTGGTGCAGATATGGGGGATTTAACTGAGATAATGGAAAACTATGGTGCTGTTAATGCTGCTAATATGGATGGTGGAAGTTCTAGTGCTTTAGTTATAAATAATGAAATAATTAATACACCAGTTGCAGGTGGTGACAATGGTTTAAGAGATATACCAACATTTTGGATAGTTAAGTAAATTAACTATCCTTTATGCAGGAATGGCGGAATAGGTAGACGCACTATCTTGAGGGGGTAGTGATTAATTAATCGTGCGAGTTCGAGTCTCGTTTCCTGCACCAATTTAGAAATTTACTAGGGATTTTTAGTATTATATAAGATAAATGTAGAACAAAATAGTTTCTACATTTTATTTTGATATTTGTATCAAAATATATAGGGAGTTAGATTTTTTTGTTTTAAAATGATAAATACAAAAGTCATGATGATTTTGTTTTAGATATATAAATAATATCTACTTATTTACAAATTATATGATAAAATAGTATTAGTTTAAAAAATGAATTGGTCAGACACGTCTGACCAATTAAGAAAGGAGCAATTATGCTAGAAAAAAATAATTCAAAAATGATTCGGGAAATTACTAATTTAGTAAATGAAGTAAAGTCTAATCTGTTTAGTGAAATTAATAAATCTATTCTTTATTTATATTGGAATATCGAAAAAAATAATATTATCTAATGAAAATGAATTTAATAATCGTTTGGAGTATGGTAAAGAAGTTTTAAAAGGTTTATCTACGGAACTTACAAAATATTTGGATTTGTATGATTTATTATATATAAAAGTCAACGTAAAAATACATAAATTGCTAGCAAGTGGTAGAATAGTTGCCGAAAAGTTGCCGAATAGATTGATAGTTTTAAATATAAAATAATAAAAATCAAGGGTCTAGATGAACTCACTTCGTTCGCCCTTGATTTTTTATTTGATGTCTACTATTTGGGGTTCACATCAGTACTCATGCTTTTTATTTCATAAAAATGATTATGGTGATGCCTAATAGTATAGTTTATTTTTTGCTTGTTTTTAAAACTTTGATTGGTCCTTCATTTGTAGTTGTTAAATTTTCTTGTTTTTTTAAACATAAAGTTTGATAAAAAATTTCTTCCATTTTATCAGGATTATCTACTATTTCATTTTCTTTGTAATAAGATACTAACTTTTTTATAGCATCGTCTACTTTATTAAATTCTTCATATTCAAATTTTGATGCTCTATCAATAACATAAAATTTAAAAATGTTATCATCTTCTTCTAAACAAATATCACCCAATCCAAAATTAATACTTGGTCCTAAATATGGTAAATATTGTATAGTTAATTCATTTTTTAATCGGTTATAAATAATATCATTATTTTCATCTGTAAAATATTTTCTTTCCATAAGTTACCTCCTTTGATACATATTATAGCAAATAATTCTTATTTGTAAATTAAAATAAAAGAAGTAAGCAATAAACTTATTTCTTTTAATAATCTAATACTTAATAATACATAGTAGAAGTTTGATTAGCAATTACTGTACTTACAGCAATTACTAATACTATAAATGTAATTATATAAGTAGTTGTTATTGTTAATGCTAAACTATATGGTATTCGTTCTTTATTAATTTCATAATGCTTTAATAATGTTTGAGTGGTACTTACAAAATATAATATTGTACCAATTAATGCTATAACTATTCCTACTTTATAAGATATAAAACAACCAATACATGCAAGAATCATAGTAAGAATTGTAATAGATGTAGCATTACCATATAAAGCTAAGTAATCTCTGAATCTCTTTTCACTTTTAAATACAGTACTCATAAATAATCTACTCATTAAACATAAAGCAAAAAGGAAAGCAATCATAGTAATAACACCGATTATAAATGGTTCAAAGAAAGGAACATTACTAACAGAATATAAACTACCACCTAAGGCATTTGATAATTCATTTATATCTTCAGTTAAGCCTTTATTTAAACTATCCATAAATAAATAAGTAAATAGTCCAAATACTAGAGCACTAATACCTGATAAAATAAAAGCTAATTTTATATTATTTGTATTACTATATTTTTTAATAGTATCAAAAGGTGTTATAAATATCTCTTTAAAGATATTAATTATATTTTCTCCAATATTATTAGTATTAACTTCTTCCTTTTTATTTTTCTCGCAGTCACATGGTTTACCATCTTTTAGAGGTTTACCACATTTAGTACAAAACTTTGCCATAAAATCATCTCCTTACTTAATTATAAATCCTAATAGCATACTACTAGAAAAACTATCTCTTAATAAAAACATTATTTCAATAGATAACATAGTTACAAATATTGCTAAGAACAATATAACTGGTATTGCTATACTAGCAGCAACTGTATAAACTGTTTGATTATTATTAGTATTTCCTATCTCTATCATTCCTTCATGAATATGAACAAAGAAACAAATAGCAAAAATTACTAATATAAATAAAGCAAGTAGGGGACTTATAAATGAGATAACTAAAGTAATAAGTAGTCCAACAGTAAAGAACATTTCACTAATACCTACTAAGCTAATAATATCTTTATAATTTATTTCTTCTTTAAATACTACAGAATGCATAATATAAAGTAATACTATTATTAAAATAGACATTGCAAAACAGAATATTCCTGAATTAAGTCCATAATTAGTATTAACATTAATATTAACTCCAAAACTAGATAATTGATTAGCAATGCTACCAATAGAATTTGTAATAGAACTTAAATCAAAACCTGCTTTAGCAAAAATATTATTTAAAAGGAAATTAATAGTAAGTCCAAATATAATAGCATTAACTACTATTGAACCTAAAGAGAAAGTTAAATTTTTTTCATCTGCTTCATTTTTTAATACTTTACTTGGATTCTTAAACATTCCTTTTAATATATCTAGGTAATCACCAACAACATTATCATTACTAACACTCTCTTTTTCACAATCACATGGTTTACCATCTTTTAAAGGTTTACCACATTTAGTACAAAACTTTGCCATATTATTAATCAATCCTTTCTAGAAAAAATAAGCATAAATATTTGGAAACCCATAAGTATTAACTAACTTATAAGCCCCATCTTCATAAATCATATAAGCAGTATAATAGTAATCACTATCATCATTTTTTGTTTCACTATTTTCTTTAGAAGTAGCAGTATAACTATAATCAATTTTCATACTAACTTCAAATATATAATCATTATCAATATACATACTCCTAATTTTACTATCAGTTATTTTAAAATTACTAACAGTAAAGTCTTTATCATTGTAATCATCAAGACTATCTTCATATTCACTTTGTAAATCTTTTAAATCATAATTACTTGCAAAATTACTTTTAACTTCGTCAAACTTTTTATTAGTAATTAATCCTTCCATCGCTTTTGTAAAAGCATTATTAGCACTATCTAATATTTTCTTTTGTTCTTCCTCACCAAAATCATCTTCATCTAAATCAATAGTATAGTCATAACTAGAAGGTGTAACTTCATCTTTTTTCGTATCACCCCAAGGTAGTTTAACTTCTATATTAGTATCAGCAGAAAATACTTGAGGTATAGTATAAACATCTGTATTTTTTAATTCATTATCATCATTATTTAAATATTTATCTGATAATTTAATACTATCAAAAGTAACTTCACTACCTTTAGGAACTTTAATATCATAATTCTTAACAACACTAATAGTTATTAAATTTTGATTATTTAAAGTCCAATTATCAAATATTAAATACTTTTTATCACTTTGTTTATTAAGTTCAAAAACTACTTCGTCTGTTTCGGTATCACTACCATTAGTAGCAGTAATATTAGTAATTACTTTAGCAGTTAAACCATCATCTTCATAAGTAACTTCTTTAACTTTATAATTATTTATTTTTACATCATCACTTAAAGTTTTTTCTATTATTTTCTTATAATTATCTTTAGTAATAAAAGTTTTATCTCCTGTATAATTAGCAGTCTCATAAAGAGTATCATAATCTCTATTATTAACAGCATCAATATAATTTTTAACAATATTATCAGGACTAGTAACATTATCTCCTATCTTATATAAGACCAATAAAACAACAATTACTATACAAGCTATGATTATTAATATTTTTTGTTTTTTAGAAAGTTTTTTATCATTAGTTTTCTTTTTATTGTTCTTTTTCTTTTCTTCAACATTTTTCTTAGAATTATTTTTTTCTTTTTTCTTTTCCTCTTGCTCTAATTTTGCTCCACATTCAGCACAAAACTGAGCACCTTTTTCATTTTTCGCTCCGCATTCACCACAAAACACTACAATTCACTCCTTATTTTTCATGATTCTAATATAGTTATTATTCTAAATTCTGTTAGATATAAAGAAAATAACTAAGTAAGTTTTTAAAAATATATAAATTTCTTCATTTCAATAGTTAGTTTTTCTCACCTCCATATAAACTATAATTTAATACTGCAAAACATTGCTCTTACTTTTTACAATATTATATTTTAATTATAACAGAAATAGTAATAGAAATATATTATTATATAAAAAAAATTTAAAATAGACGTTTGTTAATTTTTTCCAATTGACTAAAATCACTTCTCACGAATAAATGTTCGTGGTAAAATAATAGTGGTGAGTTAAATGGAAAAGGTATATTGTTGTATTGATTTAAAGAGTTTTTATGCATCTGTTGAATGTGTAGAAAGAGGACTTAATCCTTTGAAAACTAATCTTGTTGTTGCCGATAAATCTAGAACAGAAAAGACAATCTGTTTAGCAGTAAGTCCAGCATTAAAACAGTATGGTATAGGAGGAAGAGCAAGACTTTTTGAAGTGTTAAGTAAAGTTAAAGAGATAAATAAGATAAGAAGAAAAGATAATGGTTATAAAAAGTTTACTGATAAATCAGTTAATGATGATATCTTAAAGAAAGATACGACTAAAGAATTAGACTTAATCATCGCTCCTCCTAGAATGGCTCATTATATTGATTATTCTGCTAATATTTATAATATCTATTTAAAATATATTGCTAAAGAAGATATATTTGTCTATTCTATAGATGAAGTCTTTATGGATATAACTAATTACTTAAAGTACTATAAATTATCTCCTAAAGACTTAATAACTAAAATAATTAAAGATGTCTATGATACAACAGGTATTACAGCGACTGCTGGAATTGGTACAAACTTATTTCTTGCTAAAGTTGCTATGGATGTAGTCGCAAAACATACTGAACCTAATCTCTTTGGGGTAAGAATTGCCGAACTTAACGAAATGTCTTATAGACAGTTGATATGGAGTCATGTGCCTATTACAGATATTTGGAGAGTAGGTAAAGGTATTTCTAAAAGATTAGAGAAGTATAGTATGTATACAATGGGTGATGTTGCAAGATGTTCTATTAATAATGAAGACTTACTATATAAATTATTTGGGGTTAATGCTGAACTTTTAATAGACCATGCTTGGGGTTATGAACCATGTACAATAGAATCTATAAAAAACTATAAACCACTTGCCAAAAGTATAAGTAGTGGTCAAGTTTTACAAAGTCCATATTCTTATGATAAGACAAAGTTAATAGTAAGAGAGATGACTGACTTGCTAGCTTTAGACCTTGTCTCTAAAAAATTAGTAACAGAACAGTTAGTATTAACTATTAGTTATGATATAGATAATATTACTGATGATTATAATGGAGAAATTACAATAGACCATTATGGACGTGCTATACCTAAGTCTAGCCATGGAACTATTAACTTAGATTATAAAACGTCTTCATCTAAAATAATTATTGAAGCGATGATTAAATTATTTGAAAGAATAATAAATCCTAAACTGTTAGTTAGAAGAGTTAATATGTGTGCAACTAAGTTAGCAAGTGAAGAAGATGAAAAATGTAAAGTAAGATATAGGCAATTAGATTTATTTTCATCTTTAGAAGAAAAAGATAATAAGTTAGATTATAATAGAGAAAATTTAAAAGAAGAAAATAATCTTCAAAATGCTATGTTAAAGATAAAGAAGAAGTATGGTAAAAATGCTATTTTAAAAGGTATGGATTTAGAAGATGGGGCGACAACAATGGATAGAAATAGACAGATAGGAGGACATCATGAATGATTATGACGATATTATAAATATGCCTCATCATGTATCTAAAATAAGAAAGCCTATGTCTTTACAAAACAGGTCGGCTCAGTTCGCTCCTTTTTCTGCTTTAACTACTTATGATGAGAAGGTAAGAGAAGTTGCAAGAGAAACATCTAAAAAAATAGAATTAGATGATGGTATAAAATTAATGCTTAATGAGAAGTTATGCCTTATAAAAAATGATATAAAACTAAGACCTAGAGTAACAATTACTTACTTTGCTAGAGATAGTAAGAAAAAAGGGGGATGTTATAAAACTATAACTAGTAATGTTAAAATAGTTGATGAAGTATATAAAAGAATATTTTTAATAGATAATACTATAATATCTTTTGATAACATAATTGATATTAAACTTTGATTATATTTTTTTTAAATATGTATATATTATTATTGTATACTAGTTGACATTTTTAGAAAAAATAGTATATTTATATCACAGATGAGATTACTCATCGTGAAAATGTTTTTCGCTTCTGGATGGTGCGATTAATAAATGATTCCAGTCGGCAATGTTTTTCGCTTCCAGGTGGTGCGACTAATAAATGATCCTGGTTGAAAATGTTAAAAAACTTCATCATTTATGGTGAAGTTTTTGTTTTGCACGGAATTTGTAATTTATTGACAAGTTTTAATTACTAATCTATAATAATCACTAATTTAGGGGGATATTATGCGATATATTATACAAATTGGTACTTTATATGATAATTATCATGAAATGAATTTTGGTTATGTTGGTATTGATTTAAATACAGGAGAAAAACATTATTATTCTAATTATGATAGTAAAGGTAATTGGTCTTTTAGAAGTATAACTGAATTTGATATGGATAATAAAGAAAAACTAAATCGTTTTTTACGCTCAAATTTATATCATTGTTATTATAATAAAGATGGTAGTGAAAAAATTCCAGAAGATGTAAAATCTTTAGCATATCAAATGATTGATAAGCATTTAATTTATAATAAACAAAATGACTATCCAATAGATAATTTAGAGAAAAACTTAAATAATTTATCTTTTAAATATGTAAGTAATATTTCTTTGTTTGGGGATTTAGGTTTTTCTGGTAGATATATACCAGTAAAGAATACTATTGAAATGCCAATAACTAATATTGATTGGCAAAGATATGGCGAAGATGAAATAAAGGAAACAGAAGATATATTACTTCATGAGGCAGGTCATTTAAAAGTATCTAACTATTCATTAGATATTAAAAATAAAGAATTAAAGGTTAGGACAGGATTTTATACTTCAATAGTTAAAGTAGAACCTGTAATGTTAAGTAATGGTGATATATTTTTAAAATTTGAAGGAACTTTAGATTTATACAAAAGAGATGAAGATAGAAATTTAGAAGAAGTTATGAATGATTTTGATTGTAAAGAAATAAACCCTAATTTTGTTCCTACATATCCTAATGTTGGTTATATATTAAACGATTTATGTGATGGTAGATTACAGAAAGCAAGATATTATGATGATGGAATAGAAGAGTTATATGATAGTTTAAATAGATTAATTAAAGGTAGAGATTTAGTTAATGAATTACTATTAAGTATAGTTGAAACTAATAGGTCTTTTGAAGATAATTATGAGGAGAATGAAGCTCACATGATGAAATTATTAAAGAAATATCAACAGGTAAGGAATAGAAGATAATAAAAAAGATTAAATATACAATAGATATTTGATTTGGTGCTAAAATAGAAGTGAACTGTAAATATGAGATTATTTTATATGTTATAAAAATTTCCAGCCATTGGTTGGAAATTTTGGTTAGTAATATTATAAGAATTGCCATCCAGTGGCTGGCAAATTAAGTTTGTTTCATCAAATATAAAAGATATAATTAAAAATATAAGTACTTAAATCCTAGTTCTTTATAAATTTCAGATGCTCTAGGGAGATTTAAAAGATTTGCAAATATTAAATTATAAAGTTCATCAAATAAGAAGATAGCACATATTGTATAACTTAATATTAAAAAGGCTTTTTTAGGCATCTTCTGTGCTAGATAAAAACAAAGTGGTACTATTAAATACATTAATAATAAAGCTGATAATCCAAATACTAAAACACTTCTTAGACATACATAACCATTAATATTACCAAAGCTTAATATTTCATTAGTATAATCCCAACATTTTATATGCATGATATGTTCCATGAAGGCTCCACCAATATATTCAAGTATACCAGTAGATATCATACTTACTATAAAAACAAATAAAGGATTCTTTCTTTTCTTATAAGTTAAAACATATATCAATATAGCACCCATAGCATAAATATTTATCCATGGTAAGAAATTACCTCCACGAAAGTATATTTCAGTCATACCACTATTAAAATAATAAAATACTACTTCATATAGCCAACCAAACATCCCTGATATTACTATTATTAAACAAAATATTCCTAACATAGTTTTTTTATCAAATTTATGATCTTTATTTAAATAATCTTTATACTTCTTCATGACTCTTAACTCCTTTAATACTTATAGTTTAGCAAAAAAAGAGATGTATTTAAATATTTTATCAAGATAATGACATAATTGGACGTTTTACATAAACTATTATTGGAGTTGGTTTTATGTATAAATTGCCTATGTTACCTTATTTGTTTCAGGATTTAGAGCCATATATTGATACTCATACAATGGGATTACATTATCATAAACATGAACAGAATTATTTGAATAAATTAAATGAATTGTTAGTAAAAAATAATTTTGATTATCGTTATGGTATAAATGAATTATACTATCATTTAGATGAATTTAATGAAAGTGATAGAGTAGATATTCTATATAATTTAGGTGGTGTCTTAAATCATAACTTATATTTTAAGAGTATGAGTCCTAATAGAGTTTTACCAAGTGGAAGATTAAAAGAGGATATAGATAAGAAATATGGAAGTATTGATAAATTCTTTTTAGAGTTTAAAAATAAAGCCATGAGTTTAAAAGGTTCAGGTTATACTTTTTTAGTAGTAAAAGATGATGGTTCTCTAGATATTATAAATTTATCTAATCAAGAACTACCACAGTCTTTTGGGTTTATTCCTCTATTTAATATGGATATGTGGGAACATGCTTATTATTTAAATTATAAAAATGAAAAAGGAAACTATATTGATAACTTCTTGATAATTGCAGACTTTACTAATGCTAATAATTTATATAATAGTTTGATGAAGTAGGTAATTGAGTGATAATTTAATCACTCTTTTTTAGTAAAATACTTTTTTCTGTTAATAATATTAGTGTAAAGTTAATCTCTTTTGTTTGTAAGATGTATTAAAATAATTTATACTATTATTAGAGATAGAAAGGTAGTGTGTTATGCTTTTAGATATAATAATTTTATTAGTAGGCTTTGTAATCATCATTAAATCATCAGATGTTTTAGTAGATGCTGCTTCATCTTTAGCTTTAAAGTTAAGAGTACCTAAGATGTTAATTGCATTAACAATAGTATCATTTGGTACTTGTGCTCCTGAAGCTGCCATATCTTTTAGAAGTGTTGCAAATGGTGATGGAGTAATGGCTTTTGCAAATGTTGTAGGTAGCTCGATTGTAAATGTTTTCTTAATTATAGGACTTGCTAGCTTCTTAAGACCTATTAAAGTAAGACATGCTACTGTAAAAAAAGAATTACCTTTACTTTTTATTGTTACGACAGCGTTTTCTTTTTTAATGCTAGATGCTGTATTTAATCCTATGAGTCCTAATACATTTTCAAGAAATGATAGTTTTATTTTAATTTTATTATTTTGTATGTTTGTTCTTTATTTAGTAGGAATGTTATTTAAAAAGAATAAAAAGTACGAAGAGGAAGAGATAAGTAAATATTCTGCTATCATGTCTTGTCTACTTTTAGTTGTTACAATTATCTTAATAGTTTATAGTAGTGAAATGATTGTAGACTCTGCTAAAGCGATTGCCAGTGGACTAAATATAAGTGAGAAAGCAATTACAATGACTGCTATCGTAATAGGTACAAGTTTACCTGAGATGATTATGACAGTAACAAGTGCTAGAAAAGGTGAGTTTGATATGGCTATTGGAAATATTATTGGTACTAATATCTTTAATATATGTATAGTTTTAGGACTTCCTATTCTTATATATGGTGATATTGTCTTAAAAGGTTTTAGTTTTATTGATATACTTGTTGTATTCCTATCTTCATTTCTTTTGTTTATCTTTGCAAGAAGTGAAAGAGAAGTTAGTAAAAAAGAAGGAACTATTATGTTAATAGTATTTGTCCTTTATTATGTATATATGTTATTCTTTTAATAAGAAGTACAAGTGAACAAGTAAGTGAACAAGTAAGTGGACAATAAACTGGACAACAAAGTGATACAGCTGGTGATACACAAAGTGATACAGCTGGTGATACACAAAGTGATACACAAAGTGAAGTATTTAATAATGTATTAGCATTTTGTAAAGAACCAAAAACTGCTAAAGAAATTAGAAATTATTTAGGTATTTCTTCAAAAAGATATGTTGCTTACAAAATATTAAAGCCACTTATCGATTTAAATAAATTAGAGTATACTAATAAGAAAATTACTAATGCTAGAAATCAAAGATATGTAACTGTTAGAGATAAGAAAAAATAGGAAGTGTAATAATTATATGAGTGCAAAGTATTTAAAAGTTATGTTTGATAACGTTAGTGGTGCTAATGATAACTTAAAATATAAAATTGATGAAGTAAATATTGCCAAAAACTTTAATCCTAATGCTAACAATTCTAAAGAAATGGGTGGATTTAATTTTTCGACTGAAGATAAGATATTTAGATGGTTAGTTAGAGGAGATACTTTATATGATGTAATAATACCAGAGGATGCAGAGATTATTAATGTTCCAAGTAACTCTGCTCCTAATGGTGTATTTAGGACTAATAAAATAATTTTAACTAATAAAAGAAAAATGACTGATGAAATGGCAATGTATTTCTATAAGAAATCTAACTTGCCAGAAAAATCATATTATAAAGCTTTAGCAGGTATTATGGTAAGAGGTTATAAAAATACTTGTTTACAATTGATTAGGGATAAAGTTAATAAGGATAATATAGATTTAGTATTAAAAGAAATCAATGATTTTGTAGGACCTAATATGAGTAAAGAAAAAGATAATAGTCATAAAGTCTTTTATGAAGTTATGGATGTTTTAAATAAAATAAAAGTGTCAAATGAGTGACAATCTCTTTAAATTATTCTTTAGTTTTGTTATACTGAAGTAGTAATGATACGAAAGGCAGTGAAGGTTATGGCAAAAAGAAAGAAAAAGAAAGAAACTAAAAAAGGTTTTGCTCATGCTACAGAATTATATGGTGTATTACTTGTTTTAGCAGCAATTCTTGGTATTGGTAGATATGGTCCTGTTGGTAATATGATTGCATCCTTTGCAATATTTCTTGTAGGGGTATTTTATAATGTATTATTAGTAGTTTTGTTAGTACTAGGTGCATATTTAATTATAAATAGAGAGTGGCCTAATTTATTTACAACTAAAATGTTAGGTATTTATTTATTAGTTATAGGTCTACTTGTTTTAATGCATGAAAACTTTATATTACAAAATGATAGTAATGCTATTAAAGTATTTAGTGAAACTACTAATCAGTTAATTAATTCCTTTTCAGATGTTATGAAGGGTGCTAGACCTAATGCAATTGGGGGAGGTATTATTGGTTGTACTTTTGGAGTCTTATTTATGATGTTATTCTCATATAAGGGAATGCAGATAATCGCTTGGACTTTAATTATTATAGGGTTCTCATTATTTACTGGCTTTTCTATTGTTGACTTTGTTAAAGATAAGGCAAGTAAGGCTAAAGAGAAGTTCCCTAAAAGAGATAAGAGTAAGGATGAAGAGGAAACTAATAGTAAGAAACCTATTATTACAGGTAATGAGGAACCTGTTATGGGTGAGATAAAAGACGATGATAAGAAAATTGTTATATCTAGTATAGATGAGTTAACTAAAGCTAAGGTAAATGAAGAAGTTACTGAGAATAATGATGTTAGTGATGAAGATAAAGAGTCTACTAATAAAACTACTGTTAAACATAATTATGTTTTACCATCTATTAATTTATTAGATGCCCCTAAGAAAAAGAAAAATAGTGTTAATCAAAGTTTAATTGAAAAGAATATAGAAATACTTGAGAAAGTATTAAAAGACTTTAATATTATTGGTAAAGTAGTAGAAGTACATATTGGTCCTACTGTTACTCAGTATGAGTTAGAACTTCATTCTGGTACTAAGGTTAGTAAGCTTTTATCTATTCATAGAGAAATAGCTTTAGCGATTGCTACTAAAGATGTTAGAATACAAGCTCCTATACCTGGTAAGAATACAGTAGGTATAGAAATTGCTAATAAAGAAACTGCTGCTGTTTCCTTTAGAGAAGTGTTAGAAAAAGTACCTAAGTCACTTGATGGTTCAAAATTACTTTGTCCTTTAGGTAAAAATATTATGGGTAATGTTATATGGTGTGAAATTAATAAAACACCACACCTTTTAGTAGCAGGTTCTACTGGTTCAGGTAAATCTGTATGTATTAATGGTATTATTTGTTCTATTTTAATGAGAGCGAAACCAGATGAAGTAAAACTTGTTATGGTTGATCCTAAAAAAGTTGAACTTTCTGGTTATAACGGGGTTCCTCATTTGATGAGACCAGTTGTAACTGACCCTAAGGAAGCAAGTGTCGCTTTATCTAAGATAGTTGCAGAGATGGAAAGACGTTATGATACTTTTAGTGAGACTAAAACTAAAAATATTGCAACTTACAATGATTATGTAGAAAAGAAGAATAAGACTTTACCTGCAGATGAACAAATTAAAAAGATGCCATTTATTGTCGTTATCATCGACGAGTTAGCAGACCTTATGTTAGTTGCAAGTAAAGATGTAGAAGCATCTATTATGAGAATTACGCAAATGGCTCGTGCTGCTGGTATTCACTTAATTATCGCTACTCAAAGACCATCAACAGATGTAATTACTGGTGTTGTTAAAGCGAATATTCCAAGTCGTATTTCATTTGCCGTATCTAGTAGTATAGACTCACGTACAATTCTTGATATGACAGGAGCAGAAAAATTACTTGGTAAAGGTGATATGTTATTCTTACCAATGGGAGAAGCAGATCCAGAACGTATACAAGGTGCCTTTATTTCTGATGATGAGATTAAAAGAATTATTGATTATACAGTTGAACAACAAAAAGCTGAATATGATCAAAGCTTTATGAATTTATCAGGAGATAGCGAAAAGAGTGCCTCACAAAAAGAAGACATGGCTCAAGTTGAAGAATATGATGACCCTCTATATAATGAAATAGTAGAGTTTGTTATAGAAACACAGAAAGCAAGTGCATCACTTCTACAAAGAAGGTTTAAGCTTGGTTATAATAGAGCAGCGAGGATTATAGATTTATTGGAAGAAAGAGGTATTATTGGACCACCTAATGGATCTAAGCCTAGAGAAGTACTTGTTAAGTTAGATGATGGGGATGAGGAATAATATTCATCCTCTTTTTTCTTTGGGGTATTTGTGTTAAAATATGTTACGTAAAGGACTGATATTATGAAGTTATTAGGTGTAATAAGAGGCAATAATTTTTTAGAATATTTAGATAATTGTTTAGATGGTATGATTTTACCACTAGAAAGTTTTTCTGTTGATTATTTTAAGTATTATAGTATTTCTGATATTAAGGAATATAGAAAAAATACTGATAAATTACTATATGTAGTTATAAATAAAATGATATTTAATAATGAATTAGATAGTTTATTTAAAGTATTAAAAGAACTAGAAAATATAAAAGTAGATGGTGTTTTCTTTTATGATTTAGCAGTTCTAAACTTAGTTAGAGAAAATAATTTATCAATAAATTTAATCTATAATGGAACTCATATGGTCACTAATAGTGATACTATTAATTTATATTATGATTTAGGTGTTAAAGGAGCATATTTATCTAATGAAATAACTAAAAATGAAGTACTTAATATAAGAAGTAATACTAAAAGTGATTTATTTATTTTATTACTTGGTAATCCAGTAGTCGCTATGTCTAGAAGAAATCTACTTACTAGTTATTTTGCTAATAAAAATAAAAGTAAGAGTGACTTAATTACTATTAAAGAGCCTAAAAGTGGGCAAGAGTTCTTAGTTAAAGAAGATAGTAATGGAACAACTTTCTTTTATAATAAGAGACTTAATTTAAGTAATGTTTATAAAGAATTAAAAGACTCTGGTATTAACTATGGAATTATAGAACAAGGCGATTACAGTTCTCTAGAATATAAAGAGTTAATTAATGCTTTTGTTAATTTTAATAAGAAAAAAATAGATGAATTAGTAGGATATAATAGAGGTTTCTTATATAGAGAGACTATCTATAAAGTAAAGTAGGAGGGAGTAGTTATGAAACAAATTATTTTTGCAACTTCTAATGAATCTAAAGCAAAAAGATTTAGTAAAGGATTAAAAGAATTAGGAATAGAAGTATTATCTTTAAAAGATATAGATATTAAATTAGATGTAGAAGAAGATGGAAATACTGCTATAGAAAATGCTTTAATAAAAGCTAGAGAGTGTTATAGAAAGACAAAAATGCCTAGTATGGGTATGGATGATACACTATATATAGAAGGTGTTCCTAAAGATTTACAACCTGGGTTATTTGTTAGACGTGTAAATGGAAAGAGTTTAACAGATGAAGAGATGATAGAACATTATACTAATTTAGTAAAAGAATATGGAAAAGACGGTAGAATTAATTGTAAATGGATATATGGTTTAGCAGTTATTAATGAAAAGGGAGAAGAAGCTACATATACTTGGTCTAAAGATGATTTCTATATGGTAAGTACTAAGAGTGATAAAATTAATCCGGGATATCCATTAAATTCTATTTCTAAATATAAAAAGTTAGATAAATATTTTACAGATGTAACTTTAGATGATATGAAACTTATAGAAGTAAATGAAGATGATGTAGTAGACTTTATCGCTAAACATATTTAAATTAAGAAGGTAGTGATGTTATGAAAAAAATAGAATTACTAGCACCAGCAGGTGATTTAGAAAGACTTAAAGTAGTTTTGTTATACGGTGCTGATGCTGTTTATGTTGGAGGAGAAAAATTAAGTTTAAGAGCAAATGCTACTAATTTTAGTTTAGAAGAATTAAAAGAAGGATGTACTTTCGCTCATAATCTAAAAAAACGTGTCTATTTAACCGCTAATATTGTCTTTCATGATAAAGATAGAAAAGGTATGGAAGAATATATTAAAGAAGTTATAGACTGTGGTATAGATGCTTTTATTGTTAGTGATTTATATCTTGCTAAATACATAATAGATAACTATAAATCAGTAGAAGTTCATATTTCAACACAAGACTCTATTACTAATATAAGCAGTGCAATGTTTTATAGAAATTTAGGAGCAAGTAGAGTGGTACTTGCAAGAGAATTATCTCGTGAAGAAATAAAAGAAATATCAAGTATAACTAATCTAGAGACTGAAGTCTTTATTCATGGAGCCATGTGTACTTGTTTTAGTGGTAGATGTGCTTTATCTAATTATGTTACTAATAGAGATGCAAACCGTGGAGGGTGTGCCCAAGTATGTCGTTTTGCCTTCGATTATGATAGTAATGATAAATTTACTCTTGCTACTAAAGATTTAAACATGGCAATCTTTATTAAAGACTTAATAGATATTGGAGTTAGTTCTCTAAAAGTAGAAGGAAGAATGAGAAGTTTATATTACCTTGCAACAGTTATTGGTAGTTATAGATTTTTAATAGATAGTATTTATGATGGAACATTAACGGATGAGAAATTACTTGAGTATCAAAAACGACTTGATTCTGTCGCTAATCGTGATACAACAACTCAATACTTTAATCATTTAGCAGATTATACAGACCAGTATTATACAGGTAGACAAGAAGTATCTAATCAAGAGTATCTAGGGCTTATAATAGGTTATGATGAAAAGATGAAATCTATTGTTTTAAAAGAACGTAACTACTTTAAAGTAGGTGATGAAGTAGAGATATTTACACCTAATGGAGAGATTTATCCTTATAAAATAGAAACTATCTATAATGAAAATAATGAGAAAATAGATGTTGCAAGACATCCAGAAGAAATATTAAAATTACCATTTGATACAAGACTTATTCCTTATTCTATGATAAGATTAATTAGAAAGGGTAAATAATCTTTTAAGATAAGTAATAAGGAGAAGTAGTTATGGGTAGTAAAGAATATTATTATGTACCAGTTTATGTTATGCTTGCAGAAGATTTTGTTTGTGGAAAGGTTGATTTTAAGTTTTTAGATAAGATAATAGTATCTGAAACTAAAAATGGTTATCAAGAGTTAAATGGCTTTAATAATTTTGTTATGTTGAGGTCAGAAAGAGATGAAAGTAATAGATTAAATATTACTAACTATGATGAATGTTTGTATCTAAACTGTGATGATTTTATTGAAGAAAATAGAGTAGTAATTAATGATACCTTTAATAGGGATAGTTATGTTAAAGATAATTTTGATAATTTCGTAAAGGTGAAAAGGGGAAAAGTAAAAGTTTTTGGAGGAAAATAGACGAAAACAAGAATTTATAAAGTGCCTTTTTATGTTATAACAAAAGAGTTAGCAGATTATTTTTGCGAAGATTCTGGTTTTGTAGTAGTTAAAAAGAATATTTTTGGGAGTAATAAGGAAATATTTACAGGATTTAATAATTTTTATAATGTAGATTATATTGATTATGACAGTTCTAATTATAGATTATGTGGTAAACAAAAATTAAACTATAATACAGATTATTATTGGAAAACTAAAGAGCATGACTTTGCTCTTGCTCTTCAAAATAGTGATTTTAAAGATAAAAATTTGGCAACTTTAAAAGATATAGAAGAGTGGGAACAAAATTTTAAAACTAGTGAGTTTTATAAGTACTATCAACAAATGCATATATTTGATAAAGATGAGAAGAAAGCAATAAGAGATAAAGTTAAAAGTATAAGTAAGAGGCGATTTGATGGAAAATTTTGAGAAAGCTAAAGAGAATTTTTTAAGCAAAGAAAAAAACTTAAGTTCTTATGCTACTAAAAGTAGTGATGCTATTAGGTTTAAAGAGGAAAATGAAGATATTAGGCCTCCATTTTTTCATGATATAGATAGAATAATTCACTCTTTATCTTATACAAGATACTTAAATAAGACTCAAGTTTATACTCTTAATTCTAATGATCATGTTAGTAGAAGAATTACTCATGTACAATTGGTTAGTAAAATTGCAAGAACAATAGGTAGGGCTTTAAACTTAAATGAAGACTTAATAGAAGCGATTGCCTTAGGTCATGATATTGGCCATACTCCTTTAGGACATGCTGGGGAAGCGATATTAAATAGACTATCACTTAAAGAACTAGGAGAATATTTCGCTCATAATATCCAGGGAGTAAGATACTATATGAATGTAGCAACTGATGGGAAAGGACTTAATTTAACACTACAAACATTGGATGGTATTATGACTCATAATGGAGAGATGTTAAGCCCTATATATGAACCAATGAAGAAGGATAAGGATGAGTTTTTAAGGGAGTATAATGAAAGTTATAAAGACTTAAAGAAATCTAAAACTTATCGTCCTATGACTTTAGAAGGTTGTGTAGTTAGAATTAGTGATATTATAGGATATATTGGTAGAGATATTGAAGATGCTATTATGATAGATAGATTTAAAAGAAGTGATATACCTAAAGAAATAAGAGAAGTACTTGGTGATAACAATAGAGATATTGTTAATACTATTGTCTTAGACATAATTAACGAAAGTATAGATAAACCTTATATTAAGATGAGTGATAAAGTCTATAATTCTCTATTTGCCTTAAAGAAATTTAATAATGATAATATTTATAGTAAGTCTATGACTAAAGAAGAATTAGATTATTATGAAATAGGTATTAACAAACTATATAATATCTATTTAGAAGATATTAAATCTAATAATAAAGAGAGTATTATTTATAAAATATTTTTGAATCATCAAGATAAATCATATATAGAATCCACTAATATAAAAAGACAAGTAATAGACTTTATCGCTGGTATGACTGATGACTTTTTAGTAAGAGAGATTAAGAAATATGAGTAGAGTGTTAGAATGTAGTACTTTAGAAAAAGATATATTAACTAAAGCAAAAAGAAATGTTAGAGATAAGAAAGTTACTCTTGCAATCATCAGTTTTAATGACTCTAAATATTGTGAGTTACTAATAGATAAATGTCTTGATTTAGATATATATTTTAGACATTATAAACTAGATAATTCTAATACAAAAGAAGTTATTTCTTTAATAGATGAATTAAATAAAGATAATGATATAACTGGTATTTTATTAGTAGAGCCTATACCTAAAAATATTGATAAATATTCTTGTTATGAAAAGATAGACATAAATAAAGATATAGATGGAGTAAATCCTCTTAATCAGTATTATTTATCTATTAATAGACCTAAAATAATTAATTCAACTGTACTTGCAGTTATAAAGATATTAGAGTTTTATAATATCTCTTTAAGTGGTAAAAATGTTACTATTATTGGAAGAAGTTATAATTTATCTAAGCCTCTTGCAAGTTACTTAATAAATAGGGATGCAACGGTTAGTATGTGTCACTCTAAGACTAAAGATTTAGTTAGTATTTTAAAAAAAAGTGATATTGTGGTAAGTGCAACTGGTGTTAGTAATCTTTTTAAAAGTAGTGATTTAAAAGATGAATGTGTTGTTATAGATGTAGGACTAGGAGATGTTTTAATAGATAGTGATACTGTTAGTTATACTCCGAGATTTAAAGGAATAGGCCCTTTATCAATCGCATGTCTATTAGAATATTTAGTTGCTACTTGTAAAGATAAAAAATAAAAATTATAATAGATATGGAAAGAAGGTATGTTTAATGAAAATTTATGTATGTAAAAAATGTGGAAATGTTGTTTTAAAATTAGAAGATAAGAGCGAGGCTCTAGTATGTTGTGGAGATAAAATGGAATTAGTTGATGCTAATACTGTTGATGCTGCTACTGAGAAGCATTTACCAGTTTATGAGATTAAAGAAGGAATGATTAATGTTAAAGTAGGAGAAGTAGAGCATCCAATGACTGATGAGCATTATATTTCTTTTATAATCCTTGCAAGTGATGATAATTATATGATTAAGATGTTAAAAGCAGGAGATAAACCAGAAGTAAGTTTTCCTTATAGTAGCGAATATAATAAAATCTATGCTTATTGTAATCTACATAGTCTTTGGCTTACTGAAATTAAATAATTATGATGGAATAAAGGAGTTTTTAATACCTATTGAAGATTGATATTTGTTATGATTTATGCTATAGTTTGGGCAAGGAGGAATTATGGAAAATTATACTAAAGTAGATGTTTTAACATATGTAAAAAATGGATTAGAAAGTGGTACTTTAGTGCCAATACAAGCTGAGAAGTTTGCTAGAATAATGGCTAGACCAGGTACAATTGGTGAAGAAGTTATATCGTGGAGCGTAGATTCTGTAGGAAATGAAATCAAAGAAAAAGTTGATACTGTAAGTTTAGATGAAGACACAAATAATCCTGGATGGATTGTTACAAAAACTGATGAAAATGGTAACATAGTATTAGATAGTAATGGTCATAGTAATGAATGGATTATTTCTGATTCAACCTTTAAGAAGAAATATGAAATTGATGGAGATAATCCAACTTTATTTAAACCTAAAGGAGGAGTACAGACTTTTGTTCAGATTCCGGATAATATAATTTTAAATCAATGGGGATCTGATATGATGATTGCTGCTGGTGGATATATTAATATAACTAATATAGATGATATGTATGGTATTTCTAAGAGAGATTTTGAAGATACATATAAAGTTGTAAATGCTGATGAAGTAGAAAAAAAGGGACCAACTTTATAATTGTTAAGAGAAACTGACAAAAGATGAAATATAAATGTCAGTTTTTTCTTTTGCTTTCATGTTAAACTTCACTAGAGGGTGGGTTATATGATATTATAAGAAATATTGTATTTGTAATATGCAATATGAGAAGTGCGAATACTTTGCTATAAAAAAAGTTAATAATAGAGTGGGCTGTTAATTTTTAGTATCAATTTAAAGTGTATAGCATACTATATCTAGTAGTAATTTCTAAAAAAATACTTGCTATTTTCTTTAAACTGTGCTAAAATTTTACTCGTATTATGGTTAGGGGAGCCTAGCTAGTTTATATTAATTTTGAGGTGATTACAATGGGAAACAAAAAAACAGTTTATTTAACAGAAGAGGGACTTAATGATTTAAAAAATGAATTAAGTGAATTAATAAATGAAAAAAGGCCTGCTAATATTCAGGCTATTAAGGAGGCTCGTAGTTTAGGAGATTTATCTGAGAATGCTGACTATGATGCTGCTAAAAATGAACAGGCTCAAATTGAAGGTAGAATTAAAACTATTGAGAAGATGCTTGAAAATGTAGAGATTATTAAAGATATTCCTAAAGATGTAGTTGGTCTTGGTAGCACAGTTTCTATTAAGTATGTAGATGATGAAGATGATACAGATGAATACCAAATTGTAGGTAGTCAAGAAGCAGATCCTTTTGAAGGAAGAATCTCTAATGAAAGTCCTATCGCTAAAGCATTACTTAACCATAAAGTAGGTGATGTTATTACAGTAGAAAGTCCTAATGGAAGTTATGAAGTTGAAATAACTGAAATAAAATAGTCCATAGGGCTTTTTATTTCAAAAAAAGAAGAAAGATTTTTTTATCTTCCTCTATATGGATATCTATATAAATAATATGGTGGATATACTTGATAAACTGGAATAGGGTACATTGGATAATAATTAGGTCTATTATTACTTCCTAGTCCATATCCTATAACACCACCAATTATTAAAGGAATGAAACCATTTCTATTATTATTTGGATATATTGGTCTATTGTACATGACTTTCTCCTCCTTTATAATAGTTTATGGTTAATTGTGTAATGTGGAGGTTTTTCTGCCTAAAAAATTGTAAACTATTATTTTCATTTTTTTAAGATTGTGTTACAATTAACTTAAGTTAGAGGTGATTAGAGATGAAAAGTAAAAAGAAACAAAAAAAGAATTATGTAGTATTAGTTGTTATATATGCTGTAGTGATAGTTTTAGTGTTGTACTTAGCTAGTTGGTATAATACTTATAAAACTTATCAGAATGAAATACCTGTTTTAAAAGATGTAGTTTCTGAGATTAGTCCTTCAGAATTTGAACATTATTTAACAGAAAATCCATCACCAGTTTTGTATTTATGTGCTGCTAGTGATAGTGAATGTAGAGAGTTTGAAGAGACAATTAAATCACCTTTGGAAAAGAATAATTATGAAAATTTAGTTTATATTAATTTAGAAGATGTAGAAGATAAGGAAACTTATATAAAGGGATTGCTTGAAGGAACTGATTTTACTATTGGTCGTACTCCATGTTTAATTAAATTTACTGATGGAAAAGTTACAGCAGTAGAGGATGGACTTAATGGAGCATTGTTAACAAGAGATGAAGCTTTAAGCTTTCTTGATATTAATGATAAAGCAGGACAATAAGTCTTGTTTTAGTTTAGGAGGATATTTGTTATGAATCATATTGTTTTATTTGAACCTGAAATACCACAAAATACTGGTAATATTATGAGAACTTGTGTTGCTACTAATACAAAATTACATTTAATTAAACCATTAGGATTTTCTTTAGATGAGGCTCATTTAAGAAGAAGTGCAGTTAATTATATAGATAAGCTAGATTATGTTGTATATGAGAATTGGGATGATTTTACATCTAAAAATAAGGGTGTTTATTACTATTTAACTAGATATGGAAGAGTTCCTCATACTAGTTTTGATTATAGTAATAAAGATAATTTAGACTTATATTTTATCTTTGGAAAAGAGTCTACTGGTATTCCTAAAGAAATATTAAAAAATGACTTATCTCATTGCCTTAGAATACCAATGACATCTAATGTTAGAGCATTAAATATTTCTAATAGTGTTGCTATTGTTATATATGAAGCCTTAAGACAACAAAATTTTAATGATTTATTAAGAGAAGAACCGGAAGGAGGTCCTTTTAAAGGGGCAGATTATTTAGAAAGATAAGTAGTCATTAATTGTGATACAAAAAAATGTTTGACAAATTATCAAAAATATGGTAATATATCAGCACGCAGTAAGAAAGGAGCAATTAATGACTAACTACCAAATAAGAGAAAAGTCATATACTGAGGCTTTGGCATCAGCACGTGTAGGAGGTAATTTAGCTAATAGTTTAGTTAAAACTATGTCCAATATGACAACTCAAATTGCAACTACTGTAGATAATACTAACGAAGATATTACAAAACAAGAAACTCAGAGTTTTGATTTAGCATATTTCCAAGGACACGCTAGTAAGCAAAAGTCTAAAAATTTGGATTATATGAAAAAACAAGCTAGTATGCATTATAGTAATAAAAAAAGATAATCGTTTGTGGTGATTATCTTTTTTCTTTTAAGCAGCTTGCTTATCTTGTTTTCTTAAACTTCTAATTTCTCTTGCACTCATTCTAATTTTAGTTCCATCTTCAAGTCTAATTACTTGTAAATTTGGTTTTTGTTGTCTTTTAGTAGCATTTAAAGCATGTGATCTACTATTTCCAGTTAAAGGCTTTTTGCTAGTAACTTTCTTTGCCATAATAATTCCTCCTTTACTAAACGTTTCTGCTTTATAACTTTATCATAAATATAACACAAAGTCAAATAAAATCGCATAAATTTATTGACTCACATACATCTGTATGATATAAATGAAGAGAGGAGAGTGATTATTATGTATAATATGTTATATGTTAAGAGTAATTACTCTTTACTTTCAAGTCTTTTAACAATAGATGATATTATAGATTATAATATAAAAAATAATAGAACTAATGCTGTTATTTGTGATGATAATATGTATGGAACAATGGAGTTTATTAAGAAGTGTAATCTTAAGAAAATAAAGCCTGTTGTTGGACTAGAAGTGTCTTTTGATAATTATAAAATATTACTTTATATTAAAAACTATCAGGGATATCTTAATCTAATAAAAATATGTACAAGAGTAAATGATAATAGTATTACAATAGATGATATTATTAAATATAAAGATAATCTCTTCCTTTTAGTGCCTTTTGATAGTTTAAATTTCTATTTAGAACATAAAGATAAATTTACGGATATTTATCTTGGCTTTAGTAATAAGAAAGAGGAAAGTGAGGCTTTAGTTATTACTAAAGATATAGTTTATTTAAAACCATGCTTATATAAGAGTAAAGAAGATAGTGATTATTTAAAATATCTTTATTTAATTAGAGATGGTAAGACTCTTAATGATAATATTAGTTATGATACTTTAAATAAAGAATTAGAAGTTACTGATATTATTAATACTTATGAAAATATAGGACTACTTAATACTTTAAAAATAGTAGATGAATGTAATTTAGAGTTTCCTAAACCTAGTTTATTACTACCTATATATGAATGTCCTAAGGATGTAGATTCTTCTATTTATTTAATGAGTCTTGCTAAAGCAGGATTATCTAAAAGACTTAATAATAATGTTACTAAAGATTATCTTGATAGATTAGGGTATGAACTTAATATCATTAATAATATGGGATTTGCTAATTACTTTCTTGTTGTTTATGATTTTATTAGATATGCTAAAAAGAAAGGAATATTAGTAGGACCTGGTAGGGGTAGTGCAGCTGGTTCTTTAGTAGCATATTCTCTTGGTATTACGGAAATAGATCCCTTAAAATATAACTTACTATTTGAAAGATTCTTAAATCCAGAACGTAAGACTATGCCTGATATTGATACAGATATACCTGATATTTATAGAGATGATATTATTAATTATGTTACTGATAAATATGGTAAAAAAAGAGTATCTGGTATTGTTACATTTGGAACTCTTGCTGCTAAACAAGTATTAAGAGATGTATCTCGTATATTTAGTGTCCCTTTATATAAAGTAGATAGACTAACATCTTTTATACCTGTTATGTCTCATAAGAAGTTAGATGAATTTTATAGAGAAAATGAGAAGTTTAGAGCATATATAAACAGTGACGAAACATTATCTAAAGTCTATAAAATCGCTTCTATTATCGAAGGATTTCCAAGACAGATTGGAACACATGCTGCCGGTATTGTTATGTGTAAGAAGGACTTGGATGAAGTTATTCCTTTAACTAAAGGTGATGATATGTACTTAACAGGATATTCTATGAACTATTTAGAAGAGTTAGGTCTATTAAAAATGGATTTTCTAGGAATTAGAAATCTTACTATTATCATGAATGTAATGGATATGGTTTATAAAACTAGAGGTGAAAGAATAGAGTTTAATGATATTCCTCTAGATGATAACGAGGTTTATAGATTATTTGCAAATAGTGATACTAGTGGTATCTTTCAATTTGAATCTAATGGAATGAGAGGTTTCTTAAGAAAGCTTAAACCTGGTAGTTTTGATGATTTAATCGCAGCGATTGCTCTATTTAGACCTGGTCCTGCTGAAAATATAGATTTATATATAGCAAGAAAAGAAGGAAGAGAAAAAGTTATTTATCAAGATGAATCATTAGAACCTATTTTGAAAGAAACATATGGTATTATGATATATCAAGAACAAATAATGCAAGTTGCAAACGTCTATGCAGGTTATACATTAGGAGAAGCGGATATCTTAAGACGAGCGATTAGTAAGAAAAAAGTAGATGTTTTAAAGAATGAAGAAAGTAAATTTATAAGTAAAGCGAAAGCGTTAGGACATGATGAAAATATTTCTAAAACAATATTTGCAAGTATTCTTAAATTTGCAGGCTATGGTTTTAATAAATCTCATGCTGTTGCATACTCTCTAGTCGCTTATAAAATGGCTTATTTAAAAGTTCATTATAAGTTAGAGTTCTATGCAAATCTTTTAAATAATGTTATAGGGGCTTCATCTAAAATGCAAGAATACTTAAGAGAGATAAGAAGTCATGATTTAAAAGTATTAAAGCCTGATATAAATAAGAGTACTAATAGATTTGTTATTGATGGTAATAATATAATCTTTCCATTTTCTACTATTAAAGGAGTAGGAACAAGTGTTTCTAGTTTGGTGTTGAGGTCAAGAGATAAAGAATTTACTGATATATATGATGCCTTTTCTAAATTAGTTAGAGGTGGTGTTACTAAAAAACAATTAGAGTCTTTAATAACTGCTGATGCTTTTAGGAATTTTGGGTTTAATAAAAAAACATTAATCACTAATTTAGACAGTTTAGTTAATTATGGAACTTTGACTATTGATTTAGATGAGAGTTTAGTATTAAAGCCAGAGATAATTATTACTAATGAATTTCCTAATAGTGTTTTATTAGATCAAGAAGAAGAGTGCTTTGGTTTTTATATTAGTAATCATCCTGTAACTGCATATAAGAGTAAGTATCAAAATATTATAAGTATTAATAATTTAAGTAACTATTTTAATAGAATAGTTAGTACTATAGTAATGATAGAGAAAGTTAAAGCGATTAAGACTAAGAAAAATGAAGATATGGCTTTCATAACTGCTAGTGATGAGACGGGTTCAATTGATTTTATCTTTTTTCCTAGAGTATATAAAAATAATATGGATATTAAAAAAGGAGATATTTGTATATTTACAGGAACAGTAGAAAAAAGATATGATGAATTACAATTAGTAGTTAGTAAAATTAATTATATAAGGAGAGAAAATGAAGAAGAGTAATATTATATTATCAATTGTTTTAGTTATTGTTTTGTTAGGAATAGATTTATTGTTAAAATATTTAGTTAGTACTTATTTAACAACTGTTAATATTATAGATAATTTCTTTTCCTTAACCTATGTTTTAAATGATGGGGCAGCCTTTTCTTTATTTGCAAGTAGGACTTATCTATTAATACTTATCGCAATAATTTGTCTATTTTTTATAATTTATGAGTTAAAGAATAATTTAGATGATAGAATACTTTCTATAGGTTATTCTTTAGCCTTAGCAGGCTTATTAGGTAATTTTCTTGATAGATTAATAGATGGATATATTATAGATTACTTATCATTTAAAATATTAGGATACAACTATCCTATCTTTAACTTTGCAGATATATTAATAGTAGTAGGAATAATTGTAGTTATAATTAAAGAAATATTAAAAGAAAGAGGTAAGAAAAATGAAGTTAGAAGTAAATAGTGAAGGAGTAAGACTAGATAGTTATATTTCAAGTAACAGTGATTTATCTAGAAGTAGAGTATCTAAGTTAATTAGTGAATCCAAAGTACTTGTTAATGGTAAAGAGAAAAATGCTAGTTATAAAGTGAAGTTAGGAGATATTATTGAAGTAAGTCTTGATGAAGAGATAAATTTAGACAATTTAGAACCTACTAATATTCCTCTTGATATTGTTTATGAAGATGAATACTTAATGATTATTAATAAAGGGAGTGGACTTGTTGTTCATCCTGCTCCAGGTCATGTTACTGATACTTTAGTTAATGCTCTTATTTATCACTCTAAAGTAAATAAAGATGGAAGTTTTAGACCAGGTATTGTTCATCGTCTTGATAAAGATACAAGTGGTTTAATGGTAGTGGCAAAAGACATTAAAACTATGGAGTTACTTAGTAACATGATTAAAAATAAAAAGATAGAAAGACATTATCTTGCCATAGTAGATGGAGTTATCTTGCATGAGACGGGAACAATTGATGCACCAATTGGAAGAGATGAGTCTAATAGACAAAAGATGGCTGTAACTGCTCATAATAGTAAAGAAGCAATAACTAATTTTAGAGTATTAAAAAGATTTAAAAATAATACTTTAATAGAGTGTATCTTAGAGACAGGTAGAACTCATCAGATAAGAGTACATTTAAACTACATTAAACATCCAGTTAGTAATGATCCTTTGTATGGTAATCATAAAAATGTAACAGAGTTTGGACAAATGTTACACTCTAAGAGTATTAGATTTGTTCATCCTATTACAGGTAAAGAGTTATATTTTGAACAAGAACCACCTAAAGAGTTTTTAGATTATTTAAAGGATTTGGAGAATGAATAAAAAAGTTTTGACTAATACATATTATTAGTGTAGTATAAAAGTATAGGAGTAGCAATGCTTTATACTAATGTCAGATGTCGTTAGACATTTTACAAGGTTAGTCAAAGGTGGCTAGCCTTTTTAATATTTGATAATTAAAGGAGATAAATAGATTATGAATATAAATAACAAAGAATTTTTAGAGTTTTTAGTGAAAGCGAAGAAGGGTACTTATGCTAATAGTGATTCTCCTAAAGTTTTACCTAGTAGATTAAAGTCCAAAGATTATGAGTTTACAGATGGCGACTTTACTTATCATGATACTTATTTTGGTGGAATTAAGTTTATGGGTGAAGAAGTAGTTTATTATAATGATAATATTCTTTGGGGTATGAATTATTATGGAGTTACAATAGATGATAGTTTAACTGAAGAATTGATGGATAAAGTATTAAGAGTCGCTCTTATGAAAGTAGGAGAAGATAAGAGTGTTATTCCTGTTAGAGGTCCTAAAGAGTTTGTAAATGAAGATTATCTTTATACTTTTAATGTAGATGGAGATATGGAAAACTTTGTAGGTATTGAAAAAATATGTAAAGGTGATAAATTAATCTATGAATTAAAATGTCATGGAGGAACTATAAAGTGAAAGCACTAAGTTTAACAGAACCATATGCAACTTTAATAAAATTAGGCAAAAAGAAAATAGAAACTAGAAGTTTTAAGACTAATTATAGAGGAGAATTATATATTCATGCTAGTTCTACTAAGGTACCTAAAGAGTGGAAGAATAATAAAGAATTAATGAGAGTTGTTGATGGTAATGATTTAAACTTTAGTTACATTATTCTTAAGTGTAAGTTAGTAGACTGTGTTTAAATGGATGAAGAGTTTTTAGATGAGATACATAAAGATAAGCTAGAGTTTATCTGTGGTGATTATCGACTTGGAAGATATGCTTGGATTCTAGAAGATATAGAAGTATTAGATAAACCTCTATTTACTAAAGGAAAGTTAGGTATTTGGAATTATGAAGAAGATATTAATAAGTGATTATGATGGAACATTTTATCAAAATGATATAGATATGATTAGAAAATATAATGGTTATAGAGTTAAAAATGCTTGTGATGAATTAAAGTCTATTACTAGTAAAGTGGTAGATAGTGTTAATTGTTTAATTAGTGAGATTATCTAATTATATTAGAATAGGTTTATTTCTATGTTAAAATATGCTAAAATATATAGCGAGGGGCGATGTCTATGGAAGAACATGTTATAGATATGAATGAGAAAAATACTCTAGCTATGAAACTTCTTCATTACTTTATTACTGAAAAAGGGTATACTCCTATAATATTACAAGGTGCAGAAGATGAGATATGGCTTGAAAATTTAGATGAAGATTATAAAGTAGTTAGATTAGTAATGAGATATATTCATAATGATGAACAATATAAATTTGATGTTTTTAAGACTAATAGAATCTTAAGAAAAATTAAGAAAAAGACTTTATCATTTAAATTAAATACACTTAGTATCTTTTTAGATTTAGGTGGAGCGGTTAATTTAGATGAATTTAAAACTGATAATATAACAGCAGTTGAAGTACATGAAGATGCTGATATTAAGAAAAATAAGTTATTAAAATCTATTTTTCCTGATCTTTCTCGTAAGTTAAAATTTAGTGAAGAGGGAATAGAATTATTTGTTAAAGTTACTAATGATATTAATAAACATAATCAAAAGGATCAGGAAAGAGTTGCCGATGTTTTTGCACCTAAAAAGCCTATTATTACTTATGCTTTAATTATAATTAATATATTGGTTTACTTTATTCCTGTGCTTTTAGGTAATTCTGATACTATAATAACTTATCTTGGAAGTTATGGACCATTTGTTAAAATGGGTGAATATTATAGATTAATTACTGCAGCTTTTGTTCATGCTAATCTTGCCCATCTTCTATTCAATATGTATGCTTTATGGATTATAGGAATGCAGTTAGAAAGTTTTATAGGTAAATGGAGATTTTTAGTAGTTTACTTATTTAGTGCAGTTTGTGGTTCACTATTATCAGTAGTTGTAACACCTGATGCTTTAAGTGTAGGAGCAAGTGGAGCGATATTTGGTTTACTTGGAGCATTACTTTATTTTGGATATCATTATCGTATCTATTTAGGTACTGTTATTAAGAGTCAGATAATACCTTTAATCGTTGTTAACTTAATACTTGGATTTATGGTACCAGGAATAGATAATGCTGCCCATATTGGTGGCTTAATCGGTGGAGCGTTAATGATGATAGGAGTAGGTGTTAAATATAAGAGTAGTAACTTTGAAAAGATTAATGGTCTGATAGTTAGTTTAATCTTCTTAGGATTCTTAGTATATATGGCTTTATTTGCATAAGCCTTTTTCTTTAAATTGTTTTACGAACAAAGTTTTAACATGAAAGGAAGTGATAACTTGGTAGTAGGTGTTTTAGTTGAGATAACTAGTAAAAGTGTAGATAGAATCTTTGATTATTTAGTTCCTAAATCTTTAGAAGATAAAATAGAAATAGGTAAAAGAGTAAAGGTTCCTTTTGGTAATAGAACTTTAGTAGGGTTTATTTTAGAGAAAGATAAAAACAGTGATGTAGATAAGTTAAAAGAAATAGAAGAAGTTTTAGATGAAGAAGTAATACTTACTAAAGAATTATTAGACTTGGGAGAATATTTACATAAAACAACCTTAGCATCTCTAATTAGTTGTTATCAAGTAATGCTTCCTAAAGGGTTTAAAGCTAGTATTAAAAGTGATGTTAAGAAGAAATATAGAAAAGTATACTATTTAAATGATTATGATAAGAAATTAACTGATAAACAAAGAGAAGTTGTAGAATTATTTAAAGGTAAAGAAAAACTAAGCCGTGATGAGTTAAGAGATGTCTCTATATCTATTCTTAATACTTTAGTTAAGAATAATATTTTAAGAGTCTCTGAAGAAGAAGTTTATAGATTAGATTATGAAAAAAGTGATAAGAAAATAAAAAAATTAACTTCATTACAAGAAAATGCTGTTAATAATATTTTAAATACTGAAAATACTGTGTCATTACTATATGGTGTTACTGGTAGTGGTAAGACTGAAGTTTATATGGAATTAATTGATAAGTATTTAGAAAAAGGCTTAAAGAGTATTGTTTTAGTACCTGAGATATCTTTAACACCTCAATTGATTAAAAGATTTGAAGAAAGATTTGGAAGTAATATAGCACTACTACACAGTGCCTTATCAGATGGAGAGAAGTATGATGAGTATAGAAGAATAGTAAAAGGAGAAGCAGATATTGTAATAGGTGCTAGAAGTGCAGTTTTCGCACCTATTAAAAACCTTGGTCTTATTATTATAGATGAATGTCATAGTGATTCTTATAAACAAGATAATAATCCTAGATATAATGCTAAAGATGTAGCGATTAAACGTGCAAAAGATAATAATGCAAAGGTAGTACTTGGTAGTGCAACACCTATGTTAGAAGAATATGCTAGAGGACTTAAAAATGTCTTTAATCTTGTTACTTTAGAAAAAAGAGTTAATGGTAAAGAGTTACCTAAAGTAGAACTTATTGATATGAATAAAGAAATAGGTAAGGCTAAGGGACATTTCTCTCTTCCTTTAATAGATGAAATTAATAAAACTATAGAAAAAGGTGAACAAGTAATACTTCTATTAAATAGACGTGGTTACTCTTCATTTGTTACTTGTTCTAATTGTGGAGAATCTGTTAAATGTCCTAATTGTGATATAACTTTAACCTATCACAAAAGTAGTAATATCTTAAGATGCCATTATTGTGGTTATGCAACTAAGTATGAAGTTACTTGTCCTAAGTGCCATGAGAAATCTTTAAAAGATTTAGGTGTTGGTACTGAGAAGATAGAAGAAGAGTTAAAAGATATTTTTCCTACTGCAAGAGTTCTTAGAATGGATGTAGATACTACTAGTAAGAAAGGTGCTCATAAAAAAATAGTTGATGCTTTTAGTAAGGGAGAAGCAGATATTCTACTTGGTACTCAGATGGTTGCCAAAGGATTAGACTTTCCTAATGTTACTTTAGTTGGTGTAATAAATGCTGATACCTCTTTAATGTTACCTGACTTTAGAAGCAGTGAGAAAACTTTTGATTTACTTAGTCAAGTAGCAGGAAGAGCGGGAAGAAGTGATAAATCTGGTAAAGTTATTTTTCAGACCTTTAATGAAGAGAATTATGCAATTATAAATGCCAAAGAAAATGATTACAAGTCTTTTTATAAAGAAGAGATGAAAGTAAGAAAATTAATGAAATATCCTCCTTACTATTATCTTGTATCCTTAAACATTTCTAGTAAAGATAGTAAGCTAGCCTTAGTTGAAGCGAAGAAGTGTGAGAAAGTCTGTCATAAATATCTAGATAAGACCATTATTTTAGGACCTAGTCCTGCATCTATCTTTAAAAAACAAAATATCTATCACTATCAATTAATATTAAAATATCAGTATCAAGATAATATTCATGAAGTCTTAGAAAAACTAGTTGATTATTATGCATCTATCAATAAAGTAAACTTAGATGTTGACTTTAATCCAATTCATTTGTAGAATTTATTTGACTGGAAAGATATATGTTAGACACTTGCATAAACATAACATTTATGATATCATGAATATGTAAAAGGAATTTACATAAATTAAAAAAGAGGAACATTTGATTTGCGACCGAATGTCTCCTCCATAAGTTTTTTGGATTGCAGACACTCTTCTCAAAGTTGATTAGAGTGTCGCTATTTATATTTTAATTGCAAGTATTAGTAAAGCAAGACTAATTAGAATAAAAGGAAGTTGTTTTAAAGTTTTTATAATAAATGTTTTTAACTTCATTTTTTCTACCTCCTTTCTGGAGGTACGACACTCATATCAAATGTTCCTTGTTTATATAGTATCATACTGTAATCTATATAACAATAGAACAAGTGATTATTTTAACTGGTAATTTATGGTAATAAAGGAGCTTAGATATTCTAACTCCTTTTTTTTGACATATTATTTATTAGGTGATAAAAATGTTGTTTAATTTATTTGATAGCCTAAGAGGTTTCTTTACTTTTACAGCAAGTTATTCTAATCAAGTCTTTAAAGAACCACTATCAAAAGATGAGGAAGAAGAGTGTATAAAAAAGATGGTGGAGGGAGATAAGGAAGCTCGTAATAAACTAATAGAACATAACCTTAGATTAGTCGCTCATATTGTTAAAAAGTTCGATTATAAAAACGTTGATCAAGATGACCTTATTAGTGTAGGTACTATTGGTCTTATTAAAGGAGTAGATACCTTTGTTCCTAATAAAGGAAATCGTCTTACTACTTATTGTGCTAAATGTATTCAAAATGAAATACTAATGTATTTTCGTGCAAACAATAAAAATAATAAAAATATCTCTTTAAATGAACCCGTTGGTTTTGATAAAGAGGGTAATGAAATATCAATCCTTGATGTTATAAAAGCCCCACGTCCTGATTTTATAGAAGAGATTAATTTAAAAGATAATGTAAAACTACTTAATTCTTACTTAAAAGTCTTAACTAAAAGAGAAAGAGAAATTATTGTTAAAAGATATGGTTTAGAAGGAAATGATTTATGGACGCAAAAACAAATTGCCGATAAACTAAATATATCTAGAAGCTATGTATCCCGGATTGAAAAAAGAGCCTTAACTAAAATACTTAGAGAATTTATTAAGAATAATAAGTATAATGATGTAGACTTCAGTTAAAAATATTAGTGTATTGTAAAAATTATAGAACTTGCTATACTAATATTAGGAGTTGAGATTATGCTTAAGAAGAAGATAAAAAAAAGAAGAGTTTCTAAAAGCGAATATTTTATAAATATTACTGTTACCTTAGTACTTATACTTTTTGCTTTTGCACTTTTATTTGTTCCTAAAGTCTCTTTAAATGCTCCTTTAAAAGAAATAATTAATATAAATTCTTCTTATACTGATAAAGGGATAACTATAAGTAATGTTTTTGGAAGTAAAAGAATAGTTAAACCACTTGATAAGATAAATACTAATAAGAATAGAGATTATAATATAAATTATACTTATAAAGATAATATATTTACTTATCATATCTCTAAAAAAATAAGTGTAAAAGATATAGAGAAACCTAAAATTAAACTAAATGGTAATCTAAAAGAATACTATTGTCCTAATGGTGAATATAAAGAGCAAGGTTTTAGTGCTTATGATAATGTAGATAAAGATATAACTGATAAAGTTAAAGTAAAAAAAGATAAAGATAAAATTATTTATAGAGTTTTTGATAGTAGTGGTAATAAAAGTGAAGTCGTAAGAAAGATAATTGCTAAAGATGTAGATTCTCCATCTATAACACTAAATGGAGATGATAATATCTTTTTAAACTTAAATGATCCTTATATAGAAGATAATGTAACTATTAATGATAACTGTGATAGTGATTTAACTTCTAATATTAAAATAACTAATGATATAGATAATACTAAAGTAGGTGATTATAAAGTAACTTATGAAGTTAGTGATAGTAGTAATAATAAAAGTAAAATAGTAAGGAATGTTAAAGTAAGAGAACCATTAAAAACTAATACTATTTATCTTACATTTGATGATGGTCCAAGAGATGGAACTACTGATGTTATTTTAGATATATTAAAAGAAAAAGGTGTTAAAGCGACATTCTTTGTAACGATGAATGGAAATGATTCCTTAATTAAGAGAATTGTAGATGAAGGACATTCTATTGGTATTCATACTGCATCTCATAAATATGATATTATTTATGCATCAAAAGATAACTACTTTAATGATTTAGAACAAGTTCATAAGAGAATTTATGATATAACAGGAATTGATTCTAAATTAATTAGATTCCCAGGTGGTTCTAGTAATACCATATCTAAAAAATATAGTGAAGGTATTATGAGTACTTTAACTAAAGAAGTCTTAAATAAAGGTTATCAATACTATGATTGGAATGTTGATAGTGGAGATGCTTCTTTTGCAACTAATCCTCATAAACTATATAATAGTGTAGTTAATAGTATATCTCATGATAAATATAATGTTATCTTAATGCATGATACTAAGACTTATACAAGAGATGCTTTAAGTAATATAATTGACTATTGTTTAAGTAATGGTTATAGTTTTGATTCCTTAGATATAGATACTATGCCTATAAGACAAAGACTAAATAACTAGCATTAAAAGCAATTTTGTTATATACTAGTATAAAGGAGTAAGACTATGAAATATTTACCAGATATTTATAAGAAAAATATCTTTGCTATTAATTATGATAAATTAAAGAAAAAAGGTATTAAATGTTTAATCTTTGACTTAGATAATACTCTCGCTTTAATCAACTCTACTAAAGTAGAGAGTAATGTTAAAGAGTTAATTACTAAATTAAAGAAAGACTTTTTAGTAGTTATAGTTTCTAATAGTCCTAAAAAAAGGGTTTCTACCTTTGGTAAAGAATTAGAAGTAGATTTCTATCCCTTTGCACTTAAACCTACTATTAGAACACTTAAGAAAATTAAATCTAAATATAATTTAGAGTCTAAAAACATTGCTATCATAGGAGATCAATTTATTACAGATATGGGATATGGCTATAAAGGTAATATTATTAAAATATTTGTAGACCCTCTGGCAGTTAAAGATTTAAAGATTACTAATATTAATAGATATTTAGAAGAAAAGATTATGAATAAATATAGTAAAAATAATCTTTTCAAGAAAGGAAAGTATTATGAATAGTGAGAAGTACTGTCTTGGATGTGGAGTTAAGCTTCAAGATGAGAATATCTTAGGGGAAGGTTATACTACTAGTTTAGATAAAGATTATTGTCAAAGATGTTTTAGAATTAAAAACTATGGAGAGTATCAAGTAGTTACTAAAAGTAATGATGAGTATTTAGAGATACTTAAGAGTGTAGGAGAGACTAAAGATTTAGTACTTTATATAACAGATTTACTTAATATAGAAGAAGATATTAATAAGATTAGAGAGATTATTCCTAATAAAATGATATTAGTACTAAATAAAAGAGATGTTTTACCTAAGTCAGTAAATGATGATAAACTAATAGATTATTTTAAAGATAATAATATTTTTGATAAAGTAATAGTTATAAGTAGTGAGAAAAACTATAATATAGATTATTTATTAAAACAAATAAAACTATATCAGACTACTAATAATGTCTATGTAGTAGGTCATACTAATGCTGGTAAGAGTACTTTAATAAATAAATTATTAAAGAACTATTCTACTAGTGATAGAGAACTTACTATATCACCACTTCCTTCTACTACATTAAATACAGTAGAAATAGAAATAAATGAGTATTTAACTCTTATAGATACACCAGGACTAGTTGATAGTGGTAGTATAGTTAATTATATTAGTGATGATGAATTTAAGAAGATAAGTCCTAAAAAAGAGATTAAACCTAAGACTTTTCAACTTAGGAAAGGACAAAGTGTAATAGTAGATAACTTCTTTAGAATGGATTATGTAGAAGGAGAAAGAAATAGTTTTACATTCTATATGTCTAATGATTTAAAGATTAGAAGAATATCAAGTAAGCATGATGATTTAAAAGACTTACAAAAAAGAACTTATGAAATGGGTTATGATGAAGATATATGTATTAATGGACTAGGCTTTATAAAAGGTGTTAATAAAGGAATAGTTGATATATATTTAGATTCTAAAGTAAGTACTTATAAAAGAAGTAATTTAATATAAGTGTAAAGTAAGTAAAATCGTTATTGATTGTCTTTGAAGATTATGGTACTATTAAGTTAACAAAGATAAAGAAAGGAAGAAGTAGATATGGCTAATTTAATTTATCAGGGTAAAATAAATCGTCAATTCTGGGGTAAATTAATTCGTCATTTTTCTAAAACCTCAAGTTTACAACTTGTTACCTGGGGGGGGGGCATTTAACCCTAATATAAGTAATAAAATTACTTTCTTTCATTATGATATAAGAGCAGGATAAGTATAAATTCTGTTCTTTTATAGTGTCAAAATAATTGATATAAAGGATTATATGTGTTAATATTAAAACAGTATAAAAGATAATGATTGGGATAGACTATAAAAAATAGGAGGAGTATAAAATGGTAAAGGAAAAGAAAGAATTAATAATAGTAGGATTAATAATTGTAATGATACTAGCAATAATAGGAGTAAGTTATGCAGCCTTTAGTTATAGTAAAACAGGAACAAAATTAAATAGTATAACGACAGGTTCAATAACAATGACATATGAAGAAACAGATAATACAATAAGTTTAAATGGAGCATTACCAACAACAGATGCAACTGGGAAGAAAAGACTAACTGAAGGAGAATACTTTGATTTTACAGTAAGTAGTAAGATAGCAGGAGATGTAAATATCAATTATGAGATAAGTGCGAAAGATGTAACAACTAGTGATAGAAAGATAGATGGTTCTAATATAAAATTATATCTAACAAGATTAACAGACGATGGTGAAGAAGAGTTAATGACACCAGAAGTTTATAATGAAGAGACAAATGCTAATAATTTTACAGGAAGACCATCAGGAGAGATGAGTTTATATACAAGTAGTATGAGTAGTAGTGAGAGTAATAACTATAGACTAAGAATGTGGGTAGATGAAGATTATAATCCACAAGGAGATGGAGGAGGATTACAATTTAGTGTACAAGTTAATGTCTATGGTAAAGATGGAGATAAACCAGTACCAACAGCAGTTGATACAATACTTGCAAAAGCAAATCCAGAAGATTTAGACTTCAATAGTGCAACAAGTGAACAACAAAAAGAGATGTGGACTTTCTCTCATCCTGCCACAGAACAAACAACTGCTTTAACAGATTATAGATATATAGGAAGTGACCCTAATAATTATGTAACATTTAATGATGAAACTTGGCGAATAATAGGAGTATTTAGTGTAGATGATGGAACAGGTAATGTTGAACAAAGACTTAAATTAATAAGAAATGAATCTATTGGAGATATTTCTTGGGACTCTAATAACACAAATGATTGGCCTAATGCAACGTTAAATACTAATTTAAATAATGGGGATTATTGGACCAATAGCTTAAGCGAAGATGCTAAAAATATGATAGGTGATGCTGTATGGTATTTAGGAGGAACATCTAATTATACTGGTGTAAGTAATGGATTAACAAGTCACTGGTACTCATATGAGCGAGGAACAACGGTATATAGTGGCAGAAGTACAAGTTGGACTGGAAAAGTAGGATTAATGTATCCGAGTGATTATGGATATGCTACAAGTGGAGGGACTACAACTGATAGAAATGCCTGTTTAAATAAGGAATTAAGGAGATGGGATAGTGTAAGTGATTGTTACAATAATGACTGGATATTTAACTCAGCATTTCAATGGACAATCACTCCCCACGCCTATAATTCTGACCTTGTGTTTATTCTGGATAGTTCGGGGTATCTTTACTACGATGATGCGGGCTATGATTATTCTGGGGTCCGCCCAGTCGTCTTTCTAAAATCTAGTATCAAGATTGTTGACGGTGATGGAAGTAGTAGTAATCCGTATATTTTGCAAAGTTAATAAAGAAGTAGTAAAACACGGCCCTAAAAGGCGAAGTCTTTTGGCCGTGCTTTTTTTTGCCTTTTTGATACTTGACCGTGTATAATCTAGTGTGTAAATAAAACATACTAGATTTTATTTATCAAAAATAATAAGAGGAGATGGTATAAA
>CALVUX010000005.1 GCA_944363715.1 uncultured Bacilli bacterium
AAAACAAAATTATAAATCATTTGAAATATAAGACTTTTTATATAATACTTTCTATAATATTTTAGTTGCTATAACCTGTATTATTACCATATCTATCGAATTGCCCAGACATTAATTCTCCTACTCTTAATAAACCAACTTTGGCATTTGTAATTGATGTAGTTGTACTACTCATACTGGTATCTGTATATTTGGCAAGTTTATATGACGTTCCACTTCCTACTGTTCCTAAATACCAAGTACTACTTTCCTCTATCATATCACTATAACTACTATCTACGTAACTTGTTAGATATTCTCCATTTAAGAATGTACCTATTGTATTTGTACTTGAAAATGCTGTATTACTTCCAAAGGCACTTGTTATAAACTCCCCAGAACTTTTTAGTGGTTCTACACTTACTATCTTTGTTCCTATTCCATTTTCGTGACTTACTATCCTGTATAGATTATTTTCTCCTGTTCCAAATTTTATATATTCTCCACTATATCTACTTGAAAGGGGTGTTCCTGAAAGTTCTTTATCATTATCTCCGTTTAAGCGATATGGATTATCTATCGTTCCATTGCCATCTACAATTTTGACACTAGATTTTAGATTTATTGATGGCCGGACACCGTTCGCGTTCGAAGGACCACTGCTGCTCGCGCGACCATAGTAGCTGACATACCGAACGTTTGACGAAGAATATGGTGTTAATGTCCACCATCTAAGTCCATTATTTAAATAGCCATTAGTTCCTCCATTATTACTAGACTGATATTCATACATATTTAAAAGTCCTACTGCATCTGTTACAGTTGTTGTTCCATTAGGTCTTGTTATACTTCCTAATGCTGTTGCATCCATTGTCGCATCCCATACTGCATCAGTCACAATAAAATTCTCATAATCTCTTAAATTACCTAAGAAGCCATCTACACTTGTATCATTTAACCATTCTTCCATATAACTGCCTTCAAAGTTAGTTTGATTACTAGGATTGTATGAAATTGCACTTATATTCCATTGTGTTACTAATTTAGTTGTCTTAGCTTTTTTATTAACTGATACCGCTCTCCATAACTTTCCACTATACCAGATATAGTTATTTGGGTCAGTTCCTGTTATAAATGTATCTACTCCATCATCAAAGGTACTTCCATTTTCTCCTATATTCATCTTTATAACATCAGAAACAGGGCCTGTTAACTTAATTTCTTCAAACAAATGCCCATTACTAGGTAAACTTAAATCATTATAATCTAGCCCTACCCCTACTCCTAATGTAATTGTTACACTACTACTAGATTCATTCTTTACTCTTATCTTATATATATTACTAGAACCAGAACTACCACTTGCCGTTAAATTAGCACCTTTCTCCCCCATTGGTATATTTATTCCTTCTCATGTTTTATAACCTACTTCTACACCACTAGGTAATTCCCCTTCATAATAAAAATTAAATCTTGCTTCTCTATTATTAGGATTAGATAAAGTTACTGTAAATTCTTTAGTTTCTTTCGCTCCTACTACTAACTTATTACTTTCTACATTATCTACAGTAAGCTTATACGTTAAATTACCTGTTACTATACTAATAGCATTACCCTTTTCTTTTGATACTGTAAACATGGCATAAGAAAAGTATCCTCCTAATATTAATAGAGTTACTATAATCATTACTATCATATATATTTTACTAAAACTTGTTTCTAATAATAACTTCTTCATATACTTCTCCTTTCTAAAAGCAAGAAAAAAGAATAGAATAATCCTATTCTACATTATTAAAGAAAGTAATATTATTACTTAAATATTTATAAACTGTCATCTTTCGTATAGTATTTATAATACATTTACTCATAATAATTTACCCTCTTTCTTACTATTTTTATTAACTTAATAATATCAAAAAAATAGAACTTAAACAAGTCCTATTTACTTTTAATTAAAGTTATATAATTGTTAACCTTACTAGACCAAGTAGGACTAGCAGCATATTTTGGACCAATAGATTCTGGTGTAGTTAAACCATAAGTATAATAATTACGATATAAGTTATCTAAATAACCCATAATTCCTTCATCTAGTGTAGCATATGCTTTATAACTTCCTCCACCACAACTAGGTCCTCCTTTTTGACCACCTACATTATTACATTCACGAACTAAACTACTACAAGTACCATTACATCCAGTCTCATGAAGAATAATAGCAGTTGCCATATAAGGATCAATTCCTAATTGCAATGAATAACTAGCAATTAAGTATCCTTTACCTGAAATAGTAGAATTTAGAGAACGATTAAGTTTTTCAGCTAACTGATTCATTGTTAATCCATCATAAACTATAGGATCAACTGGAACAGTACTAACTTCTTCGTATGTTTTTACATCTTCTAATTCATTTTCTATAACTACTTCTTCTACATCATCAGTAGTATTATCTTCCATTTCAGTATTATTATTAGATTCATCTGCAGTATTATTTCTATTCTTATTATTAACTTCTTCCACTTTACCTGCATTTAAATCATTCATTGTCACAGTTTCATAAGCTACAGTATTCTCTTCTATTTGAAAAGCTTTATACTGTAATACTCCAGCTAAGCCTATCATAAAAACACCAATAGATGCTAAAGTAAGACTCAGCTTACTAACTTTTTTCATAGTTCCTCCTTCAAATAAGAACAATAAAATTGTACCAAATAATTGTATATTTGTCAAATTTGACACCCGAACCTACTATATTATATGTTTTAACTTGACTTTTACTTTAATCACTAAGTAAAGATAAATTAACTTTCTTTTTATCTAAATCAATACCATCTACATAACAATCAACAATATCACCAACACTAAATAAATCGCTAGGATTTTTAATAAACTCTTTAGTTAATTTAGAAATGTGAGCAAGTCCATCGTTTTTTAAACCTATATCTATAAATAGACCAAAGTCGACTACATTACGTACTGTTCCTTGTAATTTATCCCCAATTTTTAAATCTTCTATATGTAAAATATCACTTCTTAGAATTGGTTGAGGATAATTATCTCTTAAATCTCTCATAGGCTTTTCTAAAGATTCTATAATATCACTTAAAGTATATTTATCAATACCAATATCTTTACTAAGACTATCTATATCTAAACTATTAAGTTTATTAATAAGTTCCTTACTACCTAAATCATTTACACTAAATCCTAAATAATCTAAAAGTTTAATAGTCTTATCATAACTCTCAGGATGAATAGATGTTTTATCTAAAGGATTATCTCCATCAAGTATTCTTAAGAAACCAACTGACTGCTCATAAACTTTATCTGATATTCCTTTGATATTATGAAGTTCATCTCTATTTTTAAATTTACCATGACTTTCTCTAAAAGAAATAATATTATCTATTACTTTTTTATTTAAACCTGATACGTATTTCAGTAGTGAGGGGCTAGCAGTATTAATATTAACACCAACTCCATTAACTGCTTTACTAACAACAAAGTTTAATGATTCATCTAACTTCTTAACTGGAACATCATGTTGATAAAGACCAACCCCTATACTTTTAGGATCTATTTTAACTAATTCAGATAATGCATCTTGAACACGTCTTCCAATACTAACAGCACTTCTTTTCTCAACAGTCAATAAAGGAAACTCTTCTATTGCAAGTTTACTAGCTGAGTAAACTGATGCCCCTGCTTCACTTACTATTATATAAGATATATCTCTATTAGCAGATTTAATAGTATCTGCAACAAATGCTTCACTTTCACGAGATGCTGTACCATTACCGATAGCGATTACATCAATATTATATTTATCAATAAGTTCAAGTATTTTTTTCTTAGAACCTTCTATATCATTATGAGGTTCAGTAGGATAGATAACAGCGATTTCTAAGACTTTACCAGTTTTATCTAAAACAGCAAGTTTACAACCTGTTCTAAAAGCAGGGTCATAACCTAGCACAGTTTTATCTTTTAAAGGAGGAGTAAGTAAAAGATTCTCTACATTAGTAGAAAAATTATCTATAGCTCGCACTTCCCCTTTTTCCTTTAATTCACTTCTAACTTCTCTATCTACACTAGGAAGTATTAAACGTTTAAGGCTATCATTAATAGCATCTATTATTATAGGATAACAGAAAGATTCTTTATTTTTAACGACTTTAGTCTCTAAATATTTAACTATTTTCTCTACATCATAATCTAATTTAACAGATAAGGCTCCTTCTTTTTCACCTCTATTTATCGCTAATATTCGATGTGGTTTAATATATTTAACCTGCTCACTAAAGTCATAATAGTTACTATAAGTTTTCTCTTCATCAACAGCATTTTTCTTTAACTTACTAACAATTACTCCTTCTTTAAATATATAACTTCTAATCCATTTACGGTAATATGCATTATCACTTATCCATTCGGCAATTATATACTTTGCTCCCATAACTGCATCTTCAACAGTCTTAACTTTATCATTTACATAACGACTTGCAATAGTATTAATATCTCCCTTAACTGGACAAGACATAATAAGCTTAGCAAGAGGCTCTAATCCATTATTAATAGCATCTGTTGCTTTAGTCTTTTTCTTCTCTTTATAAGGACGATATAAATCATCTACTTCAACAAGTTTAGTACACTTCATAATAGATGTTTTTAACTCATCAGTAAGTAAACCTTTTTCATCTATTAATCTAATAACATCTTCTTTACGTTTTAAAAGATTAACTTGATACTGATAAACATCATCAATAGACTTTATGACTTCTTCATTTAAAGCTCCTGTTGCTTCTTTACGATATCTTGCAATAAAAGGAATAGTATTCCCTTCTTCTAATAATTTCAAAACAGTCATAACCTGTTTTTTACTAATATCTAAATCTTTACTAATTTCTTCAATAATTACTTCATTCATAAATATCCTCTTTTCTAACACTATCTATTTTATTACAAATAGAAAAAAGATTAAAGTAAAAGAAGAGAATTTGGCGCAAAAAGAACTAGAATAATTTATCCTAGTTCAATTTGAAAGGTTTTTGTAAAGTCCCTTCTCCATCCGTTATAACAATATTACTTTTTAGATTCATAGATGGTTGAATACCATAAACATTCTGAGGACTAGTACCATATGCAGTACTACTGTTGTAAATATACCGTACATAAGTCGCACTATTTTTTGTTAAAGTCCAATAAGTAGATGTATTATCTGTAATAGTATCGTTTATATAACCTTTTTTAAATTGTCCTGCCATTAACTCTCCAAACCTAAGTAATCCTACATTGGTTCTTGCTTGTGATGAAGTTAAACTGCTCATAGAAGTATCTGTATATTTTGCCAATCTATAATTTACACCACTACCCACTGTTCCTAAATACCAAGTAGTATTACCTTCTATCATATTACTATAACTACTTCCTACATAATTTGTTAGATATGTTCCATTTAAGAAAGTACCAATTGTATTATTGCCCGAAAATGTAACATTGCTTCCAAAAGCACTGGAGATAAATCTACCCCCACTCTTTAATGGTTCTGCACTAGTTATTTTTGTTAAGCCACTAGTCTCATGACTTACTATTCTATATAAGGTGTTTTCTCCTGTTCCAAAAGTTATATATTCTCCACTATATCTTGTATTTAATAGTGTCCCTGATAAATCAGCATCAGCATCATTATCACCTTCTAAACGATATGGATTAGATTCTGTTCCATCTCCATCTATGATTTTAACAGTTGATTTTAGATTAATTGATGGTCGAACACCATTAGCATTTGTAGGACTATTGTAACTAGGATTACCATTATTGTTAACATTATGCACATAAGTCGTACTATATGGTGTTAAAGTCCACCAGATAAGACCATTGTTTAAATAACCATTTACTGCTGTAGTGCCACTATAACTTGTTTGATATTCATATGAATTAAGCAAACCCACTGCATCGGTAACCATTGTGGTTTCTGCAGGTTTACTTGATGATGAAGTTAGGGTTGCATTCCATTTTGCATCTGTTACTATAAAATTTTCATAATCTCTTAAATTACCTAAGAAACCATCTACAGAAGTATCATTTAACCACATTTCCATATGACTATCTTCAAAGCCTGTACTACCGCTTGAATAATTAATTGTACTTATATTCCATTGTGTTACTAACTTTGTAGTCTTAGCATCATTATTTACAGACACTGCTCTCCATAACTTTCCACTATACCATATATAATTATTAGGATTTTCTCCTGTTATAAATGTATCTGTTCCATCATCATATGTATCTCCATTATTTAAATTATCTATAACAACATCTGAAGCTAATGTACTTAGTTTCTCAAACAAATGCCCATTACTTGGTAACTCTAAATCATTATAATCTAGTCCTACACTTACTCCTAGATTTATAGTTAATTCGCTATTAGAATTATTTTCTACCATTATCTTATAGATATTACTACTACCACTTGTACCATTTTTCTCTAAATTAACACCTTTCTCTTCTGGTAAAGTATTACTTTCACAATCTAATATGTAACCTGCTTCTACATTATTAGGTAATTCTCCTTCATAATAAAAATTAAATCTTGCTATTCTATTATTAGGATTACTTAATGTTACTATAAACTCTTTACTACTATTAGGTTCTACTGTTAAAGTATTAGTTTCTTCTCCATCTACTTCTAACTTATAAGTTAAGTTCCCTGTTACTATACTTATAGCATTACTCTTCTCTTTTGTTACTGTAAACATAGCATATGAAAAGTAACTTCCTAATATTAATAGAGTTATTATAATCATTACTATCATATATATCTTACTAAAACTTGTTTCTAATAATAATTTTTTCATCTTCTTACTCCTTCCATTATTACACTATAAAAAGAATAGAACTTGCCTCTATTCTTTTAAGCCATAATGAAAGAAAGTATTGTTTAAACTACCATTTTGGTAATTTAAGCACCCCCCCCCAGGTAACATTTAGTGAACGTAATATTTTCATACTTTTACCTTCTTTCTTTATCTTTATTCTACAACAAGTTTACCACAAAGAAAGTATGATAGGCAAGTAGTTTTATCTAACTAAAATAAGAGATTAGTCATCTAACCTCTTACTTATAAGCTCAAGAGCCTTTTTAGGATTTTCTATTATAACTTGATGAATCGATTCTATTTCACGTAATCCCATGATGAATTCTATTTCCTCCTCAGCCATATTAGTAACCTTTTTATTTTTACCTTTAGGTTTAACTGGATTATCATAGCCTAGAAGATAATCTACATCTACATTTAGAACCTTTCCTAATTTAGTTAATGTGTCTAAAGTTGGGACTCTCGTGCCGTTTTCGTAACAACAAATACTTACTTTTGTAACATTTACACGCTCGCCCAACTCTCGTTGCGTTAGTCCATTAGATATTCGCAACTCTTTTAAACGTTTACTTAAAAGCATATTTGTCTCTCCTTAATTAATTGTTTACTAAACTATAAATCTTTTTTTTGGGAAAAGTCAACCCTTATTGGCTAATTATTGAAAAACAAGCCCAAAAACGACTAATTATCAGTATTTTTGACATCATTTTTCTTCTTATTTGACAGAAATGTGACTTTGTCTGCAACTACTTCTAGAAAGTATCTAGAGCCCTCATCTGTCTTAATAATGTTACTTTGTAAACGACCTCTAATACCAACAATATCTCCAACTTTACAATACTCTTTAGTAAGCTTAGCTTTCTCTTCCCAAAGTGTACAATTGATAAAGTCTGTTTCATATACACCATCCATATTTTTAAAAGAACGTGGTACTGCTAAAGAAAGTGTTCCTACTTTCTTACCAGATTCAGTTTCTTTAATGTCAATATCTTTAGTTAGACGGCCTACTAAAATTAAACTATTTAACATGCAATTCCTCCTTTCGAGAGATAAGGTAACACAATTTTAAAATCCTTGCAAAAAGAGAAAATTGCAAATTCAAGCTGTTTTTGGGGGTGAATTTTGTAAATTCATAGGGCCAAATTAATAAATTGACCCCCAAAATGAGGGTCAATTTACAAAATTACAAGTTTTTTTTCAAAATTTGATTTAGTTCAACGGCATACTCCATTGGTAGTTCTTTTCTAAACTCTTCTAAGAAACCTAATACTATTAATTCTTCACAAGTTTCTTTAGGTATTCCTTTACTTTCAAGATAAAAAATATTAGCATCATTTATCTTAGAAACAGTCGCTTCATGTTCAATAGTACTTGTGTTATTAAAGACTATATTTGTAGGTATAGTATCACTAATACTATCTTTATCTAGTATTAAAGTGTCACATTTTATCATAGAGTATGAATTAGTGGCATCTTCTTTAATTTTAACATCACCTCTATAAGTAGCATTCCCTCCACTTCTAGCGATACTTTTAGATATTATTTTACTGTTTGTATTCTTACCTAGATGAATCATTCTAGCCCCAGTATCTTGGATTTGATTATTGCTTGCAACAGCGATACTAATACAGGTACCAGTAGAATTATCTCCTTTTAGAATACAACATGGATACTTCATAGTTAGTTTACTTCCGATATTACCATCAATCCACTCCATGGTACCATTTTCTTCTACTAAAGCTCTTTTAGTAACTAGGTTGTAGACATTAGGAGCCCAGTTTTGAATAGTTGTATAACGACATTTACTATTTTTTCCTACATATATTTCTACAACGGCGGCATGAAGTGAAGAAGTAGCATATGTAGGAGCGGTACATCCTTCTATATAATGAAGCTCACTATCATCATCTACTATAATTAGAGTTCTTTCAAATTGTCCCATTCCTTTACTATTAATTCTGAAATAACTTTGTAATGGTCTATTTAGTTTAGTATGAGGGGGTATATAGATAAAACTTCCACCTGAGAAAACAGAACTATTTAAGGCTGCATATAAATTATCGGTATTTTTAACTATCTTACCAAAATACTTTTTTACAAGAAGAGGATACTCTTTAATAGCATTATCAATGGATGTAAAGATTACTTTTTTATCAGTAAGTTCTTTAAGCATATTATGGTATATTACTTCACTTTCATATTGAACACCCATACCATCCATATATTGTTCACTTTCAAGTACACCTAATTTATCTAATTCACTTTTAATTGGCTTCATAACTTTATTCCAGTCATCTGTTAGTTCATCAGTTGCACTCTTATAATAGATAATATCATCAAAGTTAAGTTTAAACTCAGGGCCAAAAGGTAATGTTTTATTCATCTTTTCAAAGTATTCATATGATTTTATTCGATAATCTTTTACCCAAGTATCTTCTTTTTTATGAGTTGATATCTTTATTATATTATCTTTAGTTAGTCCTTTAATCTCCACTTGTTTCCTCCTTTAGAATCTTTTTAATTGTATCGACAGGAAGAAGAGCACAGTGTTTTCTATTAGGTTGCATATAAATAGTATCATAGGCCATAAGCTCACCTAGTTTTTCTTCATCATAGTCTTTTTCATCTATTAAGTGTTCATAGTTTTCTATTAAATCTTTAACCTCATCTACACTCTTTCCTATTATTTTTCTTAAGAAGATAGAGGTAGCAGAAGTTGAGATAGCACATGCTTCTCCATCAAAATTAGCATCTACTACTTTGCCATCTTCTATTTTTAGTTCAATATCGATATTATCAATACAAGATTCATTATTAGTATTCGCTTTTTTATACCCAACTTCTCCTTTTAGTCCTTTATGATAAGGATTATTATAATTATCTAGTATTATTTCTCTTTTTAATTCTGCATCCATGATTACTCCTCCTACAATATTACTTTAAATAAATCATCAGACTTTTCTAAGGCTTCAACAAGTTTATCTATTTCCTCTTTAGTATTATAAAAATATAAGCTTATACGACAGGTATTTTTAATATTTATTTCATCTTTTAAGATTTTGGCACAGTGATTACCTGCTCTTACACAAATATTATAGTGGTCTAGATAGATAGCAGTATCTTGACTAAATATTCCTTCTATGTTGAATGCTAGGATACCACTATCACTATTCTTATTATATAAAATTACTTTAGTATTACTTTCTAGTTTAGAAACAAGATATTTCTTTAGTTCTTTTTCATGTTTATAAATTTTATCCATACCAATACTTTGTAAGTAATCAATGGCAGTGCCTAGTCCTATTACTTCTGCGATAGGAGGAGTTCCTGCTTCAAATCTTGTAGGAATGCTTTTATATTCTACTTCTCCTGTTACTTCAAAGTATTGATTCATGCCACCACCATATTCTATAGGTTTCATCTTTTCTAAATATTCTTCTTTGGCATAAAGCACTCCTACTCCTGTTGGTCCTAACATTTTATGCCCTGAAAAAACTAAAAAGTCTATATCATCTTTAATAACATCTGTTTTCATATGAGGAACACTTTGGGCTCCGTCTACTACTAATATTATGTTATGTTTATGAGCGATTTTACTTATTTCATTAATATCTCTTACATCTCCTACGACATTAGTAATACTTGCAATAGAGATTACTTTAGTATTTTCATTTATTGTATTAGTTAATGCTTCTAGAGTTAGTTCATGATTATCATTTAGAGGAATATAACTTATCTTTATATTTTTTATTTTAGATAATTCTAACCAAGGTAAGACGTTTGAGGCATGTTCACTTTTAGTAAGTAGAACTTCATCTCCTTCATTTAAATAATCTTTCATAAAACCAAAAACTATCTTATTAAGAGAGTCAGTCGCCCCACTAGTAAAAACTATTTCTTTACTACTTTTAGCATTTATAAAGTCTCTTACTTTATCTCTAACCTTCTCATATTCTTCACTTGCTTTTAAAGATATTTTATAATCTCCTCTATGAATATTCGCTCCATAGTTATAGTAATAATCATTCATCGCTTCAACTACACATTTTGGTTTTAGAGTAGTCGCTCCATTATCAAAATATATTATGTTATTGTTTAAAATAGGAAAATCTTCACGATTAATAATAATCACCTCCTCATTACTTTATCTAAAATATTATCAAGTACACTTTCATAATCAATTGGTAGTTCTACCACTTTCATAAAGCCATTTAATAATAGATTAAAAGCTTCTTTTTTACTTATTCCCTTTGTTTCTAAATAGAATAATAATTTTTCATCAAAAGGTCCTGTGTAAGCGGAATGATTGGCAATAGAATCAAACTCATCTATAAAAAGATTTGGTTTTATTGAACTTTTACCATCATCTAAATTAATTATTCTACTAGATTGATTACATATTGAACCTATCATACCCTTTTTAATATAACCATTGACACTAAACTTTAAATCTCCTTTACCATAACTAATTCCATGACATGTAACATTACTTATTGTCTCTTTATTTTTATGATAAACATTTACTTCATTAGTTATCTCTTTATCAGTAACAGCCATTTCATAAAAGTCTAGTTTAGCATTATTATAAATACTAATATTAACAGTAATACTTTCCGTAGTAATATTATAAATAGTTGTAGAGTTTAAAATATTAAAATCAACTTTTATATTATTTTTAGTTACAAGATATAGTTTTACATTATCACTTTCAACACTTATAGTAGTATCTTTATCTAGTTCTAATTTAAAGGTGCCTTCTTTACTAAAACTTTTAGCACTATCTAATAATATATTATTCATAATTTTCACTAGGCTCCACTTCATTTACCCCGGTAAAACCTGTTTTTTCTATTTGTTTAGCAAGAGTAATATCTCCTGTTTTAACTATCTTACCATCTTTCATCTCATGGACATAATCTGGTTTAATTAAATCTAGAACTCTACTATAGTGAGTAATAATTAGAACACTTGTATCTTTATTTTCTTTTAAGTAATCATTAATATTATTGGCAACTACTTTTAGACTATCTACATCTAGTCCACTATCTAATTCATCTAATATGATAAAACTAGGTGTTAAGACTTTTAGTCCTAAAACTTCATTTTTCTTTCTTTCTCCTCCAGATAATCCTTTATTAATAGATCTATGCATAGCATCTTTTGGTAGATTTAGGGAGTCTAATTCTTTTTTCATCTTAGTAATAAAAGAATATAGATTAGTATCACTACCACGTTCTTTTAAAGCAGTTCTTAGGGCTTCACTATTACTTACACCATCGATAATAGATGGATCTTGCATAAGTAGGTAAATACCTAGTCTTGCTATTTCATCAGTTGTTAAATCATTTAGAGTCTTTCCATTATAAGTAATAGAACCACTTTCTATAACATAATCAGGATGATGCATTATTGCTTTTGATAAAGTACTCTTACCTACTCCATTAGGTCCCATAATAGCATGAATTTCTCCATCATTTATAGTAAGAGAAAAATCTTTTAGAATCTCTTTATCAGTATCTTTTATTTTTACATTTAAATTATCTATTTTAAACATATTATCACCCTTTCTAATTGTATGATAAATTATATTATTAAATTGTCAATATTTATGTTAAAAGACATGCTTAGTATAACACATAATTGCTTATATTTAAAGGATTTGATAAAATAATAGATAGGAGATATAGAAAGATAGTGGTTTTATGTATAACAAAAAAATGAATAGATTAATGATAGGACAAGCATTACTCTTTGGACTTATTATTGTCTTCTTTGGTATTATTATTGTTAGAGAAAAAGTACCTAGTTTAAAGTCTAAAAATGTAGAAGAAGATATCAATACTTATTATGAAGAAAAATATAGTGATTTAGATGTATCTAAAGGAGATTTAAAATATAATAAAGACGATAATAGTTATAGCATTACCTATTATGATAAAGATTATAAAGAGTTAAACTTTACTATTACATATTTAAATAATAAGATTACTGATAATTATAAAGAAAACTATGTAAAAGGAAAAGATGTTCTTAAGAGGGCAAGTAAAGATGTATTAGATAAATATAAAGATATTTTTTCTAATACTAATTATGAAAAGATAAAAGTAGAGTTTAAAGATTTAGATGAGTATAGTAAAGCTGAAGTGATAGATATTTTAGGAGGTAATATTTATAATACGGGATATTACTCTGTTAGTTATTATGTTAAAGTAGATAGCTTAGATGAAGTTTATCTTAATAATTTAATTAATAGTTTTAATACTATTGCTGCTAATAATGGATTAGTTACAAATAATTATAGTGTTACTTTTGATAATAATGGTATAATAAAGATAGTTGAAGGAGGAAATTTTAATGAATGATTGTTTATTCTGTAAAATAATTAGAGGAGATATTCCATCTTATAAAGTCTATGAAGATGATAAAGTATTAGCTTTTCTAGATGTTAATCCTAATAGTGATGGTCATACTTTAGTAATACCTAAAGAACATTATGAAAATTTATTTGAGACACCTAATGAGTTAATTATTTATATGATAGATACTATTAAGACTAAGATTTATCCTATATTAAAAGAGAAACTTAATATTGATGGTTTAACTATTTGTCAAAATAATTATTATGGACAAGATGTTAAACATTATCATATTCATTTAATACCAAGATATGATAGTGATAGTTTTAAATGTACTTTTGATGAAAATAGTGTTAGTAAATTAGACGATGTGTATGATAAGTTTAAAACTGAGTAGAAATTTTTACTCAGTTTTACTGTTTAATATTTTTCTTATTTCTTAAAGTTTTACGGTTATAATCGCAAAACTTTTTATTTTTCTGTTTTTTGCGACTACAGACTATTTTAAAAAGAAACTAAAGATGAAATCAGTAATTATTAATATTAAAAGAATTATAGAAATAAATTTAGGAATTTTTTCTATAAACTTATCTGTTAGAGGCTTTACTACATATAAGAATATTAGACATGCAGTTCCCCATACTAGGCTTACTTCTAAAGATATATATTTACCAAAATTATATTTCATGTCAGTATAATCCCAAAAACTTTTGTGAAAAATAAACTCTGTTAAATGTCCTCCTACTAGTTCTATAATTGTTAATATTGCTGTAACACTTATAAATAAGATAATTATTTTTTGCCATCTTTTTATCTTTAAATTATTAAATATTAATCTTGTTAGAAAAATCATAATAATTACACCAAAACCATAAATAGGCATCCACGGTCCATAAAAAGGATTACTAGTAAAATCTCCTGTCAATATTAACTGTAATATATTTTCATAGATAAATCCTAGGATAGCGAAAAAAAGAAAATTATTTAAATAATAATACATAGTATCACACTCTTTTCTATATTATTATTAACAATTTTCTTTATATAATACAAAAAGAAACTCTAAAAAAGAGCTTCTTAATTAATAAGTCATGCAAGAACCTAAGATGATAGCTAGTAAGATATATAAAACAATTATGATTAGAAAACTATTTCTTGGTCTTGATGAACAGCAGCTAGTAGTTACTGTTTGATTATTTGAACAAGACATTTTTACACCTCCTTTTTATACCTTAGCAGACAGCACCTATTATAATAACTAGTAAGATAAATAATACTAATATAATAGCGCTGTTTGAATTACAATTACCCATAACTTAATCCTCCTTTTTTCTAGTGTTCACATTATTCTATGGTAAATATTAAAAAAGTGTGATAAATTTGCTTTATTTTGTTTGCAAGTTAGGTGAGATAATGCTATGATATTTATTGAATTGATAAGGAGGAAATAAAATGAAAAAAATAGTTAAAGTGACAGCAAGTGCTCTTGCAATATGCTTACTTGTTACTGGTTGTGGAAATAATGCTGAACTTAAAGATAATAATACAGTTGTTAAAACTGATGAAGGAAAGATTACAGCAGATCAGTTATATGAAAGTTTAAGAGATAAGTATGGTATTAGTGTTTTAGTTGATATGATTGATCATCAATTATTTGATGAAAAATATGAGACTGAAGAAGAAACTATTAATGCCCAAATTGAACAAATGAAATCTCAATACAATAATGATGAGGAAGCATTTCAAGCAGCAATTACTCAATATTTAGGTGTTGAAGATGAAGATGAATTAAGAGATATGTTATCACTTGAATATAAGAGAAATTTAGCGATTGAAGAGCATGTAAAGAATAGTGTTACTGATGATGAGATAGAGAAATATTATAATGATGAAGTTATCGGTGACATGAAAGTTAGACATATCTTAATAAAACCTGAAACTACTGATGATATGTCTACTGAAGAAAAGACGGAAGCTGAAGAAAAAGCTAAGAAAGAAGCAGAAGATTTAATTAAAAAGTTAGATGATGGTGCTGACTTTGAAGAGCTTGCTAAAGAATATTCTGATGATACTGGTAGTGCTAGTGATGGTGGTTTAATTGATTACTTTAATAAAGATGATAATATGGATGAGGCTTTCTTAAATGCATCAATTGATCTTGAAGAAGGTAAATATACAGAAGAGCCTGTTCAATCTAGTTTTGGTTATCATATAATACTTAAAGTTGATCAAAAAAGTAAACCTAAACTAAAGAAAGTTAGAGAAGATATAATAGAGACATTAGCAGAAGAAAAGTTAAATGAAGATGCAACACTTAGATATAATGCTTTAATAGAGATTAGAGAAGAAGCTGGTATTAAGTTTAACGATGATAGCTTAAAGAAAGATTATGATGAGTTAATGCAACAATTAATAGATAGTGTTAATAGTAGTAGCACTGCTAGTTAGTAGTAATAAAATTTAATAGTTAAGAGAAGTACACATTTTAGGTTACTTCTCTTTTTTGACAAAATAGATACTTTGTGGTATAATATGCAGCACAAGAGGCGAAAGGGATGAAATAATGAGAAAAGATATAACTCTAGAAACTAAGGAAAGATTAAGACCTATTTATGAACAAGTAGAAAAAGATTTTAGTAATTTTCCTGATATTAAGACTACAGAAGATTTCTTTATTTGGAGAGATAATATAAAAAAGGAAATAGAAGATGAATTTGTAAAGGCTCAAAAGACATGTGATGATAAGACTAAAAAAATATTACGTAATAGAAAGGTTGAAGAAGCGATTCAAGGAAATGAGTCATTGGAAATGCTTTATGCTTGGACTAAATGTGATAGAATGGTTACTGGTACTAAAGCTCTAATTCGTACTGTTAATGACAGATATGGAATTGAAGATAATGATCATGTAATTAAGGCTAGTGATGTTTTGCATAATCATCTTATAGAGAATGGTAAAGGTAATGTCAGTGATTTATTTGATCTTTTTCAAATACCAGAACTTAATTTATTAGTAAAGTATCAAAACTATGAATTTAAACCTATAACTACGCGTTTTGAATTTGAAAGATTAATATTTAAACAAGATGAATCTCCTTGGCCTGCTCCTTTGTTTATTGCTGCTTTAAAAGCTTATGGTGTAGAAACTGAAGATTTACTTGCTATAGGAAGAAAGTTCTTATTTTTAGGTAAAAATTACATAGAAGAGGTTAAAAATAATTATTCTAATACAGAAGAGAAAAAGCATACACATAAATAAAGGAGGTAATGAACTTATCACCTTTATTCTTTTGGTATATTAAAGCCTAAACTATACATTTTTTGTTTAAGTTTATATTCTAGTTCTTTACCAGTGTATTTTTTACTTAATTTGTTATAATATTTTTCATATTCCTTTTTAGCAATATCATTGTTTTCTTCTATATCAGTAGAGTTTAGTACTTCTTTTATTATATCTTTAGAAAAGCCATTATTAATTAAATCTACTTGTAATTTCTGTTTTAAAACTTTGACACTTTTATTATGATTAGATTTTATCTTTTTAGAGATTAACTTCTCTATTTTTTCTTTTTCTAAGAAGTTCGTATACTCTTCTAAAGCTTCATTATAGTCATTAGGCTCTACTCCCTTTTTATCTAGCTCTAAAGCTATTTTTTTAGGACCTTTATTAGTTGTAATAATACTATTATGAACATAACTCTTAGCATAGTTTTTATCATTAATATAACCTTGTTTTTCTAAAGTAGTGATAGCAAAAGCTATACTTTCCTTACTATACTTTTTTTCTATTAGTTTTTTTCTTATCTCTTCTTTAGTTTTAATAGTTCTTTTTAAAGTCTTTAAAGCATCATAATAACTTTCATAGTTTTTATTATCTTCAATTATCTTATTAAGTTCATCTTCTTCTATAGTCTTTGTTATTAAAAGTTCATATTTTAATATTATCTCTTCATAAAAGTCATAAGAGTTAAAATTATCTAAATAAATAGTATATAAACCATTAGGTCTTTTTTTAAACTTTTCTATTCTCATAGGCTTCACCTCTTCTTTAATATATTAGAGTCGAGATATTTAGTCAAGAAAAAATAACTGATTATTTCTTTTCAGTTACTTTTATTTTACCCTCTAATATTTCTTCTAAAGCTCTACCTATATTTTTACTACATTTATATTGGTTAAGAGCTAGTTGATAGTGTTCATCTTTAGTCATCTCTTTACTACGTCTTGCAGCGATATGAACTAATTCGTATTTGGAACTAACAATATTTAGTAATTTATCAATAGATGGATAATTCACTTGTATCACACTCCTTATTATTATCTTATAATTATAAATAGTATTTTACAAGCATTATGACACAATTAGACACTTTGTGACATGTAAAAGATAAGCTAGCTATCTTGATTAATCAGTTTTGAATTCTTATTTGTTCTTCTTTTATTAATGGATATGAAATAAGATCTTTACTATCTAAATTTTCTTTATACATGTCAACTGCTGTTATTTGATGATTATCATAAGTAGTATAGTAATAAATACCTTTATTTGTATTACAACATGAAGTGTAAAGAGTTATCTCATATTTTCCATTTTCTATTTCACAACAACCTCTTTGTTGATCAACAGAGTTTAAGATATGAAAAAATTGACTGACACTTTCTTTTTCTGTGTCTTTAGAGATGGAATTAAGTTTTACAAAGGATGCTCTTATAAATCTAGATTGACTTGATAAGTCTCCAGGAAGTCCTATGGCACCCATTCCTCTACTATATCTTTTAAATTCAAAGTCTTTACTAAATTTACTTTCTGGTTCTCTATTAGATAAGTGCATATAATTATTTAGAGCGAACATTTGCTTATCAAAGGTAGGATTATTTGTTAAGACTCCTACTTTATTTTCATATATCTTAATCCCTTCTTTTACTGATTCTACAGTTATTGATTCTTTATCATCTGATATAAGCCAGTGTAGCTCTGCTAGTGGTAAATCTTTACTAAAAGGGACATTTAAAAAATTCATATTTTTAATTAACTCTTTGGCTTCTTTAACGCTACTACATCTACTTAAAATCCAAGGGATGAATTCAAACTGAGTGATATTATCTCTTCCAATAATTTTATCATTATATACAGTATTACCTACAAAGTTTAGTCCTGCTATTCCTAGTCCTTTTTCATTAATTGCATCATAATATAGTGGGTAGTTTCTAATAACTGTAGCCATTCCTATAATAGCATAATGAGTATTTATATCACCTTTTTCTATAAAATGAAATGGATAGTTTCTTGGAGTGATAACTACTTCTTCATTATAAGATATTTCATAATCTAAAGTACGTCCAAAATAAAAGTCTTTTGTTTTGTATGTTACAGCGGTACACATAATATTCCTCCTTTATTATATACTATAATTATAGAGAACTTTTTGCAAGATTTGTGACATAATTAGATATTTTTCCATGTAAAAAACCAAGATGGTTATCTTGGCTTTTAACGGAAGTTACAACATGAACCTTGGTCGATATTGCAGCATACATTTTCTTCACAACAAGTATATCTAGGGCAATAAGTATGTTTGAAAATGTGATGATTAACTATTCTTGTATGGATTGGACATACATGTGGAACTTGATGAACGAAGGTTCTATTTATTTGACGTTGTTGTACTGGTTCCATAATTGGAGAGTTAGTAGTCATCATTCCCATATTTTGTCCCATACCCATAGTATTACTATTCATATTGATATCAATATTCATATCTTGGTCAACAACATTGTTATTGCCATCGATAGTAGATGTCATATCAATATCTTGATTATTAAATAACATACACTTTCCTCCTCTAGTATTAAGATATTCAGTTAGGAAATTTGTGTATAAATTATTTGCCTAAAATGGCATTTTAAAATTACCATTTTTCATTTGTTTCATCATTTTTTTCATACTTTCAAATTGGGTTAATAGTTTATTTACTTCTGATACTGATAATCCACAACCTTTAGCGATTCTTGTTTTACGTGATGCTTTAATAATAGAAGGATTTCTTCTTTCTTCTTTAGTCATAGATAATATTATTGCTTCTATATGAGCCATTTGTTTAGGAGGGATATTTACATTAGTTAGTCCCATTTTCTTAGCACCTGGTATTAGTTTTATAATATTTTCAAGAGGTCCTAATTTCTTTATTTGTTTTAAGGTACTTAAAAAGTCTTCAAGGTCAAACTTACCTTGTTGCATTCTTTTAGCAGTCTTTTCAGCTTCTTTTTCATCAAGCACAGCTTCTGCTTGTTCAACAAGGGATACGATATCACCCATACCTAGAATTCTTCCTGCCATACGTTCTGGATCAAAAGAATCTAGTCCATCTAGTTTTTCACTTACACCAATGAACTTGATAGGTACATTAGTTAAATGTCTTACTGATAAGGCAACACCACCTTTAGTATCACCATCTAACTTAGTAAGTATTACTCCTGTTAGTTTTAATTTATCGTTAAAACCTGTAATAACATTAATAGCATCTTGTCCCATCATAGCATCTATTACAAGTAGAGTCTCCTGTGGAGACACCGCTTCTGTAATATTTTCTAATTCATCCATTAAGGATTCATCTATTTGAAGACGTCCTGCAGTATCGATTAGGACATAATCATAACCATTTTCTTTAGCATAATTAATAGCATTCTTACTTATTTCTACAGGATTTCCTTTGCCTTCACTATAGACTTCAATATTAAGTTCTTTGCCAAGTTGCTTTAACTGGTCTATGGCTGCAGGACGATAAACATCACAAGCGACCATTAAAGGTTTCTTACTCTTTTTCTTACGAAGATAATTAGAAAGTTTTCCTATAGTTGTAGTTTTACCACTACCTTGAAGTCCTACTAACATTAATATGGCAGGATTTCCTGTTGTATTAAGTGGTGCAGAGTCTCCCCCTAGTAATTCAGTTAATTCATCTTTTACTATCTTAACAAATAAATCTCCTGGTTTAATACTAGTTCTAACTTCTTCTCCTAAAGCTTTTTCTTTAACATTATTAACAAACTCTTTAACTACTTTATAATTTACATCTGCTTCAAGTAAAGCTAGACGTATTTCTTTCATCATATCGCCGATATTATCTTCTGTTATTTTTCCATAACCTTTTATCTTATGTAGAGCATTTTGTAATCTATCTCCTAAGCTTTCAAACATATTATCACTCTCTTTTCTTTTAATATTATAACTGATATGTATTAAAAAGTAAAAAGAAAATGATTAAATATCACTTTCTTTATTATTACAAACTGTTTTATTTAACTTTCTGGTATTTCTATATCTTTTATTTCTCCAAAATTAGAATAATTAATAGTTATAGTTGTAGTACTTGGTGTGTTATTAATATAAGTAGCATAACTAGATAAATCATAAGTAATTTTAATTACTTCATCTTCTTCATTTGTTTCTAAGGTTATTTTATTAGGAATATCAGCGATATCTATATTTGTGTTATTAAGTAGAGAATCTATAGTATTAGTAGTTATTTCATAGTTGTAGGAAATATTACCTGTTTCATATTCTGTTTTAGAAATAAGTGTCGCTCTTTCTAAAATCCTTGATATATTACTATCATCAGTAATATTATTAAAGTGATATAATTCACTTGTTACTTCATATTTATCAGTTGTCTTTATTAAATTAATATTATCATAGATAAAGTAATTAGTAAAAGTATTATTATTTGTCATTACTCCTTCTGTTTTATTATCACTTTTATCTCCTGTAAAGTTTGTTATAATGCCATTTATATTTTCTTCTCTTGTAAAGTGATAATTACCAGTTTCTATTCCATCTAGTTTATATTCAGTATTAACTTTATTATCATTAGAAGTATCAATATCATTATTACTATTATAATTTGTTCTTATTAGGGAAATTAAAATAAAGAAAAAGACAAAGTAAAAGATGAAGAAAAGAATAGCTCTTCCTCTTTTACTTTTATATAACTCTTTAATAAATTTTATATATTTATTTTCTTCTTTTTTCTTTTTTTCTTTCACTTTAATACTACTCCTAACAATTCTTTTTTATCTACTCCATTTAAAAAGTCTTTTACTAAGCATCTTTTTTTACCTTCTAAAGCGATATCTGTTAGTATTATTTCTTTATCTCCTGTAACTACTCTAATACCATCTTTTTCAAAGCCTACAATAGTTCCTGGTTCTGTTTTAGCATAATATCTATCACTTAGTCTTACATCGTAAACTTTCATTCTCTTACCGTTTAAAGTTGTATAAGCACCTGGTGTAGGATTTAAGGCTCTAACTTTATTATCTACTTCAGTACTAGTCTTAGTAAAATCTAGCTTTTCATCTTCTTTAGTAATATTATAACCATAAGTAACTTCAGCCTCATCTTGTTTAATAGGATTAATATTACCACTAATTATATTAGGCAATGTTTCTAATAGTAAATCTTTTCCCATTTCACTTAATCTATCATGTAATGAACCTAGAGTATCTTCTTTTGTTATAGCAGTTTCAACCTGACTAATAATATCTCCTGCATCCATTTTAACGTCCATATACATAATAGTTATACCAGTCTTTTCATAGCCATCCATAATAGCATGATGAATAGGTGCTCCTCCTCTTAGTTTAGGTAAAAGGGAAGCATGAACATTGATACATTTATATTTAGGATAATCAAGTAATTCCTTAGGTAGTATTTGTCCATAAGCACAGGTTACTATCATATCTGGTTCATACTTTAATACTTCCTCATATTCATCTCTTATTTTTACTGGTTGTAATACAGGTATATTATATAATGCACTAGCTTCTTTTACTGGTGTTGGTGTTAATATTTGTTTTCTTCCTACTTTTTTATCTGGTTGGGTTACTACTGCCACTACATTATAATTTTCGGCAAGGGCCTTAAAGATTGGTACTGCAAAGTCTGGTGTACCCATAAATACTATTCTTATATCTTTCATATTAACCTCCTAATACATTAATAATAATACTTAAAGTTAAACCTAATGTTATTAGAAGAAGTCCTGTTAAAGCGACAACATTGGCATTACCATAACTAAAAGCATATTTATAATTAAATCTTTTTTCTTCTTGATAATCTTCTCTAGTCTTAGTAATTGGTATTACTTTAGGTTCTTCTTTAATTATAAATTTCTTATTCTTTATTTCTCTATAACTAGGCATTGTTATAACTGTTAGGTCAAGAGAATTAATATTACTATATCTTCTAATAATAGGATACTTACTATCAGTTATTTTAGATACTAAGATATTTAAATCTATAGTATCAACACTATTAATAATATCTTCAATATTAGATAGAGAGTTTTTGGCTAAATCACTTCTTTTTATAAAGGCAATACAAGGAAATGACTCAGATAAATTTAGGGCTTTCCATCTTCTATCAAATGTTTTAAGAACAGTTGTTTCTTCTTTAGTAGTCATATTAACATGAGAACAAAGGGATGCTAAATTACTTTTACATTTATAATAATCTTTATCATAAAAGGCATCTTTATGATAGTCTTTAAGATAATTATAATATTTACTAAGAGAAGTTAATTCAGCCATATATTCTGGGCTTCTAAAAGCATAGTAATAGGCCATAGCAGGTGAGTCTGTTATATATATCGCTCTACTCTTTTCTTTTAAGTTTCTTGATATAATATTTTTATAGTTATGATTTGAAAAAATATAGTCTATTTTCTTCAAATCATTTAATTCTTTAATGTCTATATCTTGTGTTAATCCTACTTCTTCTGTTTGTTCTTTAAAAACAGAAGGAAAACTATGAAAACAATAACCATTAACAATGTATTTATCATAGATATATTTAAGTATTTCTTTTTTATCTTCAGTTTTAGTAGTAGTTACATTTAATTTATTAGATACTAAATCTATTAATATAGAGTTACCTTTAATGATTAGGTCCCCATGATTATTATAATTACTAGTAATAGTATCTAATTTATTTAAGAAATAATTATTATAAGTTTCATCATTAATTATAATTTGATATTTAATTACTATGTCCATTGTTATTAATAGAGAATATCTATTATAATTATAACTTTCTCCTTTTATAGAGACATTAGATACTTTATTTTTAGTAGATTCATTCATTAAGACATTATTAAGGATTGATAATAGATGTTCATTTTTTAATAATGATTTAAAGTTCATAACTATCAACCCTTCTTTCTAGTATAAATTATACCAAGAAAAAAGCACTTTTACAATAAAGTGCTTCTATAAAGTTTCATTATTATTGATATCAATTTCTGGAATAGAACTATTAGTCATTGTTGGTTGTGTTTCTCTATTATTTAAAATATCTAAACTAGGATTGCTAATGTTATTAGGTTCTTCTATTCCTATATTAAATGTAGTTTTATGTTCCTCTTTTTTAGGTATACTTGGTATATCTGTTGGTATATTATTTACTGGTGTTACATCTTGTTTTGGTATTCCAAAGTCATTTGGATTAAGTTCTGGTATTCCTATATTAGTAGGTTCTTGTAGAGGTGATTCATTTACTGGAACATTACTTTCTACTCTTTCATTTGATATATTGTTTGTAATATTATTTATTTGATTAATAGCATTAACAGCATTAACACTATTAACAGAATTATTTGTTGGTTGTTCTTGAACATTGTTTACTTGATTATTACTATGTCCATCCCAAATCTTAACAACATCACAGTTACCACTCATTGGCATTGGATTAGGTAGCATTAACTTAACTATTAAAGGTATCTTAAAGGCACTACCAAATCCAAGGCATGTTCCTGATTGTAGACTCTTTTGTTTTTCTACTATCTCATCAGAAATATTAGGTACCATTTTCTTAATATAATCAACATCTGTTGGATGATTCATCTTAAAGATTAAGAAATTAGAACACTGTGAGATAACGGTATCAGACATTTCTACTGGTCTTTGAGTAATTAATCCTAGGATAAGTCCATATTTACGTCCTTCCTTGGCGATACGTTCAAAGATATTATAACCTATTAAGAATCTATCAGTATCATTTTGAATGTATCTATGAGCTTCTTCTACAAAGATATGGAATGGTATACTTGCTCTAGCCTTTAATCCTTTAGTAAACTCAAATAAAAGTCTTGAATAAATCTTTGTTATTACTTTAGCAAAGTCATCATCTACATCATCTAAGTTAATATTTACTAATTGATATTTCTTACCATTACTAATCATTAAATCTGATAAGTAATTTTCAAGTGAAATATAGGTACCTTTTTCCCATTTAAAGAAATTAGAATTGCTTGAAGTAATTAGAGAATGAAGTCTTACTTTTAATGTCACTGAATCTCCATAAGTATTTTCATTACGTAACCATCCTTCACTAATTAATGTAAAGTTTAACGCTTTCTCTAAATCTTCTAGAGTATAATAACAATCTTTACGAGGTTCAAAATTATCATACTCATCATTTATAAAACTAGATACATACTCTGTTAATAAAACACTTTCAGAAAATTGTCCATGATTATCTATTAAGAAACATTCTCTAAACTTTCTAACATAACCTATTCCTTGAACTGGTGCTTCTAAATTAAACTGGTCTGTAGAACAGCTATTAAGGATTGAGAAAACATCATTTCTTTTATTAGGTGCAGTTTGATTAGTATAAAGTATAGTCATAATTGCTTTGGCAATTAAGTGATTCTTATATTTATTAGCATCTACTCCATTACTTGCAAAAATACGTGCTAATTTTAACATTCTTTCAATAATTGGTAATTGAGAGTGTTCTGTCGCTTGTAAAAGAAGAGTTAAATCATTTTCATTAAGTAAGAAAATTGGTAGACGTAAAGGCTCTCCTTTACCTTCAACTTCATTGGTAGTAATGAAACGATAGTTGTAATTAGGATTTATTTTATTTAAGTCTTTAAAAGCATTGTAATACTCTCCAGATGAATCAAATAGTAAGATATTTGATTTATATGGGAATAATCTTTCATCTTCAAACATGTTTTGCATGATTCTAGAGATACCACAACTTTTACCACTACCACTGTTACCAAATATGGCAAAGTGATTACTAAAGAAGTTATTAACATCTAAGTAAACTGGAAAATCATTATAATAGGGACTTACACCAAAAGGCATATAGCCTGCTTTATCTTCTCCTGTAATTAGAGGTATTTCTTCTTGTTTAATTACTCTTATTTTAGCATCTAATGATGGTTTTCTTAAAACTCCTCCAATTAATTTACCATTAACTATTTCTCCTAAGAATCTTGCTTTAACAATACCATCTTCTAAGTCATCTACTTCTCCTAATATTGTTTTATCTTTATCTTCAAAGATTAAATGTAAATTCATTAAGTTAATTGCTACTTCTTCGCCTTCTTTTAATTTTATGTTAGCACTTTGATCACTAATATAGATTATCTTATCAAACATATTACTATTCTCCTTTATTCTATAGATAAATTATAACGTCAAAAACAAAAAGTGACAAGAGTTATAGGGAAATTACTTCTTGTAATTTGCGTTTTATCTCTTCATCACTTATTGTTTCTATAATATTTTCTAACATTTCATTTTTCTTAGCTAATCTTAAATTATCTTCATAATTTTCTAATCTTTTTATAGTTTCTTTTAGTTGTTTATGTATAGCATTTCTACTGATATTATATTTAGTAGCAAGTTCACTTAAAGATAAATTTTTAAAGTAATAATCCTCAAAGTATTCTTTTTGTTTATCTGTTAGAAGGCTACCATAAATATCATAGAGCATGGTGTAATATACTAATTCTTTCATTTTATAGTCCTAATAATTTTAATACAGCTAGTACGATTGAACCTAGTCCTATTATTATGTAAAGAATAGTTAGATTTCTTCTTTTATAGATTAGAAAGTTATTTAGCCCCATAACTAAAAGAGTTATTCCTAGGAATATTTCAAAGATATATAGAAGGTCTGTGTTAAAGATAGTTACAATACCAAAGATGATTAGACCAATTGTTAAAATAAACTGTAATATTATTAATACTTTTAAATAACTAAAACTTTTTTCTTGCTGTTTCTTTGCTTTTGGATTTAATTGTGTTACACTTTTACTCATTTTCATCCTCCATAAAGTCTTTAAATAGACTATAAATATATTTTTCGATATCAAACTCTTGTAAGTCTTTAGCGGTCTCTCCTAATCCTATATATTTAACTGGTAAGTTTACTTCTTCTTTAATTGCTAAGACTATACCGCCTTTAGCAGTTCCATCTAGTTTAGTTAGAATAATTCCTGTAAGGTCTGTTATTTCTTTAAATGATTTTGCTTGACTGATACCATTTTGACCGGTTGTAGCATCTATTACTAGTAGCGTTTCATCAGGTGCTCTATCTATTAATTTTTTAATAACTCTATTAATCTTTTCTAGTTCCATCATTAGATTAGTTTTATTTTGAAGTCTTCCTGCTGTATCTATTAGAACGGTATCTATATCATTATTAATAGCATACTCTAATCCTTCATAAATAACACTAGCAGGATCTACTCCTTCACTTTTACCATAGAAGTCTACCCCTATTCGCTCAGACCACTCTTTTAATTGTTTAGTCGCTCCTGCTCTAAAGGTATCCCCTGCTATTAAAAGAACTTTTCTATTTTTCTCTTTTTCCTTACTGGCAAGTTTAGCGATAGTTGTAGTCTTACCTACGCCATTAACTCCAACAAATAAGTAAACTGTTGGATTAGAGTCACTTCTTTTTAAATTAGTAGATAGTACTTCTCCACTTACATAGATAATAAATAATTCATCTACTATTACTTCTTTTAAAAATTCTGGGTCTGTTATCTTTTCTTCTTTTACTCTTTTTCTTAATTTGTCCATAAAGTTCATAACAGTATTAACTCCAATATCGGCCATAATTAAGATTTCTTCTAATTCTTCAAAGTATTCTTCATTAATCTTGTTATATCGTTTAGTTAAATCTAAAAGATGTGATGAGAAAGTATTTCTACTTTTAGTAAGCCCTTTATCATAGACTTCTAAACTCTCCTTCTCTTCTTTAGGTTCTTTTTCTTCTTTTTTTATAAATTTATCTTTTAATTTACTAAAAAAACTCATGTTAATCACCATCCAGTCTTATTTTATCATAGTTTCAATTAGAAAGTAAATTAGATAGTACTGAGTTATAGCCATTTTCTTTTTCAACAACAATATTATTTCGCTCATTAATAGTAACTATCTTTCTAGGTTCATCTAATAAATAAGACATTTTAACTCCTAAAAAATCAGCGATTGTTTTAATATTACTAAGTCTTTCACCTTTTCCTCTTACTAAATCTAATAAAGTTGTATAAGGAATATGTGTCTCTTTTGATAATTGAAAATAACTTGGAATACCATTTAATCGCATAAGTTCATTTAAAACTTGTATATTCATATATAACCTCCAGTTACTATTATTATATAGATTATTTTAATAAATACAAGAGATTTTAAGTAGTTTACGAAAACTCGTATATAGTTGATTAACAGTTAATAATTTGTTTATAATATATTTAATGGAGGAAGTTTCTATGTTAAACAATTGGATATTTTGGGTTATTTTGTATTTAATATTTGCAGTTATTTTTTCGCAAACTTTTAAGAAAGCTAATAGAGGAATGGAAGATGCAGGGGCTTTGACTATTCTATTAGAATCATTTACAGCTTTGTTTGCACTTTTATTTTTACCGTTATTTGATTTTAAAGTTTCTAATGACATTAATATTTATATTACTCTAGGAATTGTTATGATAATTTATGCAGTTACTGATAGATTAAATATTGAGGCAAGATATGGATTAGAACCATCTACTTTTAGTATGTTAAAGCAATTATCTACAGTATTTTTAGTAATTTTGGGAATTATATTTTTAGGTGAAGATATCTTACTTAATCAGATAATTGGTGGAGTATTAATTATTACTTCTAATATTTTATTGGCAGTTGATAAAGACGGCAAATTTTCTTTTAATAAGTACTTTATTATGTCATTTATCTCTAATTTTCTTTTTGCTATTGCTATGCTTATTAATGTTAATATATCTAGTGAGTTTAATTTAGCTTTATATACAATATTTACAGTTAGTGTTCCTGCTATTTTAATATTTATATTCGGAAGATATAATTTTAAAAAATTAAAGCATGAATTTAAGTTATATGATAAGAAAAAATTTTTATTAGCTTCTTTCTCTTGGACTGTTATGTTAATTTCTTCTGTTAGAGCTTATCAATTAGAAAGTGTTAGTGTTGTTGCTCCTCTTTTGACTTTAACAGTAATTTTAAATGTTATTTATGAGTTTTTAATTAATAAAAATAGAAAGACTCTTATTACTAAGTTAATACTTGGTAGTTTAATAGTTATAGGTGTTATACTAATTAAAATGTAATAATAAATCCTCTTAATAGTAGCCGATAGTAATTATTTACATATAATACTTTGAACTGAAAGGAGGATTTTAGTTTGAAAAAAACAATTGTTTATATTGTTGTTATTTTAGTTATTTTTGCTTTAGCTTGTGCTGTGTTATTTAACTTTAATAATAAGAGTGATGATAATGATGAATTAGAGACTGTAAGACTTGCTGAGGTTGCTCATTCTATTTTCTATGCACCTATGTATGTAGCGATTGAAGAAGGTTATTTTGAAGAAGTTGGAATTGATATTGAACTTAGTCTTGCAAATGGTGCAGATAAAGTAAGTGCTGCTGTTTTATCAGGTGATGCTGATGTTGGTTTTGCAGGAAGTGAAGCGACTATTTATGTGTATAATGGTGGTGAGAAAGATTATCTTAAGACTTTTGCAAGATTAACTCAAAAAGATGGTTCATTTATTGTAGCGAGAGAAGATATTAAAGATTTTACACTTGATGATTTAGTTGGTAAGACCATAATTGGTGGTAGAGCAGGTCATCGTATGTTAAACTTATAATGTTTTTCCTTGAATTAAAAGAAACCTATTTAATTTAGGCTTCTTCAATTATTTTCTTTAATTTATTTATTTGTCTTTGCAATATGACACATAGTCTATATATTCTTTTATCAGAAATATGGGTAATGTGCTGATATTCATGAAGTAAGTTGTCAAAGCACTCTGGAATATCATCTAATTTAGATACATCTATTCTTTTTATATTTCTTACTACTTTAATAATTTCATCAAATGGTTTTACCTCGTAGAAAAATCTTCCATTTCCTGATATGATTACTTCATTTTCATCATAATATGGAATGTTTAAAGCCATACCATTATCAAATATAGGAGCGACATCTAACCATTTTAGGGTATTAACATCTCTTATAATACCAAAATTATTTAAGTGTCTATCTTCATTCATTATGAGAAAATCTAAGATATACATATTTTCTACTTTTTCTCTAGCATTTTCAATTCCTTTTTCTTCTAACTTTTTTATATATTCTTCATAGTCATCTGTATTATCATGCCTTTTCATATCATTTCTTATTTGATAAGCTGTAATAAGTTCGGTATCTTTATTTATAAAACAAGGACATTTAGATACTACAGTATCTTTATATACATCTAAAGTATATGGTACATGATTAAAATCTAGTCTATCACATATCATAGATGCTAGGACTTCATTAAATGGTTGTAATATTTCATTTTTATAGCCAGACTTAAGTAAATATCTTGTACCATCTTCAATTATCCAAGCTTTTTTTAACATACCATCAGTAGTATTATTAGGTGTTTTTAAAGATTCTTTACTTGTTATTATTCTACTGTTTTTAGATAAAGAAGCTGCCAGAAATTCGGTATAATCAAAATCATTATCAAAAAAATTAATATCATCATATTTTATATTACTATCATAAGGCTTTAACCAATACTGGTCTGATAAAGATAAACCGAAAGCTTTATCTAATAGTTCAGTTGGGGCACTTATATCTAGACGATGTAATAATAAATCTAATTTATCACGCCAATTAGGTATACCTCTTCCTCTAAACCACTCTGATAGATTTGTTCTAAATGGAGTATCATTGATATCATCTTTAATATAAAAACTCTTTAAAATATAGGGAGCATAATCAATATTTTTAACTTCTATAATTCTATCAAAAAACTTAGAAACTGTATTATATTCTGCAACTAATACTTCTGTATTTTTATTCATTAAAATACATTTCATAACCACACCTTCTTCCTAATGCAATATGTATTATTATACCATATTTCCTTATATTTTTCATTAATATAGCTTAAATTTATAGTGGATTTCTATAGTTTTATCTTCACTTATAAGTATCTTATTAATTAAGTTTACTAGTAAGGCTCTAGTTGGTTTTTCTAAGGCTAGATATTCATTTATCTTTTCTAATATATCTTTATTTGCATCTGCTTTATCAAGATTCGTACTTTCTTTTTCAATAGATTCTATCCTTTTTTTCCAAGAGATTATTTCATCTTTATATTTAGTGGTTAGGCGATTAAACATCTCTATATCAATATTACCATTTAACTTATCTTCATATACTTTGTCTATATAGGAGTTATTAATTTTAATCTTTTTTTCTAATATACTAATTTCATCTTGTTTTTTAACTTTACTATCATTTTTCTTTCTAGCTTCTTCTATCCTTTCTTTAAAGGTAGTGCTATCGACATACTCCTTACACATTTTTCTAATCTCCTCTAAAACGAGATTTTCTAGTTTTTTATAATTAAGGCTATGAGGAGTACATAAACCATATTTAGAATGGGCTGTATAATAAGAACAATGACAGTAGTATCTTTTACCATCACTACTTTTATTTATTCCTATTTTATGATTACACTCCCTACATACCATAAAACCAGAAAGTAACATAATATTATTGCCGGTAGGTTTATTTTTGTTTTTCTTTAATAATTCTCCTACTGTATCAAATATTTTTTTATCAATAATCGCTTCATGAGTATTTTCTTTTATTATCCATTCCTCTTTAGGGGTTCTAATTTCTTTTTTAGACTTATAATTTAACTTTTTTCTTCTTCCTTGAGTCATATTACCAATATATGTTTCATTAGTAAGCATTTCTTCAATAGTCCTAGGACACCATAGGTTATAGGTAGGATTATTTATATTACGATTTAGATTAGCATAAACACTAGGAGTAGGAATATGTTCTTTTGAGAAGATATCTGCTATTTGTCTTGGGCTTTTGCCGGTGTATGCTAAAAAAAATATTTTCTTAATAATTGGTCTAATATTTTCATCAACTATTAATTTATGTTTATCATTAGGGTCTTTTAAATAACCATAAGGGGCTTTAAAACCTAAGAACTCTCCTCTTTCCTTTTTGGATTTCAAAACTTTTCTAATCTTTTTAGATGTATCTTTTAAATAGTAATCATTAAACATTAACTTAAATTGTAAAAACTCTAAACCTGGTGTTTCATGGAGAGTATCAATATCATCGTTTATGGCAATATATCTTATACCTTTCTCAGGAAATATTCTTTCAATATACTCCCCCATAGAGATATAGTCTCTTCCCATACGAGATAAATCTTTAGTTATAATAGTATTAACTTTATTATTTTCTAAATCTTTAATTAATCTTTTCCAAGAAGGTCTATCAAAATTAGAACCAGTAAAACCATCATCAACATATTCATCTATATAAACTAATTTTTCTTCTGTTTTCTCTAAAAATATATGTAATAAATCTCTTTGATTTGTGATACTTTCACTTTCTAAGTTGTCACCATCTTCACGAGATAATCTAATATATAAAGCGACATTAAATGTTTTACTTTTCATATTCACTTTCCATATAATAGTCTATTAAAAACTCTTCTATTATTTGTTGTAATGTCTTTCCATTTTCATTAAATATATTTACAATTTTCAATTTAACCACCTACTTAATTTTATGTATTTAGATTAAATATATTATAAGTTTAACTAACGATGAGGTGGTATGCCTGAGATGACTCTTGAATGGGCTTTAAGCGATGCTGGAATTGACCCTAAGAAGGATGTTAATATTGATACTTCTGTAGCATTTTCTGCTATGAGTAGTGCTTTCATTGGAGGGACAGGTGACTTTGTCGCTTTGTTTGAACCTAATGCTTTAGAGTTAGAAAAAGAAGGTTATGGTTATGTTGTTGCAAGTTTAGGTGAACTTGGTGGTGTTGTTCCTTATACTGCTTTCTTTGCTAGAGATAGTTATTTAAATGAGAATAAAGAACTAATCGATAACTTTGAGAAAGCGATTCAAAAGGGAATAGACTTTGTTTATAATAGTTCTGATAAAGAAGTTGCTAAAGCGATAGTAGATCAATTTCCTGATACATCAATTGATGATTTAACAAAGATTGTAAAACGTTATAGATCTATTGATGCATGGTCTAAAACAACTGAATTTACCGAAGAAGAATTTGACCACTTACAAGATATTATGATTAATGCAGGAGAATTAGATAGTAAAGTTCCATTTAGTGACTTGATGTATGAAAACTAATATATTAGAAATTACACATTTATCTAAAAATTATCAAGATAAAAGTGGTGAAATAGAAGCGATTAAAGATATTAATCTTAGTGTTAATGAGGGAGAGTTTATTGTAATAGTAGGACCTAGTGGATGTGGTAAAAGTACACTGTTATCAATACTTGCTAATTTAGAGACTAAATCAGGAGGTAATATAAAGTTTTCTAAAGATGATATAAAGCTTGGTTATATGCTTCAAAAAGATAGTTTATTTCCTTGGCTTAATATTTTAGATAACTGTCTTTTGGGTCTTAAATTAAAAGGCAAAGTAAGTATGGAAGATAAAGCTTATGTCTTAAAGCTTCTTGATACTTATGGATTAAGTGAGTTTATTGATAAGTTTCCTAGAAGTTTATCTGGTGGTATGAGACAAAGAGTTGGTTGAATGTTGTTAAGACACAAAAAGAACCTAGTAAAAATTAATTACTAAGTTATTTATATTCTTCAAATATATCTATATCTCTATTACCAAATTCTCTTGTATATTCATCTTTACAATTTTCTTTATACCAAGATACTTTATAATATATTTTTTCTTTAACTTTATCTATATTGATATTAGAGTTTTTTTCGATAGCAAGTAAGACAGGTATAATATCATTACCACAGATACAAATATCATAATTAACAATACGTTCTCTTCCATATGATGTTTTTTCTTTCTTTAGTTTTTCTTTATATGATATATATAAATAATCATCTTTAAATATATGATTTTCTAAAAAATATGTATAGTCTATATCAACAACTCCACTTGTTTTTAAATATCCTGTCATATATCGTATAGTGCCACTCCTAAATTCAATATAATCATCTGGAAGATCTTCTTTTTTTATTTTTGTCTTATACATTGCCTTAGAATATAAATATTCATTGTTAGTATCAACACTTCTTATACAACCTTTACCAAATTTCCCTTTGGTATAAAGGAATGAATTTAATCTTTTCATATTTGTTACCTCCTCATTTGATATAACAGTATCACTAAAGTAACTTAATGTCAAGCAGTTTTATTTTACTCATAACAAAAAAAGAAATAGACTAATATCTACTTCTATGTTTTATTCTTTTTACTCTAACATGTGTATTACTAGCTGTATCAGTATTTCCTTGATTCAAAAATGCAGGATTTACTTTATACATGTCTAATTCTACTTTGTCTGAATGTTCCATTTTCCTTTTTATATCTTTATCATATTCTGCCATATTATGATTAATATTTTCTAATATTATGTTAAGTTCTTCCTGTGTAAGTTTTCCCATAATGTACCTCCTCTGCCTATTAGTTTAACATATAATTTATAATTTGCAATTACAAATTCATCTTACTAAGTCTTAGGGAGTTTATAACTACAGTTAAACTACTTATAGTCATAGCAATAGAGGCAAACATAGGACTCATACTTATTCCATAGTTTTCTAATAACCCAATTGCGATTGGTATCATAAGTAAGTTATAAAAGAAAGCCCAGAATAAGTTTTCTTTAATGATGAGATATGCTTTTTTACTTATTTTAATAAGGTCTAAAATATTAGAAATATCGTTATTCATAAGGATTACATCAGCTGAGTCCATAGCAACATCTGTTCCATCATTAACACTTATACCAATAGTTGAATTTATTAAAGCAGGTGCATCATTTATACCATCTCCTACCATTATTACTTTTTTACCTTTGTTAGTTAAGTCTTTAATAGTACTTGCTTTCTTCTTTGGTAAGACATTAGATATTACTTTAGTTATACCTAACTCTTCTGCAATTATCTCTGCAGTTACTTCATTATCTCCTGTTAACATAATTACTTCAATATTATTATCTTTAAACCTAGTTATAACATCTTTTATATTAGATCTAACTGTATCTTTTACACCTATTAGACCAATAACAATACCTTCTTCTATTACATAGATAATACTACAGCCATTATTTATTAAATTATTATAGTCTTCTTTATGATTATCTTTTATTTTTAAATCTTTTAATAAAGTGTTATTTCCTAAATAATAAACTTTGTTATTAATACTTGCTTTTATTCCTTTACCGTTTATTGTTTTAAAATCAGTTACAACTAACTTCTTTTTAACTTTAAAAGCAGTACTTATTGGATGAGAAGAACTCTTTTCTATATTAGATACAATATTAATTAAATCATTATCTTTATAGTTAGAATAATTATATGTCTTATAAATATTTAAAGTTCCATTTGTAAGGGTTCCTGTTTTATCAAAGACAATAGTATCAATATCTTTCGCTTTCTCTAAGACTTCACTATTTCTTAAGAATAATCCTTTCTTAGCACATAATCCATTACTTACAACTACAACAAGTGGTACGGCAAGACCTAAGGCACAAGGACAAGCGACTACTAAGACTGTTACCATATGAATTAGTGATTCTTCTAGGGGTAGTCCTATAAGTATCTGGATTATAAATGCTAGAAAAGCGATTAATAAGATAACTGGAACGAAGATACCACTTACTTTGTCGGCAAGACGTTGTATTTTAGTTTTGGTATTAGTGGATTCTACTACTAGTTTTACTATTTCTGAGATGGTAGAGTCTTTCCCTATTTTCTTGGCAGTATATTCAATAAGTCCGTCATAACTAATAGAACCGGCGATAACAGTTGCACCTTCTTCTTTTAAAACTGGGGCACTTTCTCCTGTGATAAAACTTTCATTAACATAGGTTTTACCCTTAGTAACAGTGCCATCAACAGCGATTTTCTCTCCTGCTTTACAAATTAATGTATCTCCTACTTCTACTTCATCGATAGTTACTTTTAACTCTTTATCATTCTTTTTAACTATGGCATAAGTTGGAGTTATTTGGACTAGTTTTCTTATAGCATCTTTAGTTTTATCTTTACTAGAGTCTTCTAATACTCTACCTAGTTTAATAAAGTAAATTACCATACAAGTAGATTCAAAATATAGATTATGAAGTAAAGCATTATTTCCTTTTAATATATTTATATAACTATAAAGACTATAGAGAAAACTAAAGATGACACTAAACATTACTAAAGTATCCATATTAGGCATTTTATGAAGTAAATTCTTTATACCACTTTTAATAATGTCTAATCCATAGATTAAATAAACTAACGTAATTATCAACAGAGTTGTGGATAAAATAAGAGGATGATTATGATTAAGATATGGGATACTTGGTAAGTTTAACATATCTCCCATAGATATATACATTACAAAGATAATAAGTAAACCTAAGACTATTAGTTTTATCTTATCAGTTTTGTTAGTAACTTTATCTTCTATTCCTTTGAACTCTCCTAAACTAGTAAAACCTGCTTCTTTAATAAATCTTTCTATATCTTTAACAGTTGTATTTTCATAGTAAATAGTAGCGATAGATAAGACTAGATTAACAGTTGCACTAGCAATACCATCTTGTTTGTTTAGATACTTTTCTAGTCCTGATGAACAAGCACTGCAAGTCATTCCACCTATTTTTAAAACTATTTTTTTCATAATTAACCCTCTTTTACTCTTAGTATTCTTAAAGCATTAATGATAGCGATAACTGAGACACCAACATCGGCAAAGACTGCGCACCACAGTGTTGTTGCTCCTATGGCACTTAGTAATAATACAAGTACTTTAACTGTGATAGCGAATACAATATTCTCTTTTACTATTTGCATTGTCTTTTTACTTATTTTAATAGCATTTGCAAGTTTAGATGGTTCATCTGTCATAATTACGATATCTGCTGCTTCTATTGCCGCATCACTTCCAAGTCCTCCCATTGCTACTCCTATATCTGATAAGGCAAGAACAGGAGCATCATTAATACCATCTCCTATAAAGACTAATTTACCATCAATACTTTTTTCTTGCATTAAAGTCTCTACTTTTTTAACTTTGTCTTGAGGTAGCAGTTCAGCATAGTAATTATCTAGTTTTAATTCTTTACTAACTTTCTTACTTATCTCTTCTCTATCTCCTGTTAACATTACTATTTTCTTAACATTATTTCTTCTAAATTCTTTAACTGCTTTATAAGCATCTTCTTTTATCTTATCAGAGATAATGATAGAACCTGCATATTTATTATCAATAGCGATATAAATAACAGTTCCAATATCATTACTCTTAATGTAGTCAATATTATACTCTTCCATTAATTTCTCATTACCTACTAGAACTTCTTTAGACTCTACTTTTGCAATAACACCTTTACCTTTAAGTTCTTTAGTTTTTGTAACTAGTTTTTCATTAATATCTTTACCATAAGCTTCTTTAATAGATAAGGCAATTGGGTGATTAGAATAGTTCTCTGCATAACTTGTATATTTTAATAAATCTTCCTTTGAGTAATCTATAGCATTAACTTTTTGGACTTTAAAGATTCCTTCTGTTAGAGTTCCTGTTTTATCACATACAACTATTTCAGTGTTTGCAAGGGCTTCTAAATAGTTACTACCCTTTACTAAAACTCCTATTTTAGATGAGGCACCAATTCCTCCAAAGAAACTTAGAGGTATTGATATTACTAAGGCACAAGGACAAGAGACAACTAAGAATGATAAGGCTCTATATATCCAAGTTTTAAAGTCAGTATCTAATACTATAGGTGGAATAAAGGCAAGAATAATAGCGATTATTACAACTATTGGAGTGTAGTATTTAGCAAATTTACTGATAAAGTTTTCTGATTTAGATTTTCTACTACTAGCATTTTCTACTAAGTCTAAGATTTTACTAACAGTAGATTCACTAAACTCTTTAGTTACTTTAACTTTTAGTATTCCTTCATTATTAATACATCCACTTAATACTTCATCAGTCTCAGTTACACTTTTCGGCATAGATTCTCCTGTTAGAGCAAGAGTATTAAGAAGAGAGTTACCTTCTACTACTATACCATCTAATGGTATTTTCTCCCCTGGCTTTATCAAGATAATATCATCAACGTTAACTTTATTTGGATCTACTCTTTCTGTCTTGTTATTTTTATAAACATTTGCGTAGTCAGGTCTTATATCCATTAAAGAAGCGACAGACTTTCTAGATTTATCAACAGCATAACTTTGGAATAGTTCTCCTACTTGATAGAATAGCATAACAGCGACTGCTTCAGGAAACTCGCCTATAAAAAAGGCTCCTATGGTTGCAATAGTCATTAGAAAGTTTTCATCAAAGACTTTTCCTCTTGTAATATTTCTTAAAGCTTTTAAGATGATATCATAACCTACTATTAGGTAGGAGATAATAAATAGAATGTCATTGATAATAACGTTATCTAGTTTAAGGATAAATGCCAATACTAGTAAGATAAAAGATATTATAATTCTAATTAGTTTCTTCTTCATCTTTTTTGTCATATTAAACCTCCTCGATAGTAACATCTGGTTCTTCTTTTCTTATTACTTTCTTAATTTGTTTTAGGGCTGTATTTAAATTATCTTCATTACAACTAAAAGTTAATCTTTCCATCATAAAACTAATAGAGACATTTTCTATTAAATCTATTTTTCTTAAAGACTCTTCTAAAAGATTAGCACAGTTAGCACAGTCTAATCCTTCTATTTTAAATTTATAATCTTTCATATTCTTTCCTTCTTTCTATCCTTTATGATTAATATGTTCTAGTCCTATTTCAAATAATTTAACAATATGGTCATCATCTAGAGTGTAATATACTTCTTTACCACTTCTTCTGCATTTAACTATGCCACTTCTTCTAAGGGTTGCTAATTGATGAGAAACACTTGACTTAGTCATATTTAAAACATTGGCTAAGTCACAGACACACATTTCGTCTTGATCAAGTGCAAAAAGGATTCTACATCTTGTTGTATCACCTATTAGTTTAAATAAGTCTGCTAGATGATTAAAAGTATTTTCTGAAGGCATTTTATTTAATACCTTATCTACTGCTCCCTTATGAATAATATTACAATCACACGAAAATTCATTTCTAGACATATCATCACATCCTATTAATATTATATGTTTATAGTTGAATTATTACTCAACTATCTTTATTATAGTTGAATAGACGTTCAATTGTCAAGGCTATTTTATTCTATTTTCTTGCAAGTCTTATTAGAGAGTGATACAATTCTTTAAATGGAAGGTGAATTTATGAAGCGATATAAACAAAGTGAAATAGAAGAAGTTGCAAATGTTCTTAAAAATGATGGTGTTATTAGTGTTCCTACTGATACTGTTTATGGTATATGTGCTAGGATTAATTCAAGTAAGGCTTATCTTAAGTTAGTTAGTGTTAAAAATCGTCCTTCTACTAAGTCTTTTCCTGTTATGTGTAGTGATATAGAACAAATTAAAAGTATTGCCATTATTGATGAAAATGCTCTTAAGTTAATTAAAGCTTTTATGCCAGGACCTATTACTTTAGTCTTAAATAAAAGACCTGATGTACTTTCATATATTAATAATGCAGGTGCACGAGAAACAGATGAACTTGCTATTAGGATGGCTCCTACCCCATTTTTAAAAGAATTAATTAAAGAAGTTGGTAGTCCTTTATTTTTAACGAGTGCTAATAAATCGGGGATGGATGTATGTAAAAGTTTAGATGATATAGAGAAAGAATGCCCTACTCTTGATGGTATGGTTATGGGTGATGTATCTTTTGGAGAAGCTAGTACGATTGTTGATTGTACTGGTAATGATATAAAGATTCAAAGACAAGGTCCTATTAGTGAAGATGAGATTATAAAGGTACTTGTTAATTTATAGGTTAATCTTAATAACAAATTTAAAGTAAAATCCACCATTACTATTAACTATTGGTGGTTTTTTCTTTAAATTTCTAATATATCTTAAGTATTAAATCACTTCTCTTTTTAATATAGATTAATGAGGAGTGATTTTTTATGTGTTCTTATAATGTTTTATGTGAATATGATAAATCTATTAGTGATGATGAGTTAAAAAAAATAATTAATGATAAATTATTTAGAATTATTACTACTCTTGAGATGAATTTAGAATGAAAGAGATCTTTAGGGTTGCAATTTATTTAAGACTTTCTATTGAAGATAAAGATAAATTAAATAGAACAGACGATAGTGAATCTATTAAAAATCAAAGACATATGTTAATGGAGGTTGTTAATAGCAATACTAGTTACAATTTAATTGGTGAATACTGTGATGAAGATTTATCTGGGGCAGGTACTTTTAGACCAGAGTTTGAAAGATTAATTAAGGACTGTGAAAATGGTAAGATTGATATTGTTTTGTGTAAGAGTCAATCTAGGTTTTCTCGTGATATGGAAATTGTAGAGAGATATATTAATAATAAGTTTAAAGAGTGGAATGTTAGATTTATTAGCTTATCTGATAATGCTGATACAGAAAATCCTGGTAATAAGAAGTCTAGACAGATTAATGGTCTTGTTAATGAATGGTATTTAGAGGATGTTTCTAATAATATTAGAAGTGCTTTTAATTCTAAGATGAAACAAGGTGAGTTTATCTCCCCTTTCGCTCCTTTTGGTTATTTAGTAGATAGTTCTGATAATAATAAGTTAGTTATTGATGAAGTAGCTTGTTTAGTCGTTAAAGATATATTTAATCTATATTTAAGGGGCTATGGCTACTCTGCTATTGCTAAATGCTTAAATGATAAAAACATACCTAGTCCATCACTTCATAAATATAGACAAGGGATAAAGTTAAATATTGTTAGTAATAAAGCACGTGAAGAGATTAAATGGAATAGTAATGCTATTAAGACAATACTTAAAAATGAAGTTTATTTAGGTAAGCTTGTACAAGGTAAAAGAACTACTATTAGTTATAAGAATCATAAAATTATTAATAAAGATAAGTGTTTATGGATAAGTTATCCTAATACTCATGAAGCGATTATTGATGAAGATACTTTTAATAAAGTACAACTTGAGATGAAGAATAGAACTAAGCCTAGGGGTAATAGTACCGTTCATTTGTTTTCTGGTAAAGTTTTTTGTTTAGAGTGTGAGCATTATTTAAGAAAGAAAAACTCTTCAAAGCATCAATATTTAGTATGTTCTAATAATATTATCTGCTCTAATAAGTCATCTATTAGATATGATAAATTAGAGAGTATTGTTCTTATTTATATTAATAAACTATTAGATAAATTTTATGATGATGTGTTATTAAAAGAAAATGTAAATAAAAAATATAAGGAAATATATAAAGAAAAATTAATATCTTTAGAAAGTGAGTTAGTTAACATTAATAAAAAAATAGATGAATCTGAAAAGTATTTAAAGAATCTTTATGAAGATAAAGTAAATGGTGTTGTTTCTCTAGAGATGTTTAATAGTTTAGTTAGTAATTATGAAGATAATAAAGCTAGACATTCTAAACAGTTAGATGCTGTTAATAAAAAGATTAGCATTTATAAAGAGAACATTAAAAATTTTGATGAGGAAATAATCTCTAAATATAAAAAGTTAGGTAATCTTAATAGAGTTATTGTTAATGAGTTTATAGATAAGATTTATGTTGGTGAAATTAGAGATAATATTAGAAATATAAAAATAAAATGGAATTTTTGAAGAAAAAATTGATTTAACTGCATATTATATTAGTAGAGATGGTAAAGATGAAGCGTGATAGATATCACGTTTTTTAATTGTAGTAGTGCTTTTGTATTGAATATACCAGTTAACTTGGGAAGATTATCTAAAACAAGGAATATTTTGGAAGAAAGGAATGGATATCTAAGTGTTAAACAAATTAATCCGAGAGTTAAATTAACTGCACGATATTTTAGTGCAGTTAACAATAAAGTATACTAAATATGAAAAATTCTCTAGAACCATATGTTCAGTTGTACACAAAATGTGTACAACTAAAATACGACTTAAAAAGATAGAGAAATTATATCAATAATGCTTTAAATGACAAAACTGGATATTTTTAGTTGCCTAGTATTACTAGATGACTAAATGAAATTAAAATTAGCTAATGGTAAATGTTATAGTACTGATGTATATGATATTGAAGATATGTTTAAAGTTATTAAATCAATTTTGTTTTTAAGTTACTAGTATGATTATCAAGAAAGGAAGGAAAATTATGAAACAAAATAAATTAGAAACAATTACCAAATTATTTGAAGGAAAGGAAATCAGAAGTGTATGGGATTCTGAAAAAGAAGAATATTATTTTAGTGTAGTTGATGTTATTAGTATTTTAACCGATAGTAAAGATTCTAGTGATTATTGGACCACTCTTAAAAGAAGATTAACTAATGATGAAGGAAGTCAACTTCCGACAATTTGTCGGAGTTTGAAACTAAAAGCTAAAGATGGCAAAATGAGAAATACAGATACTTTAGACACCAAAGGTATTTTAAGATTAATAGAGTCTGTTCCTAGTCCTAAAGCTGAACCTTTTAAATTATGGTTAGCAGAATTAGGTAAAGAAAAAATTGATGAAGTTTTTGATCCTGAGATTGCTATTAAAAGAGCAATTAATTACTATCGTAATCGTGGTTATGATGATAAATGGATTAAAGCTAGATTAAATGGAATATTAGATAGAAATAAATTAACAGATATATGGAAAGAAAGTGGTATTAATGAAGGTTATGAATATGCAATACTGACTAATGACATTTATAAAGAATGGTCCGGTATGACTGCTAAAGAATATAAAGAGTTTAAAGGGCTTAGAAAAGAATCTTTAAGAGATAATATGAGTGATATTGAGGTGTTACTTGCTGATATTGGGGAGATTACTACTCGTGAGCTTGCTAAGAAACATAAACCTTATGGATTAAATGAAAATAGAAAGATTGCTAAAGCAGGAGGTGAAGTTGCTAGTAATACGAGAAAAGATATAGAAGAAAAGCTTTGTGAAGATGTTATTAGTAAAGATAATAAACTTAATTATCAATATATAGATGATAATAAAAAGTTAGATAATACTGTGCCTTAACAATATTCAAACAGTTGCTCTAATCAGGACACTTGCTACTAAACCTGATATATTACTTTTAGATGAGCCTTTTTCGGCATTAGATGCAATGACTAGAGTAATGCTTGCAGATGATGTTTATAAGATGGTTAAAGACTTAGGTAAAACTGCTATTATGGTAACTCATGATTTGTCGGAAGCTTTGAGCGTCGGTGATAAAGTAGTTGTACTTACGAAAAGACCTTGTGTTGTTAAAAAGATTTATGATATTAATTATAAGAATCGCTCTACTCCATTTAATAATAGAAAAGAAAAAGAATTTAATTACTATTATGAAAAGATATGGAGAGATTTAGATGTCAAACTATAGTGAGGAACATAAAGAATTTCTTAAAAAGAAGAAAAAAGAGAAAATTATTGTTATTAGTTTTCAAATATTAATATTACTAGTGTTCATTTTAGGATGGGAACTATTAGCAAGATTTAATCTTATTAATACTTTTCTTTTATCTAGTCCTAGTCTAGTACTTAAAACTTTAGGAAGTCTATTCACTAATAATGATTTATTAGTACATATAGGTATTACTTTATATGAGACTGTAGTTAGCTTTTTAGTAGTTACAATTATTTCCTTGTTAGTCTCTACTCTATTTTGGTTTTCTAAGAGGTTAGCAAAGATACTTGATCCTTATTTAACTGTTTTAAATTCGCTACCTAAAGTGGCTCTTGGGCCTTTAATTATTATCTGGGTAGGTGCTAGTACTAATTCTATTATCTTTATGGCTTTATTAATCTCTTTATTCTTGTCTATTATAAACGTTTATCATAATTTTAAAGAAACTGATAATAACTATATTACTTTACTTAGAAGTTTAGGAGCTAGTAAGTTACAGATATTTATGAAAGCAGTTATACCATCTAATCTATCTAATATTATTAATAATCTCAAAATTAATGTGAGCATGTGCTATATAGGGGTCATAATGGGGGAATTGCTTGTATCAAAAAAAGGATTAGGATATCTAATAATGTATGGTACACAAGTATTTAATATAGACCTTGTCATTGCTTCTGTTATTGTTCTAGGTGTCTTAGCTTTCTTATTCTATTATCTTATTTGTTTACTTGAGAAATTTATACAAAAGAAAACTGTTAACTGAGTAGTTAGCAGTTTTTGATATTATTTATCTTAGATATTTTGATTCTATTTAACCATTTCCCAACTTTTAAAATATACACATTCTAAATTATCATTGAATTTAATTTCATATATTCCATCATATTCTTGACTATTTTGCTTGAGAATCCATTCAACTATTAATGTATTGCCATCTAGAGCTAAAATTTTAAATTCAATATTTTGAATATTCTCGTTTTTTATATGTTTCCATTCTTGGTTAATTTCTTGAATAGTTGTATATGGTTTCATAAATGGAGTTTCTTGATAAAATGTTGTCTTAATAAATAATGCTACTGCATTTTCTATATCTTTATTATACCAATAGTTTTTTAATTTATTTAACCATTCTTCTGCATATTTTCTATTCATAATATCACTCCTTGTATAATAGTTACATTGTTCTTATATTATATTTTTGATTTATTTAATTATAGCATGTATAAATAAAAATCAGAATAATTAATTTACTCTGATTACAAGTATTCATCTAATTTATTTGTTTTATAAAGTTCTATTTTATATTTAAGTTTTTCTAAAGCTTCTGTCATAGTTTTAATCTTTTCTTCAAGCTTATCTTGTTCTTCCTCTAATAGATGTTGACGTTCTAGTTTAGTACTTTCTCCTTCATCATATAAATCAACATATTTTTTTAATACTTCTATAGAAATACCAGCACTACGCATACATTTAATAAATTCTATTCTTTTTAAATCTTCTTCACTATAATCTCTTATACCACTACTGTTTTTCTTAACTGGTCCTACTAGCCCTACTTTCTCATAATACCTTAGTGTATCATTAGTCATATCAAATTTTTCTGCTACTTCTTTTATTGTCATTATATTACTTCCCTTCGTAGTTATATTATCACTTAGAGTCTAGTCTAAGTCAATATTTATTTTTGACATAATAACATTGTTATTTCTATATAATAATATTGATAATGAGGTGATTATTTTGAATAAGAAAAGAATTTTGGTACTTGCTATAACTGGTATTCTTATTGTTTTAGGAGGGATAACATTATTTATAAATCATAATTTAGAAAGTAAAGACGAGAAAACTAAAACAATGGTCTCTACTGTGATGAGTGTTGATGATAGTACTTTTACTATTCAGGATAGTAATAATATTATTTATACATTTGGAATTGTTGATAATAATTTATCTGTTGGTGATGTTATTGAACTTGAATATAATGGTTCTTTAAATAAAAATAAAGCTTTACAAGACAATAAAGTTTTGGGATATAAGACTATTAAGGTTAGTAATGATGAAGAAGGTGTACCTAGCGAGTGGCAGGATAATGGTATTTTTAAGGATTTTTATATCTTTGCTGCTAAGAAGTTAAAAACTATGTCACTTGATGAAAAAATAGCTCAGTTACTACTTGTAAGATATCTTGATACTAATCCTGTTGAAACGTTAGAGAAATATCAATTTGGAGGTTATGTTTTTTTTGAAAAAGATTTTAGAGATAAAACTAAACCAGAAGTAAAGGAAATGATTAATAATTTACAAAATGTATCTAAAGTTCCTATATTAACGGCAGTTGATGAAGAAGGGGGAACTGTTGTAAGAGTAAGTAGTAATCCAAACCTTGCTAGTAGTAAATTTGAATCACCAAGAGATTTGTATTTAAGTGGTGGTTTTGAGAAAATAAGACAAGATACTATTAATAAAAGTTTATTGTTATCAGAACTAGGGCTTAATTTAAATCTAGCACCTGTTGTAGATGTATCTACTAATTCAGGTGACTATATGTATAAAAGAACTTTAGGAGAAAATACAGAGTTAACTAGTACTTATGCTAAAACAGTTATTAGTGCTAGTAAAGGATTAGGTGTATCTTACACTTTAAAACATTTCCCAGGTTATGGAAATAATTCTGATACCCATACAGGTCAGTCTATTGATAACCGTTCTTATGATGATATTGTTAAGAATGATTTACCACCTTTTGAAGCAGGTATTAATGAAGGTGCGGAAGCGGTGCTTGTGAGTCATAATACAGTAACTAATATTGATTCTAGTAACCCAGCATCTTTATCTAGTGATGTTCATAATATTCTTAGAAATAAACTTGGCTTTACTGGTATTGTTATTAGCGATGATTTAGCGATGGGTGCGGTATCTTCTCTTGATAATGTAGCAGTGAAAGCGATTATGGCAGGTAATGATTTACTTATTACTACTGATTATGAAGAAAGTTTTAATGATATTAAAGAGGCAGTAAATAATAAAACTATTGATGAAGGATTAATTGATAAATTAGCTTTTAGAGTACTTGCTTGGAAATATTATAAAGGTTTAATATTTGAAAATCAAAAATAATTAACAACTTGTCTGAACCGACAAGTTGTTTTATATTTTATATAGTCAAGTTTGTATAAACCTTTTTGGCAATGCCGACAAAATGGTCAAGAAAAGAAAAAGACTTAAGTAAAATACTTAAATCTAATCTAATATATTTTTTAAGACTATTGTCTTTGTTATACTCATTTCTTTTAGAGTTGTAGATATTCCTTCGTTACCAATACCTGAATGTTTCCAACCACCGAATGGCATTTCGGCAGCACGGAAGAAACTTGCTCCATTAATAACTGCTCCTCCTACTTCAAGAGCATTAGCAACTTTGAAAGCTGTTTTCATATCTTTTGTCATGATATTTCCACATAGTCCATAACTACTTTGATTAGCTATTTCAATGGCTTCTTCTACAGTATCAAAGCTACAAACAGGAATAACTGGTCCAAAGATTTCCATATCTTTCATAACATCCATATCACGTGTAACGTTATCAAGAACTGTTGGTTCTAGGAAGGCTCCGTTTCTTCTACCTCCATAGACAAGTTTAGCTCCTTGTTCAAGGGTCTTTTTAATTTGGTCTTGAACTCTAATTGCTGCTTTTTCATTGATTAGACAGCCAATATCTGCATCTTCTTGTTGTGGCATGGCAACTTTTAGTGTTTTTATTTTTTCAACAGCTTTTCTAACAAATTCATCTTTAACGTCTTTTTGAACTAAGAATCTTTTACTAGCACAACATACTTGTCCTGTATTATAAAGTCTTCCCCATACCATTTCATCGATAACTAGGTCCATATCAGCATCATTCATAACGATGAAAGCATCATTTCCACCTAATTCTAGCATAACATGAGTAATGTTTTTAGCACAGTTTGCCATTACTTCACTACCAACAGCAGTACTTCCTGTAACAGTCATTAAATTTACCATAGGATGTTTGGCAAGAGCCTCTCCAGTAGTAGGACCATCACCTGATATACAGTTGATAACTCCTGCTGGAACACCTGCTTCCATCATTAAGTTACAGTATGTATGTAGTGTTAATGGATTATAAGTAGATGGTTTAACTATAACACTATTACCCATGATAAGAGCACTTGGAACTTTTTGACCAAATAAATCACATGGAAAGTTAAATGGAATAATACAACCTACTACTCCTAGTGGTTCTTGGAAAGTCATTTGAATTGTTTTCTCTTGACCTTTTTCAGTTCCTGCAGGAATAACATTTCCATATTCATGTTTTGCTTTTTCTACATAACCATAAACAAAACTTCTTGTATTAGCAATTTCTCCTCTTGCTTCTTTAATTGGTTTACCTGTTTCTTTAGATAGAAGCTGAGCTAACTCTTCTGCTTTCGCTTCTACTAAATCAACAAATTTATAAAGTATGTCTCCACGTTCGTGCATAGGCATTTTTGCCCAGGACTTTTGTGCCTTAACAGCCTCTTTTACACACATGTCAACATCTTGTTCTGTAGCATTAGGAACTGTATCTATTAACTCTCCTGTTGCAGGATTAGTTACTTCTATTACTTTTCCATCGCTAGCATCAACTAAACGACCTCCTATTAGATTCTTCATTTAATCCTCCTTATTCTTCTCCAAAAGCAGTAAATGATAACATTAGACCACCACAGATGTTAGCAGAATGTTCATCATATCCATATTCACCAAAAGTAAATACGGTGATAAATGGAACACCACGAGCTTCTTCTACTAAGTTTTTATAAACTTCATCGATTCTATCACCAATTCCAAGTTTACGTCCTCCGCAATGAACTAAGAAGTATCCTGCTGGCTCGGTAGTTAATTGACTCTTAGCATCTTTTAGAGTTGTTTTAGTAGACTTAATTAATTCATCTACAGTTGCTTCTAATTGAACGATAGCAGTTTTTTCTACTACTTTATTACCTAAATTAATAACATCATCTGTAGTAGTTTTTGTTCCCATATCATCTCCAAACATTGGATGACGAACTACTGTTAAGTTTCCAAGTGGATCTTTTACTCCTAAAGGTTTAGTGATAGATGCTACTAATAGGTTTTGTCCTTTTAATTCACTAGGTTTCTTACCAATCCAATCAGCATATTTCTTAAGTGCAGATACTCCATCGATTTTAACTAGAGTACGGTCATTTTTAACTTCTGTAATTAGACCATAGTTTTCAGTATCACGGTAAGCACCTGTATAAGATGTTACGATATCATTATCTGTATAGAAGAAAGCAACAGCAACACCATCTTGGAATACTTGATCATTGCAGAAAATTTTCCAGTTTCCTTCTACTGTATCATCAGCAGCACTTCCTCCAAACATTGGAACTCTACCAATAACATCTTGAATACCCATTAGGTAATCTTCTTCTTCTTTTGGACTTGCTACCATATAGAAATAGTTAGGTGAATAGTTTTCTCCGGCATTTTCAACGGCAGCACGAGCTACTTTACGACCTATTTCTCTAGCATTTTTTCCTGCTTTATGAGCAGCAACACCAATATTCATATTTTTATCATCAAATGACATAAGTCCAGCGAAACCATCTTCACTTTCGATGATTCCATCATTAGTTATAATCATACCACTACTAGTACAACCAATGATTGGAGCACCTTTCATTGATGATATTGCACCACTTACTACTTCTTCAACATCATCATTACAAGAACAGTACATCATTCCAAGTTTTGGACGCATACCTACATTGGCATTCTTAGCAGCTTCTTTTCCTTTTGCATATGAATCCTTTAGGGTTGAATACCCTACTTTTGTTTTTAACATAATTTTCCTCCCTTTTTATTTACTTCTTTTATTCATAAGCTTCTTTATATAAAGCTAAGATATCTTCTTTTGTTACTTCTCTTGGATTACCACCAGTACAAACATCATTGATAGCTTGATCTGCTAGTGTTTCTAAGGCATCATATGGAATTCCTATTTCTTTTAATGTTTTAGGGATACCTACAGCTCTTGCTAGACTATCAACAGCATCTGCTACCTTATTAACAGCTTCTTCATCTGTTAAGTTATCCATATCAAGACCAAACTCACGTCCCATATCTCTAAAACGGTCAGGACAAACTTTTCCATTCCATCTTAAGATATGTGGTAAAAGTAGTGCATTAGCAAGACCATGGGGTGTGTCAAAATATGCTCCTAGTGAATGAGCCATTGAATGAACAATACCAAGTCCTACATTAGAAAAGCCCATACCAGCGATATATTGTCCATATCCAACTCTCTCAATTGCATCTTTATCTTTTTCATTAACTGCTTTTTCTAAGTTATGATAAATTAAGTTCATCGCTTGTTTATGGAACATATCAGTCATTAACCATGCACTCTTAGTGATATATCCTTCCATTGCATGAGTTAGAGCATCCATTCCTGTTGCAGCGGCTAAACTCTTTGGCATTGTAGCCATAAGCTCTGGGTCAATTATTGCAACTACTGGAATATCGTGTGGATCTACACATACCATTTTCTTCTTTCTTTCATCATCTGTAATAACATAGTTAATTGTTACTTCTGCGGCAGTACCTGCAGTTGTAGGTAAAGCGATTAATGGCATACCTGGATTTTTAGTAGAAGCAGTACCATCAAGACTTACTACATTACTAAACTCAGGGTTAGTCATAATGATACTCATACATTTAGCAGTATCAATTACAGAACCTCCTCCTACAGCGATTAGAAAGTCTGCTTTACTATTTCTTAAAATTTCTAACCCTTCATTAACATTTGCTACATTAGGATTAGGTTTGATATCACTATATACTTCATATGGTAAAGATATTTCCTCTAAAAGTTCTGTAACTTTATTTGTAACATTGGCATCTAATAGAGATTTATCTGTTACAACTAGTGCATTTTCAAATCCTCTTCCTTTAATTTCATCAAGTAAACTTCTTCTTGCATTATATCCAAAGTAAGAAGTTCCATTTAAAATAATTCTATTTGTCAATTTGTTTACCTCCCTTATTATTAATTATAGCATATATTTCGACATTTTTAAGAGTTTTTAAACAAAAAAATCTATTTCTAGATTTCTTATTATTAGATTAGTTTAATGCTGTTGTCGATAGACTATTTAAGTGGTAGTCAGCTCTTCTTCCTAGTTTATAGGCATAGTAACCAGCTGATGCGATCATAGTAGCATTATCAGTACAGTATTTAAGTGGTGGAATAGATAAGTTAATATTATTTTCATTACACATATCAGCTAAGGCTTCTCTTAAAATAGAATTTGCAGCGACTCCTCCTGCTACTATTAAATTGTTAATATTATAATCTTTTAAAGCTTTCTTAGTCTTAGATACAATACTTGTAACGGCAACTTTTTGAAAAGAAGCAGCAAGGTCAGCTTTATTTATTTCATTACCTTTTTGTTCTTCGTTATGATTTAGATTTATAACTGCACTCTTTAAGCCACTAAATGAGAAATTATAAGAGTCATCATTTAATGGTATAGGTAGTTTATAAGTAGGCTTTCCTTCTTTTGAAAGTTTATCTAACTTTGGACCTCCTGGATAAGGTAGTCCCATTACTCTTGCTACTTTATCATAACACTCACCTATGGCATCATCTAAAGTTCCTCCTAGTTTTTCAAAGCTAAAGTGGTCAGTCATTTTTATAAGTTCTGTATGTCCTCCACTGACAACAAGGGCAATTAGGGGAAATTTTAACTCTTCAACAAGACTATTAGCATAAATATGCCCTGCAATATGATGAACTGGTACTAGAGGTTTGTTATAGATATAACTTAGAGTTTTAGCAGCTTGTAATCCTACTAAAAGGCTTCCAATTAGACCAGGTCCATAAGTTATGGCAATGGCAGTTACATCTTCTATTTTCATATTCGCTTTTTTTAAACAGTCTTCTATAACTATAGTTATATTTTTAACATGCTCACGACTTGCAATTTCAGGTACTACACCTCCAAAGTTTTCATGTATATCTATTTGTGTAGACGTTGATGTAGCTAGTTCAACAGTACCATTTTTAACTATTGAACAACTAGTCTCATCACAACTACTTTCTATTCCAAGTATATATACATCTTTCACATTATCACTTCCAAACTTGTTCTTATTTTAACATAAAAGACCCTTTTTTTAAAGAGTCTTTTCCATTAATAGACCATTTATACCATCATAGTATTTTTCTCTAGTAGATACTTTTTTAAAGTCATATTTTTTATATAGATTAATGGCAACTATATTATCTTCTTTAACTTCTAATGTTATATTCTTAATATCAGTATCTTGATATTTTTCTATTAGATATTTTAGTAATTTATCTCCTATACCTTTACCACGTTCTTTAGTAATTACTTCAAACTGTTCTATTTCTATTCTATCATAGATAAGACTATAAAGAAGAAAGCCTATTATTTTATCATTTTCCACATAGGTAATTATTTTTAAGTAAGGATTTGTGGAAAACTCCTTTTCAGTTAACTTATAAGTAAAGTTATCCACAGAAAACAGTGGAGAACTATCATATTCTTTAATCATAATCCGGCTTTTTCCTCAGCTTTTCTTCTGCTTCTGTCTTTTTTAAGTAAATAGGATTTACTAAATGAGGATTAATACCATCGCTATTTTCAAAAGTTTTAACTATTTTTAAGATATCTGGATCATAACTTTCTTTTTTTATGTTTATATCTAAATCATTATTAGTAATAACTGTTACATCACTTAAATCTTTACTCTTATCTAATAGGTCTTGTAAATATATATGAGAATCTTCTATAACTTTATTATTATCTTTATCATAAATCGCTCCATAGACATAACCTCTTCTTGCATCTATTAGAGGCATTTTATAAGTATTAATATTACATGATATAGCCATAGCAGTTAAGCCTGATATTGGGGTTATATTTATGTTTAAAGCCCATGCTATTGTCTTGGCAATAGTAATACCTATTCTAATACCTGTAAAAGAACCAGGTCCATTAACAACGATTATTTTATCTAGCTCTTTTGGAGTAATATTAGCTTCATCAAATAGTTCTATTATTTTAGGTAAAGCTTCTTTAGATAAATCTTTTTCATATTTTTTCTTAATAGAAGAAACTAATTTGTCATCAATAACAATACCACTATATAAATAATCACTAGATGTATCTATATATAAAACTCTCATAGAACATCCTCACATAGTTCTTCATATTTAGAACCATATGGTGTAATAGTAATTATTCTTGTATCTTCATCTTCGCTTGATAATTTAAATTTAATTTCAAGTCGCTCTTCTGGTAAATAGTCTCTTATCATATCAGCCCATTCAATAATACATATACCACCTTTAGTGTAATAGTCTTCTAGACCAATATCATCTACTTTACCATCTAGGCGATAAACATCCATATGATATAGTGGTAATTCTCCACTTGTATATTCTTTAATAATGTTAAAAGTAGGTGATGTTATTTCTTCTTTAACTTCAAGGGAAGATGCAAAACCTTTAGTAAACATTGTTTTACCACTTCCTAAATCACCTATTAGACAGATAACCATATTAGGAAATTTCTCTGATTCAATATTTTGTGCTAATTCAACTGTTTCACTTTCACTGTAACTAGTAATTTTATAGTTGTTCATAATTATCTCCTCTTTTCTATCTATAGATTATAGCAAAGGAGAGAATACTTTTTCAAGATGTTTAGAGATTATTTTTCTATTAGTTGTTTATTTCTAATTCTAGATGCTCTTTATCAGAGATTAAAGGTGTATTTAAAACTCTAAACTTCTTGTCATTATAGAATAAGTATCTTAATTCATCAAAGTTTTTATTAGGGTCTAACATTAGAGTTGCAAGGTCATCTAAGTCTTTTAAATCTTCTTTTGTAAGATTAAAAAATTCATTATCATCATCAATATAACTAGGCATAAATAGATATGATATTTCATCTCCCATAAGAGCATGAAAATCAAAGAAAAGTGTGTATGCTAGCATATTTAAGCCTTGGAATGTGGAGCCGTGGACATATTTATTTATATCATCTTTACCACTTCTAACATTAAGCCAGACTTCGGCAATCCAAGAAAAGTTTTTATGAGGCATATCTGTGTGAGCTTTACCACTATCAGAATCTGGGTCACAAGTTATCCATCTATTCTCACTTTCATTATAATATTCTATAATCCAGTGGTCAAAACATCTACCATCATTAGTTAAATAGGAAGCGAAACCACTACGAACTCTACATGGTATTCCTTTCGCTTTCAGAATAGATGCAAGTAGTACGGCAACATAACGACAGGTTATAACTACTTTATGTCTTATTTCTCTATTTTTAGTAAAACCTCTTTCATCTTGTCTAAATAGTTCTGCTGTTATAGCTGGTGCAGTTAGTAAGATATCATCATGACTAATATATTTCCACCAAGGATATTCTTCAGAAACATGGTCGTGGCTTTTACCCTTCTCTAATTGTTCTTTTCTACTTCTCCTTAATTCAGTTCTATGAATTGTTTGAGATAAAATTAATTCTGTTAACTCTTCCATATCATCCGGTAAACTTTTATAGTACTCTTTACATGGTTCATAATTAGTATACATACTTGTTTTTAAATAAAACTTTAACATTTCTTCATTCATAATAATAACCTCCATATTTATTATAGAGGTTTAATTTATTTAAATCTTTACTTTTATACAATGAAAAATGTCATGTTAAAGGAAACCAAATTTCTACATAATTATCATAATATATTTCAAGATAGTTTTTTTCTTTCAATTTATAGTTTAGACTTGGTAAGTAGATATCTTCTGTATTATTTATATAGTTATTAATATCAAGAGCCTTAAACGAGGAGGTTGTAATTACAAACCAACTTGATGAAGATATAGTAAATCTTGAAGCATTATCCCATTTTTCTTCTAACCCCACATGATAATAAAATTCTTCAGTATTATTTTTTATAAGTTCTGATATTCCATAACGTTTTTTAGTATTATTAAATTCTTTATTTTTTTCTTTTATACACTTCCAATAGTTTTAAATAATATTAGAATTGTTATTGATAGGAAATAATTGTTTTAAAGTGTATAAAGTAAATTTTTTATTATCCTCAATCTTATATTTTATATCGTTTGTATTTGTAAAATTAGATTTAAAATGTAGTACAGGATAAATTTTAGATACTTTAACATTCTTAACTTCTTTTGGTGTTACATTATGAAAAGATATAAAACTTCTTGTAAATGATGAAGGATTTGTGTAGCCATAGGTGTTAGCGACATCAATTACTTTCATGTTATTACGTAAATCTTTCGCTGCTAAGGTTAATCTCCTATATCTTACATATTCTTTCATTGTAATTCCTGTCAAAAGTTTAAATAGTTGTTCTGCAATATAAAGATTAGTACCTAGTATTTTTGCAGTTTTATTATAGTCTATTTTTCCTTTAGATTATTTTCTAAGTAATCTATAACTTCATTTAGTTGTTTATATATATTCATAAATAACACCCCACTATTAGTATAACAAAAAAAGACTTGAGTGTTAAAAAAGTCTTCGTATTTAGCAATTATATATTATCCTTTTGTTTCAGTGATTTCTAATGATAACATTTCTACTTTAGAATATTTTGCACCACCAATTCTAGCAGTGTTTCCTTCTACCTTATATACGTTGTCTTCTTGGTCGTATTTTAATGTTTTTCCTTCTAATCCTACTATATAATCGCCATCAATTTTTACACGTGCATTTTCAGGAATGACAATATCCATTTCTCTATCTAATATTTCTTTTAAATTTTCTGTAGGTGTTAAAACTTTAATTTTTCCGTCTATTATAGCTTTAGCTTGTTCTGACATATTATTATATATTTCTTCTTTATTTCCTTTGTCCATTATGTCAGCATCAGCATATTCCATTATTTCTTTTCTAACAGTATCGTTTAATTGATTAGATGTTATGTAGTAAGTATCTGTTTTGTTAAAAGATGGTTGCTCACTATTATCTATATTTAAATTTTTATCTCCGTTACTATCTACTATATTTCTTAAACCATTGAGATACTCTGTTGCAGCTTCTGCAGTTGTATATCCCATTGCTGTATAATTACCATCTTCGTTCAATTGTAAAATTAGATATGAGCCATTTTCTTGTAATTCAAATTTCAAAGGTTTGTCTGTCCAATATGATGTTTGAATATTAGCAGATTCTATAAAGTTACCATTAGTGGCAGCTTCTGCACTAGATGCTATTTTACTAATTCCATTTTCTCCTAACAAAGTAGTAAAAGCATTAGATAATTGCTCTAAATTAGCACTATTTCCAAGTTCTTCTTGAGTGGCTATAATAACATTTTGGTATAAATCGGGAATGACTTCAACTATTTCAGCAGCTACTTCATTATTTTGTGTAACATCTAAATCATAATTTTCTACTGTTCCTTGGTTAATATTTGCTACTTCATTGGCAACATTTTTCCCAACTTTTATTCCTTCTGTAATACCACTTTTAATATCAGGCGCTTTAATTTTATCCATATATCCTCCATTATCAAAATTAATAATCTTATTCTTAATAATAATTTTAACATAATATTACTTTATGTCAATAATGCATACAAAAGAAAAAGACTAATCATTTAAGAAAAGTCTTTTATAAACAAAAAAAATAGTAAGCAACTTCCTATTTTCGCATACACTATCGTCGGCGTTAGAGTGCTTAACTTCTGTGTTCGGGATGGGAACAGGTGTACCCACTCTGCTATCGTTACTTACTAAAATATAGAGAAATAATTCTCTGAAAACATAGATATTGTGTTCATCAAATTTATTAAATAGGGTTAAATCCTCGATCTATTAGTACTGGTCAGCTCAACATGTCGCCATGCTTCCACCTCCAGCCTATCAACCAGATAGTCTTTCTGGGATCTTACTATATAAAATATGGGAAAACTCATCTTAAAGTTGGCTTCCCGCTTAGATGCTTTCAGCGGTTATCCATTCCCAACATAGCTACTCTGCACTGCAACTGGCGTTACAACAGATACACCAGAGGTTGGTCCATCCCGGTCCTCTCGTACTAAGGATAGCTCTCTTCAATTTTCCTACGCCCACAACGGATAGGGACCGAACTGTCTCACGACGTTCTGAACCCAGCTCGCGTGCCACTTTAATGGGCGAACAGCCCAACCCTTGGAAGCGACTTCACCTCCAGGATGTGACGAGCCGACATCGAGGTGCCAAACACCACCGTCTATGTGAACTATTGGGTGGTATCAGCCTGTTATCCCCAGGGTAACTTTTATCCGTTAAGCGACGACCATTCCATACTGCATCGTCTGATCACTAAGTCCTACTTTCGTATCTGCTTGACTTGTAGGTCTCGCAGTCAAGCTCCCTTATACCTTTACGCTCTTAGAATGATTTCCAAACATTCTGAGGGAACCTTTGAGCGCCTCCGTTACTCTTTAGGAGGCGACCGCCCCAGTCAAACTGCCCACCAGACACTGTCCCTGAACCGGATCACGGTCCTAGGTTAGAAATCCAGCGTATTAAGGGTGGTATTCCAAGGATGACTCCTCTAGAACTGGCGTCCTAGTCTCAACGTCTCCCACCTATCCTCTACAAAATACACCGAACTCCAATATCAAGCTACAGTAAAGCTCCATGGGGTCTTCCCGTCCTGTTGCGGGTAACCTGCATTTTCACAGGTATTAAGATTTCACCGAGTCTATGGTTGAGACAGTGCCCAGATCATTACACCTTTCGTGCGGGTCAGAACTTACCTGACAAGGAATTTCGCTACCTTAGGACCGTTATAGTTACGGCCGCCGTTCACTGGGGCTTCAATTCGTACCTTCGAATCATCGACTAAAAGTCTATCTAAGCACTCCTCTTAACCTTCCAGCACTGGGCAGGTGTCAGCCCCTATACATCGTCTTACGACTTAGCAGAGACCTGTGTTTTTGGTAAACAGTTGCCTGGGCGTCTTTAGTGCCGGTCACGTTAATGACCACCCCTTATCCCGAAGTTACGGGGTTATTTTGCCGAGTTCCTTAACCATAGTTCTCTCGCTCACCTTAGGATACTCTCCTTGCCCACCTGTGTCGGTTCTCGGTACGGGTACCTATATGATTAACCCTAGAAGCTTTTCTTGGAAGCATGGAGTCAGAAGATTTCACTACAAGTAGCTTCACCATCACACTTCAGCTTTATTCGATAAACGGATTTCCCTACTTATCAGCCTTTGTGCTTAGACCAGAATCCAATAACTGGCTCTTCCTATCCTTCTCCGTCACTCCATCAGTCATATAGATAGTACAGGAATATAAACCTGTTGTCCATCGGCTACGCCTCTCGGCCTCGTCTTAGGTCCCGACTAACCCTGGGAGGACGAACCTGGCCCAGGAAACCTTAGGCAAACGGTGGATGGGATTCTCACCCATCTTGCGCTACTCACACCGGCATTCTCACTTCCAAGCGCTCCAGCTGTCCTTACGGTCAACCTTCAGTGCCCTTGGAACGCTCCCCTACCACTTACATAAAATGTAAATCCGCAATTTCGGTACTGTACTTAGCCCCGGTACATCTTCGGCGCAGTGTCACTCGACTAGTGAGCTATTACGCACTCTTTAAAGGATGGCTGCTTCTAAGCCAACCTCCTAGCTGTTTTGACAACTCCACATCCTTTCCCACTTAGTACAGATTTTGGGACCTTAATTGGCGATCTGGACTCTTTTCCTTTCGCGCATGGACGTTATCACCCATACGCTGACTCCTGAGTATACAGCCGTGGCATTCGGAGTTTGATTACACTCAGTACCCCTAGGTGGGGCCATCGTATATTCAGTGCTCTACCTCCACGGTGCTAAATCTCAAGGCTAGGCCTAAACCTATTTCGGGGAGAACCAGCTATATCCGAGTTCGATTGGAATTTCACCGCTAGCCACAAGTCATCCGCGCACGTTTCCGGGTACGTCGGTTCGGTCCTCCATTCAGTTTTACCTGAACTTCAACCTGCTCATGGCTAGATCACTCGGTTTCGGGTCTAATACTGCATACTAAATCGCCCTATTAAGACTCGCTTTCGCTTCGGCTCCGTATCTTCTACTTAACCTCGCATGCAACATTAACTCGCCGGTTCATTCTGCAAAAGGCACGCCATCACCCATTAACGGGCTCTGACTTTTTGTAAGCACATGGTTTCAGTATTCTATTTCACTCCCCTTCCGGGGTTCTTTTCACCTTTCCCTCACGGTACTTGTTCACTATCGGTCACTAGAGAGTATTTAGCCTTACGGGATGGTCCCCGCGGATTCCGACAAGGTTTCACGTGCCCCGCCGTACTCAGGATACTCCAGAGAGATGAAAGTATTTCGTATACAGGGCTATCACCTACTATGGCCACACTTTCCAATGTGTTCTACTATACAATCATTTTTTTACTCTCATACAGGAGTCCTACAACCCCAGACGAATCTGGTTTGGGCTCTTCCCCTTTCGCTCGCCACTACTAAGGGAATCGATTTTTCTTTCTCTTCCTCCGGCTACTTAGATGTTTCAGTTCACCGGGTTGCTCTCTCTAACACTATGTATTCATGTTAGGATAACAGTGAATTACCACTGCTGGGTTCCCCCATTCGGAAATCTCCGGATCGAAGCGTACATACAGCTCCCCGAAGCATATCGTTGTTCGTCACGTCCTTCATCAGCTTCTAGTGCCAAGGCATCCGCCATGCGCCCTTACTAATTTAACCACCATTTGTTGATATTACTATCCTAATTTGATGAGATTTAAATAACTATACACTTAATAAATATAGTTACTTGTTATATTAAATGCTCGTGATTTAATATAACCACAATATCTAGTTTTCAAAGAACTATTTCCTGAGAGAAAATATTCTCTCAAAACCAAGCAAAACTTGTCAATTTAATTCGTTGTCAGTTAAGGAAATATACTCCTTAGAAAGGAGGTGATCCATCCCCACCTTCCGGTAGGGATACCTTGTTACGACTTCACCCCAGTCGCCGATCCTACCTTCGATGGCCCCCTCCTAAAAGGTTAGGCTACCAGCTTCGGGTATTATCGACTCCCATGGCGTGACGGGCGGTGTGTACAACACCCGGGAACGTATTCACCCCGACATTCTGATTCGGGATTACTAGCGATTCCAACTTCATGGAGTCGAGTTGCAGACTCCAATCCGGACTGGGACTGGCTTTGGAGATTTGCTCCACCTCGCGGTATTGCGTCTTATTATACCAGCCATTGTAGCACGCCTGTAGCCCTAGACGTAAGGGGCATGATGATTTGACGTCATCCCCACCTTCCTCCGGTTTGTCACCGGCAGTCTCTTTAAGGTTCTCAACTGAATGTTAGCAATTAAAGATAAGGGTTGCGCTCGTTGCGGGACTTAACCCAACATCTCACGACACGAGCTGACGACAACCATGCACCACCTGTCACCGCTGTCCCCGAAGGGAAAACTCTATTTCTAGAGCGGTCAGCGGGATGTCAAGTCTAGGTAAGGTTCTTCGCGTAGCATCGAATTAAACAGCATGCTCCACCGCTTGTGCGGGTGCCCGTCAATTCCTTTGAGTTTCAGCCTTGCGACCGTACTACTCAGGTGGGATACTTAATGTGTTAACTTCAGCACCGAAAACTTCCGACACTTAGTATCCATCGTTTACGGCGTGGACTACTAGGGTATCTAATCCTATTTGCTCCCCACGCTTTCGTGTCTCAGCGTCAGTGATGGCCCAGCAAGCCGCCTTCGCCACTGGTGTTCCTTCTAATATCTACGCATTCCACCGCTACACTAGAAATTCCACTTGCCTCTACCATACTCAAGTAACTCAGTTTCAGTAGCGAACTGGAGTTAAGCTCCAGGCTTAGACTACTGACTTAAGAAACCGCCTACACACGCTTTACACCCAATGAATCCGGATAACGCTCGCTCCCTACGTATTACCGCGGCTGCTGGCACGTAGTTAGCCGGAGCTTTCTTGAAAGGTACCGTCAGGCCTAAGTCATTTCCTACTTAGGTTGTTCGTTCCTAACAACAGAAGTTTACAATCCAAAGGACCGTCATCCTTCACGCGGCATTGCTCGTTCAGAGTTTCCTCCATTGACGAATATTCCTAACTGCTGTCTCCCGTAGGAGTCTGGGCCGTGTCTCAGTCCCAGTGTGGCCGATCACCCTCTCAGGTCGGCTACGCATCGTCGCCTTGGTAAGCCATTACCTCACCAACAAGCTAATACGGCGCAGGCTCATCTTCAAGCGAAGCTTTAAAGGCTCCTTTTAATATATAAGGACGTATCCAAACATATATCATCCGGCATTAGCAATCATTTCTAACTGTTATTCCAGACTCGAAGGCAGATAACCCACGTGTTACTCACCCTTTCGCCACTAAGTGGGAATCCAAATCCGAATCAGTGCAAGCACTTCATCTTCATTGGGCCACTTCGTTCGACTTGCATGTCTTAGGCATGCCGCCAGCGTTCATCCTGAGCTAGGATCAAACTCTCAATAAAAAATATTTAAAAGTTTAATTATTATAATTTAATCCCGACAACTCAAAATTGACGTTTTGCTTAGTTTTCAAAGAACATTTTTGCTTTTTCTCAAGCTGCGTTTTTAATATACCAAATTGTTTCTGTTTTGTCAACACTTTTTTTTATTTTTTTGCCGACTTTTCTCTTCGGTATATTTGACACTGACAATTAATGTCAACGCTCCTCCACTATATCAATTTAAAACTTTTTTGTCAATACTTTTTTTTATTTTTTTGTTTTTTTTGACTCGTAATTAGTTCTAAATTTCAGTGACGTTTTCTAATATATCAGAGCTGCTTATTCCTGTCAACACTTTTTTTTATTTTTTTTAATTTTTTTATTGCTTTCTAAATATAAGTAATATTTTACCCATCTATCTATATCATTATTATTAAAATAATTCTTTTTAATTCTGATTTCATTTATTAAATCATTTAGTTGTTCTTTTATTATGTAATCTATTTCTTTTGGATATTTAAATTTGTTTTTATGATAGTTATATTCGTTTTTATCTACTACTTTAAAGGCTCCACTTGAAAAAACTTTGACATCTAAATCATAATCAATATATTTTATTGTATTATCTTCTATTATTATGGGACTTGCCATATTACAGTAATAACATATGCCTCTTCCTTTATATTGACCAATGATGTTGTACCACCTATTTAAAAAGAAATATAAAATCGCTGGTTCTTTCGTTTTCCATGTATGACCATCTTTTTCTGTAACGGTTGTGCAATTATTAGCAAAGATTAAGATTCCTTTTTTGAAATCAAAATTTAAGAGTGTCGCTTCATCCCATGCTTTATAGATTTGTCCATTATGTTTATAACTATGTATTTGATACTTATGCCCTATTTTTAATTTTTCCACTTTAACACCTCCTTTATCAATTAAAAGAAGCAAGTGATGCTGCACTTACTTCCTTCCAAAATATTTTATACCCCAACATCCTATTAACAATAATATTATAGCAAGAGCTACTAGAAAGACAGGATCAGATATATACTTAGATAAAAAATCATTTATTTTTACTGTTAAATCATCTAATGTGTCTTTTAAATTTAGAATTTGCATTTTATCACTCATCTTCTCTATCTACTTCTTTAACAACTTTTGCAGTCTTTGTTTTTTTATTTCTAGGCTCTTTTCTATTAGTACTTATTTCTACGCTAATATTACTACTTTTTCTTAATATGAAACTATTAATTATATCTAAAATAGCATAAATTATCATAAAAAGGCCAATAATTTGGGTAACTACCACAGCACTTGTAAAGGGATTAAATAATATTACTACTCCACAAACTAAACATACTATAGCCATTATTAATGATGGTAAGAAATATTTGTTATCTAAATTTTTCAATACAAGAGCCTGTTGTACTTTGAAAGAACTACTTATAATAACAGCAATTCCAACAACTATCGGGATAATACTACCAATAAACTCTGGTACTGTTACTAAAAATATTCCTGCTATTATACTTACAATACCATAGACTATATTTAATTGTACAAAAATATCTCTAGAACCATTTCTTAAAAAGTTTATTATGGCAATAACACCTAATGCTATTAGGACACCGCCTACTAAATAAGATATACCTACTAATGTCTCACTTGATTTAAAGAATAATAATAATCCTAGTAGTAATAAAAATATTGAACTAAGCAAAGATGGCCAAATTACTTTTTTAATTTCTACTTTCATCTTTAACCTCCTCTTTGTTATAGTTTATCACACTTTTAGTATCTTGACTAGGTTCATTTTCCTCATGGTCTATATAATAGACTGTACTTATGTTTTCTGTTTTAGTTAATCTTTCATATATTAAAGGCTTTTTACGACCAAAGAATTTTAAAAATATTTCGAAATAAGCATATATTGCAAATAAAATGTAAAATAATGTTATAAGGCCGTTAATATAATGATTTAATTCTATAAAAATAATTGGGCCAAAGACAATTCCAAAGTAAAGTATTACTTGTCTTATAAATATAGATAGGTGTTTATGTTTGTTTTTACTTTCTAATTTTATTTTGACAAGGTATTTTCCTAAAGTAAGGGAAGTTATAGTAGGTAAAATTACATAATAAATTGCTGTCATTATTATTAAAGGTAACACAAAGTCATTAAAGTTTAATAAAGCAAGCATTATGAACATTATAGTCGCAAAGATAAAGATATCTATTAGAAAAGCTAGAAAGCGTCTATAAATTGAGACTACTTTACCTCTTTTATAAGATAGTTTATCTATTTTGTCTCTATCTGGTAAAAATATAGTAACAATTGGCGTAATTAGATAACCTATTAGTCCTCCTAAGGTATTAATTATTAAATCATCAACATCAAAAAGACGATATGCTTTTGGATAAAGGCCATAAAGACCTGTAAGCTGAGTTATTTCAAAGTATAGACTTAATAAAAATGTATAAATGATAGTAGTATACCATTTTTTCTTAAAGTAATATCTTAAGTAGATTCCAAAGGGAATGGTAATTGCAATATTAAAGAGTTTTGTATAAACTATGGGAGATTTTAGGAAAGATAAAACTCCACTTGTCTCTTTAAAGGCCTCTATAAAGTCACCTATAAAGGTAAATGGTATTAACTGGGGAACTTTAGTTGGCATCATTAATACTTCTTCTTTACTAGGTAGAGGTAATATTACAAGAAAGTAAGCGGTTAAAAGATATAGAATAAAAGTATAGACAATACTACTTCTAATTAAAGGTACTGAGCCGTACTTATGATATTGTAATAATAGATATGGTAGAGTTATTAAGAATGCTAGAAAGGGAAAAATAAGGAAAGCTGTTTTTATTGATTCTAAATATACTTCCATAAATTCTCCTAGAATAATTCTAATACTTCATCAAGACTAATAGTACCATTAAAATATTCAGTTAGTTTTTCTATAAAAGGAGAAGTTTGATTATTCTTTTTTAATAGTTTTGTTAAAGAGGTAATGGCAATACTTCCTTCAACTGTATAATGTTTCTTATAAACATCAGCTTCATTCTTATTAGTATATAGTAAAACTCCATAACTATAGTTACGACTAGTTTTACTGTTACAAGTTAGTAAAATATCTCCTAGGGCACCATAACAAGTAGAAGTACTCTCTTTTCCTCCTAGTTTAATTACTAAGTCTTTAGCAAAGTTATATATTTTTGTTAAGTAATAAGCATTAGTAGAGTCACCCCTATATTTACTATTAATACTTCCCATTAGTATTGCTAAAACATTTTTAATAACACCATATAGTTCTAATCCGATATAATCGTCTATTACTTCTATTTCAACGTTAGTATCTTTAAATAGTTTTAACATTAACTCTTTAGTCTTTTCATCTTTACTACCAAGTGTTAATCCTGCTTTACTATTAATGATAAGTTCTTTGGCAAAAGTTGGTCCTGCAAGATATGATACTTGTCCTTTTAAACCTAACTCTTCATAAATTTCTGTCATTAATAAATCTGTATTCTTTTCAAGACCCTTAGATACTAATATTACTCTACTATTATCATTTAGATAGTCTTTAATCCTTGTTAGGACCTCTCTTACATGATTACATGGAACCGCTACAATAATTAAATCTGAATTATTTAAAGCAATACTCAAATCCATGGTAACATCTAGATTAGAAGCCAATTCTATTCCAGTTAAGACTCTATCATAAGTGTTATTATTAGTTATTTCTAAATATTCTTCTTCAAATGCCGTCCAAAAGACAATATCGGCTTTACTTTTTTCATGTAATAAATTTCCAAGAGCAAGACCAAAGGCTCCTGTTCCTAAAATTGTTACTTGCATATTATCACCTTCATATTAATGATACTAACATCTTCTCTTTTTGACAAGAAAAATAATCTTACTAATTTGTAAGATTATTACTTAACCTCTGTTCCACCAAAGATTGATATACAGTTAATTGTTAAAGTTGAAACCTTCTTTTTATCGGTTGTGACTGCTTTATTTTCATTGCCTCCAAATAGTGAGAAAGAATTAAATTTCACTTTAAAATTATCATTTACAAAAATACTAGTTCCTCCAAAAATAGAATAAGCATTAATAGTTATATCTTCTTTTAAATCTACTCCTCTTAAATCTAAATCTACTCCTCCAAAGATACTATAAATATTAGCACCTTTAAAATTAGTATCTGTTATTCTTTCTTCTAGGCCACTAAAGATACCATAATAGTTTTTTAGATTATTATCTTTTCTTTTAAATACTTTTTTTACTTTCAGACTCTCTATTACAATAAATATTCCTATGATTATTAAAAGAATAGGGAAAAATGCATTATCTAGAGGATCTTTAATAATATTTAATTCTTCTAATAAAAACCAAATACCAATATATAAAACAGTTGTGTTTGCAAGAGTAAATTTCTTACCTTTTATAATATAGTATAGAGATGATGCCATTAAAACTAAAGGTATTAAATAAGAAAAATCAATATTGAATTCTGGTGCAATTATTGATATTAAAAATAAAGCTCCTATTAAAATAAAAATTAAACCTATAAACATATTTGTCACTTCCTTAATTTAATTATATAAGACTTAAGGATTATTATCAACTATTATACATAATTTAATCTTTTTTACCAATACTATTATTAGTCATATAACCAGTAGTCGTATAGCCATGGTTATTGTTAAAATTAGTTTGAGGGCGATAAAATGAATAAAGATGGTATTGAGGTTAGAATTGGCGACAGTGCTTTTTACTTCAAACTCGGCAATATACTTGCTAAGAGGAAGATAAGTAAAAATAAACTTAGCCAAGACACAGAGACTGATTATAAAGTTATTACAAGATATATAGATGGTGATTTAACTAGACTAGATATCAATGTTTTGGAAAGACTTTGTAGTTATTTAGAATGTGATATCTCTGATATTGTCGAACTAAAAAAAGATGTTTTTAAGTAAAAAAGTTTAAGATTTTACTCTTAAGCTTTTTTCTTTTTAGGAATAAAGTGTTCTATTCCTTTATATTTATCTCGTTTTTTAATATAGAAGTAACCTAGGATAGAGAAAGTTACCGCTCCTATAAAATTAACTATTAAATCTTCCATAGTATCAATTAATCCTATATCAAGATAACCATCAGATATTGTTATAGTGTCATTACCATAATGAATTGAAGTATCATCTATACCTGTAATAATTTTAGGATCAAAAGCATTGGCATTTGTTAAATTAACTGATGATATTTTATTTACAACTGTATCTTTCTGCATATCAGTACTTAACAGACTATCAGCGGTATATTCAAAGAATTCCCATGCTACTCCTACAGTCATAGAAAAACAAAATGATACTAATGCAACAAAGATAGGACTCATTTTAATATGAAATTTATCAGTACTATTTAAAATATCAATTAGAGAAAAGCCTATCGCGGCTGCTAGGAACCCATTAAGAGTGTGAAGAATCATATCCCAGTTGGGAATAATATTATAGAAGTTTTGAATCTCTCCTAATATTTCAGCTGAAAATATGAATAGAAGAATGATTATTTCTAAAACATTAGGAATACTTACTTTGAACTTATCTTCAATAAAAAAAGGAATTACAAATAATATTAAAGTTAAAATACATAAGAAGACGTTATGATAGTTTCCCATAAATATTTCTCTTATTAAACAGAGAATAACTAGTAGTCTTAAAATTGTATAAAAAATTGCTACTTTCTTATTTTCTTCCTCTTTATAGTATTCTACTAATCTTTTTTGAAAGTTTTTAATTCTTTTTAACATACACTTACTCCTTTTATATAATTATAGAGGATATTTTATTTTGTGTAAAGATATGATACAATATGAAATATGAAAAGAGGTGTTAATCTATGAAATTACCAATTGTAGCGATTGTGGGAAGACCTAATGTAGGTAAAAGTACTTTATTTAATAAAATTGCTGGTAGTCGTATTGCTATTATAGAAGATACTCCAGGGGTTACAAGAGATAGGCTCTATGAAGAAGTTAGTTATTTAAATAAACCTTTTTATTTAGTTGATACTGGAGGAATTGACCTAGGTGATGAAAAGTTTAATGATGAGATAAAGATGCAAGCGGAAATTGCTATTAATGAAGCGGATGTTGTTATCTTTGTTGTGGATGCTAAGGATGGTATTACTAGTAATGATTTAGTTGTTAGAGATATTTTAAGGAAAAGTAATAAAAAAATTATTGTAGCGATTAATAAGATGGATAATAAAGATAGTTATGATAATATTTATGACTTTTATGAACTTGGGTTTGATAATTATATTCCTATTAGTGCAATTCATAATACTGGTTATATTGAACTTATGGATGAAGTAACAATGGATTTTAAAACTAAAGAAGAAAATGATGAAGATGATAGATTAAAAATTGCAATTATAGGTAGACCTAATGTTGGTAAGAGTTCTTTAACTAATGCTATTTTAAATGAAGATAGAGTCGTTGTTAGTGATGTAGCAGGGACAACAAGAGATTCTATTAATACTATCTTTAAATATCATGATGAAGAGTTTGTTTTAATTGATACAGCAGGAATGAGAAAAAAAGGTAAAGTTTATGAGAGTGTTGAGAAATATAGTTTATTTAGGTCAATGAATTCTATTGATAAGAGTGATATATGTCTTTTAGTAATTGATGCAGAAGATGGTATTAAAGAACATGATAAACATATTGCAGGTTATGCGATAGAACGTGGTAAAGGTTTAATTATAGTTGTAAATAAATGGGATGCAGTGGAGAATGCTAACATATCAGAGTTTAAGAAATTAGTTAGAAGTGAATTTCAGTTTGCAACTTATGCTCCTGTTGTCTTCTTATCTGCTTTAACTAAAAAAAGAATTCATACTTTAATGCCTGAAGTCTTAAAGCTAAAAGAAAATATTAGTAGAGAGATTAAGACTAGTGTTTTAAATGAAGTTATAGAAGATGCTTATAGTTTAAACCCTGCTCCTAGTTATAAAGGTAAAAGACTTAAGATTTATTTTGTTAGTCAAACAGGAGTAAAACCTCCTAAGTTTACTTTTAGAGTTAATAGTAAGGGGTTAGTACATTTCTCATATGAGAGATATTTAGAAAATAAATTAAGAGAGAATTTTGAACTTGAAGGAACTCCTATTGTTCTTCAGTTTAAAAATAGAAATGGAGAGTAATTATGTTATTTAGAAGAGTTGATCCTAAAACTGAGTTAGAAGGAATTGATAGAGCGGTAGAAATTTTAAATGATAGATTTCAGAAGAAACTTATTAGTTTAGAAGAGTTTAATAAGAAGTCACTTGAGTTTGGAAGAAGGAAAGCTAAGTGTTTAAAAAAGCTAGAAAAACAAGAGAGGAATAGTTAATTATATTGTTTGATACAAATTTGACTTTTTTACATACACTATTGTATAATATAGCCAGTTAATTAAAAAGCGATTCATTCGAAGTAATTATTTTATAATATTTTAAAGAGAGCTTATGGTTGGTGTAAATAAGCAAAAATAAAATAATGAATTACAAATGATGATTTTAATCGGATAATATCCGTTATCAATAAGAGGTAATATACTATTATTACAAATAAAGGTGGTACCACGAGCAATCGTCCTTTGGGATGATTGTTCGTTTTTTTATTTCAAGGAGGTGGTTTGTATGGATAGTGACTATTACTATTATTACTTTGATGATTGTAATTTAATTAACTATACAAACTATTTAGGAGGAATAAAAAATGAGCAAAGATGAACAAATAGAACTTATTATAAGAAAAGCAGTTCAAACATTTAATGAGGACTCATTAATAAAAAAATTAAAAAGTGATGAAAAGTTAGTTATTAAGTTTGGTGCAGACCCTTCAAGACCTGACTTACATTTAGGACACACAGTTCCTTTAAGAGTGTTAAAAATGTTGCAAGATATGGGACATGAAATTATTTTTGTTATAGGCGATTTTACAGCCATGATTGGAGACCCTAGTGGTAAAAATAAAACTAGACCTCAATTAACTTTTGAAGAAACTCGTAAAAGTGGAGAAACATATTTTAAACAGGTAACTAAAATTTTAGATAAAGACAAAACTAAGATTGTTTATAATTCTGAATGGTTAAGTAAAATGAATTTTAAAGATGTTCTAGAATTAACAGGAAAATATACTGTTGCAAGAATACTTGAAAGAGATGATTTTAAAAATAGATTTATAAATAATATACCTATTGGAATACATGAATTTATGTATCCTTTAATGCAAGGATATGACTCTGTCGCTATTAAAGCTGATATTGAAATTGGTGGGACTGACCAAACTTTTAATTTATTGGTAGGTAGAGAATTACAAAAAGATTATAACCAAGTTCCACAAGATGTAATAGTATTTCCATTATTAGTAGGTCTTGATGGAAAAGAAAAGATGAGTAAGTCATTAGATAATTATATAGGAATCGATGAAGAACCAGCTATTATGTTTGAAAAGGCAATGAAGATACCAGATGAATGTTTAGAAACATACTTTCAACTTACAACCGATATTAATACTGATACATATAAACAGTGGATTAAAGATGATATAGTAAATGCTCATAAAGAATTTGGAAAGGAAATAATAAGAATGTATCATGGAGAAGAATTTGTTGCTCCAGCAGTTGAAAGATACCATAATATTGCTAAAGGTTTAATTCCTAATGATATAAATATAGTTGATTTAGAAAAATTCTCTTTAGATTTATCTTTGATAGATTTACTAGTAAAAATAGAATTAGTATCTTCTAAATCAGAAGCTAAAAGAATTATTGAACAAAATGGAATAAAAATTAATGGAAAAAGAGAAAATGACATTACTAGAGTTATAACATTAGATGATTTAGAAAATAATTCGTTGATTGTTCAAAAAGGTAAAAACGTATTTTTAAAATTATTATTTAAGTAAATTATAATTTTTAAGGAGATGATTTTTATGACAGCAGTAGAATTTGTTGAAGACTATTGGGAATACTATTTAACTTTGGAATCTAATTTTATTAATACTTTCCGTTATGTAGCACTTGATAAAAAAAATAAGAAGTGCTACTCTGTTGAATTTTTCGGATTAATACAGTCAATATGTTCCGAAATTGATTCTGTTATGAAAGTTTTGTGTGGTTTACCTGGTAATAGTGATAGTCATCAAGCTAATATTTTTAAATATAAACAAATATTAGAAAGTAAAAATATCTTTCTTCATAAAGATAAGATAAATATAGAAATGTCTAACTACATTAAATTAGTTCCTTTTAAAGAGTGGAAAAATTCCGCCCATTTAAATTGGTGGAAAACCTATACTACTCTTAAACATGATAGATTAGGGAATATAGAAGATGCTAATCAATACAATGTTTTAGTCTCTTTATCAGCTTTATACTTATTAGAAGTTTATTTAATTAAAACTATCAATAAGAATAATCACATTATAAAAGAATCACAACTATTTAATTGTAAAGCAGTGGAAGGTTGCTTTAGTGAAGAAGTCTATTTAGGTACAACGACAGATGAAAAGTGGGAAGAAGCAATGAATAATTCTGATTAAAAAATGTATTATAAAATATATAGGAACAAAAATATTAAAACCTCATACTATAGAAGTAGGAGGTTTTCTATGTTTGGAGATAGTTTTTTTAAGAAAGTTGAACAAAAGACTAATGTTAATAAAGATACTATTTTATCGTTAGCAGACAAATTACAGAAAGGTAATATGAAAGATGAGAAAGTACTTTCAGAAGTAGTTGATGAGATTGCTAATATGACTGGTAAAAGTGTTAGTAGTGAGAAGAAAGATAAAATAATAAAAACGATTATGCAAGATGAAGTTCCTGATAATGTAGATAAGATGTTTTAAATTTTTAAAAAAAGTATGAATTTTGTAAATTGACCCTATTTTTGGAGGTCAATTTTTAATTTTCTCTAGGCGAATTTAATAAATTGACCCCTGTTTTTAGAGTGAATTTACAATTTTCTCTTTTTGCACTAAATATTACTTTGTGTTATGGTAAAGTCACTTTTCGAAAAGTATTTAATTAATTACTGTAAGGAGGTTATTGTAAATGAAAAGAGTTGTAATTAATTTTAATAAGTTTGCGTGTAGTGAAGATAAAAACACGATAGTAAAAAAATATGAGAAAGAATATATCAATGATAAAGGAGAAAAAGAAGAGGCTTTAGTCTGTGATGTCTTTCTTGCTCCTTTAAAAGGTGTTCGTTATGATGGTACTAATAAAGAAGATGCTATGTTGGCATTATTAGGTGCTGATAGTTTAGAAGAAATGAGAGAAATTGCTAATGGTGAAGAAGTTATGATGGAAGTTGTTCATCAGCTTGAAAAGATGCTTTATGATGATGAATTTATTAAAGAATATCAAGATGACTTGAAAAAACAAGCTTATAAAGCAGGTTATGATGAAGGCTTTGATGATGGGTGTTTTGATGAGAAGATACTTGTCTGTATAAAATTACTTAAGAAAAAATTCTCTTATGACTTTATTAAAGATATTACTGACTTACCTCTTGTTAAAATAAAGATAGTTGAGCGTGATTTTGTATGAGAGGGATATTTGATAAAAAACTTAAAGAGGAAAGAAATATAAATATCAAAGAGATTGAAAACAATTGCTATAATAATGGTTATGATGATGGAAAGAGTGATGGTGAGTATGAGATGCAAATAGAAATTGCTAAAAAACTTAAGAAAGCTAATTTATCTAATAATGAGATAGTAGAAATTACGGGTATTAGTCAAGAGGTATTAAAAGACTTAAATTAGTAAGGCAACTTTTGATTAAGGCTTTTATGGTATTTAGAATATACTTTTTATTAACATCATCTAGTTTATAAATAGCGATTAAAATATTAGGAAGCTTAATTATAAAGTTTTTTGATATTTCATCTAGAGTCGTTAAGTTAGTTGATTTTAATACTGTAAAAAGAGAGTCTATAAAGATTTCTCTTTCTTTTTTGGAAAGACTACTTAAAAAGTCATTTATAACTTTATTAGTATAGGCAGTACCATCTGATAAATCCTTTAAGATTATGAAGTTGTTATCTTTAACTAACCAAGAGAAAGGGTCATGTTCTAATATACCTTTTTCACTACTCTTTATTATCTTATAATGTTCGTTAGTATAAAGAAGCATTCCTATAATAGATGATGATGGTACTATTTTCTCAATTTTTTCTTTAACACTTTGATAATTGGAAGTAGTTAAAAATTCCTTTAAAAATCCAGGTCCATCATGAGAATATATCTTTATTATTCTAGAGGATAAATCATTAGATAAATTACACCCTGCATATACTGCTAGATTACCTCCTTTGGAGTGCCCTCCTATATAGAACTTTCTTGGTATTAGTTTAGTTATCTTCTCTACATAGTTTAGGGCTTCTTTTTGGGCTGGTACTGGTAACATAAAAGACATATTGAAATCTTCTTTCCAACCTGTAAGAGTAGAATCTGTTCCTCTAAATGAAATATACATAGTATTATCAGGAAGTAAGAAAGTTACAGCAGAGAACTGTTTTTCTATTAAATCATTAGTATCTTCTACATAGAAGCATAGTTCTACATCTTTATAACGATTACTTGCTATAACTCTTTTAATAAATTCTTTATTCTTTTTAGTTTTTGCAGACTTAAGAACACTCAAATCTTTTAACTTGGTTTTAGTATTTGGAAAATGTAAGTAAGATAAATATGCTAAGATGAGACTATCTACAATATTAAATGAATCTTCAGTAAAAGATTTTTGATTTTTTTCTAAATAGTTTAAAAAATTAGCCAAAATTACTCCTTTCTTTCATAAAAACAAATTTTATGAATAAATATTTATTAGAATAAGAGAAGAAAGAAGGCTGTGATGTTTATGGAAAAAACAGAAATTATTAAAAATATTGCTTTAAGAAGTGGTGGTGATATTTATTTAGGTGTTGTTGGAGCGGTTAGAACTGGTAAGAGTACTTTTATTAAGAGAATGGTGGAAACTTTAGTAGTTCCTTATATTGAAGATGAATATGAAAAGAAAAGAACACTAGATGAGATTCCTCAAAGTGCTCAGGGTAAGACTATTATGACAACAGAGCCTAAATTCATTCCTAATCAAGCTGCTAAAGTTAATATTGATGATTTTAGTTGTAATATTAGATTAGTTGATTGTGTTGGTTATGTTATTCCTAATGCTAAGGGGGCAAGTGATGATAATGGTCCAAGGATGGTTAAGACTCCTTGGTATGATGAAGAGATTCCTTTTGTAGAGGCTGCTGAAGTTGGTACTGAGAAGGTTATTAAGGATCACTCTACTATTGGTATTGTTGTTACTACTGATGGTTCTATTGGTGAGTTTAATAGAAGTGATTATTTAGAAGCTGAAGAGAGAGTTATTGAAGAATTAAAAGCGATTGGTAAACCTTTTATTGTAGTGCTTAATACAACTCATCCTACTCTACCTGAAACTGAAAGACTTGCTGAATCTATTAAAGAAGCACATAATGTTCCTGTTTTACCTATTAATGTAGATCAAATGAATGAAAGAGAAATGATTTCTATATTAAGAGAAGCTTTATATGAGTTTCCTGTCTTAGAAGTTAAAGTTAATATGCCTGAGTGGATTGCTATTTTAAATGCTAATAATGAGATTAAACGTAAATATATTGATGTTATTCGTGAAAGTGTTATGGAAGTTGATAAGTTAAGGGATATTGAAAAGATTACAGAACACTTTAGAAGCAATGAAGTAATTGAGAAAGCTTATTTATCTGATGTAGATCCTTCTACTGGTATTGTTACTATTAATTTAGAGGCTCCTAGTTCTTTATATAGTGATGTCTTAAGAGATATTATTAAGATAGATGTTACTAGTAAAGCAGGACTTTTATCTTTATTCCAAGATTATGAAGAAGCTAGACGCGAATATGATCAGATTAAATATGCTTTAAAGATGGTTAAACAAACTGGTTATGGTGTTGCAACTCCAACGCTTTCTGATATGAAATTAGATACACCTGAGATTATTAAACAAGGTCCTAGATATGGAGTTAAACTTAAAGCTGTCGCACCATCTATTCATATGATTAGAGTTGATGTTAATTCTACTTTTGAACCTATTATTGGTAGTGAAGTTCAAAGTAAAGAGTTAATTGATTACTTAATGAGAGATTATGAAAATAATCCTAGTGAGATATGGAAGAGTGAAATATTTGGTAGAAGTTTAGATAATATTGTACAGGAAGGAATACAAGCGAAGATTAATTCTATGCCAGATAATATTAGATATAAATTACAACAAACCTTAACTAAGGTTGTTAATAAAGGCTCTAACAACATGATTGCTATAGTTCTCTAACTGAGAACTTTTTTTGTGTCTATAATAATATTAGAATGTTCTATTAGATGCAAATAGTCTTTTAGGCTTAGAGTATCCACATCTATTTTACTTTTAAATTCTGGAAAGTCTGTTTCATCTATTAAGTTTAAATATACTTTTATTTTATCTTTAATAACTACTCTTAAATCCACTTCTTCTGAGAAATCAAAGGTGTCTATTTTCTCTACTTTCAAAATAGTTCCTACAATATTATGATGATAAACATCTACTTCGTAAAATCCTGGTTCTAATAGATGATATTTATGATTATAATTTAAAAAGATATGTTTAATTTTAGATATTATTTCTTCTTCTGTTAGACTCTTTAAATTAACTGGTAATATTAAATAATATAAAGTATCTGATTTTATTATTAACTTCATGAAACTTCACCTATTATAGAGTATGAAAAAAGACTTAAATCGTGTCGACGCTTAAGTCTTCTATTGTTTTCATTACTTTATCTTTTCCTTCTTTAGTTACGCTTGAGAAAATTACTAAATCATCTCCTACTACTAAATCAAGGGTATCAGTAATCTGTTTTTTACATTTATCTTTTTTACTTGCTCCTATTTTATCGGCTTTAGTAGCAACGATTGTTACAGGAAGATTATAGTATTTTAAGAAGTTATACATCAAGACATCATCTTCAGTTGGTTTATGACGAAAATCTACAATCATAAAGACTCTTTTTAACTGTTTTCTAGTCTCTAAATATTCTTCTATCATTTTACCAAATTTTTCTCTTCTTTTTTTACTTACTTCGGCATAACCATATCCTGGTACATCTATTAGATAGAACTCTTTATTTACTTCATAGAAGTTAAGAGTTTGGGTTTTTCCAGGATGAGCTGAAGTTCTAGCAAGGTTTTTTCTTCCTAAAAGTGTGTTGATAAAACTACTTTTACCAACATTACTACGTCCTACTAAAAGAAACTCTGATTTTCTATCTTCAGGATATTGACTACGACGAGTAGCCATAATCTTAAGTTCGGCACTAGTTATTTTCATGTTTACTCATCTCTTTCTTTATATAGTTTTCTGTTGCATAATCAATATCAGAGATTAAGGCTTCGGCTTCATCAATCGATGATAGTCTTGCTCCACTTGCTTGTGGGTGACCTCCACCATTATATTTTTCGGCGATTTTATTAATCTCTGGTCCTCTACTTCTAATATTGACACGAACATTATTATTTTTAACATCTTCGGTTACGATAATCCAAACTAAGACTTCATCTATAAAGTTAAAGTTATTAATCATATTTCCTGCTGAGGCACTATCGGCTTTAAACTTAGTAATAATGTCATTAGTTAAGATAATATAGGCAACACCATTTTCTGTTACTTTCATATTTAAAGAGATATATCCTTCTAATCTTACTTCTTTTAAAGGCCTTAAATATAGATTTGTATAAATATCTGATAGTTTAAGAGGATATTTAGATAGGTATGTACTTACAAGATTAAAAGTTTTAGAGGTAGAACTATCAAATAGGAATCTATTTGAGTCTGATACTAGTCCATAGTATAAAAGTTTTGCTATCTCTCCATTACATTTTAACTTAGTATTAAGTAATAGTTCCATCAAGATTTCAGATGTACTGCTAGCACTATCATCTATGTATTCTATTCCACCAAAATCTTCTATAAAAGGATGATGATCTATTTTAATAGTCATACTTGCTTTACTATAATCTTTATAGTCTATTCTTTTTTTATCAGGGGTATCTAAGACTATTAGAAGAAAGTTGTCAAAGTCTTCTAATTTATCTAATTTTCCCATATAGGAAAACTTTGAAGAACCATTACCTATTGCATAAACATTTTTATTAGGAAATGTTAATTTAATAGATTCTTTTAAGGCAAGTTGGCTAGCTAGGGCATCGGGATCTACTCCTATATGTCTTGCAATTACAATTGTATTATATTTTTTTATCTCTTTATATATTTTTTTAAACATAACTTCATCCAATCTAACTAATTAATTTAAGGGTATCTAGAGCGATCATAAGCTCCTCATCTGTTGGAACTACATAAACAGGGATAGTAGAATCATCACTACTAATCTTTTTAAATTCTCCCATTACTTTGTTAGCTTCACTATCTAGTTTTACACCAAGGCATGCTAAGTTTTCACAAACTTTCTTTCTAAATGGTTCACTATTTTCACCAAGTCCTGCTGTAAAGCAGATAACATCAGCTCCTCCTAGTAAAACATAATACTCTGCGATATAGTTAGTAACAGTTCTTGTATATTTAAGGAAAGCACGTCTTGCCTTAGCTTTCTTTTCTTCATCATCACTATCCATAGCACTTACTATATCTCTCATATCACTACTTATTTCACTAAGTCCAAGTAGTCCTGATTTTTTATTTAAATCATCTATTACTTCTTTAGCATTTAATCCTTCTTGTTCCATAACATAGGTAATAATAGAAGGATCAACATCACCACTTCGTGTTCCCATCATTATACCTGCTAAAGGAGTGAATCCCATAGAAGTATCAACACATTTACCATCTTTAATAGCAGTAATAGAACCACCATTACCAACGTGACAACTAATGATTCTTAAATCATCTCTACCAAGTTTTTCACTAATGGTTTTAGCGATATATCTATGACTTGTTCCATGAAAACCATATTTTCTAACACCATGAGCTTTATACCAGAAATAAGGTACTGGGTAAAGGTATGCTTCCTCATCCATAGTTTGATGAAATGCTGTATCAAATACTCCTACCATAGGAACATTTGGTAATACTTCTCTAAAAGCTTCTATTCCTAGCACATTAGCAGGGTTATGAAGTGGAGCAAAGTCTTTAAAAGCGATTAGGTCATTAACTACTTCATCTGTTATTAAGCATGACTCTTTATACTTATCTTTACCATGAACTAAACGATGTCCTACTCCATCAATTTCATCTAGTGATTTAATAATATTAAGAGTAACTAATTTATCAAGTAAAATTTTAACAGCATCAGTATGAGTTGCTAGTTCTGCTTCTGTTTTAATTTTTTCTCCATTATATTTAATAGTATAACTACTACCATCTATACCAATACGTTCAAATAGTCCACTGGCAATTACTTTTTTATCATCCATATCAAAAAGACTAAACTTCAAAGAACTACTTCCTGCATTAATAGATATTATTTTCATATATATTCCTTCTTTCTTTAAATCTACTAGTATTATACTATAGATTAGGATTTTTTCAAAGTATTAGGCAAGAAAGTTCATAATAAGAGCCGTTATTAAATATAAACTATAATAATTAACAATATAAGTTACGTATTTTTATTGTGACATATTTAGTGGTATTCGCAAATTTTGCGAGTACCTGTTATTTTTTTTAGTTATTAATATACTACTTTTATATTACCATTTACAATAATTTGTTAGATTAAAATCTAATTTTATATTTTTAGGCATAATAACTTGAGGTCGTAATTTGCGACTTCAAAATAAAAGTATTGAGTATTTTATTAATAAATCTTTTACTACTTAATTAATGTTTTTGTAGATTATTTAATATATATATTTTTTTCATTACTACAAAAGAATCTATTATCTGTATACTAATCTCTGCAACAGGTGTTCTAAGTATTGCTACTAACCATACTATGTAAAAATATAAGGTAGTTTACGAATTTCTTTATAGTTATTCCAACTTGAAGTCCCAAATTGGGACTTCAAATTTTTTAATATCTTCTTTTAAAACTATCTCACTTATTTACTAGTTCTCCTTATCTATTTCTTTTATTTTATTTATTAAAGTGTTTTTTACATCTTCATCTCCTATTAAGGTAATAGAAAATGTTTTATAACCTATTCTATTTATGCTGGCTCCACAGTGATAGATAATCTCATCATCTAAGATAAAATACCTATCATGAAAGGTATTATTATAGTAAACTTGTAAATTATTGTACTGTTTATTATATTTTGCAATATCTTGTTTTGTAAGAAGATTATTAGATTTAGTTATAATTGTTACTTTTATCTTTAATCTTTTAATAATACCTAATATTGTATTATCTGCATAAGAATCTATTATTATAAGACTCTTATTTGCACTATTAAATATCTCTTGTATTTTAGAATAAGCATCATATATTTGTCCGTTAAAATATATTTCATTAACTCTCTTCTTTTCCTCTATTTTTTGAAATGAGTCTTGTAACAATTTAATTTTATATTCATGTTCTAATAGCATATTATTGACGTAGTTTTGTTCAAGTAAACTAGTAGAGATATATTTTCTCATAGTTACAAAGGCATCCATTATCTGTATACTAATTTCAGTAGCAACTTTAGTTCTAAGTATTGTTGCTAGCATGGCAACTCCTTGTTCTGTAAAAACTCTTATATTATATCTTCTGCCTCCATGCTTGTTCAAACTTGAGGTCAAAATTTTTGACCTCAAGTCATCCATTTCTGAATCATTTAAAACAAAGCTAAAGCGTTCTGGAAACTTTTCAGGACTATTTCTTACTGCTTGATTAATTTCTTTGGTACCATTTTTACATTTGTAAAGCCTTGCCAAGTCACTATCTAGCATTACTTGCTTACCTCTTATTTCATAAATCATATTCTCTATTTTAATACCTTCTTTTGTAACAACTTCATTCATTTCTTAATCCTCCAAAAACAGATTTTAAATAACTAGTTATTGGTTATTACTCTATAGTATTTATGTTCGAAAGTCAAGCAAATAATGTTAAAAATATGTTACGAGTTTTCGTAAATCAAATGAGACCTTTATTTTATAAAACACATTACGAAAATTCGTTATAATAAAAAGAACTTGCTATATAAGCAAGTTACTTTATTATTTAGATAAGTTATATGTATCTTTAGCAATTACAAGTTCTTCATCTGTCGCTAACACATAACTAGCGATAGATGATTTTTTAGTAGTAATTAAGCCTTCTTTATCTTTTCTAACAATTGTTTCTTCATTTAGTTTTTCATCAACTTCTACACCAAGTGGTTTTAATTTATCAAGTACTTCTTTTCTAATAATAGGATCATTCTCACCACCACCTGCTGTAAAGATGATAGCATCTACTTTACCTAGTTTTAAGAAGTATTTAGCAATATATTCAGCAATACGTTCAGTATACATATCTATAGCAAGAACTACTTTACTATCTTTGGCAATGAAGGCTCTATCTATATCTCTCAAATCACTCATACCAGCGATACCTTCAAGACCACTCTTTTTATTTAATAGGTTATCTACTTCATCATAAGACATACCTGTTTTTTTCATAATATAGCCTATAATACTATAATCTATATCACCACTACGGGTACCCATCATTATACCAGCATTAGGAGTAAAGCCCATAGATGTAGCGATACATTTACCTTCTTTAACTGCAGATATGCTGGCACCATTACCAATATGACAGATAATTAAATTACCATCACGTCCTAATATTTCTTTCATTCTAGTAGTTATATATTGATGAGAAAGCCCATGGAATCCATACTTTCTAACATCATATTTAACATACCATTCATAAGGTACTGAGTATAAGAATTCTTTTTCCTCAATAGTTTGATGAAAAGCTGTATCAAAACATGCAACCATAGTAGCATTAGGTATAGCTTTAGAAAAAGCTTTTATACCTATGATAGCAGCTGGATTATGTAGAGGTGCTAAGTCTTTGATTCTCTCTATTTCATCTAGAACTCTTTCTGTAATAACAACAGAATGAGAATATAAAACACCTCCATGAACAACACGATGTCCAACAGCTTTAATATCATCTAATTTCTTAACAATACCTTTTTCCACAAGTTCTGTTAATAAAATATTAACAGCTTTCTCATGATTTGCAATTTCTTCTTTCTTATAGATTTTCTCATCATTAACTCTAATAGTATAATCACTATCAGTAGAGCCAATTCTCTCAAAACTTCCTTTTGTAATTACTTTTTCACTTGGCATATCATAAAGTCTAAACTTTAAAGTACTACTGCCAGAATTAACAGCTAATAATAGCATAAATCATCTCTCCTTTTACTTATTATACACTAATAAGTTAAAAAGAACAAAAGCTTTTTAATCGGTTATATGAAATACTATACTACCACTTAATTTAGTTTTAAAATAATCTTTCTTAAACCAGTTTAATAAACATATTATCTCTGTTTGATCTTCGAAGTCTACTTTATCTACATCAAAAAATAGCATTATGCCTTCTATATAAAAATTATAATCTCGCCAATTTGGAATTTCTCTTCTTAATAGTGGAGAAAAGCCACGCCAACTTAAATCTTTACTTTTAAAATCAATATTACCATTTTCTCCTAACTCTAACATATATTTATTACTATTTGGTATTTCTGTTATAGAAATAGGCCATTCTTCATCAGGTTTATCTGCACCCCAGTATTCATCGTCGTATAGTGTAAAATGTAATAGAAAGAAAGATTTATTTAATTCCCTACATAAATCATGGATATTTTCATTAAATACATCCTTTTTCATCTCTAAACTAATTAAGTTTTCTTCTTCTTTAACATTATATAAATCTAAATCAAATATTTTCCCAACAGATTGTTTTAATTTATTTAATTCTTCTTTTTCTATAGGTTTATCATTTTTCTTTTCTATTACCATTGATGTAGCAACAGCACAACTTAAATATCTTCCCATATCATTCTCCTCCTTACATTAACATTGTTATTTGTTTTTTAGAAAGTCCTGTCGCTTTAATTATATCGTTTGTAGGTATTCCTATTTCAAGAAGATTCTTGGCAATAGATTTTTCTCTTTCTTTAGCACCCTGTTCAAAGCCTTGTTTAATTCCTTGTTTAAGACCTTGTTTAAGACCTTGTTCTTTAGCAGTAATTTTTATACTGTTTTCTATTCTTCTTCTTTCCTCTTCTTCATCATATAGTCCAATAGTATAAGCATCATTAGTTAATCTTTTTAATTCCAAAGCACAACCTTCCATAAGTTCTTCGTCTCCTTTCGCTAACGCATCTATTTCATCAACTTTTGTTAAAGTTAATATTACTAGTTCTTTTTCTAATTTACTTAAATTTAATCCTCTATTATACTTTTCTCTTATTAATTTTAAATTAACATAGATTTTACCCCATTTATCACTTTCTATTATTCCATACTTATCTCTTGATTTAAACTCTAAAAGATTCTCTTTACTTAAGAAACAATAAAAGTTATTAATATTTATCTGTATTACTTTAGGTAAACTTGCATAATTTTTTGTTTTTCTTATCAAATCATTTTTTACTTTACCTAAATAAGCATCATTTCTCTCAATTAATCCGTCCCATTTTCTATTATTAAACTCAAAATTAAATACGTAACCTTTTACTTCAAATAAAACATCTGATACTTTACCTTTTTCTAAAACATTATCTATTACATACTCAGCATTCATTTCTTTATAAGTATTTAATATTAACTCTTTAGTTACACTTGTTAAGTTAGATGTAGTATCTGCTCTATACTTAGGACAATTTCTCATAATAGCTTTATATACACAGTCATAAGTGGCAGGAACAACTTCTCCTTTTCTCTTTAACTCTTTTACTATTTCTTCGAATCTTTTTTTGGTGATAGCCAAGGGAATTCCTCCTTTCTGCAATATTTATAGCACAGTCTATAAATCATTGCAAAAAGGCAATTTTTAAAATTCCCTTATAAAACAGGAGTCAATTTAGTAAATTTGCTAGGCAAAATTTAAAAATTTCCCCTAAAAAGTACCATTAATTTACAAAATTCATACTTTTTTTAAAATTTTTCACTACCTCCTTTTCCCCATCTTTTATACAAGTCTCCCATCTATGACTAATGTATCATAATAGTTATAATTAATCAAGCATTATTTTTCATATTTGAAACAATATTTTATATTCTTCTTTAGTAATCTTCTTCTAGTTTTACTAATAATTCTTCTAGAGATTTTATTGTTCTTAACTTTATAATTAATACCTAGAAAAGTAAAACCTTCAGTACTTTTATATATTTTAGTTTTATTATTAAACTCTAATAGATATTCTCTTTTTATAATAGATTCTAATATTCTTAAAATATCTTTTAATCTTTCTTTACTACCATTTAAAATAATACCATCGTCCATATATCTAATATAGTATTTACAACCTAACTCTTCTTTAATAAAGTGGTCTAAGTCATTAAGGTAGAAGATAGCAAGAAACTGAGATGTATAGTTACCTATATTATGTAAATCTTTACATAATATAGGTTATAGCAACTAAAATATTATAGAAAGTATTATATAAAAAGTCTTATATTTCAAATGATTTATAATTTTGT
>CALVUX010000006.1 GCA_944363715.1 uncultured Bacilli bacterium
AATACCCGTAAGTTTAGAAAACTCACCTATCCTATACAGCATAAGCATCAGTACCTTTCATAAATATCATACTACAATTTAAAGAACTTTAATAGATTTACCTCTAAACTTTTTTGTCAAAACTAACACCTTTTGTTCTTCTTTTACAGTTTCCTTAACAATATAATCTTCTCTTCCAAGTTCATCTCTTAATAACAATAATAACATCTTAAGCATCTTAAGTTGCACTATCTTTATTTTAGTATCTCTGTCTATAATATTTTCCTCCTTTCACTGTTACTTTAACATTACAGTTAACTAGAGAGTCAATATAGAAAAATAGAAATACATTTACGAATTTTCGTAACTAATTTATTACATTTTTTCTTGCTATATAGAAATTAATATGATACTCTATATGTAGGAACATTTAATAGTTGGGTGTGGCCTCAGAAAGGAGGCTAATATATGAACAAGAAAGATTACTTAATTTCTTCTCTAGTGATTATATTATTTCTTCAAAATCTCATATTACTATTCATAACACTTGCTTTAATATAGAAGAAGCCACCTAACTCAGCAACGATTTAGGTGGTTCTCGACGCAATTATATTATTCGAGGCCACTCAACATGCTATTATTAAGTGTTCCTCTTTTTATATTGTATGAAAATTTTTCTTACATATACATCATATCATAATTATTACATTTATGCAAACACTTCTGATAACTATTTTTTTCTATATTTTTAAAATTCAACATAACTATTAGTATTATAAATAGTACCATCTACTTCTACATAAATAGAGTATTTTCCACTAAGTCCATCTTCATCAATATATTTAGTAACACTAATACCTTCTTTAGTTTCTTCTTCTGTAAATATATCAACGCATAAAGCAGTATAAGGTCTTTTACTTATAGAAACATTATAATTATTTTTAGTACCATTTTTATAGAGAATAACATTAACATCAGTACCTCTTTTAAACTTACCAGTAAATACTAATCTATCAACTTCTTTAGTAATACTAATATTATGTTCTTCTTCTATATCTTTAAAATCTTTACTATTTAAGATAAAACCTAACTCACTGTTAGTAACTTCAGTCTCACCTAAACTACCAACCCTTTCTGCTTTACTTAACTTAAAACTTTCATTTTCAGGATATAAGCTCATCTTTTCAACTCTATAGTTATTAGTAGGTAAAACTATTTCAAAGATAACCTCACCATCTTTATATTCTACAGTATCACTAACTAAACGGTCTGCCCCACTAATTCCTGCTGGTTGATTAGAGTTCTTTCCATCTACATAAGCAATACCACCAGAATGAATTATATAATGCTCACTTTCTAAATAATCAACATCAGATATATATGGAGAATAAAATTCACTACCACGTTCTTTACCATATTCAAATACTTGCTCAATAGTCATTTTATCTGTATCTATCTTATACATAACCCCACGAGAATAACTGTCTTCTGCAGGAACATACTCATCTTCATTTTTAGATTTATTATTACCATTATCAAAGATAAATACATAACCTTCAGGAGTAATCATCGCTGCATGTTGACTCCATTGCCACTCAAAATCATCTCCAACAGGTGTAAAGAAATACTTCTGATATTCTTCGCTCCAGTTAGTAGAGTCTCCTATTATCCAGTTTAAATCACCACTATCATAATCTATATTAATAACAGCATCTTGATGTCTACCAGATAAAGTTATGGAATTAGTTTCTTCATCATACCAAACAGAATTATTATGAAACCAGTCATACTCTATCCAGTTTTCACTCTTACCATCTTCCATATTTAAAATATCTTTTAAATCAAAAGTCTTAACAACTTCACCAGTTTCTCTATCAAGTTCTACAATATAATCTTCTACAGTACCTTCACCACTAGTAAAGTCATCACTAGCAACTAATAAATTACCATTAGGCATCTCATAATAATCGTGATGATAACCCCCAGGTAAACTATATTCTTTATATATTTTTCCTAACATATCCATCTCATATAAACCAGTCATATAATAAGGACTATTAACTAATCTTTCAGTACTTAACATCAAATGTCCATTATCAAGTCTATTAACCTCCCAAATAGAGTTAATAGTTAAATACCATCTTACATCTCCATTTACATCATATGCACAAGTATAACCATCACTAGATGGTGTAAAGAAATATAAATCATTACTTAACTCATCTTTATCTGCATCAACAGAAGTAGGTAAAATAAAATCATCTGGTAATGCTTCAGTAGTAATAGTAAATTCTTTTTTTACATCACCATATTCTACAACTACAGTATTATCTCTATCAGGATAAAGACCATATATAGGTAAATAATGTTCAGTTCCTTCATCAAAAGTATATTCATAAGTACTAAGTACATCATCACCTTCTATAGTAACTTTAGGACTAACTGCCTCATCAGTCTTAAAGATAATTAATGCTGTTAAAGGTGAAATCTCATAAGGATTAACTATTACATCAGCATTATCTATATCTTTTAATTCTGTAGGAAAGTCATCCTCTAATTTACTCTCCTTTTCAATTAGACTACTAACAACTTTTACTTCTTTACTATTAGTACTCATATTATTAAAAATAAGTAAACATAAAGTAACAAGTATTAAAATAATAACAATAACTATTATAACAATTTTCTTTTTCTTCATACTATCTCCTCCACTCACCTTAATTTTACATTATAAAACTATTATAAGTAAATAAAACACTAGTTGAAAAAACTCAACTATTAGTTGAGTCAAAACAATTATCATTAAAACTTAAAGGAACTTCATAAGTAATAGTCTTATCATCAAGACTAGTAGCATTTATCTCTAATACTAACTGGTTATTTTTAAATATTTTACAACTACTAGCATAATCATCAACTGTAAAATCAATACTATTAAGTAAACCAGAAAGAGTATCTACATCCCTATTATCGCTTTCGCAACTACTAATCTTTGTCTTAGCATCACCATTAACATCATAAAGATTACAACTTAAACTTTTATATTCAGTATCATCATCACTATTATTATAGTCAATACTAGATATATAAATAGATGATTTATCAGAAGAAAAAGCTAAAACACCACTGACATCAAAATCATTAGAATCAGTCTCTAATACTTTAAACTCATAAGTTTCTTTATGTACGACAAAAAATACAAAAATAAGGGCTACACAAATACCTAAAACTGTTATTGGAATAAGTATTTTCTTATTTAATTTTTTCTTGTTCTTAACACTTCCATCTAACAATTCATCTATATTAACATTAAATAACTCACTAATAGTTTTAAGGATAGCAATATCAGGAATACTCTTACCATTTTCCCATTTACTAACTGCTTGATAAGTAACCCCTAACTTTTTAGCAAGTTCATCCTGGGTTAAGTTATTATCTTTCCTAAGTTTCTTTATAAATTTACCAATTTTCTCTTGATCCATTAGTATCACTTTCTTCCTCTAAACAACATTATATTAATATTATAGCACATACAAAGTTATTCTTTCATAGAAAAAATAGTTGATTAACAACTATCTTACTTAACTTCTAACTCTATAGGACAGTGATCACTTCCAAACACATCACTGTCTATTTTCATATCCTTTACATTATCAATAAATCTATTTGACACTAAAAAATAGTCAATTCTCCAACCAATATTCTTCTCTCTAGCTTTCCCCATATAACTCCACCAAGTATAAGCATCTGCTTTATCTTTATATAGATAACGATAAACATCAGTAAAACCACCATCTAATAATCTTGTAAAAGCATCACGTTCTTCAATAGTAAAACCTGCATTACCAATATTACCTTTAGGATTAGCAAGATCTATTTCCTTATGAGCAACATTAAAATCTCCACAAACAATAACAGGTTTCTTCTTATCAAGACTCTGTAAATATTTAAGAAAATCTTCTTCCCAAATCATTCTATAGGAAAGTCTTGACAAGTCTCTCTTGACATTAGGAACATATACACAAACTAAGAAGAAGTCATCATATTCTAAAGTTATAACTCTACCCTCATGGTCATGTATATCAACATCTATTCCATATGCCACATCAAGAGGTTTAAGCCTAGAATAAACTGCTACTCCAGAATAACCTTTCTTATCGGCAGTATTTAAATAAAAGTTATACTCATCTGGTCTAAAGGGTATCTCACTCTCTATCGCTTTTACTTCTTGTAGACAATAAATATCAGCATTACTTTCTTTAAAGAAATCTTCAAAACCTTTCTTTAAACAAGCTCTAAAACCTGCTACATTAAAAGATACTATCTTCATAAGACACCTACTTACTATTCAATGCTTGTAAAGCAGTTATTGCAACAACACCTACTATATCATTAGCATTACATCCACGTGATAAATCATTAACAGGTTTAGCAAGTCCTTGTGTAACAGGACCATATGCTTTCGCTTTAGCAAGTCTTTCTGTAATCTTATAACCAATATTCCCTGCATCTAAATCTGGAAAAATTAATACATTAGCTTTACCTGCTACACTACTATTAGGTGCTTTACTTTTAGCAACCTCTGGAACAACAGCAGCATCAAATTGTAACTCTCCATCTAAATTAATATCAGGATATTCTTTCTTTGCCATCTCAACCGCTCTTACAACCTTATCAACGTCAGCACATTTAGAAGAACCAAAAGTAGAATGAGAAAGAAAGGCAACTACAGGCTCTTCTTCTACCAATAATTTAAACGTCTTAGCACTCATCATTCCAATTTCCACTAACTCTTCACTACTAGGATTTTGAATCATCCCACAATCAGAATAAACAAATACTCCATTAGAACCATATTCACAATTAGGAACAACCATCAAAAAGAAAGCAGAAGCAACTTTTGTATCTTTACTAGTCTTAATTATCTGTAAAGCAGGTCTTAAAGTATCAGCACTACTGTGACATGCTCCAGAGACAATACCATCAGCATATCCATCTTTAACTAACATATTAGCAAAATAAACATAATCATTTAAAATAGTATTTTTTGCATCATCTAAACTAATACCTTTATGCTTTCTAAGTTCATAATAATCATTAATTAACTTTTCACTATCACAAAAAGTCAAAGGATCAATAATAGTAACCCCATTAATATCAATATTATTATCTTTAGCAAGACTTTCTATTTCACTTTCCTTACCTATTAAAATAATATCAGCGAAAGCTTCTTTTTTTATGGTAGAAGCAGCTTCTAACACTCTAACATCATTAGATTCAGGTAAAACTATTTTCTTAAAATCATCTTTAACTCTTATTTTTATTCTATCAATAAATTCCATCAAATCATCTCCATTAACATTTTATCAAAGCAAAAGATTTAAGTCTATAACAAATATAATTTATTACAAAAGAAAAATAGGGAGCCCTCCGTTTTCCCATAGGCCCCTTGCAAAAATGATTTAACATTTTTTTCCACATAATCAATATATCATAAATGCATACAATTAATCAACAGATTTTTCTCTTTTTCTATAATAAACAACAGCTCCTATAAACAACACTAAACCAACACAAGATATAACTAAACCTTCTTTAAATAAAGGAGACGTATAAACTATTTTTATATTATGACTACCTCTACTAATATTAAAACCAATAAAGCTTTTATTAACAACTTCATAATTAGTCTTTTCATCATCTACATATATCTCAAAACCTTTATCATAAGGAATAGATAGTTTAAAGTAACCATCATCTTTTACATCAATATTACCTTCTATAACATCACCTTTAGTCTTATCTCTATCAATAACAAAAGGAGATATTTCATCATTAATAGATACTAAATCATTATAATCATATAAAGTCATATCAAAGTCAGTTAATCTAAACTTACTCTCACTAAAAGTAATTTCTAAAGTATCTCCACTCAAAGAATATTCAAACATATAATTATTATTATGATACTTCCATCTTCTACAACTAAGCTTATTACTCACTCCATTAATAGTAATATAAGAATCATCTTCACTACACTTATTATTATAAAGCATCTTAAATCTTAAAAGTACAATATCACTATCACTAACATTATTTAACTTAACAACTAACCTATTATCTTTAGAAGCTTTAATAAAATATTCACCATTATCCTCTTCTATACTTAAATTCTTACTTTCTAAAACATTATAATCAGGAACATAGTCTTTTACCTTCTTAACATAACTATCACTATAATCTCCATCAACAATAGCATAATTCAAATAAGCATCTAACTTCTCAAAATAATTAAGACTCTTATAATCATCTAAACTCATTATCTTACTAGTACTATAACCAACAGGTAGGACATCTTCATTTCTATAAATACCATCAGATATTCTCTCATAACCTAACATATTATTGCTACTATTAAGTAAATACTTATTACCCATATAAAAGTTATAAAAAATATTATTATTACCTGTAAGCATTCCATAACTTCTATAAATAAATTCATTATTAATTAAATTATTATAGAAATCTTTATAATAAGAATTAGATAAAGAAGAGTAAATACTACCTGTATAGTAATCTACATCATAAATATAATTAGACTTATCTAACTCAACACTTTGATCACTCATTCTATAAAAACTATTATCATTATCTAATACTTGTCTTACTTTAGAACTAGTCTCTTCATAATCTAAAGTATCATAAAACTCTTTAGTTACAAAGATATCAGAAAAATTAGTAGGAATAGCAATAATTAATGAAACAATACCAAGATAGATATATATAATCATCTTCTTTTTAAACTTAAGACTAATAAGTAAAAAGATAATTAAAAGAACCATATCAAATACAAATAATAAACACAAGTACTCACTCTTATAAACAAAAACAAGAAGATTAATAACTACAACTATTAAAGAGATAATAATACTAATCTTTAACTTATTTTTATTATTAAAAATATTCTTAAGGAAATAACTAATTAAGAGGATAGCAAGAGGTAACATTGGTATAAAAGCTTTACCATTTAGATACATTCCCCCATTAAATATATAGTCAAAGACAGGAAAAACTAACAAAATACTAAAGATTATACTAATTACTTTAACTTCTCTTTTTTTAGTAATAATTCCATATATTAAAGCAATTATAAAGATAGCACTTAATCCAAGAGAATAAGCAGAATATAAAGTATTAGAAATATCAAAGTTAGGAATAAGTAATCCCAGTAATGAAATATCCTTATTAGTAGCAGTTCTACCACTAAGTAAAGCTGATGCTGTTGGAAGTAATAAAACACAACTCATAAGAACTGGTATAAACATTATAAAAAGATATTTAAATCCTTCTTTAAAGTAATCTTTAACTGTAATTTTCTCATTTTTCTTATCTTCAATATATCTAAAAATACCATAAAGTAAGACACAAACTAATCCTACAACACTAAAGTAATAACTAGTTAAAATCATTAAGAAGATAGATATAACTAATAAAGATATTCTCTTCTTATCAAAATACTTATCAACACCTATTAAAGCCATAAGTAAAAACGGCATATAATCTACAAACATAATATGGCGATGCAAATGAAAAATAAAACATCCTGCAGTTAAAAATAGTAACGTACTAACAAAACTAACTTTTAAATCAAATCTTCTTCTTAAAAAATAATACATTAAAACAATACTTACTATTAAGCAAATAATCATACTAAACTGTATATAAGTCATCATAGATACAAAAGGTAATAAATAAGAAATTAAAATAATAGGATTAAAAAGTCCATAATAAGAAATATTATAGATATTTTGTCCTCCTCCAAGATTAAAAGCAAAGTTAGGAAAAAAGTCTCCTGTATCATAGAAAAATTTTCTTAAATAATCAGGAAACATAATATGTTGACTAAGCCAGTCTTTCTTAGACCCAAAAAAATTAGTAAAGTTAACAAGTATTAAGACAATAACTAAACTAATAATAATTAAAGTTAAAACACTAATAATGTCATTTTTATGTTTACTAATTTTTTTCATAAGTCCACCCTAACTAATTGTAATACTACTATTAACAGGTACTACTTGTATCATCGTATTACCATCGCTAACAACTAACTCATTACCACCATAATAATAATGAGTCTTACCACTTCTAGAATCTTTACTCCAAGTAATAGGTATAGCATAACCATTAGTAATATAATATCCTTTCCCATTACCTACAGTATCTAAATCTTGTCTACCATAACTATCAAGTGTCCTATTATTAACTTTCATAATAATTATATTTTTATAATGATATTGTACCCCGCTATCTCTATCAGTATGCGGACTATTATTCATATAACGTAAATAATATCTATTAGTAGCATCATAAGTATAACTCCTAACTTGGCTATAAGAATAAGTCATACTAATAGTATTAGCATTTAACAAGTCGCTTGTATCATTAAAAGCAATATCATCAGGAGTATAATTTAAAAGACTATAATTATCACTAGTAGTACTATAACCTTTACTAGATGCTGTCATTTCTAAATCTTCTATACTTGTAAAAACATTATGAGGTGCAGCAATATTATAATTACGATAATAACCATTATCATAAAGTCCATTAATATTATTAACGCCTAAAGCTCTAATATCATTTTGTGCAAAAGTACTCCATCCATAATGAGCATAAATAGCATCACTTTCTAAAGCATAATCTAAAAAATAATGTCGACTACTCCTAACAGGACCAATAACACCAGTATTAACATCCTTAAAAATAGCCATTATACGAGTTAAACCACCTTCTACAATTATTTCATAAGTTAAATAAGCATCTTGTAATCCTACGTGAGCATTATTACCTACATTATTATCAATCATAACGGCAATAGGACGTTTATTACTGTTAACATCATAAACAGTTAAATCCTTCTTCTCAACAGTACTAGCATCATCTATTTTTATCTTTTCTTTTTCAGATTTATTATCGTTCATAGACAACAAAAAATAGAAAAGTCCTATAAATATTAAAAACAATGCTATACTAATAACACTAACTATAATTATTTTCTTCTTATTACGATTAGGTTTAATCCTAACTTCACCTAAAGACTTTGGTTTTCTCACAACTACCACCCAACTAAATTTTAGCATAGTTTAAATAATAATTAAACTTTAAAGAAAAATTTTCTAAAACTTTACAAAAAAGACTACAATTAATTAATTGTAATCTCCCTATCGCTAGGCATTACTTGTATAAAAGTATTACCATCACTAACCTCTATCTCATCACCATTACTATAAGAATAATAAGTCTTACCACTTCTAGAATCTTTCTCCCAAGTAATAGGCATCATATAACCATTAGTAATATAATAACCTTCCCCATTTCCTACTGTATCTAAATCTTGTCTTCCATAACTATCAAGAGTACTATTATCTACTTTCATAATAATTATATTTTTATAATGATATTGTTCTCCACTATCTCTATCAGTATGAGGAATACCATTCATATAACGAAGATAATAACCATTGTCACTATCATAAGTATAACTTCTAACTTCACTATTAGAATAAGGAATATCAATACTAGTTAAACTTCTACCTTCTAAACTACAATTCTCCCCATCACAGTTTAATGAATTATCAGTTTTCTCCAAATCTACCTTTTTACTAACATAATTTAAATTTTCATAATCACTAGATGTAGTATCATAACCTAACTCTTCAGCTTTTAAATATAAATTATCAATACTAGTAAAAACATTATGCGGAGCAGCAATACTACTATCACGATAAAAGGCATCATCATAAAGTCCATTAATATTATCAACAGAAAGAGCCTTTATATCATTCTCTGCATAAGTACTCCATCCATAATGAGCATAAATTGCATCACTCTCTAATGCATAATCTAAAAAGTAATGTCTACTACTTCTAACTGGTCCAATTACACTAGTATCTACATCTTTATAAATAGCCATTATTCTAGTTAAGCCCCCCTCAACTATTATTTCATAAGTTAAATAAGCATCTTGTAATCCCACTTGTTCATCATTTTCCACATTATTATCAATCATAACAGCAATAGGTCGTTTATTACTATTAACATCATAAACATTTAATTCTTCCTTCTTTTGAACTAAAGGAATATCATTATCAAGATAAATAAAATAATAATAAGCTCCACCTGCTAAAGCCAATAGTAAAATAATAAATATAGTAATTACAACTCTTCTTTTTCTTTTCTTTTTCACGAATTTCACCTCTACTTTAATTTTATCACAGTTTTATACTACTTAGTAGAACAATTTATAATAAAAAACATAAAGTATATTAGGTGATTATATGTCTCAATTAGTTCAATATACAAGTAAAGAATTAGATTTACTAGCAAGATTAATGCGAGCAGAAGCAGTAGGTGAAGGAGATTATGGTATGCTTATGGTTGGTAATGTTGGTGTAAATAGAGTCCTTGCTAACTGTTATACATTTAGAAATATAAATACAATTGCCAAAATGGTATTTCAAAATCCAGGAGGTTTCGCTGGTATAAACAGTCCCCAATTCACATCAGGTTCCACTATCAAAGAAAGAGAACTAGCAGAAAGAACTTTAAAAGGAGAATATTACTATCCTGCAACCAATGCATTATGGTTCTATGCACCAGGAAGAAATAGTAATTGTATTAGTACTTGGTATGATCAAGCCTTAGCAGGAAGATTTAAAAATCATTGTTTCTATGCCCCTGATCCAAATGTATGTCCACCTCTGCATTAACCCATTAAAAATATATTGTCAAATCATAGTAAACTATGCTATAATAAATGTGTTCCAAAAAGAACCCATAGGGGCGTGGTATAATGGTAGCATAGGAGTCTCCAAAACTTTTGATGGGAGTTCGATTCTCTCCGCCCCTGCCATTAAGAAACTTAAAGACCCTTTGCATAAGAGTCTTTTTTTATATTATTATATAAGAAGGTGATACAAATGAGTGAAACTGATAAAAAAAGGTTAGAAAATGCCAAGAAATTATTTTCAAGTGGAGACATTAACAATATTGAAATAGGTACTGTTAAAGGATTACAACAAATTCATAAATATCTATTTGAAGGTTTATATGACTTTGCAGGTATCATCAGAAAAGAAAACATTTCTAAAGGAAATTTTAGATTTGCTAACACTCTATATTTAGAAGATATATTAAAAAAAATAGAAACAATGAAAGAATCTACATTAGATGAAATAATTGATAAATATGTAGAAATGAATATCGCTCATCCTTTCTTAGAAGGAAATGGTAGAAGCGCAAGAATTTGGCTAGATTTAATATTAAAGAAAAATCTAAATAAAATTGTTAATTGGGAAAACATTGATAAAAGATTATATTTACAAGCAATGGAACGAAGCCCAATTAATACTTTAGAAATTAAAACTTTAATCGAAAATAATCTAACAGATGATTTAAGCTTAACTACAATTTTTAAAGGTATAGAAACTTCATATTATTATGAAACAGATGAATATTATTAATATTCAAATTAAACAAGGGGGAATTTTATTATGATAGGAGAAGTAGTAAGAGTTACTAGAATAGCAAATGATTTCACTACTAAAGACTTATCTGAAAAATCACAAGTATCAAAATCATACATTAATGAAATAGAAAAAGGAAAGAAAACACCATCTAATGATATATTAAATAAACTAAGTGAAGGATTTAATTTAGATATTAAAGATTTACTCTTCTTAGATAAATATCATGATTCTCTAATTGGTAAAAAAGAAAAATTAGAAATATATAGAATGCTTCTTTTAAAAACATTAGAAACCTATGAAGAAAAAGAAGTAAAAAATACAAATAAAAACTTTCTTTACATAGTTGAAAGTTTTTTATTTTACAACAACTTAACACAAAATAATGTCAACTAACTTGCATTTCTATTGCCAAAAAACTACAATTAAGGTGGAGGTAGAATATGGAAGCAAAAGATATTAAGAAAGTCGCTTGCGTTGGTGCAGGTATAATTGGTTATAGTTGGGCTTTATATTATTCTCTAAAGAAGCTATCAGTAAATGTTTATGATATAACTGATGAAGCTTTAAATCTTGCCAAAGAAAGAATTCACGAAAGTCTACTTAACTTAAAGAAAAATAATGTTGTAACAGAAGAAGAAATTAACGAAATCGAAAGTAGAATTAATTACACTACTTCAATGGAAGAAGCAGTAAAAGATGTAGAATTTATTACTGAATCTGGTCCTGAAAGTTATGATATTAAAAAGAAAATGGTTGAAGAAATGGAAAAATATACTAAAGAAGACACAATCATCTCATCATCCACATCAGGACTACTAATTACAGAAATAGCAAAAGATGCTAAACACAAAGAAAGATTCATAGGAGCACATCCTTATAATCCACCACATTTAATACCATTAGTAGAACTTACTAAAGGAGATTATACAACTGATGAAATTTTAAACACTACTAAAGACTTCTATCAATTAATTGATAAAGAACCTGTAGTATTACAAAAAGAAGCCTTAGGATTTATCTGTAATCGTATTCAAATGGCTGTTTATAGAGAAGTATGTAGTCTTGTAATGAATGGTGTATGTACTATAGAAGATGCTGATAAAGCAGTTACTTATGGTCCAGGATTAAGATGGGCTATTATGGGACCTAGTCTAGTTTTTGAATTAGGTGGTGGTAAAGGTCATATAGATGGACTTATGAAACATCTAAACCCATCTATTAGTTTATGGTTACACGATATGGCAGATTTTAAAGACTTTCCTGAAGATTTTCCAGAAATAGCAAGAAAAGGTGTAGAAGAAGCCTTAAAAAATAGACCTAAAGAAATAGGTAATGATGATGAGTCACTTGCCGAATATCGCGATAAAATGCTAATAGAAATATTAAAATTACATGACAAACTATAAAAAGTACAGATACTGTACTTTTTTACATAAAATCTTTTAATATTTCCTTTAAATAATTATTATTAATCCAAAAACAATGTTTTGTATAACAACTAGCACCTGTTAATTTATCTTTTACTGGTAATGGATAAACATCCTTTGAATTTCTACCGTGAGGTCTTACATGACAGACTTCATTATCACTAAGTCCAACAAAATTAGTTTTTCTTTTTCCGTTAGTTATTGATTTAACTATATTACCACTTTTAATAGTATTATAAGTTGCTTTCCACATTTCCATAACACTAGTTTCTATATCAAGCTCTGGCATATTCCAAAGCTTTATTCCTTTAAAAATATATTCATTATTAACTTTTTTAAATACGAAGAACATATATTTAGTTGTTTCTAATTCTTCTCTTAAATCACAGGTTTTCCAATCTTGGTTGACTATATCCGTATATTTAAATGCTGGGAAAGAAATTGATTCTTTTATCCTTCCATTTTCTTCAATTCTAATTGTTTTAGGGATAATGTTAGCTTTTTGAAATTCTTCAGTTTCTGCTAAATTACTTCTTACATTAAACATTTTATTAATTAATAAACTATTTATATTTTTGGCATTTGAATTTATACTTAATTCTTTCATTAATTCTTTTTGTGATTTTCCTTTGTATTTATTAATAATATTATTAACATATTCTTCAAATGAATATTGAGTATCTTTTAATACTTTTTCAACATCAGAATAATTTCCTATGAATTTTCTAACTAATTGTGTCATATAAGAAATTTTAAAGCAAAAAGCTCTTTGCATAGCTGGAATATCATTGAATGGTTGCTTTCTTACTGATAAAGAATTTGCTCCTTTTGTACAAGCTCCTAAGTACATTGTGTCAGCTTCAGATATTTCATGAGCTTTGCCTTCTTTAATTTTATTAATTATTGTATTCCAGTCTTTCTCGATTTGATTTAAGTCTTCATTTAATGCTAATTCCAACAATTTTTCATGAGTTATTTTATAGTCTTTTTTATCTTTTCCTGGTTCCCACAAGTACCAAAGTAGTTGTATCTTATTATTTTTATACCAAAAGTGACTATTTCTAAATTCATTCTTGTATTCATTTTCAAAATCTATAATATTAAGAACAAGTCTTTCTTTTGCAGATAATTTTCCATTCTTTAATTTTCTATAAGGTGTAACTTTTAATTCAATACCTGCTGGCATGAAATCTGGTTCAGAATCACTATTATTTTCCATTCCGAATAAATATTTTTCTATTAATTGTCCTAATCCACCTTTATTTGCTTCTTTATCTTCAATAGTAATTACTTCAGCTTTAATTAAATCATTTAATGATTTACCTAAGGCTGATTTTGTTATTACTTCAATTTCTTCCCGACTATATAATCTTCCTTTTTTCATAAAAAACTCTCCTTTCGATCTTGTTTTTAATTAAGATTTAGTTTAAAATATATATTATATAAAGGTTAATCTTTCCCAATAAATATTTTATAATATTATCTAGGAAGGGTTGATCTTTTCACTTGCTTTTATTATAATATAAGTAGGTATTTTTAACAACATAGGAGGTTATGATTTATGGAAAAAACATTAGTTGAATTATTTGCTGGAGTAGGCGGATTTAGATGTGGGTTAAATCACGTAGAACTTAAAGAAAATAAGACAGTAGAAAAAGGAAATTGGAAATGCTTATGGGCTAATCAATGGGAACCTGCAACTAAGTCTCAAGAAGCCTATGATTGTTATGTTAAAAGATTTGGCTCTGAAGATGTAAGTAACGTTGATATTTTTGAAGTAGATAAACATGAAATTCCAGACCATACACTATTAGTAGGAGGATTCCCTTGTCAGGATTACTCAGTAGCACAAACGCTTTCTACTAGCAAAGGTATTGAGGGTAAAAAAGGTGTTTTATGGTGGGCTATTGAAGAAACTCTAGCTATTAAACAACCTCCATTTGTTTTATTAGAAAACGTTGATAGATTGTTATTATCTCCTGCTAAACAAAGAGGAAGAGACTTCGGTATGATTTTAAGAAGTTTCTATGAAAATGGTTATGATGTAGAGTGGAGAGTGATTAATGCTGGTGAATATGGATTACCTCAAAAAAGAAGAAGAACTTATATATTTGCTTATCATAAATCAACTAATTATTATAAAAAAATGCAAGAAATTAATGAAAGAGATATATGTTTTGAACAAGGTATATTTGCTAAACAATTTCCAATTAAAGATGGTTATGAAAAAATAGTAAAAAATGATGTTTCTGGATATAAAGACTTATTGGAAGTTAGTGACAAATTTAAATCTGAATTTTATAATACTGGTGTGATGATTAATGGAGGTATTTATTCTATAAAAACAAAACCTGATTATAATTTAGTATATCCTTTAAGAAATATTAGAGAACAAGAAAAAGTAGATGATAAATATTTTTTATCAGAATCTCAAATAGAAAAGTTTACTTATTTAAAAGGTGGTAAGAGAATACCAAGAGTTAAACCAAATGGACAACCTTACACATATAGTGAAGGTGCGATGCCATTTCCAGATAATTTAGATGCTCCAGCTAGAACAATGTTAACTAGTGAAAGTGGTATTAGTAGAACAACTCATGTTATAGAAGATTCTAAAACAAAAAAACTAAGATTATTAACACCAAAAGAGTGTGAAAGAATAAATGGATTCCCTGATGATTGGACTAATACAGGTATGTCCGATAAAAAGAGATATTTTATGATGGGTAATGCACTTGTCGTTGGTGTTATTGAAAGAATTGGAAAAGAAATAGAAAATATTATTGATGAAGAAGAGTAACAATAAAAACAATAAGAAAATTAATCTTCTTTCAATAATAATTTAATTTACTAAGGAGAAAAGGTTGACTATGAAAAATAAATATAATAAATTAGTACGTGATAACATTCCAAATATTATTAAAGAAAATGGTGAAGAGCCAATCTATCATATTTTAAATGATGAAGAATACTGGAATGCTTTGTTAAAAAAGGATACAGAAGAATTAGAAGAAGTTAAAGAAGCAGAAAGTAAAGATGAAATATTAAAAGAACTAGGAGATAAACTAGAACTTATTAGAGCAATGGCAGAGTATCAAGGTTTTACACTAGAAGATGTTATAAAACAAGCAGATAAAAAAAGACAAACAAATGGAGACTTTCAAAAGAGATTGTTTTTAGAAACAGTAAAAAAAGAGGAAAAGTAACCTCTTTTTAATTTCCTGACTCTGCAGTATATAAATTTTGATATTGTTTACAACTCTTTAGCAACTCTTTATGAGTACCACTACCAACTAATTTACCTTTCTCTATTATATGAATAGTATCAGCATCAACAATAGTAGATAATCTATGAGCAACTATAATTACGGTATGATCTTTTACTAAGTCATCAATAGTCTTCTTAATATATTCTTGAGACTCATTGTCAAGTGCACTAGTCGCTTCATCAAAAAGGATTATCTTAGTATTTAAAAGAAGTGTTCTAGCAATAGCAAGTCTTTGTTTTTGTCCACCAGATAAGTTAATACCACCTTCTCCAATTACAGTATCATATCCTTTAGGTAAACTCATAATATAATCATCTATATAAGCTCTTTTACAATACTCTCTCACTTCCTCTAAACTAACATCTTCCTTAACTAATCTAAAATTATCAAGTATAGATAAGTTAAATAGAAAAGGACTTTGTCTAATAATAGAAATATTACCTCTTAAAGACTCTTCAGTTAAATCTTTAATATTAATACCATCTATAGTAATAGAACCAATATTAGCATCAAAATATCTAAGTAACAAGTTAAATATTGTACTCTTACCATTACCACTACGTCCTACAATAGCAATCTTCTTATTAGGAACAATCTCTAAATTAAGACCATTTAAAGTATAATTTTCATCTTCTTTATATTTAAATTTAACATTATTAAATTTAATAACACCCTTAGTATTCTCTAACTCTTTAGAACCATATACTTCATCTTTATATAAATCATTATTTAATAATTCCCCTATTCTTTTTAGAGAAACAGTTACTTTATTAAAACTAACACCAAAGTCACTAATACTCTCAACTACTTCATCAATTCTCCATATATAAGACTCCATCATTAAGAAAACAGAAAGACTAATAACACCATCTAAGTAACACTTACCAGTTGTAAAAAGAATTAAAAACTGAATTAAGAAATAAGCTAAGTTATTAAAACCATAATACCATCTTTCATATTTTCTAACTTTAGCAGTATGACTATAAAGTTTATCTATAACTTTAGAAATATTACTCTCTATTATTGCAGTAATACCAAGTGACTTAATCTCTCTAATCCCTGTAATATTTTCTGTCGCTACCTTTACATAAGAATCACTTTCTTTTTTAATATTTTCTTGACTTTTCTTAACTATAGGAAAGAACTTCATTGAAATAAATCCCATAATAACAGCAAGTAACATAATTTCTATAAATAAGACAAGAGATATTCTAATTGCAATAACAATTACAATAATAACAACAACTGCTTTGCAAATAAGTCTAACCATTTTAGAAAGTAATTCCATTACTCTATCAGGATCTGTATACAAACGGTTAATAAACTCTCCAACGCCAATCTCTTCAAAAGCAATAGCAGGTAACTTATCTATCTTTTTATATAGGTCTTTACTTACATTTTTTGTAAACTTAATCTCAAAATATGTATATAAAGCGTCTCTTGGTATTTGTAAAAAAGTGTAGAAGACAATGTAAACACCTTCATACATTGCAAGATAAAAAACAAATGAATTTATGTCTTTAGCAGTCAATGCTTCAACTGCAACACCCCAAAAATACACAGATATTAAAGCAGGTAAATAAGATAGTGCAACTAAGATAATATAAAGAGCAAGCTTTAATTTATCATCTTTAATATAATCCCAAAATATTTTAAAATGTTTTAACTTTTTCAAAGGAATACACCTCCAACAAAAAAACTACTTTATAGTAGTTTCCATCAAAATAATATTAAAAGCATGAGACATCTTTTAAAACACTACTGTAAAAAAATGTAATAAAGTTTTCTATTTACACTAGTAACTAAAAGTCTCATCATAATCACTCTTCCTTTCAAGTGACATAATAATATCATATAGATACATACTTGTCAAACTACACATCTTATAAATTTGAAAGAAATACTTAATAGAGTTATAATATAGCCGAGGTGATAATTTTGATTATATGTCCAAATTGTAAAACTGAAAATGATGATGATGCTAAATTCTGTAAAAACTGTGGTTATTATTTCTTAGAAGAAAATAATAAGCAAGATAATAATAGAAGAGAAAGCAAAAAGAAAGATAAAGTGAAACATAAAACCAAAACTAAAAATAAGACAAAAGTAAAAAAGGAAAAAGTAAAAGCTCCTAAAAACAAACAATATAATGATAAACCAAAATCTAGTATCTTTACCAAAATACTTTTACTATTCTTTATTCTTTTATCTATAGGACTATTAGTAATTGCAAGTATCCTAGGATATCACTACTATGAAGAAAATAATATAGAAGTTCCTAATGTAATAGGATATTCTTATGAAGAAGCGACAGTAATACTCGATACTGCAAACTTAAGTTATGAAATGAAAGAAATAGAAACAACTAATCAAGATGAAGTTGGTATTGTCATAAAGCAAAGTAAGAAAGGCGGCTCTAAAGCCCATGAAAATGCTGTTATAACTCTAACAGTAGGAGTTCTAGATAATCACGTTACTGTTCCAAATGTTATTGGTATGAGTTTAGAAGAAGCCACAAGTACTTTAAATAAAAATAACATCTCTTATCGAATAGAATATGAAGAAACTACTGACGAAGAAAATAATACAGTTATAAAACAAAGTATAAAAGCAGGCAAAAAAATAGAGAATACAGAAATTATAACTATTACAGTTGCAAGAAACACAAATAATAATAGTGATACTGATAATAATGAAACAAATAATGAAGAAACAGATAATAATAATAAGGAAGATGAATCATCTAATCAAAACCAAGAAAAAAATCTACAAAACTAGTAGATTTTTTAATTTAAAGAATTACCTTTAACATTAACCATTTCTATATTAACATTAGCATCTTTACTCAAGCTATCAGGAAGTCCTTTATTTAATAAGATACTATCTTGCTTTACATCATAGCTAGTATCTAATCCATTTAATCTAAGCACATCTGGATCTACACTCTGTTGATAATCAGCATCATCACTAGGTCTTAATAAAAATTCACTATTATGAATATCAACATATTTCAAGGAATCATTATATCTAGCTAAACCTTCTAAAAGACTATCGGTAAAACTATCATTTAATCCAGTATCAACTTTAATAACACCTTCACCATAATCTTCTAAGTCAGCATCTTCTGGTACAGCAATAGTAACATTAGGCATAATCTGATCTCCTACTGCAACTTCAATATCTGAAGGAATTAAAGTTGGTTCTGCTACACTCTTATCATAAACACCTTTTTGAATATTACCGCCAAAAGATTCCTTCATCCCAATAGCAAGTAAATCAGCATGATTATTACCTTTATTATAATTACCTATTACTTTGTAATCATCACCACCATAACTAGTTAATGCTACAAAACATTCCGTGCCATCTTTATTTAACTCATTTATATCTCTAACTTCAACGTCAAGTCCTGTCGCTTCCAACGAATCCTCTGCCTGCTTCATCTGTTCATCACTAATACCATCATTAACAAGTACTACATTTAGTGTTGATAAATCTTCAGTGCTAGTAGTAAGAGAATATGGCTCTTCAATTGGTTTTGGTTCTACAATTAGACCATCACTAGAACCTTCCATAATATTACTACATCCAACACCTAAAGCAGAAACACCTACTGTAACTCCCATAATAGCACCTAGCATTTTTCTTCTTCTAGCAATCAACTTTTTTCTTCTCCTAGCTTCTCTAATCATCTCAGGAGTTATATTAATCTTTCTCATAATAAAACCTACTTTCTACTAATATTACTTGCAATTATATTAAGTAATCTAATTACTTCACCAAGTCCATAAATCATACTACAGAATATAAAACTACCAAGCCAAAATAACAAAGTCAAAGTCAAATTATATTCCGTCTTAGTACAAGTAGCAAATAACTCTGATGTTTCACTACAAGCAGGAAATAAATTTCCCATAATAACACCAGCAATAAATAAAAATATAAATAGACATACCGCTAACTGTTGATAAAAGTTATAATTTCTTTTTTTCTGAACTTCTTTACTTATCTTCTTTAATTTAGGTAAATCTTGTCTTTCTTCATCAATCTCATCAAACAAATCTTTCATTTCAAAGCCTCCTCATCTTTATTTTTTTTAGGTCTACCACGTCTTTTAACCTCTTTAGGCTTTTCTTCTTCTTTAATAATCTTATCTTCCTTAACTTCTTCTACTTTCTCTTCCTTCTTTTCTTTTTCTTTAAATACTTCTAACTCTTTTCTTTCAATATATTCTTTATATAGATAAATATATCTAACAAACATAAACTGATATATCGCTTCTAACAAATAAACAACTACATCTTCAAAACTATTAACTGATACTAAAGACACAATCAAACTAATAGCAATTATACCAATTAATAAATAATAGTACTGTCCATTATTAATCTCTGCTAAAGGACTATCAGATAATCTCAAATCTTTACCAATAACAGTACTAGTAAAGAAAGAATAACCAAAATAAAGTGTAATCAACACATTAAAAGCTAAATTCAAAATAGAATCAAATCCAAAAGATTGAAATATTGTAAATAAACTAGCAAAAGTTGTAAGTAAATAAAATACAAACATAACAACATTTAAATAATCAAAATATTTCTTACCAAACTTAACTCTAATTAAAATAAAATAAATTAAACTAACTAAATAAATACTATTATGATTAATAATTGATCTAAATATATCCCCTGCTGCCATATGACTTTGAATAGCAAAAGACTGTGACAAAATTATAAGCACAACTAATAAACCAATTAAAATATATGTAATCATACTAGGACTATCAAAAAAATCTATTTCTTTACTTTTATTCATACAAATTCCTACCTTTCTTACTCCAATATAATTGTATCATAATTCTTAAAAAAAGAACATTAAATTAACTAACTAATGTCCTTTTTCTATATGCAGTTTTCTCATCTACTTTATAATTTTCTTTAATATCTTTAAGACTATTATATTTATCTCCATAATTATCTCTAACTAATTTAATAAATAACTCTTCTTCATAATATCCATCAAGCAAATTATTACCATTTTTAATTAATCCATACCTTTTTACAGTATCTACATCATCACCATTAATCTTATCAAAAGACCAATCACTAACTTTATAGATATTATATTTTTTATCAGTAACATCTTGATTATAAATCAAATATTCTCCACATTTTAAAGTTACCTTTTTACTACTACCAGAGAATACTACTTTAGATTCATACATATCACAGTATTCATCACCAGAAAAGTTATTTTTAATTCTAGTTACCAAATTACTATTAATAAGTTCATATAAGTAAACTACATCTTCACTAGTCTCATTATTATAATTAACAGCATTAATACCTACAGTCTTAGCATTATACTTAAATACTTCATATTTTTCTTTCTGAGTATTATTAATAACAATAAACAAAAGAATAGCACTAAGTATTAAACAAGTAACAGCAACTGTTAAAAACTCATATGTTCCCCTTCCATTCACATTAAATCTTATTTTCATAAGCTTTTATTTTTCCTTCTATAGTATCATCAACTATTTTAACAGTATCAATACATAATTTCAAAGCACTATCATAATTGCCTTTAAAGAAAAGGGAACTAGCTCTATCAAGGCCACTATTAATATCATCATGTAAACTTCTATATCTATTAGCATACACTATTAAAGCTTCTGTTAACTTAGCTTTATTAATCATATTTAGAGTTGTATTATAAAGTTTTAAAACTAAGTCTCTAGCTGTATCTACTCTAGTATTAAGAGTCTTAATAACAATAGGTTTACGAGATAATTCTTTAACAACTTCTTCTATCGCTTCATTCGCTTCATTAAGTTCAACGAAATAGTTATCACTAATTATAGGTAGTTTAAACTCTCTCATCTTCTCTTTACATTCTCTTAATAGTTTATCTATTTCACCTAACTGTTCTCTAGCTCTTTGTTCATCTTCATACATATTACCTAAGCTCTTCAAAGCAACATCTAAAGTTGATTCAGTCTGTTTAAGTTTTAATGTAAGTTCATCTACTTCTTTAGTAACTAATGAATAAGGCGTAACTTTATTTTTAACTCTACCTACTAAATTTTTATATTCATCTTTAATAGAGGTTAAATCTTTATTAACTTCATTAATAATCTTAACATCCTCTTCATTAAGATCATACATATTCTTAATATCATCTAACTGGTCATAAATATCACTAACTACTTTATCACTCTTCTTTAATTTCTTACCAAAATCTCTAATACCTTCATCATATACTTTTCTTGAAAGTCTTTCTTTCTCAAAATCAACAAATATACTATCTAAATAATCAAGAATAGTCTTAAGTTCAAACATACAATCTTCTAGATTTAAGACTTTAATTCTATCTAAAATAACCCCTACATTCTTACGTGACTCTTCCAAATTATAATCAAGATTTAAATATTCAATAGGATAACCTTTTTCTACCATATCTTTAGAAGTATCTTCAATCTCTTTAATTCTCTTAGGAATCAACTGTTTACACATAAGCATTAAATCAGGAACTTCAGAAACGACTATTTCCATATGTTCTATCATCGTATCTAAAGCTTTAACAATATGTACAACTTCACTATACATATTATCATCCATTGCTTTTTCAAACTCCAAGAATCTCTTCTCTATATTTTCAAGTTGTAACTCTATCGCTTCCGCCATCTCTTCATAAAGATTCTTATGTTCATTATATTCTTTATTTAAAGCTCTATATTTAGTTTTAAGTTTACTAATAATACTACGATACTTCTCTTCACTTAAAGTTATCTCCTTTATCTGATCAAGTAAATCATCCGCTTGTTCTCTAACTTTATAAACTTCCATTTCACATTTTGCAATTCTAAATTTAGCAGTCTTATACTCTTTCTTATCTATAAGAGTATCTAATTCTATAAGCATATCATCTATTTTAGGAATATCTTCATTTTTAATAGTATCAAATCTCTCTTCCCACTTTTGATACTTCTCTTCCATTTTTTCATTCTTAATAATTGGCTCTAACTTAGAAAGTTCTAAAAGTACAGGAGTACTTCCAATTAAGTTTTTCTCTCTCTCTAAATTATCATATATATCTTGATAATATCTCTTTTGTTTTCTTTTTAAAATAGTGATAATAAGGATTACCAAAATTAAAACTACAATAATAGCACTAATTATATATAATAATGTATGTCCCACTACTATCACCTCTACTATAACATCATAACATAAACTTAAGTTTAATTCCACAAAAACTTGACAAAAAGAGAATTTCATAATATGATATTAGAGCAATTTACTTGAACAGCAATGCTTTACTTTATTCAATGTGTTTTTTTAAACTGAGTAGCTTTTGTGCTGTAAAGCGAAAAAATTACTCCCTGAATAAATGGTGAAAGCAAAAATCAAGAAAATGCAAATATAAGGAAAGGAGAAAATTTATGGCAAGATATACAGGACCAAGTTACAAAAGATCAAGACGTGTTGGTATGTCTCTAAGTGAAACAGGAAGAGAACTTGCTAAAAGACCTTATGGACCAGGACAACATGGAAATGCAAGACATGGTAAACCAAGTGATTATGGTAACCAATTAAAAGAAAAACAAAAATTACGTTTCATGTATGAAGTTAATGAAAAGCAATTTAGAAAGACTTTTGATGAAGCTGCTAAAATGCCAGGTGTACATGGTACTAACTTCTTAATTTTATTAGAGTCTCGTCTAGATAACTTAGTATATCGTATGGGATTTGCAACTACTCGTCGTGGAGCAAGACAACTTGTAAACCATGGACATATTACTGTAAATGGTAAAAAAGTAGATATCCCATCATACAGAGTTAAACCAGGAAGTGTTATAGCATTAAAAGAAAACTCTAAAGATCACAAAGCTGCTAATGAAGCTTTAGAAAAAGTTAACAAACGTGTTGAATATGTAACTTTTGATGAAAACAAAAAAGAAGGTACTTATGTAAGATATCCTGAAAGAAGTGAACTTAACATGGATATCAATGAATCATTAATCGTTGAATTCTATAACAAATAGAAAATGAAAGAATCAAGGGCTAAACTAAAAGTCCTTGATTTTTTTCTATATAACTTAACAACACTAAAAACATTAATTATTTGACATTTTTTATGCTACATAATATATAACAAAAGTAAATATGAATTTGTTTAATGAAAACAAAAACAAACATTGTAAAGATAACTGCCTTTGTGAAGTAGTTAAATGTCTAGTTAATGACTGCTCTAGTTCTACAGGACCAGCAGGTCCTACTGGGCCAAGAGGTGCAACTGGTCCAACAGGACCTACTGGTAATTGTAGTTGTTCTTGTGTTTCTAGAGGAGAGTTAGTAGTAAATGGTGGAATGGAAATTGTCATTGATGATAAACTAACTAGATGGCTATTTACTAATCCAGACGATATAATATCAAAAAATAGTCAAGGAAGAGTTCATTCAGGAATTTGGTCTGCTAATATGGGTGATGCTTCAACTCTATCACAAACAATAAGCAATATAGAAGCAGGATGTTTTTATGAATTAAGTTTCTTCGCAAGAGGAGAAGGTGCCCAAGTATCACTTAATGCTAATGTTATTTTTATAACCAATTCTGGAAATGTTCTTGATGGTAATATTATGGTAAGATCTCAAGATATGACTAATAGTAACCGTGATTTTGCATATTATAGACTAATTACTACCCAAGCCCCCAGTTGGAACTACTGCAATTAAAATAGAGTTCATAGTCAATGCAAATGGTAACCAATCACTAGATTTAGATGATGTATCACTTACAAGTCTATAAAAATAGGAGAGATATTTGTATCTCTCCTATTCATTTTAATAATACACAATCAAAATTATCTTTAATCATAGAAACAACCACATCACTAGCAACTATTAAAATAGATGCATCTTGTGAAAGAGATTTAATAAAATCAGTTACCTCTTCCTTTTTAGCATTATCTAAACTATGACTTCTCTCAACTATTAATTTATCTCCTACAAGAATAAGAGCACTTCCAAAATCTTTTAACTTAAATGATGTATAACACTTATCAAAGTCTATTGCATTGTTTCTTAATTTTAACTTCTTACCAAACTCTACTCCTTCTTCTGATAAAGGAGGATTACCATTGCCACTAGTATCTTTATCTTCTCTAAAACTCTTAACTACATAAAGCATTATTTATAAAATTCTCTTTCCAAATCTTTATTATATTTTAAGAAATAAGTACGATAATCTTTATTATTACTACCAAGTTCTTTTGAAGAAGATGCTCCCCCTACTAAATAACCATCATCAGTAACTATTACATCACTAAAGTAATCAACTCCAGAACCATTCTCTTTATTATTACCAAGCTTCTCTAAATCAGTATTAAATTTAACAATAATACCACGATAATCTAAGTAATTATATGTATCTGTAGACTTTTCTTCATCTTTCTTATAAGTATGACCAACTACTATTAAATCGTCTCCATCATTAACTATTTTATTAAATCTTGCTGCATTATTTCTACTAAAAGTAACTTCATCTAACACTTCTCCATCACTATTATATTTAACAACTAATCCTTCAGTAACTTTATCTTCATCTTTAGCATCAATATTAATAGTTTTAGAGCCTGCTACAAAGAATTCATCTCCAACTTTTACAATAGAACTAAAACCAACAGTATCTGTATATTCATAAGTCTTAACAAATACTTGTTCTCCATCTAATGTATATTTAGCAATCATACCATACCTGGTAGCATCTTTACCAACTAAATAAAGATATTCACCATCTATAATAGCATCATTAAATATAGCAGACTTACTTCCTCCATAATTATCTCTCCATACTTCCTTTAAATCAAAGTCATACTTAATTATTAAAGCACCACCATCTGGATCATTACCAATAACCATATTCTGTAAGATACTTTGCCCTACTACAATAAATCCATCATCTACAAGTAATACTTTATTAAAAGTAGTATCTCCTGCTATTTGTACACTCTTAGTATCAACTTGCTTACCATTTTTATCATATAAAACAATTAATCCATCAGTAGCATTATCTTCAACTTGCTGTTCATCATATTGCGCACCACCTACTGCAATAAAGCCATCATTATATTCTATAACATCACTAAAGTATGATGAATAACCCTTAGTATAAGCACTTTCAAACTTCACTTCAAAATCACTATTATATTTAGCAAACTTAGCTTTATTATAATCTTTCTCGTAAGAATTAAACTCACTATTTTTAAAGTCACTATTACCAACAACTAAATAACCATCATCTATTTCTTTAAAGCTATTTAAAGTATCAGTATAAACAACAGACTTTGTTCTATTATAATAAGAAATACCAATATAGCAGACTTCTATAACTATAATAGCAATACATAAGACTATAATTACTCTTAACCATTTAACTAGTTTTTTTTGTTCTACTTTTAATTCTTTTTTATTCTTCTTCATCTTTCCCTCCAAAACATACAATAAAATATTTCTTTTTACCACGTCTTACTACTACATATTTATTATCTATAGCAATATCTTTATTAATAGTAAACTCTAAGTCATTAATCTTCTCTCCATTAATACTAATACTATTATTATTAACAAACTCACGAGACTCTCTTTTACTACTACAAATATTATATTCTACAAGAAAATCTACTATATTCATATCTTTATCTATAATAAGTTTATCTAACCCTTTAAAAGCCATTTCTATCTCTTTACTAGTAAGGTTCTTAATATTACCACTAAATAATGCTTCACTAATATTTAAAGCCTCATTATAAGCATCCTCTCCATGTATAAAAGTAATAACTTCTCTTGCTAAAGCTTTATGAGCAATACGTCTTTCAGGTGCTTCTAACTGTTCTTTTTCTATTTTATCTATTTCTTCTTTACTTAAGAATGTTAAGAATTTCAAATAATCTATTACTTTAGTATCTTCTGCATTTATTAAGAATTGATACATCTCATAAGGAGTAGTCTTTTCTCTATCTAACCAAATCGCTCCACCTTCACTCTTACCAAACTTAGTACCATCCGCTTTAGTTAAAAGAGGCATTGTAAAAGCATATACTTCTTTACCAGTCTTTTTACGAATCAAATCAATACCTGCCGTAATATTACCCCATTGATCTTGTCCAGCGACTTGTAATGTACAGTCAAACTCACTATTAAGATGTAAATAATCTAAAGCTTGTAATATCATATAAGAAAACTCTGCATAAGTAATACCTGAATCAAGTCTTCTTCTTACAATATCTTTATCAAGCATATAGTTGATATTAAAGTACTTACCATAATCTCTTAAGAAATCTATTACATTAATATCTTTAATCCAATCAAAGTTATTAACTACTCTAAAGTCCTTATCTCCTCTTGCAAATATCTTTTCAGCTTGTTCTTTTAAGCAAAGGAAATTATGATTTAATTCATTCTTACTTATCATAGGTCTTTCACTAGTAGGACGAGGGTCCCCAATAAGACCAGTCGCACCGCCTACTAAAAGTATTGGATGATGTCCAGCTTCTTTCAAACGTCTTGCAATTAAGAACGATGAAAAATGTCCAATATGTAAACTATCAGCAGTTGGATCAGTTCCAATATAAAAGGTAAGACCTCCTTTATTTAGTTTATCAACAAGTTCAGGACTAGATATATCTTTAATTAGTCCTCTCCATTTCAATTCTTCAAATAATGTCATTTTATCCCTCCTAATTTCTTAACATGATTATTATCTTTAATTCTAGTATCACCAAAATAATCAAAATAAATTTCTTCCCCACTACAATCAGGTCTATACATTAATCCCCAATGTAAAACACCAAATCCTTCACCAAATACTTGCCATAACTTATCTTCTTCATAATCTTTTTCATCATAAAAACCTAAGTTTCCTTCAATATAATTAATAAAGTCTTCTTTAGATAAATTAAAGTCTTTAGTAACCTTATCAATTTCTCTATCAATTTCTTCCTTATAGGCATCATAAAATTCTCCTTCTTCTACTTTTAAAGATTCAAACTCATCTTTTTTATCTAAAAGAAGAAGAGCAAGTAAATTACTAGGATGATTTTTTTCTCCTGTATCATGATAATTTTCTAATTCTTCATTATAAAACTCTATTAATGTCATTTTTTAAACCTCCAATTCTTTTTACTTTATTACTACTTTCAAATTTACCATAACAATATTGATAAACATCTTCCCCATTCATAAAAGACATCTGAGTAATTCCATCAAATAATACTTCTATTGCCCCGCCATAAATCTGCCAAAATTCATCAGCATCTTTTGGAGAGTCTAAATCAAAATCTTCTTCTACTTTAACAACATCATCTTTTATTTCATCCTCATAATCACGACAAAAAGTTTCAATATTTACATCAGTAGGAAAAAAATACTTTTTCTTTTCTAACAGTAACATTGCTAAAACTTGACTAGGTTCAACTTGTAATTTACCAGTTTTTCTATACTGATTAACTTCTTCACTATATAATTCACTTAAACTCATACTACCACTTTCCTAAAACTTTAATTCGTCTATCATTTTTAAATCATGACCATACTTTTTATAGATACTATCAACATCTAAAGTAGTTATCTCATTTTCATTATAGCCTAATTTCTTAACTACTGTCATTACTTCTTCTTCACTTTTGCCTTCTATTTCTACATAAGTAGGTATCAAAGGCCAAGTATCAATATCTATCTCTACTCCATCAAGATTATATCTAATACGTTTATTTTCTTGATAACTTCTAGCCTTATATCCTAACTCATTTAAAATATAATTACACTTATCAAAGTCTGATACAATTATTTCTATTTCCTTAGTACCATCTATCAAAGGACTAACAATATTTTTAATAGTAAGAGTACTTTCATTGCCATTAGTCCTAAGTCTAATCCACTTTCCTTTAACAACAGGATTAAAATCATAAACATAACGTTTCTGAAAAAAATCTCCTACCTTTTCAGCCCCTAGTTTCTCTAACATTTTAATGAAAGAATCTTTATCAATTTCTAAAATCCTAACTTCATACTCTGTATTCATATCATACCTCCAAAAGAAAAAGTTCCCATAAACTAAGGACGAGACAAACCCGTGGTACCACCTTATTTCATAGAAACTATGCACTTATACCTAATTAACGCTTAAGTCACGTTTTTTCTCCATCTATGTAATTTCAAAATATAACTATCTTAGTTTACAGCAACCACTAAGTCTCTTTTAAATAATTATATTTCTACTTTTAGACTTCTAAGAAAAATCTAATTAAACTATACCAAAAAATAAATTATAAGTCAAACAATTCACTATAACTTCCAGTAGCAACTAAAAGCAAAACCAACTCATTATTTTTATATTTATATATAAGCAACCAATCGGGTTCAATATGACACTCTCTACAATCTTTATACACTTTATTATTTATCAGACTATGATCTTTATATTTAGCATCTAATAATTCGCCATTTGCAAGTTTTTCTAATACATAAATTATTTTATCTTTATCTTTATTTTGCTTAATTATTTTTTTATAATCTTTCTTAAATCTAGAAGTTATAACTATATTATACTTAGATTTTAGAAAGTCAAACTTCATTCTCCAAATCCTCAATTAATTCTCTAATACTATCATATTTTTTAGCATCTATTTTACCAGACAATATATCATCACCTTCCTTCAAAGCTTCTAATAGTTCTTTATTAGGTCTAGGATTTCTAACTTCAAATGGTAAGCCATCGCACTTAATAATTTGCTTAATAAAAATATTAATAGCTGTACTCATATTTAATCCTAAATCTTTTAAAATATTAGTTGCTTGTTCTTTATCTTTACTATCAACTTGTACATTAATAGCACTATTTAAACTAGCCATACTTAAATTCCTCCTTTATATAATATTAGCATAACTTCTAAAAAAACGCAACATAAAAACAACAAGACAACAACATTAAAACAACAATATTATATGTGAAACTACAAATAATTTGTACTAGAAGTATCTAAATAAAGAAGAGTAAAGCCAAAAATAAATACAGTTTTTCCTACAAACTATAGATTAAACTAAAATAAGGCACTAGTCAACAAAAGCGCCTTATTTTGAGAACATAAGAAATAAAATAAATTTTATTTCGCCCTTGTCGTTACCTCCAAGGATTCCTACTTCACAGATAAGGTATCCCTTATTCTCCATAGGCTTAAATTCCGATAGTCGCTACCGTACTCAATAATCTATTTATCTTTGTTATTTTTCATTATTTAAATTAAACTTTGTAAGTTATAGTGTAATTTTAAACCTTCTAATAATATGTTTAAACTTGCATTTATATCTCTATCATTATGAGTTCCACATTTTGGGCAATCATATTCTCTTAAACTTAAATCTTTTAACTTTTCATTTTTATAACCACAATGGCTACATATTTGACTGCTTGGATAATAAGTATTTATCTTATAATAATACTTTCCTTTTATCTTACTTTTCCATTCTATTAGAGAACATAATTTACTTAAACTTGCATCTGATAGACTTTTATTAAATGCTTCTTTCTTATCTTTAAACATATCTTTTACTAATAGACTCTCTGTTACAATAATATCATGTTCATATACTATTTCGTTCACTATATTATTTAAATAATGCTTTCTATAATTCTTTATTTTAGCATAGATTCTTGCTATTTTTTCTTTTGTCTTTAAATAATTCTTACTACCTTTTACTTGTCTTGATAATTTCCTTTGTAATCTTTTTAATCTCTTTTCATATTTTGTTAATACTTTCTCATTACTATATTTAATACCATCACTTGTTACTACTAAATCTTTTATTCCTAAATCTATTCCTACTATTGTAGTCGGTGTTACTTTTTCTACTAACAAGTCTTCTTCTACTAATACACTTACATAATACTTATTAGTTGTTTCTCTTGAGATAGTAGTACTTAGAATTTTTCCTTCTATTCTTTCTTTGCTTCTATATCCTCTTATTTTTACCTTACCTAATTTTGGTAATTTTATAAATCTAGTTAGTAAATCTACTTCTATATTACTATACTCTTTACCTTTATAAGTACTTCTTATACAACTAGTTCTATAAGACTGTCTATTAAACTTACTCTTAAACCTTGGATATCCACTTCTTTTTGCAAAAAAGTTATTAAAACCATCTTCTAAATCAAATATAGAACTTCTTAAGGCACATGAATCTACTTCTTTAAGATATTCATATTGGTTTTCTAATTCTTTTAAATCTTTACATAAATCAAATGTTTTTTGTACTCCTTTTTCTTTTTGATAATTTAGATAATAGTTATAAACAAAACGAGCACATCCAAAAGTCTTATGTATTAATATCTTTTGTTCTTCATTTGGATATAATCTAAACTTATATGCTCTATATATTTCCATAATACGAACCCTCTTTCTTGTAACTTAAGTGTACTACATAAAATATACGTTCGTCAATACATAAATTCGATTTTCATCCAAAAAAACGCAATTTCCTTATAGATAAAAAATAAAATTATTCTCCATTAGTTAGTAATTCCTTAAATCTATTTTCTTTACTAGCATCATCACTAGAATCAATAAAATCTACACTAAAACTCTTATTATCAAAAGTAATACCCCTAAGTTCTAACTGTCTAACTAACTCTTTACTAACACCTAAAGAACCATCAAAAAACTTAACATCTCCTAAAACTCTTCTAATTTTTTTCTTAATTAAAGGATAATGGGTACAACCTAAAACAACGTTATCTATATCTTTATATTTACTAAGATTATCATCTAAATACTGATTTATTTTTACATCATTACCTTCTTCAATAAGTTCTGCAAGTCCCTTACAAGGAAGAAGTATTGTATTTTTATTATCATATTTATTAAACAAGGTAAGAAACTTCTCACTCTTTATTGTCCCTTCCGTAGCCATAACTAAAGTTTTACCTTTAGGATTATAATCATGTACCATCTTATAAGCAGGCTCAATTGCAATAAATAAGGTATCAGGATATTCTTCTCTTAACCTCTTAACACAAATTGCACTAGCCGTATTACAAGCAAGAACAATCGCAACACATCCCTTATCTAAGAGATAATCAACTACCCATTTAACAATACTATAGACTTCATCACTACTCTTATCACCATAAGGATTATTTTTAGAATCTGAGTAATATACAAATTTAGCATTTATCCCTTGCTTTAAAATCTCTCTTAAAACAGTAACACCACCAATTCCAGAATCTAAAACTCCTATCATATATCATCCTCCAAAGTAGTTTTAACTAAATAAAGTCCACATGGCTTCGCTGTCGCCCCATTCTTACCCCTTACTTTACTTTCAAGTATTCTTTTAACTTCATAAGGCTCTATCTTACCAGTACCAACTTTAAGTAAAGCACCAACCATATTTCTAACTTGATATCTTAAAAATCCACTACCAACAAACCTAATATCTAAAACATCATTCTTTCTTGTAATAGATGCTTCATATATAGTCCTAACACAATTTTCTTTAACATTATTTTCAGTAACAAAAGCTCTAAAGTCATGTTCACCTTCAAAAAAGTGTATTGCCTTTCTCATTCTACTAACATTAAGAAGATAGCCATGTTGATAAATATAATTTCTCATCATTGGATTAAACTCTTTCATATTTATATAATAATGATACTCTTTTCTTAAAACATGATACCTAACAAAGTAATCATCAGGAACTTCCATCGCTCTATTTATATGTATCTCATCACTCAAATAACTATTCAATGCTCTTTTTAACTTATAAGGAGTAATATCAACATCCAAATCTAAATGAGCCACCTGATCAATTGCATGAACCCCTTTATCAGTTCTACCAGCAGCGACTACTTTAACACTTTTATTATTATTAATTTTATAAAGAGCATCTTCTAACTCACCTTGTATAGTTCTATACCCCTCTTGTTTCTGATACCCCTTAAAATTAGTACCATCATAACTAAATCTAATCAAAAATCTCATAATATCACTTCACATTCCAATATATATCTTTAATAAGGTCCATAACACTTTTTCTTCTAGGTAACTTAACATTCTTCTTCTCTTTAACTAATAATATAAAGGAGACTATATCAGGTCTTTTAATATCATATTTACTATCAAAGAAAATATCACTACAATTACCTTCTACTAACACTTTATTATCTTTAAGTACTATTAAATAGTCAGTATATTGATATAAGTAATTAGGATTATTACTATAAATAACTATAGTCCTAGCAAATTTATCTTTTAATCTTGTAATAATTCTAATAAGTTTCTTTCTAAGATTTAAATCAAGTCCTCTAAAAGGCTCATCTAATAGTATTACTTTAGGATTTGTTAAAAATGCTAAAGCAAACTGCAATAGTTTTAACTCACTCCCTGTCAAAGTAGAAATGCGTCTTTCTAAAATATCTATCTTAAGTCCTACTATTCTTAAAGAATCTTTTATTTTTTTATCAATATCATCTACTTCAAGTTTTCTATATCTAATATATTCTATAAAATACTCATAGATATTATCTATATTAAATAAATTAACAAATCTCTTCTCTACAAGCTCAATATCATTTCTAAACAAATAGTAATTACGCCTTAACTTTCTAATTTTATTAAAGTAAATAATACCCTTACTATCATCTTCTAAAGATATTAATCTAAGTAATTTATCCCCATTCTCTCCATATATACCAGTAATCTCTCCTTTAGGTATAACAAAGGATAAATCAGAAAAAATTTTACTATTAACATGAGAAAACTTTATTTCCATAAATGCTCCACCATCCCCAAAGGACTAAGATTAATCTTAGGAACAAGATTATAATACTCTAATTTAACAGATAAATCTACCATAAAAGGAAGTTCTAGACCAATTTTATTTAATAGACTATCATCACTTAATACTTCTAACATATCACCATTACTAACAATCATCCCTTTATCAAGTACATAAATAATACTATTAATAGTATAAACTACTTCATCCAAAGAAGAACTAGAAACAACTATAGTAATACCTCTTGTCCTTAACTGTTCTAAAAAGCTCATAAACTCTTCTTTTTCTAAAGGAGACAAAAAAAGACATGGGTCATCTAATAATAATAGTTTAGGATTATAAATAACTTTAGATGCTAAAAAGACTCTAAGTTTCTCATATTCATTTAAATCTTTAATATTTTTATTAAGTAAATTAGTAATCTTTAAATCTTTAGCAATATCTTTAACTAAAGTATTAATGTTTCCATCATCAAGACCCAATCTTTCTACTGGATATCTAATAGTCTTTAAAACAGTATCAAAGTTAAAAGAGATGTTACCTATATATGAAATATCTTTATTATCTTTAATTATCTCTTTATCATAAGTAATTTTATTCTTAACATTAACTAATCCTGCAAGTACTTTAAGTAATAAACTCTTTCCACTATTATTAGAACCAGTAATAAAAATAAAAGAATTAAGGGGTATTTCTATACTAAACTTCGTAAAAGGACCTAACATTAAATTATCAACACGAACCAATGCTTTCATATTATTTATCCTTCTTCTTTTGAATATTATAGTTAATTCTAGTTACAAACTTATCCGGTAAGAATCTCACTATAAACTTAACAAATTTCATCTTAAAACCTGGAATAATTATTGTCTTACCACTAAACATCTTCTCTACAGCATATCTTGCTACATAACTACTACTTAAAGTTTTAACAGCAAACTTAACCCCTGCTCTATTATTAAAGTTAGTATCAACTGGTCCTGGACATAAAACAGAAATTTGTACTTTACTCTTACGTCTTCTTAACTCTTCATTAATCGCTAAACTAAGACGATAAACATAACTTTTAGAAGCATAATAACTACTAAGTAATGGCCCTGCCATAAAAGCAGCACTTGAAGATACATTAAGAATAATTCCCCTATCTTTTTTTATCATATCTTTTAAATAAAACTTACATAACATATCAAGCGCTCTAATATTAACATCTAACATATTAAGTTCAGTATTAAGGTCTATATCAAAAAACTCTCCAAACACTCCAAAACCTGCATTATTAACAAGGATATCAATATCATCATTTTTAGTTAAGACATAAAGTTCTTTAACTTTTTGTAAATTACTAAGATCAACTACAATTATCTTAACTTTAACTTTCCCATCTATAGTAGTTTTAACTTCTTCCAAAGCTTCCCTATTTCTACCAACAAGTATTAAATCATAATCTAATTTAGCAAGGTTTAGTGCAATATCACGTCCAATCCCACTACTTGCCCCTGTTATCATTGCCTTCAACTAAACCACCTCCGTATGCAGTATAACTGTCTAATTACATTCTATCACAGAAAAAAAGAGAATACCAGTTCTCTTTATACACTTTCTATATATTCCATAAGTTTTAAGAACAGTTTCATATGTTCTTTAGATAAACCTTCTTTTCTAAGTTTACGAATAGCAATTCGCTTCTTCTTAATAGGTAACTCAGAAAAAATAATATCTGCAAGTTTTTCTTTTAAATAAGTACTAATCTGTAAATCCATCAAAATACTATCAATATCTTCATTAATAAGTCTAACTGCATCAATCTCAATATCTTTACCTCTACAATTAAGTGTTAATTGTCCAATAGTATTAACATTATTAACTTCAACTACAAAGTCATTCTCTTCAATATACATAGATTCTATTTTAATTTCCTGTTCATTATAATGAGCACTAACAGACTCTGCCATCTTAGTATTTCTAAATCTAAACTTATAATTACGTCTTATAGGAGCAATACCACTTTTACCTTCAACTGACCTAATTATTACCGTATAATTATTCTGCATATAGTTATAATCAATATCTGTTTTTAAGTAGTATCCTTCTTTATATAAGGATGTAAGCCCATCATCTTCATAAAGAGTATATGTATTAGATACCCCAGGAAATATATGAATCTCCATATCTAAAGGAAGTCCTACATTATTAACGTCACTTCTATTTGATAAAGGTATAACTGAACCTGCTTTTGCAAAGACAGGATAATCTTCTTCTTTATAGAATGATACATATTTCTTATTACCAGGAAACTTCTTACCAGTCTTAAAATCATACCAAACACCTTCAGGTATATAAAAACGATGGATTGTCCTATTCATAACATTATCTTTACGAGAAAGAATAGGACAAACAAGAAATTCACTTCCTAAAAAGTATTGATATTTATAGTTATTATCATCTATTACCCATTTATATTTATAATAGAAAGGTTCAATCAACATATTAGCATTTTTATAATAGTTATAACTCTCTGTATATAAGTAAGGAATTAATCTATGTCTTAAACGTAAGTAATCGTTAGCAATAGTTTCTGTCTTAATGTCCCATCTCCAAGGTTCTCTTTTATAATAATTACCACGTGCAGCATGGAATCTTAAAATAGGACTAAAAACACCAAGCTCTACATATCTAATATAAAGTTCACTCTCTTCAATACCACCATGGTTTCCTCCTACATCATGGCTCCAGAATGATACCCCAATATTAGCAGCAGCCATCATACTAGAAGAAATCTCTTTTAATCCTTCCCAAGACACTTCAGTCTCTCCAGCATAAAGAACAGGATATCTATGAGGAGCATAAATACCATTACGACTAAGCATAATACTCCTCTTAGCAGGATTCCTACCTATATCTTTATAATTAAAATGATTATAGGCAAGTAATTTCAAAGCATTATTATCACCTTTATAATCATGCCAGAAGAAATCAACACCTAATGATTCTAAAGGATGTAAAAATAGTTTAAAATAAACATCAAGTAATTTAGGATTCATTGGGTCAAAAACAATTATTTTATTATCATTAATACCTAAATAAGAACAAGCTTGAGCATAATATGTTTCATGAGGATAAATTCCTTCACTTGGATCTATTTCTAAACCAAATCTAACATTATGTTCATGTAAAAATTTAGAAACCTCACTTGGATTAGGAAATAATTCTTTATTAAAAGTAAAACCTGTATGTAAATTCTTAGCATTACCAACATCGCGATAATGCCAATCTTTATCTAATAAGAAGACTGCTAAAGGTACATTACGTCTTTCAAAATCACTTACTAACTCTTTAACACTATCTTCATTATAGGTAATATTGCGACTCCACCAATTACCTAAAGCATAACGTGGAATAAGTTCTGGATTACCTGTAAGTTTAAAGTAATCTTTTAAAGCTAAAGGAAAATCATCTTTATACATAAAAACATATATATCTAAACTGCCTTTTTCTCTTTCGTAAAGAGTACCATCAGAATTAAACAAAAGACTATTACTATCATCAATACTAGCAAAACCTTCAAGAGAATAAAGACCACGTTTTAAAGCTTTAGGAGTATTAACATCCTCACTAATCATATTACCTCCAAGATTGCGGACTTCAGGATGACCATAATACCAATCCCTATCGTTTTCACGGTCTCCCATAAATAAAGTTATTTTTAAATTTTTCATAGGATCTACTTTACTACCTAAAAAATGAGCTTCTTTTACATAAGTTAAACGAAAGTATTTAGTAGTTATCTCTAAAAACTTAGCATCTTGTTTAGTTTGATATTCAGGAAACATAAAGGAACGATTAATAGCAAACTGACTAGGAACATCAACAAATCCACCACTAGGACTATATTCAAGTCTAATAAGTCTCTCAGATAAAACAGTAATACGATAATGTTTACCCTTATAAGTACACTTATCATCACTCTTAGCTTTACTAACATCAATTTCAAATTGCTTACCTAATGGGTACATAGACATAACTCCTTTCAATCCTTTTATACTCTTTAATTTTAACACAAATAATAAAAGATGAAAAGACAAAATCAAAGAGTTATAAATACAAAATCTATAACTCTACTCACTTTAACTATAAGGTATAATAAATAGTCTAAACAAAAATACTGCATTAATCATCTAAAAACATAACATAATACTCATCATAAGTAATATTATTCTCTTTTATATATTTAGCAATTTTCTTACCTACATATCTATAATGCCAAGCTTCACATTTATAACCAGTAATATCTTCTTTACTTCTAGGATATCTTAATATAAATCCATACTTATAAGCATTATCCATCATCCAAGTATATTCATCACTTTCCACAAATGTGTTAACAGATTTACTAGCAATATCTAAACTCATCGCTGTCTGATGTTCAGAAAAACCAGGTTTCGCCACATAATTATCAACATAATTTTGTCCATAAAGCTCTAAATATGTATTAGTAATATCCTCTTGGTCTTCATAACTTCTATAACCAGAACTAACCATTAACTCAAGACCTTCTTTACTAGCAGCTTCTGCCATATCATAAAAAGCTTTCGCAACATTACGTTCTATCTCAACCTCTCCATCCGCTTTTACATACTCTTCATCAATAGTAACTAAATCATCAGGAACATATTTACTACTAAGTTGTCTATGTTTATTAACTAACACATAATCATCAAAATCATCTATAACTAAAGGATCAACATAATCTTCTTTATCGAAATCCATATTTACATATAAAACAGTAGTCTCTGCATCATCATTTTCCTTTTCTTTATAAGCAACATACCTATCTAAATTCTCAAGTTTAGCATAATCAACAGATAAAAACTCTTCTATATATTTAACCTTATCTCTCTTTGCAAAGTCACTAACAGACTCATCATCACCTTTAGAAATAATTAAGTTAACTTCATCAACACTATAACCTTTATTTAATAATTTATTTATATTACTAATTAAATGCTCTTGTTTCTCATAATCAATTTTAGCATAATTATCAAGATTATCTTCTTTATAATCATCACTACTAAACGCTGCATTTAAAGTCTTATTCTCACCTATATTCATAACATAAGAATATTTAAATTTAAAAATAATACTCTTAGCCGCTTCCTCACTATAACCTAAACTCTTAAGTTCTCCAATTCTATTAAAATAAAATACTAAAAGAATTACTATAACTAAAAGAATTACACCAATTATCATCAAAGGTTTCTTAGCATTACTTTTCAACTTTAATTTAACTCTTTTTTGTGGCATCTTATCACTTCCTCTACTACTATATATAAATTATATCACAGTTTTAAAATCTTTTAAACTATGATATAATAAGCCTTGAAAAGAAAGGCGGTGCTTATCATGAAAACAGCGGTTGTCTTATCAGGAGGAGGCGCTAAAGGAAGTTATCAACTAGGTGTTTGGAAAGCTTTAAGAGAACTTCATATTAAGTATGATATTGTAACAGGAACATCAATTGGTGCCCTAAATGGTGTCTTTATGTGTGAAAATTCTTATTTTAAAGCGAAAAGAATATGGCGTAGACTAAATCTTGAATATCTTTTTAACAAGTTACCTAAATCTAACAAAGAAATAGATATTCTAAAACTATTTGGAGGTAACTTTATAAAAAATGGTGGTATGGATATTAAGAAGATTGAAACTATTCTTGAAGATAATGTCAATAAAAGAAAGTTTTATAATAGTAAAATAGATTATGGCCTTATTACTTATAATTTCACCACTAAAAAGCCTCTAATCTTATCTAAAGAAAAAATACCAAGTGACAAACTAATAGATTACTTAATGGCCTCTGCTACCTGTTATCCTGCCTTTAAAATGAAAGAAATAGATGGAGATAAATATATAGATGGTGGTTACTATGATAATTTACCTGTTGAACTTGCTATAGAATTAGGAGCAGAGTTTTTAATAATCGTTGATCTAGGCTCTCCTGGTTTTAAGAAAAGACCTAGTAAAAATATAGATAGTATTTTAATAAAACCTAAAAACAACATCTCTTTCTTCTTAAATTTTGATGAAAAAGCTGCAAAAATAAATGTTAAATTCGGCTATAACGATACCCTAAAAGCTTTCAAAAAGTTAGATGGTAACAAATTTACTTTTAAAAAGAATACTATTTCTACTTATTATCTAAATAATAAAGATAATTTATTAGATACTACTGAAAAGAAATTCTTAACATCTATAGAAGAACTAGGTAAAATATTCAAACTAGATGAAAGTAAAATATATAGTCTTAATAGTTTTATTAAAGCTTTAAATAAAAAAATAGAACTAGAAGACTCCCTAGATAAAAACACTATCAAAAGTATAAAAAGTTTAACTAAAAAGATTAATTCTAAAACTTTAATATTATTTTTCTTAAATAATCTTGAAAATAATAAAACACCAAGAAAACTAAGCAAAGTTTTTCCTAAAGAATTTAAACTAGCAAGATATTTACAAATTTTAGGAGTGGAATATGGAAAATAAATTTAAATATAGTGATGATAATAAAAGATATCATACATTAACTTATTATTACAAAAAGAAGTTCAATACTAAGGTCTGTAAAGTTAGTCTAAATGCAAACTTCACTTGTCCTAATATTGATGGTAAAGTTGGTTTTGGTGGTTGCATCTACTGTTCAAAACTAGGTAGTGGCGACTATGCCGGTAATCCTAATGAAAGTTTAATTGAACAGTTTGAAAAAGGAAAAGAAATGATGCAAAGGAAGTGGCCTAATGCTAAATTTATCGCCTATTTTCAGGCAAATACCAATACTTATGCACCTATAGAAAGATTAAAGGAATGTTTTGAACCATTTATAGAAAGAGATGATTGTATTGGATTATCTATCGCTACAAGAAGTGATTCTATTACAGATGAATGTTTAGATTATCTAGAAGACATTAATAAAAGAACATATCTAATCGTCGAACTAGGTTTACAAACAATCCATGAAAAAACAAGTAAACTTATTAACAGATGCTCAACTCTTGATAGTTTCGATAAGATGGTAAAAAAGCTAAAACAAAGAAATATCAATGTCGTCGCTCATATTATTAACGGTCTTCCTTATGAAACAGAAGAAATGATGATAGAAACAGTTAAACATTTAAATGATTTAAATATAGATGGTATTAAAATACATATGTTAGGAATATTAAAAGACACCCCTTTAGAAAAATATTATCAAAATAATAAATTTCATATTCTAACAAAAGAAGAATATGTTAATATAGTAGTTAAACAACTAGAATATTTAAATGAAGAAATAGTAATACACCGTCTAACAGAAGATCCTAATCCAAATGATATAATAGAACCAACTTGGCTTATAAAAAAGTTTACAATTTTAAATGAAATTGATAAAATTATGAGTACGAGAAATCTCTATCAAGGAGATAAAGTAAAGGAGAAAAAGAAAAATGAACAATAGTTACAACTTATTAATGACAACAAGACTTAATATGATTAACCAAGATTTAAATGAAGAATATATAAGAAAATTTAATCTTAGTGTTTATACTATTAAAAGAAAGAAGAAAAGAAAACTAAGTATTAGAGAATTAGATGAACTAAAAAATATTATTAAAGATTTACAAAAAATACCTAAAGATGAAAAGTTCCAAGACTATATATTAAGACATCTAAAAGTATTTCTAATATATGGTAATGTAAAACTAATAAATAAACATGATATTGTTTTAGAATTAACAAATGATAAAGAAACTTCTATACTATATATATCAATAGGCAAAGATAGTATTCGCTCTACTATAGAAGGTAATAACTATAAAGAAGAAGCCATTTGGAAAACATTAGATAATGATTACTATACAGACTATCAAAGAAAAGAAACAGATATAAATGCTGGCATTTATAATATCACCACAACAAAAGAACTACATGGATTTCATAATAATCAAGAAATAGTAACAAGATTAATTTCTGAACAAGATAATTATATAAAAGATAATATAACAAAAAGAATTAATAGAAAAGGATTCGGAGGAGACAATTACAAAGATACAACTACATATTATAGACAAGAAGGATTTATAATAAGAAAACATAAAAGAAGATATGAAAACAAAAAAATTGGTGAATTATTAAACTACAAAGAGTATCAAATTAGTGAAGATTATAATATATATGATAAATATTTAAATCAAATTGGTCTATATAAAAAATTTGATGGTAGATTATTTAATTCTTTCTTAAGAGGAAAATGTAATGTAAAAACTCTATATAAATAAAGTTGGAGGTAAAAATGAAAAATATAGAAATCAAAAAAGCTTTAAAAAGACTAATCGCTATGGGAGCACTATCTTTTGTTTTAGTAACAACAGGTTGTTCTAGTAAAGAAAATAATGCTGAGCCAACTAATGAAATAACAACTGAAGTAGAAAACAATAATGAACAAGATAATGTTGAAAATAAAAATGAAGAACAATTTGATAATTTTACAAGTGAAAGAGAAGAAATTGATAGTTTAATCTATACAGAAAACTTTGAAAAAGCAGAGGAAGTATGGGGAGATTATTTTATTGATGCCATTGACTTTATATTTTATGGAAAAGAATATAAAGATACCAAATTCGCTGATTTAAATCCTGAAGCACAAGCAAAGTGCGTTGAAGAACTTATCAACATGAAAAATAAAATGGATAAAATAAATCCAAATTGGAAAGAAGATTTAAAAAGTATTAAGGGAAGCGCCATAGAAGCATACTATGATATTTTAGAAAAAATTGAACAACTTATCGGAACAGAAAATTATAATAATTTCGGAGACTTAATAAACAGTGGAATAGATGGATTAAAAAATGTAGGAAATGATGTAGGAGACTCACTTAACAATTTTTACCAAGGATATAAAAATAACCGTAAATAGTGAATTATGTAAAGTAATCACTATTTTTTCTTGTCAATTGACATTACTTAGATTATAATGGTTATAAGAGTAAAGGATGATATATATGGATAAACATGTTAGAATTATAACTGTAAGTGCTCTTTCCTTACTTGGAATTCTTTGTATTTCATCAGGAGTAATGTATAATTCATTGCAAGCAAATAATGTAGAAGAAAAAGTACTAGTTATAGTTGAACAAAAACAAGTAAGTAAAGAAAGCGATATTGACATAAAATTAAAAAATTTAACTATTGAAGTTAACACCCCTTTAAGTGTCAAGATAATTGACTATTTAGATAGTGCTGTTTCAGATGAAGTTCTTGCAAATCTAAAGCTTGATACAAGTGGTGTCAATGTTACTGAACCTGGAACATATAATTACACAGTAACATATAAAAAGAAAGTTTATCAAGGTATCATTGTTGTAAAAGAAAAAGAAGTAAACACAAATATTTTACAAAGTATAACTTTAAAAACTGTAAATATAAATGTAGGTACTGCTTTACCAACTGATGTAAGTAACTATGTAATAGAGCCACTTACTGATGATATAAAAGCAACTATACTAATTGATCTTAGCAAAGTTAATGTAAACAAAGCAGGTAGTTATCAATATACAATTACATACAATAATAGCATTTATACTGGTACTATTGTAGTAACTGAAACACAACCTACTTTATCTACTGATATAGGAGAAAATACTAATACAAATCCACCACAATCTGAAGAACAAAATCCTCCTACTACAGAAAACGAAAATAATACTCAAACTAATTAAAACTTCCACAAAGGGAAGTTTTTTTATAACATATTTTTCTTCTTTAAGATAAGAGCAACTATAAGTGATAAAAGTAGTGATAATAATAGTAGTAAAACAAAAGCATAAGGATTATCAGCAAACTTACCAAAAGTAACGTTCATACCCATAAAAGAGGCTACCATTGTAGGAATAGAAAATACGATTGTAATACCTGCTAAAAATTTCATAATAGTATTAAGATTATTAGAAATAATAGTAGCAACAGTATCAGTAGTACTAGATAAAATTCCTCTATATAAATCAGCCATCTCTATCGCCTGGTTATTTTCAATAATTGCATCCTCAAGTAAATCTTCATCTTCTTCATATAACTCTATTACATTACCTTTTAATATCTTATCAAGAACAACTCCATTACTCTTTAAAGCTGTAATTATATAAGTCAAACTATTCTCAATAGAAAGTAAATTTAAAAGTTCTTGATTCTTAGTAGCATTTAAAATATTAGATTCAGCTACTTCTATTTTATTATCTATTTCTCTTAGCATTTTCAAATAAAGCAGTGCAAGTTTATAAATCATCTGAATAATAAATCTACTTTTCTTATAAGTATAAAACTCTTTAACCTTACCTTTAGTAAACTCATCAATAATACTATATTTCTGTAAACAAACTGTCACAATATAATCATTCCTAACAACTAAAATACCTATAGGAAGTGTTGTAATAGTTTTAATTTTATTCTTAATTTCATAAACAGGCACATCTAAAAGAAGCATCTTAACTCCCTCTTCTTCATCAATACGAGGTTTCTCATCATCATCTATTATACTCATAATAAAGTTCTTCTTAATACCAAGAGCATTAACAACTTCATCTATCTCTGCTTCCGTAGGATTAACTAAATTAACCCAACTACCTACCTCATAAGTATCTATTCTACTAAATTCTCCACTAGTAACATCTGTATTATATATTTTCAACATAATCATCACTCCTTTTTATATCATTAACTTTTCAAAGTATCATTCTTATCTTTAATACTTTCTCTATCATTAGCATTCTTTATCAAAGAAAGATAAAACTCTTCTATATTAGTATCTTTATTCTGAAACATCATCTCATCAACAAGTTCATTTTTACTCTTATAGACAATACATCCATTTTCTTCTTTAAATTCATAATTTAACTGCGGATACTTATAAAATAAAGTTGTTTTATCTTTTATAAAGTCTGCAAATAAGTCATTAATATTAACAAGCTCTCCCTCAATTTCTCTTAAAGGATTATCTAATCTTGTTAAATCATTATTAATAACACCCGAAAGGCTTAAAGCATTCTCTTCACTTACTTCAAAGCCTAAACTTCTTAAATAATTAGTCCCAGCACGATAAGAAAAAGCATTCGCTTCTATTTCATGAAGATTCTTAACATAGTTTTTATCATTAAAATAGATATCCTGATTATATTCTCTAAGTAACATCTCTTTTAAAGCTAGGATATCATAGATACTACTAACTTTACCTTTACTCTCTAAATAAGTTCTATAAGTATGCATCATTTCATGAGGTAAAACATAAAATATTGAAATATCTCCTTTATCATAAAAATTATCCATTACTTCTTTATCTAGATAAACATAATAATGAGAAGCTAAACCTTCAACATTCTCTCCTAAATTACGTATATAAAATCTACTATCTTTACTAATCTTTCTAGTATCAGAAAGAACTAAATGATTAATTACTTTTTCTATTAACTCTTTACTAAGACTATTTTTTCTTAAAACTACATTTCTAAGTATTATATCTCTTAATACGTTATCTATATCTAAGAAGATATCATTACTAAAAATTCCCTCTAAAAGTTTGATATCTAAATCACTATAATCACTAGTACTCTCTAATTCTTTAATAATACTATTTGTTTCTTTAGTTAAATCTAATTGTTCTAAAACATGATTAAAGATATCACTACTGTTAGCAAGTTTATATAAGTATAAAGTTATCTCTTTATCTACATTATCTTTATTTAAATAAGGTATTATAGAAGAAATGTTAAGATAGCTTTCCTTTAACTCTTCATTAAAACTACCACAATATTCACAAGTAAATGTTTGATAATTATAAGTACCACCACAGCTTGAACAATTAATGTTTTTACAAAAGATATTTATACTATTAATTAAGTTCTCTTTGTAATTCTGATTTAACATCTAATAACTCCCTATATTTTTTTATTTGATATAAAATTAATAATTTCTTCTCTTCATCTTTTTCTTTAACATATAACTGTTCTAGTACTTTAATCTTCTCTTCTATACTTATATTATTCATTAAAATAACCCCTTTATCTCCCCATCTACTAAATCTATATTTTCATAATTAGGCTTCTTAGGTAGTCCTGGCATTGTATAAATTTTACCAGAAAGTACGGTAATAAAACCTGCTCCTCTATTTATAATTAAATCTCTTACATGAAGTATATTATCTTTAGGATATCCTAATAGTTTAGGATTATCACTTATCGAATATTGTGTTTTCGCTACACAAATTGGAAGATAAGATAAGCCTAATTTATCTATAAGTTTTAACTTTTCCTCTGCTACATCACTATACTCTACATAATTAGAGTTATAAACAAGCTTATTAAGTTTATTTATTTTATTCTTTATACTATCACTTTTATCAACTAAAGGTTTAAAGTTATTAGATGATTCACAAGACTTAATAACTGTCTTAGCAAGGTCTATCGCTCCTTCTCCTCCCTTACTATAAGCATTACTAACTTCACAAGGATAACCTAAATTATTAACATAATCTTTTATATAATTAATATCTTCATTACTATCATCATTAAATTTATTAAGACAAACAACTATAGGTACATTATAATTCTTTAAATGATTAAGATGAGCATCTATATTACATATGCCCTTTTCTAATGAACCATCACCGTTATATTTCAAAGCTCTAACAGTAACAACTAAAACAATAGTAGAAGGAGTAATAGAAGCGGTAGGACATACTATATCAAGAAACTTTTCAGCACCTAAATCACTACCAAAACCTGCTTCTGTAATAACATAATCAGATAAACTTCTAGCAAGCTTTATTGAGGTAATACTACTACAACCATGAGCAATATTAGCGAATGGACCACCATGGATAATAGCAGGTGTTCCTTCTAAAGTCTGTACCAAATTAGGTTTAAAAGCATTACTTAACAAAACAGTCAAAGCTCCTTCTAATTTTAAATCATGAACATAAATAGGTTCATCCATACTATTAAAACCAACTATTATCTTAGATAATCTTTTCTTTAAATCATCTATATCAGTAGCAAGACAAAATAAAGCCATAACCTCACTAGCAGAAGTTATATTAAAGTGATCTATATATTCACCACTCTTACACTCTAACTTAACATCTCTTAAACTTCTATCATTAACATCTAAACAACGATTAAAAGTTACTTTCTTAATATCTAGACTATTTCCTTGCTCTATATGATTATAAACAGCCGCACTAATCAAGTTATTAGCAGAAGTTATCGCATGAAAATCTCCTGTAAAATGTAAATTAATATCTTCCATCGGAACAACTTGACTAAAACCTCCTCCAGTCGCTCCACCTTTAATTCCAAAAACAGGTCCTAAAGAAGGTTCTCTTAAAGCAAGACATACATTTTTATTAAGCTTATTAAAAGCATCTGCAAGCCCAATACTAACAGTAGTCTTACCTTCTCCATAAGGAGTAGGATTAATTGCCGTTACCAAGATAACTTTACCAGACTTATCTCCCATATCTTTAACAATCTTAGCTTTACCCCTCCCATACATTTCTATATCATCTAAAGAAAGATTAAGCTTACTGGCAATTGTCTTAATATCTTTTAGTTTTACACTATGAGCGATTTCTAAATCAGTCATCAAATCACCTCCAAAACTACTCTTATTATATGCTAAAACTAAAGAAAAAACTAGTCTAAAATAAGACTAATTAATAATACCCTTTACTATAGAATAAATCTCCCTACTTATATCATCAATACTACGCAACTTACCATCACTACTACATTCTATTACTTTAAAGTCATATTTATCTGCAACATATAAACTATTATCATAGACTTTATCTAAAAAGACATTATCTTTTTCATTAATATCTCCTTCTACTCCATCAGTATCTCTATTTTTTCTAAGTTCTTTTGCAATAGATTTATCTAGTTTTAAAAAGATAACTAAATCAGGTTTCTTAAGACCAAGTTTATTATATTCATAATCTGTTATATAGTCTAAAAACTCATCCTTTTTTTCTCGTTCAAATAAAGATCCTTGATAAATTAGATTAGACGTTGTATATCTATCTAACAAAACTATCTTACCACTATCTAAGGCTTCTTTTAATTCATTATGATAAGCACAGAATCTATCAACAGCATAAAAACTACTAATTGCATAAGGACCTATACATTCTCTTTTACCTAAATTACCCTTTAAATATTCCTCAACTAAACTTGCTCCTACACTACCATAACTAGGAAAGTGATGATAAACTACTTCCTTTCCAGATTGAACTAATTTATTATATAATTCTTTAACTTGTGTAGTTTTACCTACTCCATCACTAACGCCTTCAATTACAATTAATTTTCCCATATCTTAACCTCCAAGTATATTATAAATGAAAAAAATTGAAATTTATATGAATTTTGTAAATTCAAAGAAATTTTAACCCGAATTTACTAATTTCACCCCGTGAATTTACAAAATTGGCCCCAAAAAACACCCTCAATTTGCAAAATTCACAATTTGCAAGTTTTTTTAGTCCATGCTAGAGTAAGCCTCGTTAAGAAAAAAGGAGGAAATTTATGAAAAAAATATTATTATTCTTAACTCTAAGTTTTATTTATTTAATAAGTTCTACCACTATTGTAAATGCAAGTGCTGATTCTTTTTATGAAGGGGAGTATATTGATAATATTTATATGGTTAGATATGATAAAAACACAAAAACAAAATATTATCAAAAAGCTAGGACTTATAGAAGAACAAGTGATGGAAGACTTGCTTACTGTCTACAACCATTTAAGGTATTTAATCCAAGTGATAACACTTATGAAACTGTTGACACACTACCTGAAATAAGTAGTGAGACTCTAGAAAAACTAAGAGATATCATTGGCTTTGGTTATGGTTATTCATCTCACGGGTATGATATGAAATGGTATGCTGTAACTCAACTTATGATTTGGCAAACAGTAGAACCAGACTGTGAGTTTTACTTTACTGACACCCTTAATGGTAATAAAATAAACATCTATGATGATGAAATAGCAAGAATAAATGAACTAATAACCAATAGTTACAAAGTACCAAGCTTTCACAATCAAACATTTTATGGAATAGTAAATAAACCTATCACAATTGAAGATACAAATAATGTCTTATATAACTTTGTTATAAGACCAAATGACATAATAGTAGATGGAAACACTATTACTGTAACTAAAGATGCTCCTGGATGCTATGAAACAGAACTTTCAAGAAATTATAAATATACAACACCTGTATTATTCTACTATAATCCTAATAGTCAACATCTAGCAGTTACAGGAAGTCCTTACAACAAGAGTACAAAAGTTACTTTCTGTTTTAACGAATTAAAATTAAGCATCAAAAAGATTGATAAAGATACAGGAACAACAGAAAGTATTGGAGAAGCTTCTTTAAAAGATGCAGTTTTCACTCTTTATAACAAGAACATGGATAAAATTACAGATTTAACTTTAAATGAAAACATGGAAGCATCTATATCTAGCAATGATATTGATTTAGACTATGGTACTTACTATCTTAAAGAAACTAAGACAGGAACAGGTTATCTACCTAATGATAAGGTATATGAAATAAACTTTACAGGAGATAATCCTACTATAGATTTAACTATTGAAAATAAAGTTATAGAAAAAGAAGTAACTATCAAAAAGTTATATGGTGATGGCAAGTTAATGCAAACAGAACCTAATATTACTTTTGAAATTTATGATAAAGATAATAATCTAGTTAAAAGTATAACAACAAATCAAAATGGAATAGCAAAGATAACTCTACCCTATGGTCATTACAAAATAGTACAAGTTAATACTACTGAAGGATATACAAAGATTAAACCATTTGAAATATTTATAAGTGCTATAGATAAAGACTATTACTATACTATTAATGACTATAAAATACCAAAAGAAGAAACACCTAAAGAAACAATATCAATAGAAGTACCAAATACAAGTACTAAAGATTACAACTACCACTTATTAAGTTTAATATTACCTACATATTTAATTGTTAAGAAAAAGTTTAGTTAGTATATTACTACTAACAGCATACTTAGGTAGTTGTCTATTAATATATAATACCGAAACAAACACCAAGAGTATTAAAACTACAAACATAGAAAATAGTACTAATACTGCAAATTATATTAATAATAAAAATATACAAACAGATAATGAAATAATTGGTACTTTAACAATAGAAAAGTTAAACTTATCTAAAAGTATTTATAATATTAACAGTTCTCATAATAATGTTGAAGAAAATGTTACTATTTTAAATGATGATATAAATCTAATAGTCTTAGCAGCACATTCAGGACCTGGGTACATTGCATTCTTCAATGATTTAGACAAACTAGAGTTAAATGATACTATTAATCTAACATATAAAGGTAAAGGCTTAGTATACAAAGTAACAAACATAGAAGAACAAGCTAAAGATGGAACTATAGAAATAAATAAAACTAACAAACAAAGATTAATACTAACTACTTGCAGTAAGAAAAATAAAAATAAACAGTTAGTAATAACAACAGAAAAAATAGATGCCTAAAACATCTATTTTTTAATTATTAACTCGTTATCAACTACATCAAAAGTAATAGTCTCCCCATACTTAATAGTACCTTTAACAAGTTCGTGAGCAAGTAGACTTTCAACTGTTTTACTAACTTCACGTTTCAAAGGTCTTGCACCATAATTAACATCATAACCAGCATCAACTAAATAGTCTTTAGCATTATCAGTTAATTTAATATGAATATCATTATTACTTAAACGACTCTCTATATCAGAAATAATCTTATCAAGAATTTGATAAATTACATCTTTAGTAAGAGGTTTAAAGACAATAACTTCATCTATACGGTTAATAAACTCAGGTCTAAAATGACTTCTTACTTCATCCATTACTTTACTAGTATCACTGTTTAGTATGTATTCACTACCTAAGTTAGATGTCATAATGATAATGGTATTTTTAAAATCAACAGTTCTACCATTAGAATCAGTTATTCTACCATCATCAAGTATTTGTAATAAAAGATTTAAAACCTCAGGATGAGCTTTCTCAATCTCATCGAATAAAACTATACTATAAGGATTACGTCTAACTGCCTCAGTTAATTGTCCACCTTCTTCATATCCAACATATCCTGGAGGAGAACCAATTAAACGACTTACACTAAACTTTTCCATATATTCACTCATATCAATACGAACCATATGTTTCTCATCATCAAAAAGTTCATAAGCAAGAGTTCTAGCTACTTCAGTTTTACCAACACCAGTAGGACCTAAAAAGATAAATGAACCAATAGGTCTATTAGGATCTTTTATACCACTACGAGACTTAATAATCGCTTCACTTACTAAATGTAAAGCTTCATCTTGTCCCATAACTCTACTTTTCATACTATTCTCAAGATTAAGAAGTTTCTCTTTCTCACTACTAACTAATTTACTTAAAGGAATATTAGTCATTTTAGAAATAACACTAGCGATATCTTCTTCAGTAACATTATCACTAAGTAATTTCATTTCATCACGACTCTTTAACTCTTCAAGTTCTTTCTCCAACTTAGGAATAGTACCATGTTGTAGTTTAGCAGCAGATTCTAAATCATATCTATTTTCAGCTTGCTCTAACTCAAATCTAGCTTTTTCAATTTCTTTCTTCTTAGATTGTATCTTATCATTAAGACTTTTCTCTTCTTCCCAAGCCTCTTTATATTCCTTTTCTCTAACTTTTAATTCACCTAGTTCTTTATCTATCTCATCTTTACGTTTAAGAGATAACTGGTCTTTCTCTTTCTTAATCGCTTGTCTTTCAATTTCAAGTCTCATAATCTTACGAGTTAAAGAGTCAAGTGCGTTAGGAACAGAGTCCATTTGAACACGAATAGTCGCACAAGCTTCATCTACTAAATCTATCGCTTTATCTGGTAAATATCTATCAGTAATATAACGATTAGAAAGTGTTGCAGCGGCGACTAAAGCCTTATCATGAATAGTAACTCCATGATGTATTTCAAACTTTTCTTTAAGACCACGAAGAATAGTAATAGTATCTTCTACACTAGGTTCATGAACAATAATCTTTTGAAAACGACGTTCTAAAGCCCCATCTTTCTCTATATATTTACGATACTCATTTAAAGTAGTCGCACCAATAACATGAATCTCTCCACGAGCAAGCATAGGTTTTAATATGTTAGATGTATCCATCGCTCCTTCCGTATTACCAGTACCTACAATCATATGAATCTCATCAATAAACATAATAATAGAACCTTCGGATTTTTTAACTTCATTTAAAACTTTCTTAAGCCTCTCTTCAAACTCACCACGGTATTTAGCCCCTGCAACAAGGCTTGCCATATCAAGTTCCCATATAGTTTTATTTTTAAGACTAGCAGGAACGTCACCACGTTCTATTCTTAGAGCAAGACCTTCTACAATAGCAGTCTTACCAACACCAGGTTCACCAATTAAAACAGGGTTATTCTTAGTACGACGAGAGAGTACCCTTGTTATACTACGTATCTCTTCATCACGACCAATAACAGGATCAATCTTACCAGCTTTAACCGCTTCATTTATATTACGACCATATTTTTCTAATACATTCTCAGTCTCTTCATTTGGATTTTGATACATAATACATCTCTCCTTTCTTACACAAGCATATTATATAACAGAAATTAGCAGTTGTCAAGTGGGAGTGCTAAATATTGCTGAAATATAATCTAGTATGACATAAAGCACACTAGATTATACGACCTTCTCAAGACTTTTACTTCAACTCGTTCAAGCCTCTAATTCGCTTTACATAGTCCTTACGGACTAGTCACGCTCATCACGAGGCAGAACGAGCCGAGGCTGTTAACACTACCAAGACCCCAGGAATCGAAGTAGAAAACACCCGCAGCAGTAGTATTAGCATAACCACCGCCGCGCAACAACCATGGGTACTCCTCACTTACCATAGTTTGAGAATCATTATACCATCCTCTTGTTTCACTTAATCCATGTCCTAAACATTCACTTCCATTACATGCTGTACTAGGATTATTACTTGTATACTTGTTATAATACTTTGCTTCTGGCATACTCTCAAATCCACTTGAAGCTACCATATCGTTATAGTTTCCCATAACATACTCCCATGCTCCTCCTGACATATCATATACCCCATAGATTGTTCCCGTTGTACTGGCTTCTACTCCTTTTCCTGTCATTCCTTCTTCTGTTCTTATATTATTATCATATTTTCGTCTATTTCCCCAATGAATTTTATATTGATACCAAAAAATGGAAAAATTAAATTGGTGAAGAAATATGATTATAAAAAATCTTAGATATACAAGAGAAAACTTAGGTCTTAAACAAAAAGATTTAACTACTCTTTTTAACGTAACATACTCTACAATATCAGGACGGGAAACAGGTAAAGACACAATACCTCTAAGACAATTAATAAAATATGCTAATAAGTATAATTTTAGTCTAGACTATCTATTTGGTTTAACAAGCACTAATAAGTCTTATTTACCCTTAGAAATAGACTTAGAAGTTATTTCTAAAAACTTAATTACTATTAGAAAGAAAAATAAAAAGACTCAAGCCCAAATCGCTAAAGTCTTAAATACAAGTTCAGGAGGCTATGCTCATTATGAAAATTCCAGATATTTAATACCTACTAATTTTATATATAACCTTGCCCTATACTATAAAAATTTCTCAATAGATAAAATCTTAGGAAGAAAAGAAAAAGTATATAAATAAAACTATATACTTTATTCACTAACTACACTTATCGCCGTTTGTAACATAGTATCATTCTCATAAGTTAATGTTTCTCCTTCTTGTAATACAGTTTCTACTCTATCAGTAGGAACAACTCCCTTATCATTAACCCAATTACCTTTAGGAGTTAACCATTTTTGTACTGTATATTTAATAGTATCTCCACTATTTAAATCACTAGCAGATTGTACAGTACCTTTTCCATAAGAGTTAATACCTACTATATGAGAACCATAACTCTCTTTAAAAGCACTAGCAAGTATCTCTGAAGCACTAGCACTCTCATCATTAATAATTACACTAACAGGATAATCTCTATCAACACTCTTCTTAGTACCATAAACTTTCTCTGTTTTATTTTTAGTCTGTAATTGATATAATACTTGTTTCTTATTTAAGAATAAACTTAATATATTCTTAACTTCAGATAAATAACCACCAGGATTATCTCTAACATCAATAACTAATCCTTCTATATTATTCTTCTCTAACTTCTTTAAAATCTTATTAAATTGTTTATAAGAATTACTATTAAATATCTCTATTTTAATATAACCTATTTTTTTATTATTACTCGCATATATTTCACTATCTACAACAGGAGTCTCTATAGTATCTTTACTAAGTTCAAAACTAAGTTCTTGTCCATCTCTTGTTACAGTCAATTTAGAACTTTTACCACTATCATTACCAGATATCATATTAACTACTTCAGTTAAACTCTTACCATTAATATCAGTATCATTTACTTTAGTAACAATATCTCCAACTTTTACCCCAGCTTTACTAGCAGGACTATTATCAAAAACATTACCTACACTAACAACCCCATCTTTAAGCATTACTTCTATACCAATACCTTCATAAGTACCTGCTAACGCTCCATTAAAATCATCACTAGCTTCCCCACTAAAGTATGTAGCATAAGGATCATCTAAGTAATTAATCATCCCTTGTATTCCAGCATCTATAAGTTCTTCTTTATCAACATCTTCATAATAGTTATTAACAATATTATCATAGGTAGAAACCAATTCATTTAACTCATCACTACTAGAAGATGAATCACTAAACACCACAAAATTAACTATATTACCTAAAAGAAAACCAAACATAATAGCAATTATCATGATAATAATAACTTCAGAAAAATTAAACCCACTTCTTCTTTCTACTATAATCTCTCTAACATTATTATCCTCTATTTCTTCTTTCACTTCTTCTAGACTCTCTTTATCATTAATATTCTTATTCTTTTTAAACATTAGTATCACCCCACAGTCTTAACATATTAATTTTATCACAAATAAAACAATATCTAAAGAGAAAATAAATTCATTTTTATATCTTTACACTACTATATGTAGAAACTATAAAAGAGAGTACAAATATATTACATTTCATATTGACACACCCTATCTGTTATGATACATTATTGATATAAGAGGCGATGTATAAAAGATGGGGAAAGGAGGAAAATTTAATATTTTTGAAAAACTATGAATTTTGCAAATTGAGAGAATTATTGATATGAATATTTAAAATTCGTCTAGAGAAAATAATAAATTGAAGAGTTATTTTTCTTGAATTTTAAAAATTACCTTTTTGCAATCATTTATAGACTATGCTATAACACTTGCAAGGAGGTTTTATGATAAAAAAACGAATTAAAAATATTCCTAAAAATGTCTCTAACGAAGAAATTAGAGAATATATGATATCTAATAACTTTGTCTATGAAGCAACCCTTGATAGTGTATTTAAATCTATTATGGGTGGTTGTCTTTTATATTTAGGAGATATAATATCTAAATTAACTGGTCTTGATAAAGATTTTATTATTAAAAACTTTAAAGAACAAAATGTTGAACATAAAATAGCGAATGCTCTAGAAAGAAAAAAAGTCTCAGATTTTATATTTAAATTACCAGGTTTTATTATTAACTTAGAGTGTAATCGTGGATACTGGGATGGCCTAATAGAGAGAAATGATGCTTACTTTGGAAAACTAAAAGGTGAATTATTAAGTAAAGGTGAAGAGTATAGTAAAAAAATAAAAGTAATACAGATTAATTTTGATATATTTGATAACTTTGAAGAATGCTTAGGAAAAGAAAATATATTTAAATTTTATATGAAGAATAATGAAAATATAATAGAAACAGAAACAAGTGAAAAGATACATATAGATATGATGAAAAGTTATAACAAATATCTTACTGGAGAAGAGCTAACTAAATTAGACAAAGAATTAGTAATATTAATGTTAGATGATTATCTAGAAATAAAAAAATTAGCGGAAGGAGACGATGAATTAATGGAAGGTTGTGCTTTAAGATTATATGAACTAACAGATAATATTGATAATATAAGACTTTATGATCCTGAGAAAAGAAGAAAGGAAGAAGAAGCTTTAAAGATAGAATATCATAGTAAAATTGCTAAAGAACAAGGAATTGAACAGGGAATTGAGCAAGGAATTGAACAAGGAATAAAAACAGGTGCTAGTAATGAGAAAAAATCTATTGCTAAGAATCTTCTTAATATAGGTATGCCTATAAAAGATATAGTTAAAGCGACAGGTCTTTCTAAAAAGCAAATAACAATGTTAATGTAGAAAATAATACAAACAAAAACTAGTCTTTATGGCTAGTTTTAACTATTTAAAAAACTTGTAATTTCATTAGTATCAGTAATTGTCTCTGTAACTTCTCCATCAGTAAATTTTAGTAAAGTAGTATCTTTAACTTTTAAACTACTAGCATCATCTGTAACAATATCTCCATCAGTAATATATTTCTTATTCATACCATTAGCAAGATCAACACTATATAGCTTACTATCACTATTATTTAACTGATAAGAACTTATTAAAGAACTAATAGTAGAGTATTCATTACTAGAATCATAATATATTACATAATACTCTCCATCACCTTGATTAAATGACTCACCAGCTAATATCTCATCATACTGAATAGCATTTTCTGTAATCTTTTGTTCTTCAGTATCTTTACTAAGTATTGCAGTAGTTAAAAAGTACATTCCGACTAACAAAACTATTGCAACTACTATAATTATAATAGTTTTCTTAACTTCACTAGGTAACCCCTTTTTATTATTTAAATAATCTTTTTTCATATACATCAATACCTTTCATTTCATCTCTAATAATATCATAAACAAAAGAAAAAATAAACTAATTTTTCAAACATCCAATAGGCACAACATAAACATTATCATCACGCCTATAAGCATAATTACCTGCCGCTGTAATAACCATTAAAAAAGATGGATTTTTCATTTTACTAGTATCTAACTTATTTTTTAGTTTTATTAAATTACTAGCACCTTCTTCTATTAATTTATCACCACCTAATTTTATTTCAATAAGTCCATATGAACCATTTCTTAAATGAATAACTGCATCACATTCTAACGAAGAAGCATCTCTATAATGATATAAATTACCATTAATACTCTCTGCATAAACTCTTAAATCTCTAACACAAAGATTTTCAAAAATAAATCCAAATGTATTTAAATCACTAATCAAATCATCTGGCCCTAATCCCAAAGCTGCTGTTGCTATAGACGGATCGATAAAATATCTAGTATCAGAAGTCCTAATAGCACTTTTACTTCTTAAATTAGGATTCCAAGCAGGAACTTCTTCTATAACAAATATTTTTTTTAATGCATTAATATATGAATAAACAGTATCTGCATCTAATGAAAAAGAATCATTATTAATCATATCTTTTTTTAAAGTTTCAATTGATACTTGACTACCAATATTTCTAGCATAACTTCTCATCAAATTTTTAACTCTTGTAGATTCTCGATTTATACCATCAACTCTTGAAATATCAGAATTAACTACAGCATCATAATAATCAAAAGCTTGATCCAATGCAATATCTTTATCCATAAATATACTTCTAGGCCATCCTCCTCGACAACACAAGTAAGCAATATCTTCTAAAGATAATTTATTAATACCATTAACATCCTTAGAATCAAACAAATCTTTAAGACTAATCTCTCCTGTAGATTCTAAAGATTCAAATAAAGTCATCGGTCTCATTAATAAAAAAGAAAATCTACCAGTTCCTGTATGAGTAATTAAATTTTTATCAGCAGAAAGAGAAGAACCAGTTAAAATAAATTGTCCTTCATTCTTTCTATGATCAACTTCAAATCTAACTGCATCCCAAAGTTTAGGAGCAATTTGCCACTCATCTATCAGTCTTGGTGTATCACCTTTTAATAATAAACTAGGATTAATATCAACGAGCATTAAGTTCTGTTCTTTATTCTCAGGATTTGCCATATATAATATACTTTTAGATATTTGTTCTGCTGTTGTAGTTTTACCACACCATTTAGGCCCTTCAATCAAAACAGCACCTTTCCCCTTTAATTTTCTTAATAACATTTCATCAACAATTCTTTTCTTATAAGTGTTCATATACTCACCCTCTCAATTCAATTTTATCATTATAATATTTTTTTATCAACTCTTTTTCGGTAAAATATAAGATTTTTATTCGGTAATTTGTAGTATTTTTATTCAGTAATTTACAATTTATATATAATCAACTCTAATTAAAAATAACTTCTTCATATCTTCTTTTAAAAAAAAATAAACACTTTCGTGCTTATTTCATAGTAGGTAAAACATTTATAGAGTTAGCTACTTCCAAGAGTTCATCTTGATTCATAACATCACTTACTAAATAATAATTAATACCACCACTTGTAAAGTTAATAGAATTATCAGAAAGTACTCCCAAGCTATCCATAAACATAGCAGGCTCTCCCATCGTTGGTATAACAGTAAACTCATCCATCGTACTTACAGTCTCTTCTACAAGTATAAAAGGTTTATCACCACTAAACGTAAGAATAACTCTTTCTCCATCTGTCATACTAACTTTCTCTTCATTAGTAAGCTTAGTTCCTTCAGGAAGAACCATAGGATATATAGTATCATCAATTGCACTAGTTTCTACTGCCTCTTCTTCTAAATTAATAGTACTCATTATCTCTTCTAAATCAAAATAATTATTTTTAAAATTAGGACTAAAATCAATATCTTTTACTTTTAAAGTCATATTAGGAACATCATCACTATCTAAAACTATCGCTTCAGTAAGTTTTAAATCTTCATCAAAAGTAACTTTCTGACTAGTTAAATTTCTATTATTAGGATAATTTACATTACTAGTAAAAACATAGTTTTTATCATCTTTTTTAAAAGTTCTCTTATCATCATTTTCTAAATCACTTATTATAGACTGTAACAAATAAACTTGAGAATTATTGTAAGGAAAGTCACTTTGAAATTTAAAACTTTTATTCAAACTAGGTGTTAAAACTATAACACACAAAAGTTTTAAATTTTTATAGTATCTTATATATTATTATTAAATTTATTTTCTATTTTATCTTGCGATTCAATATATTTATAGTTTAAGTTATTATTTTTTGTGATTACTGATTCTCCTAGTTTTCTTTCAAGATCATCTCTAGCAACTTTAGCAGTATTACCACCCATTCTTGCTATTTTTTTATTTTGTTCTAAACCATAAGGCTTATGTTTTTTAGCAAGTTCTCTTGTTGCCGTTTCACCTAGGTCTGTTAAAAGAACTTCTATATCAGACATATTATCTCTTAAAGATTCTTTACGAAGTCCTTTAAATGCTTTATATTCACTTGCTTTCATTCCAGACCATTCTTGATAAATTTCATTTGTTAGTATCCCATATTCATAATTTTTAGTGATACCGCCATCTTTCCAAACATCAGTTAACCTTTTTCTATCAACAATTCCATCTAACCTATCTTTAATCCATTTATCACTATATCCTCGTTTTCTATAATAATCTACTGCCCTGTTAATAGCAATTTCAGGATCAAATACCTCATCTATTCTTTCACTACCTAAATTAGCAAGCCAAAGTTTAAAAGGTTCAGCTTTAGGACTGGGAACAGATTCAATTAATCTCAATATTCCTTTAGTATCTAAAGTGTCAGTTAAATAATTTTTCCCATCTTTTTTTGACTTCATTTTGAGTTGGTTAGTATTACTAACCAACTGACTACCTTCTTCGTTTAGTTTATTTTTTAACCATTTCCAATAATTTCTAGATTTTTCGTAATCATTATTTGTTAATGCACTAATAACATCAACAACACTAAAATAATATTCTTCTTTTTCATTATCCCAAATACTTCTTATTTCATTACCCTCAAAAAGATTTGATATTGTTTCTAATTTGTTTTGACTCATTTATTACCTCCTTTAAATTAACTTAAACTTATAATATATATCAATATTTTTTTCTTCATCTATCTCTATTCTATCAATTAGTGAACTAATTAATGCACGAGATGGATTTTTCATCTCTAAAAATTCTTTAATTTTATCTAGATAAAAATTATCATTAGTTTCCCCATTATTTTCTAAATTATATAGAGCTCTTTCATATTCTAGTTTCTTTTTCTTTGATTCATTAATCTCTAGAGTCAAGTTGTTGTAAGTTCTCTTATACATTTCTAAAGTTATATTTCCCTCTAATTTATCATTATAGCAAATATCTATTTTTTTATTAGCATTTTCTATTGCGGTCTCTAATCTAAATATTTCTCCTTTAATACTATCTTTTTTCTTTTTGATTCTATCATTTGTTTTTAATATACTTTCAAGAGTTTTTTCATCTAAATATTTCTTTGCCATTTTTCGTAAATTATCTAAAACTATATTTTCTATAATTTGATATTTAATAGAATGAGGTGTGCATACATCTTGTTTTTTTCTTTTAGCCCAATAATTACAATTACCATAAATTCGGCTAACCTCTCCATATTTTTTAGTTTGTTGTTTATGTTCTCTAAATCCAATCGTATGCTTACAATCTTTACAATATATTAAACCACGAAGTAAAAGTTTATCAGTTATGCCATTACCTTTGCCACGATTTTTATTACTCTTAAACATTTCTTCGGCAAGTTCAAATGTTTCTTTAGCAATTATGGGTTCTACTGCACCAACTGATATAATCCAATCATTTTCTTTATTATGAACTCTTTTTTTAGATTTGTAATTAACTTTCCTTTGACGACATTGTGTCAGATTTCCAATATAAGTTGGATTTTTAAGAATATCATTAACTGTCCTCGTTGCCCAAACACCATAATGAACATTGTCTTGTCCTAACTTCATATTTTTTTGCATACTAGGTGTTGGTATATGTTCACTTGTTAAAGTGTCACATATTTTGCTTAAACTATCGCCACTTGTAAACATATCAAATATTCTTCTAACCACATTAGCAGATTCTTCATCAATTTCAAGTTTGTGCTTATCTTCTTCATTCTTTTTATAGCCATAAGGAGCGTATGCTCCAACAAATAAACCATTTCGTTTTTTAGTATATAAAGAACTTCGGAGTTTATTTGATATATCTTTAACATACATATCATTAAAAGCACTTTTAAATACTAACATATCATTTGCTGAACTATCTCTTTTAAAAGTATCTACCCCATCATTAACTGCTACATATCTAATGTTATGTTCTGGAAAATATCTTTCTACATAATAACCAAACTCAATATGGTCTCTACCTAATCTTGATGTATCTTTAGTTATAATCATATTTATTTTCTTTTCTTCGCAGTCTTTAATCATACGATTAAATCCTACTCTATCAAAAGTTGTTCCAGATACACCATCATCTATATATTCATCTACAAATAATAAATCATTATCTCTAATATAATTTAAAAGCAAATCTCTTTGTGTAGAGATACTACCACTCTCACCTAACCTTTCATCTTCTCTAGATAATCTTAAATATATTCCTACCTTATAGGTTGTGTCTGTTACCATTTCTACTCCAATCTATAAGTTCGAGATTATATCGGTATTTATTATACCATTATTTTCGTATAAATTAAATTCTTTATCTAGAAAAGATGCTAAAAAATTACTTATTAATTCATTAAGTGTTATTCCATTTTCATTAAAAATATTATTTACTTTATATTCTTTTTCCATAGGGCACCTCTATAAATGTATATGCACCTAAATTAATATTATTTTGTATAAGTTTGTCTATCTTCATTAAATACCTCCTTTGTCTAAATTTGCTGTTTTTTCTAACATATTACATTCAATCCTTTCTTCTTTTTTATTCAAACTCTTTTAGTAGTTCTTTCATTTCTTTTAATTCTTCTTCGGTTGGTGGAATAGATTCTTCTCTTTTACCATTCCAAACTTCTACACCATCTGGATCAATTCGTATATGAGGTCCACTTTTACCATTTATTAGTTCATTTTGATTATTAGCAATATCTATTACAGTAATAAAACTTTGTATGTTATTGTTAGTAATATAAGAATTAAGGTAACCTTTAATAAATACTTTAGTTCCTTTAACAAAAAAATCTTTATAGATCGTATAAAGATTTCGGTTAATATTTAAACTTGAATATATTTTTCTTTTATCATATTTTAAGGTAGTTAAACCAAACTTGATATAATCTTTATTATTATCTGTCACATTATTTATAGTTCCAGATATTATTATCTCATTTAAATCAATTTCCATTTTTTGCTCCTTTCATTTTAATTTATTTAGTTATTTAAATTATTAAAATAATTTTAAATTTATATTATTTATTATAATTATTTATTAATATTATTTATTCTGTTAGAAGATTCTTGCTATTATATATAGCAAGATACTGCTACTAACTATAGAAGATATTTGCTAAATATATTCTTCGTATATTAGGTTCATTTTCTACTTTAATATATTTTTTTCTTTTTAATGAAGTTATGCAACTTGTAATAGTTCTCTTTGATACTTTCATATGATTACTTAAATACCTATTATTCGCATAACAAAAACCCTCTTGCATAGTTAAAGTAGTGATTAATCCCATTAATAGTTTAGCAGTAGAAGAAACATCTTCATCTAATAGAACTATCATTGGTACTTGTACATATTTTAAATTACTTATATCTGTCATATTATCGTCCTCCTTTCCTTATTTTTTTAAACAAAAAAACTTGTAAAATATCTTACAAGTCATACCGATATAAACTACAAAAAGGCAATACTAACCCAGAGACCTTATTTTAAATCCTGTCTCTAGGATTGAAGTATTTTAGTCTTATAGACTAGGTTCTAATATAAATCTACGAACATTTACTGAACCTTTATTTGTTAGCGATTTAATCTTTTCTAACAAAACTCGTATGTGTATAATCCTCTGCTATATTCAATGAACTTTATATATTTATTATCTTCTAATATTTGTAAGTTCTTTTTGAATCCAACATTTGTTATACTTAAGTGATTTTGAACTCTACCTATACTTATGCTTGTGAACTTACTTCTTTGTGATTGTTCTGCACAAAGTATTTTGTATATAAGTTTAGTTTCAAACTTTATATTCTTGTCTTTCCATATCTTTGGATTAATTAATTCTAGTTGTTTGTTCTTCGACATACATTTGATTTCCTCCCTTCCTGTATTCAATAATTGTTTTATTGTGTACATCTGTACTCACTGACAAATTAATCTTAACATAGTAAATACTAACCTGTCAATACTTTTTTATTCATATTTTGCATTTTTGTTGACTTTTGTACTCATTTGGTGTATGATTAATGTGTGAGGTGAAAAAAATGTCTAGTGATAAAACTATTGGTGAAGTAATTGCCGAAGCTAGAGAAGAAAAAAATCTATCTCAAAGACAACTTGCAAAACTTGCTGGAATTAATAGTTCAGGTTTATCTAAAATAGAAGCAGGAGAAAGAGACCCTAGTCCTAAAATATTAAGAAAGATAAGTAAATATATTGATGTTAATTATAATGATTTAATGTATAAAATGGGATTAGGTATTGAAGTTAGTCCATTAAATCCTTTTATTAAAGACTATTATTCTAACTTAAAAGGAAATGAATTAAATGAGGCAGAAATTAATGTTTTAGGTAATAAACAAAATTTAGAAAAATTAGTTTTATCTTGTGAAGAAAAACTAAAAGATAAAAACATATTAGAAAGCGAAAAAGATTTATTACTACACACTATTGAAGATACAAATTACCAAATTAATACACAACAAGAAATAATAAACTTAATTCAAAGTTTAAAAGTAAAGGAGAGAAATAGAAATGCGAAATAGAAAAATATTAAATATTTTAGTTATACTATTATGTATATTTGTTATAGTAAGTTTTGTATTAACACAAACTATTGCAACTGAATATTTTAAGAATATGTTTTGGGTTGCTAGTATGTTTCTTATGTGTGGTGTATTATTAGATCTTAATGCGTGGAGCAAATTAGGATTAGATGTTGATAAAAACAAATCAAAAACTATTAGGAGAGGTTTTGATGATAGTACAACATTATTAGTTGTTTTTTATGGTAGTTTACTTTTAATAATTGTATTTTTTAATCAGTTTAATAACGAAGTAATGAAAAACAACTATGTCATAATCGGATACTTTATTATGACAATAGAATTTGTATTATTTAATTATCTATCAATATGGAATGCTAAAAAAGATACTATTAAATTATTAAAGGATAATAAATAATACAAAAAAATAGCCTTTTACCTTTTCGTTAGATTAGGTATTAGGCTATTTTTCATATAAGAATGCGTGGCAAGTTTTGTTGCTTTAGCAATGAAATTGGCGATAGCATTCTTCTTTTTTATGAAACGTAAGTTGAAATAAAAAAGGCACTATATTACTACATATCATAAATACATACATAGTAATATAGTGCTTGACTGGGGTTTCAAAAGGGTTCTCCCTTTGCACACTATTCCTAGATGGCTTGTCCATCTTGGTAGTGTGTTACTATCTTGTCTTAAAGATAGTTTTTTATGGAATTTTAATTAGATATAGAGATTATTTTATATTTCATAAATTGTCTATCTTGTTTTTCCCTTTGATTCTATATTCATTTCATATGAATATAGTCTGTCTAATTGTTCAGGTGTAATGTGAATCACTTTCCCACCTTTCGGATTAATTCTTTCTCCACCAAATACTATCCATATTGCATCAAGTGGCATATCTGGCATTGAAGCTTCTCCATCAGTAAATATTATTTTATTTTCTACTCTTCTTGAAAAAGCACCTACAGCAACATCAAAATCAGTTCCTCCACCACCTTCAAATCGCATATTTTCTATATCTTCTTCTGTTCTAATTTCATGAAATCCATAAAATTCTGTATCAAAACATCCTACTTTTAATTTAGTATGTTGTAATATATTCTTACATTCTCTTAAAAAGTTCTTTAATAATACTTCATTTATTGAACCACTTGTATCAAGAACAATTTCAGTTTCTGGCATTGGTTGCTCTTCTAAATTAGCAGTAACAACTCCATCTTCTAATGTAGCATTTTTATATGACCAATCTACATCATATTTAATTGCTTCTCTCAAAACATATCGCCAATCAACTATTGGTTTTGCAATACCAATATCATTAACTGTTCTAACATCTCTATTTGTTGAAGTTCCTGCTTGTGATGCTTGTTTAGAAATTGCTTCTTTTAATTCTTCAAGTTGCTTTTTCTTATCTTCAAGATTTTTCTTAAAAGCATCTTTTTCTCCCATGCTCTCAAGTTCTTCTTGTTTCTTTTCTAGTTCATTCTTTTCTTTTTCTTTTGTATCTTTTCCTAAAAGTTTATCTAATAAGCTCTCTTTTTTATCAGATTTTTCTTGCTGCTTTTTGTGCTTTTTAACTGCTTGCTCCCACATACTATGAGTATCATGTCCAACATCTTGCTTTGATTTATCTTCTTCTTGTAAATCTTTTCCAGAGTCACCACCGCTTTGTTCTTGGGATTGCTTATCTTGTTCTTGTGAATTTCCACTATTAGAACTATTTTGTTGTTGAGATTGTTGCTGTTCATCTCCACTTTGTCCTGCTCCACTATCTTGTTTCTGGTCTTCTTGATTTTGGGAATCGCCAGTTTGTTGTTGTGATTGAGATTGTTGTTGACCATTTTCGCCTTGACTACTACCACTGCTTTGTTGTTGATTTTGTTGCTGATTACCTTGTTTACTTTGACTATTACCTTGTCCATTTTGTTGTTGTCTTTGTTGTTTTTCTTGTAATAGTTTGTCATATAACTGTTCAGCATCGTAATTAATAGCTTCTGCCATATCAACACCCCCCAGAGCCATTTTTAATCCGTCTCGTTTTAAAAACTGATTAATAACACCATCTGTAGCAATATTCCATAACTCTGGATCTTTGCCTTCACTTCTTAAGATATGATTAAATGCAATATGACATACTTCATGAGCAAATATAAAAGTTTGTTCTTCAACACTTAAACTTTCTAAATATTTTGGATTATAGTAAATTGTTTCTCCATCTGTACCTGCGGTTAGTATATCTTTGTTTTCTTTATAATCTACACTTGCTACTACACTCCCAAAAAAGGGATATTTAACAAGCATTTTTCTTTTTAATGCTGCAATATCATATTTCATAACTTATACCTCAAATTCGTGCAACTAATGAGAATATTTCTTCATTTATCTTATCTTTATTTATTTCGTTTGCTGTTACAATTATCACACAACTTTTTGGTAATTCAAATGTAGATATTTTTCTATGTTCTAACAATTCACAGAATTTTAATTGTTCTTCTTTTGCTATTGCATCAATTTTATCAATCACTAAAATTTTACTTGCATTTGTACTTAATATTTCACTAAGCCATTTTGGTGGCATAAAATCAGTTCCATCATAATGACCATTTAACTCTTTAACATCAACATTGGCAGGTAATACAACAGCACCATTTATATCTTTACCAAATATAAAATCAACTAAAATTGGTGCAACATTTGCTCTTATATATGATAGTAATATTTCTTTCTTATCTCCCATTATCTTCTTATACCTCCTTCTGACATTTCAGCAAGTTTTACTTCTGCAAGTCTTTCTAATTTACTTTCATCGCCATGTGTCCATAAAGCATCAAAAATCGCCCCAAACTCTGCTCCTAATCCTGTAACAAAACCTCTTACTTTTTCCAAGTTGTTATCATCAACTTGTGATAATCCCATAGTTGTTGCATATCTTTCTGCTGTATTTAATGCTTGTATGTCTCTTTGGGTATAATTTTCATTTATTACATCATCTAGTGTTATAACTTGTTGATTACAAAATTGTACAAATTCTCTTGTTATATCCTCTCCTACTAATGCTCTTAACATTTCTGGACTTCCTGTTGCGTATAACATTTTAGAAGCCATTTCCCATTTTCTTGGATCTGCATTAGGTTTTTCACCATCATATTTACTTCTTAATGTTTCGCCTTTTTTATAAGCAATATATGAATAAATAGCAGGGTGTATATTATGTTCACTTGCCCATTTTAACCAACTTTCAGCAGTTGTTTTAATATAAACATGAGCAAATCTATTAAATAATGGTTCTGCTAATTGATTTGCCGCTAATGAATCTTTCATATCATTTCCTGCTGCAACAATTCTTGCATTATCTGGTAATTTCCAAATACCATTAACTTCTCTATCTAATACTATATTAAATGCTATACCTTGAATACTTGGTAGTGCATTTGTAATTTCATCTAAAAATACAATATGAAATCTATCTGGCTCTTTTTCGCATTTTTCTTCTAATTTTTTTAACCAACTTGGCTTAACATCAATCATCTCACCTGTTGCTTGATTGTAAACACTTTTACCATTTAAACTTTCTGGTGTCGCATTTCTTAGATAAATAATTACACAATCAGGATCTATTTGTTTTACCCTTGCAGATTTACCTTCTGATGAAGGGCCATGCAAGAATACTGCTATACCACTTTCTATTGCACCCTTAATAATTTCTTCTTCACTAACTTGTCCAAATTTTAAACCATAAGGATTTCTTCTTTTTTCAGCTTGTTTTCTTTCTTCTTCAAATTGAGTTTTTTCTTCTGGTGTCATATCTTGAATACGAGTAAATGTTGCTGTTTGAGTCAAATCGCGTATCATATATCTATCAAGATATTCCTTCATTTCTGTTCTACTAAAATCACCTTTATAATTATGATTTCTATCAAGAAATCTTATTCCAGAAACTAACCCTAATTTTGATACTAATATTCCTGTTCTATCATCAATTAACCATTTTACAGGCGATACTTCTACCCAAACATAATCGCCATCTCTATATTTAACACCATTTGAAAGTTTAAATTTATTTCCACCAAAATCAGAATTTGCTCTTATACGAATATATCTCTTTCCTTGATATTCATATTCTTCATAAGTTACTGGTTTGAATCCTGTATCATAATCATCATATTTTACTGAATCAAATGTATAACTTCTTCCGGTTTTATTCATTCCTCTATTATATTCTGATTCTAATATACTTTGCATTCTTGAATCAGCAGCATATTGTGGATATTCTCCATATTCTACTTCTTCAGTTCCGTTGTATCCCCTCACTCTGTTCGGGAAGATTTGAGAAAATATTACAGAAGATTGCAAAGCTGGGCGAACAACACCATTGCGTGCGTAGCTATATAAGCTGCTCCTATAACCATCCTTATTGACCGCGCGGACATCATTATCGTTATCATCAGATCTAGTCCAAAACCAACTAGTTCTGCCTTTTAAAGAACTATCTTCATTAATATTATAATCTGTATCTTCGCATAAATAGCTACCTGTCAATACACATAAATCTGTGATTGCAGCTTTTGTTCCATACTTTCTTATTACTTCTAATTGAGATTCTTTATTATTACCCCAAATTTGTCCTTCCGACAATAAAGTTAAATCTTGATTATTCATTTTTATCATCACCACATCTATATTTTACCATATGAAATCATTTTTTCTTACTATTTTTGCGAATTTTATATTTTTTTATCTAAATTGGATAATAATTTGTCCATACTCTTTTCATTAGAATGTTTTAAATGTGCTTTAAAAGCGTTAATTCTCATACCAACATATTCTTCATCAATTACGGATTTATCTTTAAGTTTTCTTATGGTTTTAATATGTTTTCTCATTCTCTGCTTAGATGAAAACCTAAGTTTTCTAATAACCTTACCACTATTTGTTAAAATATGATTAAAACCTAAAAAATCAATTCCATTATATGCAAGTCCTATTTGTGTTTTTTGATTAAGTTCCAAATCTAATTTTTCAATACAAACTTTATTTATTTTTTCTAAACAATATTGTAAATACTTTTTATCACGATGAAGTAGAATAAAATCATCCATATATCTTACGTAACTTTTAATTTGCAATTCTTCTTTGATCAATCTATCAATTCTATCAAGATAGTATAAAGCAAACCATTGACTTGATTGATTACCTAATGCTAACCCCCTTTCTAAATTATCAGGTTGTTCGTTTATAATTTTTTTTATAAACCAAAATTCATCATCTGTAAAGTCAATCCTTTTTAGATTATTTATTAAAATATTATGGTTAATACTAGGAAAATATTTGCGAATATCACATTTCAAATAATAGACTTTATTATCATTATTCTTAAAATATTCTTTTTGCAAAAAATATTTCAATCTATCCATTCCATATTTTGTTCCTTTGCCTTTTCTACAAGCAACATTATCATTTATTAGTTTTTTTTCAATCTTTGGAATTAAAACATTATCGCAAAAACATCTTAATACAATTCTATCTCTATATGGAAGAGCTTGTATTAATCTTTCTTTTGGTTCATATATTATAAATTCCTTATATTTTCCTACTTTATATTTCCTTGATATTATTTCTTTTTGTAATTTATAAATATTCTCTGAAATGTTTACTTCAAATCTTATAATTTCACCTTTATGTTGTTTTGATCTTCTACATTTTTTATGTGCATCATATAAGTTTTCAAAGCTAAATATATTTTCTAAATTCATATAATCACCACCAAAAAAGTGCCCCTTTTTAACCTTCAAAAATACATACATATCGTTGTTGGTGTGAGCACTAAAATCTATCCACCGCACTATTATAGCGGTTAGAAAAGTAAATAATTCCTTTGCTTTAAAGTACTGATATATTTTACTTAAAATATATTTCTCTGACCTGTTTTTTAGATTTTATAATCTCTTCAAAAGCAAATCTGGGCGAACAACACCATTGCGTTTGTATCTATATTTGTTGTTCCTATTACCATTCTTATTGACCGCGCGGACAAAGACAAAGCCCTGCGCCAAAGGCGCAAAACTAGCAATGCCGCTAGAATAAATTATTTACTTAATTAAAAACCTTTCGGTTTAAAATCCTTTAATTATTTGTACGACTGTTCCATCTAGAATCGTCGCTTTTCTTCCATGCAGCTATTAAGTTAATAGATTCACCAATTTGAATAGAGATTTGTTTAAATTGCCTAGATAAAATACAATTTGAATTTTCTGCTACCATTGAAATATATCCTAGCATTTTTAACTTTACTATTGCATCCTTTTGATATTCTTCTCTCTTTTTTTTATTATCTAAGCAATCTATTCTTACAAAATTTGCTTGTAAAAGCAACTCTAATATTTCTAATGATAAATTTTGCATGCGATTAACAAACACCCCTCTATATTTAGCTGGAGATTTTTCAGTAACTGCAATTATATAAGCTCCTAATTTTTTTACAACTGTAATAACCATTAAATCATTTGCATTAAATGGAATCTTTTCAATTCTTTCTAATTCACCATCTTTTTCAATATTTTCTTTTACTTTATTCTTATTAAATTTTTGATTATTTGCTGTTGCCAGAGCTTGTTTTACTGCAACTTTGTCATCAACACTATTTAAATTATCAATAGTATTTTCTAATGTTTTTGGAACTTTAAGATTGTTGGTTCTACTAACTTGTAACATCAAATCACGCCCTTTTCTATATAAATATAACTTAATTACAATATAAAGCACTTCCATAGTATTAGAAGTGTCTTAAAAAGGTAGATTTAGGTACTGCTAACTACTACTTATATATTTTATTTTTAATTGTTTAAAAAATAACTTACAACTGATAGTTCTAAAACTATCCACAATATTGTTTTTCTAATATTTTTTTCCTCAATCAAATTACTTATACAATATTCTTTTACATATGAAATTTTTACAGGTAATTTAATCTTTCTACCATTTATACCAATTATTTTTAAAATCAAATCAGACGCTATACAACTGCCTTCTTCAAAAATAGCCCCATTTTCTTCTTTATTATCATAAAAAAATTCAGTTACATCATCAACTAATCTATTATTTTCTCTAAATTTATCTACCTTACTACTTTTCTGTATTTCTTCTAATTTTGCATTAATTAATTGTTCTAATACATTTTCTACTTCTTCATTAGATAAGTTATTTAATGAAGAAGTAAGTTCTTCTAAATCATAATAATATTTGATTGAGGTAATAATTTTAATTTTGTCATCTAAAATTTCTGATATTTTTTTTACATATTCATTTAAATTTTCTTTTTTCATATCTAGCTCCTTTTTCTTTACTTTATTATTATAACATATTTTCAACGAATAGCATTCGGTTTTTTAGTTAAATTAATATTTAATGGGAAAATATTATTGGTGATAACTATGTTTGATAATAATATAAGATATTGTAGAGAAGAATTAGAGATGACACAAGCTGAACTTGGTTATATATTTGGAGTATCAGATTCAGCTGTTCGCTCTTGGGAAACTGCCCATGACTCTATACCATTACCAAAACTTATTAAATTTTGTAATATGTATGATTATTCATTGGATTTCGTATGTGGTTTAATAAGAAATAATATTAAATATGGGAAATTTACAACTGACAAAATTAAAATAAGTAAAAAACTAAAAGAATTAAGAAACAAATTAGGAATTTCCCAACAAAAATTATCTGATGATTGCAAAATTTCACAAACTACTTATAGTGGTTATGAAACAGGTAACTATTTAATTAACACAACGAATTTATACTATATATGTAAAACCTATAATGTATCAATGGATTGGGTAGTTGGTAGAACGAATAATTCTAAAATTAATAGATAAAAAGCGAGAGTATGCTATAAAAATAACATATTCTCGCTTTTATAGTATATTTAATGAATAATAATAGTCATATACATTTAATTGATTATTAACTTTAATATTAATTTCATTATTATTAAAATCATATTGAAAAATATTAAATAACATTTCAACAGAAAACTTTTGTTTTTCCAATAATGATAATTCCATATGCTTTGCTGAAATAAATAGTAGATTATTATATTTAGCAGAGTTGGTGATTAACTTTTTAGAGTTAGGATCAAGTATTAATAATACTTCTTGAAATAACTTAATAAAATTATCAATATTATAGTTTGGTACAAATCCTAAATTTTCAAATAAATTTATTGCTAATCTAACTTTATCAATACCACTTAACTTATCTACCATATTAACTAATGTTATAACATTTTCAGTATTATTACTTAATAACATAATATCATCCTTTCTTTTTTTGTCATTTAAGGCAATTTATTTTAAGATACAGATAAGATATTAAGCCTTACATTAAAACTCCAATATAGGCGATTTAATAGGGTTAAATATCTTTTTTTCTGTACTTATATTTATCACTCTAAAAAGTAAAAAAATCAATACTATTTTTTATCTTTTTATCTACTTAAATCAAAGTCATCAGATTTCTCATAATCTTTTTCTAATTCATCTATATCCTTAACTCTTGTTTTTAAATAATCTGGTGCCTCTATATAATCAAATAATTCATCTTGTTTAGTTGTTCCTCTAGATATTTTAATTACATCATTCATATCAAAATCATTATTATCATAATAATCTTTAACTTCAAGAGTTGTTTCGTCTTTTGCCTTTTCATTACCAAATTGTAATATCTTTCTAAAAAATTTTTTAATTGCTTCTAATATTGCTTCAATATAGGTTCTTAATTTATTATTTTCATCAGTCAAGGTTTGATTTCTAGTAGTAAGAGATTTAACTTCTTTTTTTAAATTTGTATTTTCTTTTTCTAGTATTTGATGACTTTTAGTAAATGTTTTTACTTCATTAAATAATTGTTCTATTTTAGGTTGAAATTCTAATACTTTTTTAGTTTCTTTAATAACATTATTCATAGATTCAAAGGTTTCGTTTTTAACCTTAATATATTCATTACCAAAAATAGTATTTTTACTAGATTTCATTTTATCATTTAAATCGCTTATGGCTTGTTCTAAATTTTTATTAATAGTTTCCACTTTATTTTCATAATATCTGGTTGTTTTCTTTAATTCTTTTGTTTTTAAATGTTCTCTACCACTTCCTTTAATACCTCTTTCTAAATCAAATCCTTTTTCAGTTAATCGTTCGTGATACTTATCTTGTAATTGAGATAGATGTATTTTATCTTTTATAAATTGCTTTTTTGATATTGTCCATCTTTCAGTATTAGTTCTTTTATCTAATTTTTTAACAAGTGGTACTACTACACAATGAATATGTGGTGATTTTTCATCTAAATGAATAGTCGCGTGAAGTATTTGTTCTTTCTTATAACCTAAATCATTATAAACAAACTCCATACAAGTATTTGCCCACTTCATTAAATGATCATTACTCATATTTTCAAAGAATTTAGGTGAAGCAGTAAATAATAATTCATCTGCTACACAATTTCTTGATTGATTAAGCATTTGAGTATAACTTCTTTGTCTTTCTTTTCTTTCAGTTTTTTGTTTTTCATTATGTTGTTTTTCATACTCTTTTGTTATCTCTTTAAATCTTTTAACATATTTATAATTTAATGGTACTAATTCTAAATTTTTATA
>CALVUX010000007.1 GCA_944363715.1 uncultured Bacilli bacterium
TGATTAATTTAGTATATATGTTCTTTGACAATTTAAAAAATATTATAGAAATTTACACACTAGTCTTGACAAGGTCTGATACTTTACTTGTTCTAAAAAATATATAAAGTTATTGATATTTATTTTTCTTTATAGTAAAATTTAACTGAGGAGAGATATTTATATGAATAGTGAATTTATTAGTGATATTGAAAATAAAATGAAAGGAACTCTTGCTAACTTAGAAAAACGTTTTACTACAGTTAGAGCAGGACGTGCTAACCCTTCTAGTTTAGATGGTGTTATGGTAGATTATTATGGGTCTATGACTCCATTAAAAAGTCTTGCAACTATATCAGTTCCTGAAGCGACTCAGTTATTAATTAAACCTTTTGATAAAGGATGCTTAGGTAATATCGAAAAAGCTATTATCGCCGCTAATCTAGGCTTTAATCCATCTAATGATGGGGAAACTATTAGAATAGTTATACCTGCTTTAACAGAAGAGCGAAGACGTGAATTAACTAAACAAGTTAAAGCAATGGCAGAAGAAGCTAAAGTATCTATTAGAAATATTAGACATGAAGCTAATGAAAAGATAGAGAAGATGGATCTACCTGAAGATGAAGAAAAAGGTATGATGAAAGATGTTCAAGATTTAGTTAATGACTATAATAAAGATATAGATAATATCTATAAAGATAAAGAAAAAGAATTAATGACTGTATAATAGTGCTAAGGCACTATTTTAATTTTCTGGGAGGAGTTATGATTTTAGAAGTAGAAGTAGAGAATCTTTTCTCATTTAAGGACAAAATAACTTTTGATATGGATAGTAATATTGTTAATATAAATGGAGGCTTTAATAGTGGTAAAACTAACTTATTAAAGATACTTAATTCTGTTAGTTTAATACTTAAAAAAGGTAATGGTTATTTAAATACATTTGGATATAATGATAAACCTAGTAGTTTTAAGATAACTTTTCTTATAAATAATACTAAGTATATTTATGGCTTTATTTTTAATAAAAATACTATAGATAAAGAGTATTTATACTACTATGATGAAAAAGAAGAAAATATTATCTTTGAAAGAGTAAATAAAAGTTATACCTTTAATGATAAAAGATTAAAAAAACTATCTAAACTTGTTTTAGATAATAGACTCTTTTTAAGCTATGCTAAAGATGATTTGAAAGAAGTATATACCTTCTTAACATCAACTATAGGTATTTGCCTAGATATAAGAACTTTAATTGAACCATCATTTAATCTATATAGTAGAGATACTAATAATAAGTTAAAACCTTATGTTTTAGACTTCTATAAAAAGATTAATATTAATATAATAGACTATAATGTTAAAAGCATTATGCTAGATAAAGGTTATGGTTATAATACTAAATTTAAGCATAATATAGATAGTAAAAACTATATAATAGATTATGGAGATGAATCTAAAAGTAATAGAATAGTCTTTGCAATTATACCTTTTATACTAAAAACTATTAAAGAAGACAAAGTTTTAATAATAGATGATTTGGATAGTAATTTAGATAGCAGAATAATTAAAGAGATTATAAATATGCTAAAGGATAGTAAAGGCCAATTTATATTTAGTAGTCATTTTAGTAATAATTATGATGTAAAAACTATTACTTTACTTTAGATTTAGTTTAGTATATAATATGTTTTATTAGAAAGAGGGGTATTTATGATTAATGGTAAAGAAAAGTTTGATTATCCTTTAGAGATTATGAAAGATAGGAAAAAGTTTATTGATAAAGAGACAAGTAAAAATGGTAATCTTTCTATTAATAGTTATAACTTGTTGTTAAAACAAATAGGTGTTGATATTTATGATAGTATAAATAATTTAAAAGAATGGAACAGTTTTACTATAAAAGGGTCTTTATATGTAAGAAGTACCTTAGGTATATTTATTCCTAGAAAAAAAGAACTTAGAAAAATGATTTTATTGGGACTAGATAGTGGTACAATAGCTTTTGATAATTATAAGAAAGTTTTAGAAGGATTAGATATTACAAATGATACAAGAAAACTTGATGATATTAAAGTTTTAATAGAACAGTTATATAATGCAGAGGTTTATGCTGATAATTATGATGACTATATGAATAATTTAATGGCAAGAAATTTAACTAAATATTTAGATGGAGATTATAATTATAACTATTTAGTAGAAATGGATGAAAGAAGAGAGAAAGTTTTAGAGTTAGAAAAGAAGTATTCACTTAATAGAAAGTGATATTTTCTTACGTTTTATGCCGAAAATCACAAATAAAATGTATTTTTTTGAATAAATGTGGTATAATTAATTGTGAAATGGAGGTTTGAAATGAAATTATTAAGAGTAGTTGCAAATAATTTTAAATTGTGTGAAGATAATTTTACTATTGATTTTGTACCTAAAGCTAATAAGACTTCTGATGATAAAGAATTTGAACTTCATGAAATAGCTGAAGGATTATATACTTTTACAACAGTAGGAATAATTGGTAAAAATGCTTCTGGGAAAACAATGACTGTAGAATTGTTATCTATTATTTATGATATATTTTCTAATTTTAGAATAAAAAGTTCAATAGATATTTTTAAATATACCAATAAGCCTATAAATATAGACATTTGTTTTTATCATGATAATTATTTATATAGATATGTTACAGATTTATATAGCAATTCACTTGATGATACAATAGTTTTGTTTAAAAATCAAAAATTGTACAAAAGAGAATATCAAAAAACATATGGTTGTAATGAAAATAAATTATTTGCATATGAAAAATATCAAGAAGTTATTAATAATATAGATTTACCTGAAGACACATCAATTATTTATTCATTATTTAAAAATATTACTATGAGAGGTTTATATTGCCCAAGTGATGATTTTGCATATCGTAATTATGTTAATGCTTTTAGTCTTTATAAATTATTAAATAATAATTTAGATATAATATCATCTATTTTAAAAATGTTTGATGAACATCTTGGAACAATTGAAATGATCAATGAAAATAAATTTAAGATAGTTTACTCAGATAGAAAAACAAAAGAAGTTTCAATAAAGGAGTTGTATGCTATTTTATCTAGCGGAACTACTAAAGGTTTTTGTTTATTTACGTTTGTTGTTTTTTCACTTAAAAGTGGGTGTGATCTTATAATTGATGAGATAGAAAATCATTTTCATAAAACTCTTGTAGAGAATTTAGTTAATTTATATAAAGATAAATCAGTAAATAAGAAAAATGCTACTTTAATTTTTACTACTCATTATTGTGAACTTTTAGATTTATTTAATAGAAATGATAACATTTATATTAGTAAATACGATAAAAATATAACATTAGAAAATATGCATATGAAATATAATTTTAGACCTGAATTATCAAAAAGTAATAAATTTTATGCAAATGCCTTTGATACAAATGTTAATTATGAATCATTGATGAGTTTTAAAAAGGAATTAATGTAAATGAAATATTTAATTATGTGTGAAGGTACTAATGAAGAAACACTAATAAATTTGTTACTTGATAACAATAAATTAAAAGTTACAAGGGATGATTTGATAGGTAGAAGACCATATAATGTAAGACAACTTAAAAATCCAGTAATTAAAACTGAATTAAAACATTATAATAACTCCGTTATTATTTATAGAATAGGTGATACTCAAAAAGATGTGTTAGTGATACCTAAAGATTTAAAGAAGATTGTTTTAAGGGAGAATATTTTTAAGTTTTGTACTAAACCTGAAATGGAAATATTACTTATAATAAATGAAAATTTAATAAATGAATTTAATAAAAGTAAAGAAAGTCCTAAGGATTTTGCTAAAAGAAATATTATATATGATGGTGTAAGATATAATCAATCTAATGTGTTTTTAGAAAATTATTATAGTGGGAAAAGAATAAATAAACTTGTCGATAATATTAAAAAATATAAACATATGAAGAAACATGATAAAGATGAGTTGTATCTTGCAGATTTATTAAAATAAATTTTCTATTTACAATTAACTTTTAAATATGATATAGTAATTCTTGAAATGACTGTGATTAAGAAGTAGTAGTAAACGATTTCTTTAAAGAGAGTCTATGGTAGGTGGAAATAGATAAGAATAGTTTATGAATTCGTCTTAGGAGTTCCTATAACAAAATTATAGGCGTTAATTGCGTTAAGATTAATGAGTTAGTTACAATAACTATAAATTAAGGTGGTACAGTGTTAGTTCCTTTAACACCCTTAAGTTATAGTTATTTTTTTATTTTTAAGGGAGGAGTTTATGAGAAGGTTTGTTTTTAAAGATAGTGTATTGTTGGATGATTTAGATACTAGTAAAGATATATTGAATTATTTAAAAGAAAAGAAAAATGAGTTGCTAGTGTACTCTAGTTTAAATTACGATAATTTAAATAAAGAGATGAAAGATGCTAAACTAGATTCATTTATAGATATAATGATTCCCTATATTAATGAAGAATTATTTAATGATTCTTTTGCTAATGAAAGTTTTTTCCATAAGATTAGAAATTCAAAGGAAGAATTAATAAAGGAACTATCTAAATATGATGAAATTGATTTTAATGGATATTTTATTGGTATTGCTGCAGAGAAAAGGAGAATAGGGGCAAGTAGTACTATACTTATTAGTGATAGAATTACAATGTATGAAGAAGCAAGGAGAAGAATACAAAGTATTTACTATGATAATGGTAAAGAAGTTATTGGTGGTAGAAAGATTAAAACTCTCTCTACTCTTAAAACTATATATTAATTTAGAAAGGTGATGTTTATGAATATAGAAGATATTAAAAAAGGAATTGAGAAAGATTTAGAAAGTGTTAAGGACTTAAAAGAACTTAATGAACTACACGTTAAATATTTAAGTAAGAAAGGTATTATTACAGAACTTAATAGCAAGATTAAAGATGTTCCCAATGACAAGAAAAAAGAGTTTGGAATGGAAGTTAATTCACTAAGAACTTACTTTAATGAAAAGTATAATGCATTGAAAGATAAATTTGACGAAGAAGAGTTAAATAAAAAGTTAGAAAGTGAATCTATTGATATTAGTCTACCTAGTACAAAGGTGAGTATTGGTTCTCCTAATATCTTAGAGAAATTAATAGAAGAAGTAGAAGAAATCTTTATGTCTATGGGTTATGATGTAGTAGATGGACCTGAAGTTGAGGAAGATAAATATAACTTTGAGATGTTAAATATACCTAAAGGACATCCTGCAAGAGATGCTCAAGATACATTCTATATTGAAGGAGAAGAGATTCTACTTAGAAGTCAAACTTCACCAGTTCAAGTTAGGACAATGTTAAAAGCAGAAGGTAAGAAGCCAGTTAGAGTTATCTGTCCTGGTAAGACATATAGAAGAGATGATGATGATGCGACTCATTCTCATCAATTTATGCAAATAGAAGGATTACTTGTAGATAAAGATATATCATTATCTGACTTAAAAGGTACTTTTGAAGTTGTATTTAAAAAGTTATTTGGTGATAGTGTTGAAGTTAGATTAAGACCAAGTTATTATCAGTTTACAGAACCATCAGTTGAAGTAGATATTAGTTGTTTTAATTGTAAAGGTGATGGCTGTAATATTTGTAAAAATACAGGATTTATTACTATCTGTGGAGCAGGAGTAGTTCATCCAGATGTTCTTAGAATGAGTGGATTTGATCCTAGTGTTTGGTCAGGATTTGCCTTTGGTTTTGGAGCAGAGAGAGTTGCCATGCTTAAATATGGTATTAATGACTTAAGAGTTTTCTATAATACAGACTTAAGAGAAGTTAATAATTTTGATAGAGGGGAGATTAGTAGTAATGATTAATTTAGAATGGGTAAAAGATTATATTGATATAAGCGATCAAGATTTAGAGACGCTTGCAGTTAAAATAACAGAATCTGGTATTAATATTGAAAAAGTTATTACTAATAAAATAGATAATTTAGTAATTGGTAAAGTTGTTAGTTGTATAGACCATCCTGATAGTGATCATTTACATTTATGTCAGGTAGATATAGGTAAAGATGAATTACAACAAATAGTCTGTGGTGCTCCTAATGTAAAAAAAGGACTTAAAGTAATAGTAGCATTACCAGGGGCTGTCTTACCAGGAGACTTTGCTATTAAATCAAGTAAGATTAGAGGAGTAGAATCTAATGGTATGATTTGTGCTTTATATGAATTGGGTCTTGAAGAGAAAACTGATGAGACTTATGCTAAAGGTATTGAAGAATTAAATGAAAATGCTCCTGTTGGAAAAGATCCTCTTGTATACTTAGGTCTAGAAGATACTTTATATGAATTAGATATTCATAAACATCGTAATAATGACTGTTACTATCATATCGGTTTTGCTTATGAAATCTCTGCAATATTAAATAGAAAAGTAAAATTACCTGATTTATCTTATAGTGAAGATAAAGATAATGTTAATAATCATTTTAAACTAGAAGTTGAAACCTCTAAATGTCCTTATTACTTAGCAAAGATGGTTACTAATGTTGAAATTAAGGAGTCACCTGACTTTATTAAAAGAAGACTATTATCAGTAGGTATGAGGCCAATAAACAATGTTGTAGATATTTCTAATTATGTTATGTTAGAGTTTGGTCAACCACTTCACTTCTTTGATAAAGATTCTCTAGGCGATAAAATATTAGTTAGAGATGCTAAAGATAATGAGTTGATTACTACTTTAGATGGTAAGGAAAGAACTCTTAAATCTAGTGATATTGTTATTAGTAATGGTAGTGACGCTATTTGTGTTGCAGGTGTTATGGGAGGACTTACTACAGAAGTTGAAGATACTACAAAAAATATCTTGATAGAAGCAGCTATCTTTGATCCTGTTAGTATTAGATATACTGCTAGTCATTTAGAACTTAGAAGTGAAGCTAGTATAAGATATGGTAAAGGGTTAAGTTACGAATATACTAATATGGCCCTTGATAGAGCTTGCCACTTATTAGAAAAATATGCTAATGCAACTGTTCTTTCTGGAACTGTTATGCATGATGAAATAGATAAGACTCCTAAAGTAGTAGAATTCTATCCTATTGAAGTAGATAAAATGCTAGGTATTAAAATAGATGAAGAAGATATGAAACATGAGTTAGAAAGACTAGACTTTCCATATACTATTAAAGATGGTAAATTTACTGTAACTATTCCTAGTAGAAGACTAGATATTGATTCTAATGTTAATGATATAGCAGAAGAAATTGGTAGGCTTTATGGTTATCAAAATATAAAAGGAACTCTTCCTAATATTGAAGTAAAAAGAGGTGAGTATGTAGGAGATGTTAAATACCGTAAAGCTATATCTAAACGTCTTAGAAGTTTAGGACTTAATGAAGTTAAAACTTATACTTTAGTATCACCTTCAATGGCTAGTAGTTTTGATTATGAAGAAAAAGAAAGAATTACTTTACCTAATCCTATGAGTATTGATAAGAGTGTTGTTAGAACAAGTTTAATTCCATCATTAATGAATGTTTATAATTATAATAAAGCTCGTAAAGTTGAAGATATAAATATCTATGAGATTGCTAAAACTTATGATAAATCTTATAATGAAGAATCTAAAATAACATTCTTAATGAAAGGTAATTATATTACTAATTCTTGGAAAGGCTCTATGAAAGTAGACTTCTATCTAATGAAAGGAATAGTAGAAAGTATTCTTGATTATCTAGGTTTTAAAAATCGTTATAGCTTTGTTAAAAGTAATGTCTCAGACTTACATCCAGGAATTTCTGCAGATATTTTACTTGACCGTAAAAGAATAGGTATTATGGGTAGAGTTCATCCTAAAGTATGTAAAGATGAAGTATATGTGTGTGAGTTATCTTTAAATGCTTTAATGACTAAAGTTAAACCATTAAAATATAAAGAAGCATCAAAATATCCAACAATCGTTAAAGATGTAGCATTCATTGTTCCTAAGACTATGTCATCAAGTGAAGTAGAGACAGTTATTAAAAAAGCAGGAGGAAGATTACTTAGTGACATTAAGGTATTCGATGTTTATGAAAAACTTGATAATAATAAAAAATCTATTGCCTATAACTTAACATTTATGGATAGTAATAGAACTTTAACTGATGAAGAAGTTATGAATGTCTTTGATAATATTATTAAGAAAGTAACAACATCTTTAGATGTAGAATTAAGAGATAAATAATAAAGTTAAAAGGAAACAAAAGACTGTGATGAAAAAATTACAAAAATAGCTTTACATACTAGTACCACTTATGATATAATTTAATTGCATTAGATGAGGGGAACTTCATATAATATAGAAGTAAGTTGATTTTCTTTTTACGGAGATGTTCTCGCTTGTAGATGGATGCGAGTAATAAATTATTCTACACTGCAGATTATCTCGCTTGTAGATGGCCCGCGAGTAATAAATTATTCTACTAGAAAATCATATATACTGTAAAAAAGTATCTAATTTTTAATAAATTATTTACTTTTTTCTTTTGTCTATCTATACTTTAGTTAGAAAGGTAGGATTTATATGAAAGATTATTTTGGTTATAAGGATAAAGTTTGTGTAGTAACAGGAGCTAGTAGCGGTATGGGTAAGGCAACAGTAGAAATGTTAGTTGATTTAGGAGCTAGTTGTTATGCCGTTGACTTAAATTCTTGTGATGTTAAGGGAATAACTGAGTTTATTAAATGTGATTTATCTAAAAAAGAAGAAATAGATAACTTATTTAGTAAACTTCCTGAACATATTGACTGTTTTTTTGGAGTAGCAGGACTATCAGGTTCTAAAACGGATTATATGACAACTTTTAATTGTAACTATACTGCAAACTTCTATATTACAGAAGAGTATTTAACTAAGAGGATGAGTAAAGGTGGAAGTATTGTCTATGTAACTAGTACTGCAGGTCTTAATTGGAAAGAGTTTAGAAAAGAGCAAAGTAAAGTAGTAAATGCAAGTACTTGGGAAGAAGTAGAGAGGGTAGTAGAACCTCTTGCAAAAATATCTCCTTCAACTTTTGCCTATATGTATTCTAAAAGATGTTTATCAGAGTATGCATGTGAAGCATCAGTTAAACTAGGTAAACAAGGTATTAGAGTTAATAATGTAATGCCAGGCTCTACTGATACAGGCATGAAAGATGAATTTGAAAAGATGGCTGGTGGAGAAGAAGCTTTACTTGCTGAAACAGGAGTCGCTCATCGTCTTGCTACTAGTGAGGAAATGGCAGGACCTATTGTATTTTTAGGATCCAGCATGGCTAGTTTTATCTCTGGAGTAGATTTGTGTGTTGATTCTAGTGATAGTTCTCTAAAAACACTAGGTTATAAGAAAGACAGAGAAAAAGTACCTGCAACTAATAAATTTATCTTAAAAATGGCTAAGAAAATGATGGAAAAGAATAAATAAAAATGTTAGGAGTTGATTTCCTAACATTTTTTAAACAGCTAACTCACTATAAACATTTTTATCATAATTATGTTGTTCTCCTTCTAATTCACTTAACTCACTTGTAGTTATTAAGAAGAAGTTATATTCTAAGATATCACTACCATCAGTAGTAATAGGATCATCCCAAGTAAGATCTAAGTGATACCAAGCATTATTTAAATAAACGGCATTCCAAACATGATTTTCTGAAGATATCTTGTAACTTTTTATTCCCATATCTTCTAAAAATAATTCCATAGCATCAGTATAACCACCACATAAACTATAACCTTCTAAAAGGCTACCATAAGCAGTATCTGATTTATATTTAACAATATTGTTATCACTTCTATCTTTATCATACTTACTATTATTAATAATATAATTATGGGCTTCCTTAATCTTATCTTCATTACTCATAGAACTATTCCATATTTCTTTTTCTATTTTTTCAACTTTAGCATTTATTAATTTAATATCATTATTACTATAAATATGTTCAATCTTTAAAGTAACTTTACCATAATCATCATAACTTGTTTCTAAATGTCTAAAACTATTGAAAGGATGAACAAAGTTATTGATAGTAGAAAGAACTTTTTGATTATTAGCAAGACTATCAACATCATTTATACATTCTGAATACTCATCAGTACAGTAAAATGAGAATTCTTCTTCACCAGAGTTTAAAACAGTATAGTAGATATTTAATAAATCTTGATAATTACTAGGAGTAAAATCATCAGTTCTTTTAACATAATTAAAATCATAATCCCTTGTATAATCATTAGATGCAGTCAAAGTAACTTCCTTTTCTTCTTTAACAAAATAAGTTCTATATAAATTATATAAAGGCCGTCTAAAGGCAAAAGTAAATCCAAATAAAATAACTAAAATTAATAAAACAATGTATTTCTTCATGATATCCTCCTACTTAATTCTAGCAGTGATAAATTATTTTGTAAATGTTAAACAAAACAATTTATGTTTGTTTATGTAAAAAGATACTAATCTATGATAAGTAATATTTAAATATATAATAAAAACAGGTTCGTCCTGTTTTAAATTGGTCTATATTTATCACTATCTTTAAATGGATTTTTAGGATCAATATAATCTGTAAACATAACACCATTTAAATGATCTATTTCATGTTGAAAGGCAATAGCAAGTTCTTCTCTTGCTCTTATTCTAATCTTATTACCTTTAGTATCATATCCTTCTACAGTAACTCTAGCATATCTTGGAACAATACCATCAACTTCTCTGTTTACTGATAAACATCCTTCTCCCATTTCTACATAAATCTTTTCACTTGAATTACTAATAATTTTAGGATTACAAATAATATAGGTATCAAACTCTTCTTCATCTACTTCATGAACAATTACCAAATATCTTTTAGGAATACCTAATTGAATTGCAGCCATACCCATACCAGGTCTTAAATTATATTTTTCTGATAACCTTTCTATTTGACTATTAGTTAGATATTCTACCATTAAATCAATAGTCTTTAAGTCATCTTTACTTAAAGGAAAAGTAACATCTTTACTAACTAATCTTAATCTTTTGTCCTTTTCATCTAATATATCTTTATTTCTTAACATCTAAAATACCCCATTTCTTGCTATATTTTAACATAAAAACAGAAAAAAAGAAAGGCTAACCTTTCTTATCTTGTGAATCTAACACCAATTACAATAACTAATAATATAAATAAGACTAAAATTATAGCATAATTGTTATTGTTGTTATTCCAGCCCCAGCCACAATTGCAACTAGGGAAGAACCATTGATTACCGCATCCACAACTTGGGAATGAATTAAATGATCCACCACCATAATAATACATAGTTAAAAACCTCCTTTTTCTAATATAAGATATGAAAAAATATGTCAAATTGTTAATGAAATTGACTATGTTGCTTTAAACTATTTAGAATTTGTGGTATCCTAAAGAAAAAGACTAAAGATAAGGAGGGTTAAAATTAGATGACAAAATTTAAAGACATAATAAAAAATATAGATAAACCCTTATTTATTTTAACCTTAATTCTTTTTGTATTAGGACTTATTATGATATTTTCTGCTAGTAATGTTACATCTTATATGAATGGGGGAAGTCCTTATGCTTATTTTTTTAGACAAGTATTATTTTTAATTGTAAGTTTTATCTTTTGTATATTTATGGTTAAATTTAATACTAAGTTTTATGGTATGATGTCAAATATTCTTTTGATAGCTTTTGTAGCAGTACTTATTCTATTACTTATTTATGGTAAAGCGACAAACTATGCTGTTAGTTGGATTCCTATAGGTCCTTTTACTTTGCAACCTAGTGAATTTATTAAAGTAATTATGATTGTTTTTATGGCAAGATTTTATGAAGTACATGAGAAACGTTTAGATAATTTCTTTATAGCGATTATACCTTTAATAATAGGGGTAGTTATAACTTTCTTGATTATGTTACAACCAGATTTAGGTACTGCTATTATATTTGCAGCACTTACAGGAATAGTATTTTTTTCCTCTCCTGTCTCTAAAGTTATTAAGTTTAAAGTCATCGCTCTTTTCTTTGGTATGTGTTTAGTAGTAGGTGCCGTACTTATTATGTCGGGAGGTAGTTTTTTACAAGCAAGACAGTTAGAAAGATTTAATTTTACAAGGCCTTGTGATAGACTCCTTGATACAGGTAACCAAGTATGTAATGGTTATATCGCTATTAATAATGGAGGACTTACGGGAATTGGCCTTGGAAATAGTACTCAGAAATATTTATATTTACCATATCCATATACAGACTTTATCTTTGCAGTTGTAGTTGAAGAATTAGGCCTTATTGTTGGTATTGCTATCATCTTAGCATATATTTATTTACTTTATAGAATATTAAAGATAGGAAGAGAAAGTTATACTAATAGAGGGGCTTTACTTTGTTATGGAGTAGCGGTTTATATCTTCCTACATGTTATTGTAAATTTAATGGGATTGTTTGGACTAATGCCTATGACAGGAGTTCCATTACCTTTCTTAAGTTATGGAGGTAGTTTTACTTTGTGTTTAATGGTTTCCTTAGCGATAGTTCAACGTGTTAATATAGAAAATAGACTAAGAGATAAAAAAAGTTAAAAAAGTATGAATTTTGTAAATTGACCCCCAAAATAAGGGTCAATTTTGCATTTTCTACGGGCGAATTTACTAAATTCACCTCTAAAATTGGGGTGAATTTGCAAAATTTGCTTTTTGCAATTATTTTCCTCTTCTGATAGTATCGTAACTGGAAAGGAGGAATTAGAAATGACTTTTACTTATCGTCATAAGAAAGAAATAATTCTCGTGTGTTTAGGACTTGTTTTGCTATTAGTCATAGGCTCTTTCTTTATCTATAAAAATTTTACTGCGGATGATAAAGAAGATGAAAATATTGTTTTAAATACAAAGAATGATACTAAAAAGGATGAAGAGGAGGAAGAAGAGGTTTACTATCAAGTAGATATTAAAGGAGAAGTTATTAATCCTGGAATATATACTGTTAAAGAGGAAAGTAGAGTTATTGATGTCATTAGATTAGCAGGTGATTTAACGGAAGTTGCCGACACTTCAGTTTTGAATCTTTCTAAGAAAGTTAAAGATGAGATGGTTATTATTGTCTATAGTTATGATGAAGTAGTAAATTTTACAGCAACTAAAGAAAAGGAAGAAATAGAACAAGAAGCTTGTTTAAGTCAAAATGGTATTCAAAACGATGCTTGCATTAAAGATAGTACTGATGATACTAGTTCTAGTAGTGTAGTTATTAGTGGTAAATTATCACTTAATACTGCAACTCTTGATGAGTTAATGACACTTCCTGGTATTGGAGAGGCAAAAGCACAAGCTATAATAGAGTATCGGGAAGAAGTAGGAGCATTTCAAAATATTGAAGAGTTAAAAGAAGTTAGTGGTATAGGAGATGCTATCTTTGATCAAATTAAGGAAAATATTACTATTTAAATCTATTTATATTACGTTATTTATTATTAGTTTAATTTATCTTGTTATTTATATAAATATAGATTTTACTTCTTCATTTGAAGGGAGTGAAACTAAAATAGATGGAGAAGTTTTATCTATAAAATATCAAGGTAATAAAATGACACTGACACTTAAAACTAAAGAAAAACTTATCGCCACTTATTACTTCGATACCGAAGAAGAATTAAATAAAACAAAAAAAGAACTTTCATTAGGTGATACTCTCACTTTAGAAGGAGAGTTAAAAAGACCCATTTCTAGTCAAAATTTTTATGGTTTTTCCTATCCTACCTACCTAAAATACCAAAAGATTTTTTATATAATGAAAGTATCTGATTTTTCTATTAAAACCAAGAATAGTAATATTTTAAATAGTATTAGAAATACTGTTAGAAGTAGTATAGCAGATAATAAAGTAGGAAGTTATATAAAAGTCTTCTTCTTAGGAGATGATACTTCCTTTGATACTACTTTAGAAGAAGATTTCAGAAAACTTGGAATCTCTCATCTTTTCGCTCTATCAGGAACACAAATAAGCTTTCTTATTTCAATCATTTCCTTTCGTAAGAAAAATTTTAATTTAAAAAATTTAATCTTTGTGTTCTCTATCGTACTCAGTTATTATTTAATAATAGAAGATTGTGCAGCGATTGATAGAGCTTTGATTTTTAGTTTAGTATTTTCTATTAATAATACTTTTAACTTCAATATAAGACCTCTTTTCTTAATTCTATTATCTTTAAGTATTCTTTTCTTAATAAATCCCTATTACATATTCGATGTAGGTTTCCAGTACTCTACAGTTATAAGTTGTACTTTAATACTATACATGAATAATAAGAAAAGTAAAGGAAAGATAATAGATTTATTAGAGGTATCATGGGTAAGCTTCTTAGTTAGTTTACCCATTTCTTTATATCATTTTTCTTATATTAATCCTCTTAGCATACTTTATAATCTTTTCTATGTTCCGTTTATCAATGTAATAATATTTCCTTTATCGATTATATGTTTTTTTATAGCTCATTTATCGTTTATCTTAGAGTTTTTTATAAATATATTTGAAGGAAGTGTATTATTTTTATCTCGCCTTAATATAGGCTATATTACTCTAGCAAGGTTCAATCTAGTTTATTATTTATTATACTTTGTACTTATATTTAGTTATTTATTCTTAAAGATAAAAAAGAAACTATTTTTATTCTTAATATTACTAATGGTAGTAGTCCATTACTCTTATCCTAAAGTATTTCCAAAAGATGCTTTATATATGATTGATGTAGGGCAAGGAGATTCGTTTTTACTAACATCTAATAATAAGACTATGTTAATAGATACAGGAGGTGTTATGAATTATTATCAAGAGGAGTGGATGCAGTATGAAAAGAATAGTCAGGGTAAATATTTAGTTATATTTCTAAATCAGTTAGGCATAACTAAATTAGACTACTTAGTCCTAACTCATGGAGATTATGATCATGTTGGAGAAACATTAACTATAATGGATGAGATAGATGTAGAAACTGTTTTCTTTAATGGTAATGACTTAAACTCTTTAGAGAAAAATATATGGAATAATTCTCTTAGTCATTATAAATTAAGAGAAGGAGATAGTTTCAGTTTAGGTAATTTTAATTTTTTAGTTATCTCTAATACTTATTCTGATGAAAATGATAGTAGTTTAGTTTTATATAGTACTATTGATGATAAGAAGTTATTATTTATGGGAGATGCTAGTATTAAAAGTGAAGAATATATATTAGATAACTATAATCTTGATGATATTACTATATTAAAAGTAGGTCACCATGGTTCTAGAACTAGTAGTAGTGAAGAGTTTATAAGAACAATTAATCCTACTTATGCATTAATCTCTGCAGGAGTTAATAACAAATTTAATCATCCTCATGTAGAAGTAGTGGAAAGGCTAGAAGAAAATGGCTCAATTATCTTTAATACCGGGATAAATGGCATGGTTATGTTTGACTTTACTAATAATAAAATAAAAACTTATAATTAAAAAAGTTTGACAAGTTTCTAATTTGTAGTAAAATAATAGTTGTAAATACGTTATTAGTTAGGGACTTGGTAAAAGAATCCTTTTAATCTTAGAGACTTAACGGTTGGTGAAAGTTAAGAAAAGCTCTTTTATTACTACCTTAACGAGTAGAGTTATGCAAAGTAATTCCGGTTAACACCGTTATCTAAATTAAGTTAAAAAAGGATGGTATCGTGTAGTGTAGGGCACTCCTAGTGATATCATCCTTTTTATTATATAAAGATAAGGAGAAAAATTATGGGTAAGAAGAAGGGCTACTATAAGAGTTCGAAAGAATGCGAAAATATTCACGTATTTATGGAAAGCTGGTATGGAGTTAAGAGTCATCATCGTAAAAGAACAAGATTTCATCATAATGATATGCCAATATATTTAATGAATAGAGGAGTTACACCTCCTACAGCTGTTTCATTAGATATAGCATCTAAAGATGATTCTGATAAATATATCTATGTTAGAGATGACGATAATAATATCAGATGTTATAGTAATTGTTTAGCACTTAATAAAAATGCTATTTTAAGTAGTAATTTAAGTGCTAATGAAAGAGAGAAAAGAAGAAAAGAAATACTTAAAAGTTTAGGTTATGGCTATGATGAAGTAACTGGTGAGGTAGAGTTATTAGAAGAGTTAGAAGAAGAAATGTATTTTGATGAATTAGTACCTACTGAAAAAGTTAATAGACAAAAAACTATAAGTAAAAGAAGTTATTATTATGGAAGGAGAAGATAAATATGATAAATATTAAAGAAAGTGAAAAATTAATGCCACTTAATCATTCTTGTGCGCATTTACTAGCAGAGGCAGTTAAGAAATTATACCCAGAAGCTAAATTTTGGGTAGGACCTGTAATAGAAGATGGTTTCTATTATGATATTGATTTAGGAGATAAGACTCTTACTGATGATGATTTACCAGTAATAGAAAAAGAAATGAAAAAAATTGCTAAAGGCAATAAAAAAATCATTCGTCATGAGTTAACTAGAGAAGAAGCACTTGATAAATTTAAAGATGACCCTTATAAAATAGATTTAATTAATAATATGAGTGATGATGAAGTAATTACATGCTATACTCAAGGAGACTTTACTGATCTTTGTCGTGGACCTCATGTAGAATCTACTAAAGAGTTAAGACACTTTAAATTACTTAGAGTAAGTGGTGCATACTTTAAAGGAGACTCTAAAAATAAAATGTTACAACGTATTTATGGAGTTTGTTATGAGACTGAAGAAGATTTAAATAAACATTTAGAGTTTTTAGAAGAAGCGAAAAGACGTGATCATAAAAAATTAGGTAAAGAATTAGGTTTGTTTATGATTAGTGAATATGGGCCAGGATTTCCTTTCTTTTTACCTAATGGTATGATTTTAAGAAATATTTTGGAAAACTTTTGGTATGAAGAACATACTAAAGAGGGCTATGAATTTATTAAAACTCCTATTATGTTAAATCAAGAATTATGGGAAAAATCTGGACATTGGGCTAATTATAGAGAAAATATGTATACATCAGAAATAGATGATAGAACTTTTGCTATTAAGCCTATGAATTGTCCTGGTGGTATGCTAGTTTATAAAAACTCCCTACATTCATATAAAGATTTACCAATAAGATGTGGTGAATTAGGTCAAGTTCATCGTCATGAAGCAAGTGGCGCTTTAAATGGTTTATTTAGAGTTCGTACTTTTACTCAAGATGATGCTCATATCTTTATGAGAGAAGATCAAATAGAAAGTGAAATAATTAGATTAATTAACTTTATAGATAGAATTTACAGCTTATTTAATCTTTCTTATGATATAGAATTATCAACAAGACCAGAAGATAAATTTATTGGTAGTATTGAGTCTTGGAACAGGTCAGAAGCTATTTTACAAAATGCTTGTAAACAAGCAGGCCATGATTGTAAGATAAATCCTGGAGATGGAGCATTCTATGGACCAAAACTTGATTTTCATATTAAAGATTCACTAGGTAGAGTATGGCAATGTGGTACAATTCAGTTAGATAATAACTTACCAGAAAGATTTGATTTAACATATATAGATAAAGATGGTTCTAAGAAAAGACCAATTATGTTACATCGTGTTATCTTTGGTTCAATTGAAAGATTTATCGGAATTTTAATAGAACACTTTGCAGGACTTTTCCCACTTTGGTTAGCACCTGTTCAAGCAGTAGTTATACCAGTATCTAGTGAATATCAAGGAGAGTATGCAAGTAAAGTATATGAAGAGTTAAAAAATAATGGTATTAGAGTAGAATTAGATAATCGTAATGAAAAACTTGGTTATAGATTAAGAGAAGCTCAAACTAGAAAGATTAACTACACACTAATACTTGGAGATAAAGAAAAGACTGATAATACAATAAGTTATAGAAGACATGGAGAAAAAGATACTACTACAGTAAGTATAGATGAGTTCATTAGTTTACTTAAAGATGAAATATCTACTAAGAAAATATAATAAAAAAGATAGCTAGTCCTATAAATAAAATATAGGTCCATTGCTATCTTTTTTTTGTTCTTCATAACTTACGTTATTGCTATAATTATTGTCATTTACTACTTCATTTCTTTCCTCATCATCGCTACTATTTATAGCAGAAGCTACTCGAAAAAGAGTCCTTGCATTGGTTAATAATGGTCTTACTTGGTAGACAATTGGTATCGCTTGATTAATTATTCCAAGAGTCCTTTGAGTATTATTTAAAATATTGTTCCAATTAATTCCTCTTTTTGGCATATAGTTATAATTAGGATAACCCATATTATACTCGTTGTACATAAAAACACTACCTTTCCCTTTACTTTAATATATGATTAATTTTTCCTACTTGTGAATATAAAAATAGAGTGTTATAATTATCTTAGAATAGAAAGGAGAAAGTATATGGAAATAGTTGCAATGCCTTTTATCTTTATATATCATGTAGTCCATTACATTTTGCTTTCTCCTAAACGCATATTGAATTATGCATATACAGGAGTTTTATCAGTTGTTGATAAACTTAGTAGAGGTAAGGTTAGTAAAAGAAGAGAAGAAAAGGCTAAAGAAGATTCAGCTATTTTAGAAGTAGAATCTATGATGAATGCTAGTAAGATTGCTTCTAAAGAAAAATTAATTATTGATAAAGAACCAATGATTTCTTTCCGCTATAAAATAAAAGGTAGCAATGGCAAGATAATTAATGGTACTTTTGAAGGACCTAGTGTTGATGAGGTTAGGATGTTTTTACAAAATGAGGGTTATGAAGTATTAGAAGTCGTTCCTCGTAAATTTTATGATATTGATGTTAATATAGGAGGAAAGTTTAAAGCTGCTGATCTTTCTTTTTCACTTACTCAGTTATCTACTTATTTAAAAGCAGGTATTGCTTTAATAGATTCAGTTAGAATATTAGAAAAACAAAGTGAAAAGCCAGAGCAAAGGAAAGTCTATCAAAAAGTTGTTTATGAATTATTAAAAGGACAAGATTTATCTGTTGCTATGGAAAAGCAAGGAGATAAGTTTCCGACACTTTTAGTTAATATGATTAAAACAGCAGAACTTACTGGGGATTTAACTTCTGTTCTAGATGACATGGCTGATTATTATACATCTAAAGAAGAAACTAGAAAACAGATGGTTTCAGCGATGACATATCCTGTTATAGTTCTATGTATTGCGATTGGTGTAATTATCTTTATTTTAGTTAGTATTGTCCCTAAATTTGTAGATATGTATGAAGATAATGATGCAGAAATACCTGCTATTACAACTTTTGTCATGAATGCTAGTGATTTTATTGTCAATAATTATATCTTTATAATTATTGGAGTAGGTATTATTGTAGGTTTATTTGTATATCTATATAAGAAGAATAAAAGTTTTAGAAAAAATGTCCAATTAGTTCTTATGCATATACCTGTTTTTAGTCAAATTATTATTTACAACGAAGTATACAATTTTACTAAAACGTTTGCATCGCTTTTAAATCATGGAGTTTTTATTACTGATAGTATGGAAGTATTATCGAAAATAACTAATAATGAAGTATATAAAGAATTGATTGCCAAGACTATTATTAATCTTAATAAAGGTGCTAATATATCAGAGTCATTTAAAGGAAGTTGGGCTTTTCCTGTTGCAGCCTATGAGATGATTGTAACAGGTGAGAAAACAGGACAACTTGGATTAATGATGGAGAAAGTTGCTAACTACTATCAAGTATTACATAAAACTATAGTTAAACAAATGCAAAGTTTTATAGAACCTTTAATGATTGCGTTTTTAGCTTTGATTGTTGGTACTATTCTATTATCAATAGTTGTTCCAATGTTTGATATTTATGGAAAGATTCAGTAGGTGAAGTTATGGAAATATTATATATAGTGTGTTTCTTTATAATAGGCCTAGTTTTTGGGTCTTTCTTTTGTTGTGTTGGACTTAGACTTAGTACTGGTAAAAAGTTTATTAATGATAGAAGTATTTGTGATAAATGTGGGCATGTTCTATCCTGGTATGATTTAATACCTATAGTGTCTTTTATATCGTTAAAAGGTAGATGTAGATATTGTCATGAAAAGGTTAGTTTATTAAACCCTTTTATCGAACTTGTAACAGGTATTTTATTTGCTTTATCATATTATAGTTTTGGTTTTTCAATAGACTTAGTTTTATCTTTAAGTATTGTGGCACTTGCTATGATTATATTTGCAAGTGATTTAACTTATATGATTATACCTGATGAAGTAATTATCTTTTTTAGTATAGTTATTATAATATTAGAGTTCTTTTTAGAGGGTATAACTGGTGTAGGGTTATCTTTACTTAGTGGATTATCTCTATTCTTTTTTATGTATTGTTTAATGAAACTAGGTAATGCTTTATTTAAAAAAGAATCTTTAGGAGGAGGAGATGTTAAACTATTCTTTGTTTTAGGTCTTGTAATAGATCCTTTTTTAGGGCTTGTAACTATCTTTTTAGCATCTTTAATTGCGTTACCAGTATCTTTATATTTGCTTTATAAAAATAAAGAGCATATGATACCTTTTGGGCCTTTCATCTTAATAGCTTTTCTTATAGTGTTCTTTAGTAAAGTTACTACTAGTGAGATCTTTGACTTTTTAACAGTATTTTAATTTTGTTGTTGACGAACATTCTTTCTAATGTTAAGATATTAAGCATTAAAACATTTATATAAAAGTATGGTTTAGTAACATAAGCCGAATTAGCAATATTAATTATTATATTAAGTTATTCGAAAAATTCGAATAGGTAAAAAAATCTTAATAATTGATATTAGTTTTAAGAAATATTATTTTTGCATTGCATAAGGAGAGATATATGAGTGAATTTGGAAATATAATTATTTATAAAGAGAACATAAGAAATAAAATAAATTTTATTTCGCCCTTGTCGTTACCTCCAAGGATTCCTACTTCATAGATAAGGTATCCCTTATTCTCCATAGGCTTAAATTCCTTAAAGCACTACCGTACTCATTTATTTTTTATTAAATTATTATTTTATCTAAAACATTATCTAAACTACACTAGCTAAATTATAGTGTAACTTTAAACCTTCTAATAATATATTTAAACTAGCATTTATATCTCTATCATTATGTGAGCCACATTTTGGGCAATCATATTCTCTTATACTTAAATCTTTTAACTTACTATTCTTATATCCACAATGACTACATATCTGACTACTTGGATAATAGGTATTTATCTTATAATAATACTTGCCTTTTATTTTACATTTCCACTCTATTAAAGAACGTAATGTACTAACACACGCATCTGATAGACTTTTATTAAATGCTTTTTTCTTATCTTTAAACATATCTTTTACTAATAGACTCTCTGTTACTATAATATCATGGTCATCTACTATCTCATTAGCAATATAATTTAAATAATGTTTTCTATAATTCCTTATTTTTGTGTATATCCTCGCTATCTGTTCTTTTGTCTTTAAATAGTTTTTACTTTCCTTTTCTTGTCTAGATAATTTTCTTTGTAATCTTTTTAACCTCTTTTCAAATTTCATTAATACTTTCAGATTACCATATTTAATACCATCACTTGTTACTACTAAATCTTTTATTCCTAAATCTATTCCTACTATAGTTGTAGGTATTATCTTTTCTATTAAGATATCTTCTTCTACTAATACACTAACATAATACTTATTTGTTGATTCTCTTGAAATAGTAGCATTTACTATCTTTCCTTCTATTTTATCTTTATCTCTAAATCCTTTTATTTTTACGTTACCTATTTTTGGTAATTTTATATTTCTAGTTAATAAATCTACTTCTATATTACTATATTCTTTTTCTTTATATGTACCTCTTACACAACTAGTTCTATAAGACTGTCTATTAAACTTACTCTTAAACCTTGGATATCCACTTCTTTTTGCAAAGAAGTTATTAAAACCATCTTCTAAATCAAATATAGAACTTCTTAAGGCACATGAATCTACTTCTTTAAGATATTCATATTGGTTTTCTAATTCTTTTAAATCTTTACATAAATCAAATGTTTTTTGTACTCCTTTTTCTTTTTGATAATTTAGATAATAGTTATAAACAAAACGAGCACATCCAAAAGTCTTATGTATTAATATCTTTTGTTCTTCATTTGGATATAATCTAAACTTATATGCTCTATATATTTCCATAATACGAACCCTCTTTCTTGTAACTTAAGTGTACTACATAAAATATACGTTCGTCAATACATAAATTCGATTTTCATCCAAAAAAACGCAATTTCCTTATAGATGAAAAAGAAGAGGTTGCTATTTAACCTCTTCTATTAGTTTTATAGTCTTATCATATAAGTTTTCATTAGTATTAATATCATAACAATTTGGATAATAAAATATTTTAGATTCAAGTTTTCCAAAAACAGCTGAATAACCATCTCGTGTAGGAATACATTTATATTCTTTATTAATTATTTCTTCTTTGATAAATTTTTGAATCTTATCATACTCATCACTTGTTAATTCTTTTATTAAATATATATTTTCTAATGGAATATTATTTTTCTCCATAAATGGAGTCATAAAAATATGTAAAGAGTAACCATACATTTTCTTATCTTTTGTTATGATTGTTCCACTTCTACCAGGACTAATACTTAAATTTGCTTTAACCTCTACTCCTAAAATACTATTTTCTTTTAACTTATCTACTTTTTCTTGCATACACATCTCCTTCTTTCTGGTATAATTGTATTATATTTAATAATTAATTTGGTCGCATTAAAGGAGACAATTTATGAAAGAAAGATTAAATGAATATATTAATGAGAACTTAAAAGCACTACCTCGTATAAGAAGAAGATTAAGTAATTATCAAACTTCAAAAATAGATGATTATATTAATGAAAGTAATAAGGAAAGCCATTTCCAAGAATTATTATTTAAGTATATTGATGATAAAAACTTAAAAGATAGTGATGTTTATAACAAAGTTCATATTGATAGGAGATTATTTTCTAAAATTAGAAGTGATATTAATTATCATCCTAGTAAAGAAACAGTTATATTATTAGGATTATCTTTAAAGTTAAATGAAGAAGAAATAGATAAATTACTTAATAGTGCCTCGTACTCACTACCTAAAAACAGTATCTATGATTTAATTATTAGATTTTGTTTTATCGAAGGAATATATGAACTTAAAGATGTTAATGACTTATTAGAAACATATAACTGTAAATTATTTTCATACTAAAAGAAGAAATCTTTATTTAGACTTCTTCTTTTTCATATCAAGTAATACTTCTTTTCTAGAGAAGTTTTCTTTACCTTTTTTATCTTTACCTACTGCTTTTACTAAGATAGTATCTCCTACTTTTACAACATCTTCTACGTTGTCAATACGTTTAGTATCAAGTTGGGATACATGAACTAGTCCTTCACAACCTGGCCATATTTCTACAAAACATCCAAAGTCATGAACTGCAACTACTTTAGCTTCATAAGTCTTTCCTACTTCTACTTCTCTTGCAACATCTTCTATCATCTTAACTGTTTTATCAATAATATCTTGATCACTATGATATACAATTACTCTACCATCATCTTCTAAATCTACTTTAACAGCATTAATGTTATTTACATCAGTTACATTACTACAATCACAAATAATCTTAGTAATCATTTCTCCACCTTTACCAATAACATCACGTATTTTAGATGGAGATATATAGAATACTTTAGTCTTAGGAGCATATTTAGATACTTCACTACGTGGTTCAGGAATCTGTTTTTTTATAACATCAAGAATCTCAAGTCTTGCTTTCTTTGCTTGTTCTAAAGCTTCTTTTAATATTTCTTTAGTAACTCCTTTTATTTTAATATCCATTTGTAGAGCACATATTCCAGTAGATGTACCTGCTACTTTAAAGTCCATATCACCTAAATGATCTTCCATACCAGCGATATCGGTTAAAATTGTATAATCATCATCACTTGTAATAAGTCCCATAGCAATACCTGCAACTGGAGATTTTATTGGAACACCTGCTGCCATTAGACTCATACATCCAGCACAGATACTAGCTTGAGAACTACTACCATTACTTTCTAGTATTTCTGATACTACACGAATTGTATAAGGAAATTCATCTTCACTAGGAATAACTTGAAGTAGTGCTCTCTCACCTAAAGCACCATGACCAATCTCACGTCTACCAGGTGCTCCATATCTTCCTGTTTCCCCAACTGAGAATTGTGGGAAGTTATAATGTAACATAAATCTCTTTTCATCTTCTAAACTTAATCCATCAAGAATTTGATGCTCTCCTAATGCTCCTAGCGTTGTAACTGCAAGACACTGTGTTTCCCCTCTTGTAAATAAAGCAGATCCGTGTGTTCTAGGAAGTAAATCTATATCAGTTGAAAGTGGTCTAATTTCATCCATACGTCTTCCGTCACTTCTAATCTTTTCTTTAACTACAATATTTCTAAATAATCTATATTCTACATCACTAAATATTTTCTCTACTTTTACAAGTAATAAATCTAACTCTTCATCAACAAGCTCTTTATTATCTTCTTTATATTTTTCTAATAGGTTATCTTTTATTTCGTCTATTCTTCCATAACGTTCTAATTTTTCTTTAATTCTTAATGCTTCATCTAAGTCTTTCTCTATTAGTTTAGTTACTTCATCTCTTAAATCATCTTCAATAGTTAAAGATTCATATTCGAATGGTGTAACTCCAATATCAGAAATTATCTCTTCTTGCCATTTACATAACTCTTTTATTGCTTCATGACCTTTCATTAGTCCTTCAAGCATAATATCTTCGTCTACTTGTTTTGCTCCTGCTTCTACCATGTTAATAGCGTTGCTTGTTCCTGCAACAGTTAAGTCAAGACTACTCTTTTCTAACTCTTCTACTGTTGGATTGATAATGTATTCTCCATCAACATACCCTACTTTAACACCAGCGATAGGACCTAAGAAAGGAGCCCCGCTTATCATAGTTGCAAGAGATGAACCAAGCATTGCTGTTAACTCAGGAGAACAATCTTGATCTACTGATAAAACTGTATTAATAACTTGTACTTCGTTCTTAAAATCCTCTTTAAATAAAGGTCTCATAGGTCTATCAATCATTCTTGCAGCAAGAGTAGCAGCATCAGTTGGTCTTCCTTCTCTTTTAATAAATCCACCTGGAATCTTTCCAACAGAATAAAGTTTTTCTTGATAATTAACTGTTAATGGAAAGAAATCACTTAACAAATTAGCTTTCTTATTAATAACAGTTGCCGTTAATATAACAGTATCATTATATCTAACTAAAACAGAACCAGTCGCTTGTTTAGCAAGTTCCCCATGTTCTACTACTATCTTCTTCCCATAAAAATCATATTCATATACTTTCTTACTCATCTTACTTCCCTCTTCTTTCTCTATATTTCTTTAATACCATTCTTTTCTCTTCGTCTTTATTATCATATATTATACAAGTTTCTAAATCTATAAATTTACTTTCATAAAAATCTATATCATTTAAAGTTGTATATGTCCTTCCCTTATGTAAAAGATATAACAAAGCATCTTTTTTGATGCAATTAGAATGCACCTTCCAGCTCTTGCACCCAAAATTATCATATCCTAAAAATGTGTTGCTTGCTACTTGATAAATATCTCCTATAAAAATATTACTAACATCAAGCTTTTCACTTCTATCTTTTTCAAATGTTCTAATTATTGTAGCTTTTAATTGATGTTTAGACTCCTTTAATCGAGTATAAGGAATTAATTTATCTTTATCTACCTGAATATCACTAGGTTCTACATATTCTTTAGTCATTAAATTAATAACTCTATCGCTAGATTCTCTATATAGTAATATTTCTTCATTATCTAAAGTAACTCCTATATAAACATTATTAGCATTCATACATTCATACTTCCTCCACAAATCTATTATATAATAACAGAAAAAGAAAGAAATTTCTACTCTTTCTTTCTACATTTTATCAATATAGCATTCTTTAATTAATTTTTTTACTTTAGGATCTACTATATCTTCTCTAATAACTACACTATTTTCATCTACAAAAGGAACGTAAATTCCAGGTTTAACATGTTTACTATCTCCAATAATAATATCACCAGGTGTAAATATTCTACCCATATCACTACTCGCTAATAAATCAGTGCTTAATAACTCCTTCATAGCACTTTTCTCTAATTCAGTTATCTTAGAACATATTTCCTTAATTTTCATTTCATCAGAAAAGTATTTAACTTCAATAGGAAAATATTCTAATGGCACATAGCCTTGTTGTTTAGTTCTAAGTAGTGCAACACTTCTATTTGCCATTGAACTTCTAGTATGTTCTAAATCTATATATACTCTAATATTCCCTGTCACAAAGCTAACGATATTTTCTGAATTATACTCTTCGACAAGAGAGTCTACCATTTCCATACCTGACCTTTCTCTAAAATCGTCATCTCTTCTATGTAAATAATCTAAAACTCCTAGCATTTTATCTTTACTCATAATATCTCCCCTTTCACATCAGCATATTATATACAAAAGCGTTACAAAAGTCAAGAAAAAAGAACTCTTTGAGTCCTACTTTCTTAAACCTAGTTTCTTAACTACTTCACGATATTTTGCAACATCTTTCTTAGCTAAATAATTAAGCATATTTCTTCTTTGTCCAACTTTCATTAAAAGACCACGACGTGAATGATGATCATGAATATGAGTCTTTAAATGCTCTGTTAAATTCTCAATTTCTTTAGTTAAAATTGCTATTTGAACAGAAGCAGAACCAGTATCATGTTCATTAACACCAAATTCTTTAATGATTTGTTGTTTCTCTTCTTTTGTTAATGCCATATTAACCTTCCTTTCTTAATATATTAGCCATATTCTTGGTAATTGGTGTAAGGAAGAACTCCAACTACTAGGAATAGGTACGCATATAATATACTACAAAATTTAGATTTTGTCTATCATTTTATAACATTTTAATTTTTGATTATTATTTTGATAGATAGCAATCTCTTTATTATCTTTAATAAATAACACTTTATCTTTAATATTATAATTATTATTAATAACTGCCCCATTAATTACTTTCTTATAGTCTTTATCATCTATTTCTTTTATTTCTATATCTAAAGCATTACTAATAGTAATTAAAGTACTATTTATACTTACATCATCTAAATTAAATGCATCACTTAACTTAAACTTACCTTGTCTAGTTCTTAATAAACCACTCATAGTACAAGGTATATCTAAATAATCTCCCATATCTTTAATTAAACTTCTAATATAGGTTCCTTTAGATACAACGCATCTAAACTTAAAATAATCTTCTTTATAGTCTAATAATTCTAATTCTTTAATTATAACATTTCTTTTAGGTAACTCTATATCTTTATTACTTCTAGCATACTCATATAGTTTCTTACCATCCACTTTAATTGCAGAGTATTTAGGTACTTCCTGTAGATATTCCCTTGGAAAATTATTAAATAAAGCTTCTATCATATCTTTAGAAACTCTTTTACTACTTGACTTAACTACTTCACCTTCTAAATCTAAAGTATCAGTTTCAACTCCTACTTTTACTTCTGCAATATATTCTTTAAGAGTACATGTTAGTAATTCATTTATTTTAGTTGCCTTATTAATAGTAATAACAAGTAATCCTTCTGCCATTGGATCTAAAGTTCCATTATGCCCTACTTTCTTAGTATCAAAGACTCTTCCTATTTCATTAACAACATCTCTTGAAGTTAATCCTTTAGGTTTATTTACTAATAAAACACCACTTTTATTATAAAGTTCATTATATTCTTCTAATGTTAAGTTATTATCTGTTATGATTTTAGCAGTAGCCTTACCAACATATCTATAATGCCAAGGTTCATAGTTATAACCAGTTATTTTCTCTTTTCCTTTAGGATATCTAAGTATTAAACCATAATCTTTTAATTTAGTCATTATTGATTCAAATATATCCATATATGGCTTTAAATCATCATACTCATCTACAACTTTATTATCAATCATTATACTTATATCAAAACAAAGTCCAGTATGATGTTCAGAACTACCAGGTTCTGCTACATACTTATTAGTATAATCTAAACCAAAGATACTAAGATACTTATTTTTAGTATCTATTTGATCTTCTATACTTCTATAACCACTATTTATAACTATTGTAATATTATCTTTTTCTAAGTCTTTTTTTAAATCAAGATATGCTTTTAAAGTTCTTTTTTCAAGTAAATACTCTTCACCTATATCATTTATTATTTTCTTTAAAATAACATTATTAAATGTCTCTTTATTATAAGGATATTCTTTATTAACTAAGATTTTATAATTCATCTTATCCCTCATTTATTTCATCTATAATTTTATCAATTTTCTCTCCATAGAAAACAGATTCATCATATATAAACTTAAGCTCAGGAATATTTCTTATCTCTATTCTTTTAGCAAGCTCTCCTCTAATAAAACCACTAGCATTATTTAAAGCTTTTAAAGTCTCATCTTTTTTTTCTTGCTCTAAAACAGTTACATATACTTTACAATAACTTAAATCATTAGATGTATCACAATCAGTAACCGTTACAAACTTAATGTCTTCATCTTTAACCTCTAACATTAAGATCTTACTTACTTCTTCCATAATCATATGGTTTATTCTTTCTATTTTTATATTCATTAAAATCAGTCCTTTCTTCTAAATAAGTATAGCATATTTTTTTAAATTTAGGTATAATATGCTTTGTTAGGGGGAATTTATATGTCAAAGAATTCTGAATTAATAAAAGAATTAAAAAATGGAAATAGTAATAGATGTGATTTCTTTAAAGAAAAAATTAAAGAAGAATTAAAGAAAAACAATATGGAAATCAATGATACTATTATTAATGATATCTTTAATAAAGCACTAGATACTTATACAGATGATATTAAGATACCTTTCTTATTTCATATTAAAGCAGTTATAAAGAATAAAGATAAAAAGAAAGAAACCGGAGACTTAAATAAACTTCAATATGATGTTATTAAACTATATTTAACTAAAGAAAATAATAAATATTTATCTAAAATAGATATCGCTACTAGGTTATCTATTAAAATTGATGAGGTTATAGATATTATAGAGACTCTTAATAATGATAATAATTTAGATAAAATATTTCCTAATTATAAAGAAATGCTTAAAGATAGAAATGATTACTTTAAAAAGAAAGCAGTTGTTATATCTGAAAAGCAGATTATTTTATTAGTAGAATACTGTGGTGGTCTAAAGAAAGAGATGGATTTTAAAGCCCTTGCAAAGAAATATGATAAAACTACTATTGATATTAAAAATGAATTAAATAATATCTTTAAACTATTAAAGACAGAAAATAATTTAACTATTTTATTAGATAGATATCCTAATATTAAGAATGCTCTTATAAGAAAAAGTAAATTATTTAATATTTCTCTAGATATTAAAGAAGATATAGCAGTTAAACATATTGTAACTAGTGATTTTAAAAGAAAAGCCCATCTTAATAAAGATGATATTACAATGCTAAAATTATTAGATAGTTATAATAAAAATGAAATAACCTGTGAAAAAATAAAAGAAGCTGGTTTTGATAGTGTCGCTAGTTTTGTTGATAAGAGAAATAGATTCTTTAGTAAACTTAGGACTAATGAAAACTTTTTTGATACTGTTAACGAGTTATATCCTAATTTAGGTATTGAAACTTTAATAGATATGCCTAGATTAACATATTATGAATTTAAAGCTTTAGCACTTGTAGATGAACATTCTTATAAAAAGGTAATTGAAGATGAGAAATTAATTGAGGAAGATGTATTTAAAAATACTAAGTCTTTTAATAATATATTAAAGAATGCTATTAATAAGTTAAATGAAAGTGGATATCTATTAGAAAAAGTATCTTTAGTTCTTACTAATTTAAATGATTTAGAATTAGTTGATAATAAAAAGAAAAAAGATGATTTAAGTCTTTCTTTAATAGAGTTAAAAATATTAGAAACTTTAAATGACAATCCAAACTTAACAAATAGAGAGCTTGCTGCTATAGCAGGTTTTAAAAGTGAAGCTAGTTTTGTTAATAAAAAATATGAATTATTAACGAGAATTAACAATAATAAAATATTGGAATTAAAGGTTAAGAGACAATATCCTCATATTGTATTAAAAAAGGAAAATAGAAAAACTAAACTAAGTGATAAAAATATAGAATTACTTACTCTATTAGAAAAAAATCTTTCTGATAAGGAAATGGCAGATACTTTAGAATTAGCGAATGAAAAGAGTTATTATACTGTTAAGAGAATATTATTTAAACAATTAGAAGAAAATGAATCTCTTAAAAGAGATGCTTTAAGAAAGTTCCCTAACCTAATCTTAGATGATTATATTAAGAATCTTGCTATTAGATTTACAGAAAATGAAATAGTCTTTTTACAAGAGTTTTGTTTAATAGAAGATAATAATCTTATTTATCAAAGTGAAGAAGAAATCCTAAAGAAGCTTAACTTACAACCTAAGATGATAGAATTTGTTAAAACTACTTCTACTATTAAAGTTGTTAAAAATATGATTGTAGGTACTAATTTAGATGAATTATTATGGTCTAATTTTACTGATGAGTTTATTACTAGGGATAGTTTTAATGGTGATAATAGTATTTCTGTTAATAATTTAGAGTTTAAAGAGCAAATGAGTGATGATATATTAGAAGGTATCAAAAGACTTGAAGAGTCTATCTTTGGAGACTTTGTAGAGCAATGTACTTTAAAAGAAAAATTAGTTCTTGCTCTTAGATTAGGTTATTTTAATAAAAGATTTTTTACTAGTAGTGAAGTTGCTATGATTACAAAAATGGAAGAGATTAAAGTTATATCTCTAACTAAAAAGTGTTTAAAGATGTCTAGAAATAATTATATAGATGAAAAACAGAAGCAGAAGATTTTAATTTAAGTAAAACTAAAAAGTAGGGTCCCCCCTACTTTTTAAATTTATCTTTCTACTTCTACAAGTTCATATACTTCGATAATATCTCCTTCTTTATAATCTTGAAAATTATCTAAAGTAAGTCCACAATCATGATCTTTAGACATTTCTTTAACCCCGTCTTTTTCATGTTGAAGTGACTTTATAGAGCCATTATAAATTACTATACTATCTCTTACTACTCTAGCTTTATCATTATTTTTAATAGTACCAGAAGTTACATGGCAACCTGCTATCATACCAACTTTAGAGAATTTAAATAGTTGACGTATCTCAGCTGTACCAGTAACTTTTTCTTCATAGATAGGCTCTAACATACCCTTCATAGCTTTTTCCATATCTTCTACTAATTTATAGATAATATCATAAAGTCTAATTTCGATACTATATTGTTTAGCCATATCTAATACTTTATTATTTCCTCTAACATTAAAACCAATTATTAAAGCATTAGATGCGGATGCTAGGACAATATCACTTTCTGTAATACCACCAACTGCTCCTCTAATAACATTTATTTTTACTCCTTCTACTTCAATCTTTTCTAATGAAGATTTAACTGCTTCTAAACTACCATTAGTATCTGTTTTTAAGACTACATTTATCTCTTTAAGGCCTTCATTTATCTTACCAAATAACTCTTCTAAACTCATACCTGTTCTATTAGTATCAGCATCTTTTTCTTTTAAAGCTCTATCACTTGCTATTTGTTTAGCTTGTTTCTCAGTCTCAAAAGCCATAAATTTGTCCCCTGCACTTGGAACACTAGATAACCCTGTAATCTCAACTGGCATAGCAGGTGGGGCTTCTACGATGTTTCTTCCTAAATCATCTTTTAGGGTTCTAACTTTACCAAAAGCTGTTCCTACAACTATAGGATCTCCTAATCTTAAAGTACCATTAGAAATAAGTAAAGTTGCAACTGCTCCTACATGTTTATCCATTTTACTTTCAAGTACTGCTCCTGTAGCATAACGATTTGGATTAGCTTTTAATTCTTGCATTTCGGCAATTAATAGAATATTTTCTAATAATTCATCAACACCTTCACCTGTTTTAGCAGATATCTTAGTTACAATTGTATCTCCACCCCATTCTTCTGGAGTAAGTCCTGCTTCTACAAGTCCTGTCATAACTCTATCTATATTAGCTTCAGGTTTATCTATTTTATTTATACATACAATAATAGGAACCCCTGCTGCTTTAGCATGATCAATTGCTTCTTTAGTTTGAGGCATTATACCATCATCCGCTGCTACTATAATGATAACTATATCAGTAACACTAGCACCTCTTGCTCTCATCTCTGTAAAAGCAGCATGTCCTGGAGTATCTATAAAGGTTATCTTTTTACCATTACATTCTACTTGATAAGCACCTATTTCTTGAGTAATGCCACCAGCTTCTCCACTTGCAACATTACTTTTTCTAATATAATCAAGAAGTGTTGTTTTACCATGATCAACATGTCCCATTATAGTTACAACAGGAGGACGTTCTACTAAGTCTTCTTCTCTATCTTCTATTTCATAATTTTCAAAGTTAGAAATGTCAGCAGTTTCTTCTTTTTTAACTGTTTTATTATAATCTAGAGCGATTAATTCAACAGTATCAAAACTAACACTATTATTAACAGTAGCCATTATTCCTAATCCCATTAATTTCTTAATAATCTCCCCAGTAGAAACATCTAAAAGATTAGCTAAATCTGATACTGTCATACCTTCTTTATATAGTAAAACATTCTCATCTACTACTTGCTCATTACTTTGTAACTTTTCTTTATGTTTATATATCTTCTTTCTTTCTTGTTTAAAGTTACTCTTATCTTTCTCTTGTTTCTTAACTTTTTTAACCTTACTTGTTTTAACTAGATTATCATTAGTAAGATTAGATTCATATGCTATTTGTTCTGCTTTCTCATCTAAATTATAATCATTAAGCATCTCTTCATCAGGATTAGTTTCTACATAATCTTCTTCATCTTGAAAAGAATTATCTAGAAGTATTATCTCATCATCACTAAGAATTCTTTCCAAATCACTTGTATCCATAGCAAGACTTTCCATATGTTTAACTACATTTTCTACACTTCTATTAATATCTTCTGCATATTCTTTTATTGTCATAAAATCACCTCACTCTAATATTTTTCTTATTTCATCATATACCTCATCACTAATTTCACATTCTAGTTTTCTCTCTAAGCTCTTTTTCTTAATAGCTTCTTCTAAGACTTTTACATCTCTTTTAATATATGCACCTCTACCGTTCATTTTTCCTGTTAAATCAACTTTAACTTCTCCATCTTTACTTCTAACTATTCTAAGTAGTTCACGTTTATCTAATTTTTCTCCTGTTACTACACAACTTCTAAGAGGAATTTTTCTTGTTTTCATAACTACCTCCTATTCTGATTTTATACTAATACCCATTTCCTTAGCTTGTTCTGTTGTTTTAATATCAATTTTATATTTAGTAAGTCTAGTAGCAAGTTTAGCATTAAGTCCTTTTTTACCTATAGCAAGTGAGAAATTATCACCATCTGCTATTACTAAAGCTTCTTTCTTTTTAGGATCAGTAATTAATACTGTTAAATCTTTAGCAGGACTTAAAGCATTTTCTATAAATACTGCAGGATCACTATCATATTTAACAATATCTACTTTCTCACCATTAAGCTCTGTAATGATATTTGCAATACGACTACCACGTTCTCCAATACACGCTCCAATAGGATCAACTTTAGGGTTTTCTGAGTATACTGCTACTTTACTTCTAACTCCTGCTTCTCTTGCTACACTATATAAAAGTACTGTACCATCAACTAGTTCTGGTATTTCACTTTCAAATAATCTTTTAACAAAACCGAAATGTCTTCTACTAAGTAGTACAAGTAAGCTTCTACCATTATTATCTACTTTAGTAACATATACTTTAATCTGACTACCCATTTCAATATGTTCACCTGGTATAATATCTTTCTTAGGTAAAATACCATTAGTACGTCCTAAGTCAATAAAGTAGTTATCAGTATCTTCTAAAGCTACTGTACCAACAAGTAATTCATCTTGTTTATCTCCAAATTCATCAGTAATACTAGAACGTTCTGCTTCTCTAATCTTTTGAATAACTACTTGTTTAGCGGTAGATGCTGCAACTCTACCAAAGTCTTTAGGAGTAACTTCAGTATCAATAGTATCTCCAACTTCAACAGTTTTATCTAACTTTCTAGCATCACTAAGTTTAATCTCAGTACCTGGATTAAAGAAACTAATCTTTTCTTCTTCTTCATCCTTTTCCTTAGCTTTTTCTTCTTCTTTAAACTCTTTTTCAGTTATTTCTGTATCAAGATTTTCATCTTCAGCATAACGCTCAAACAAAGCATCTTCATACTCTTCTTTAGTCATCTTATCATCAGGTACAACAGTAAGGTAAGAATATACTTTAATATCTCCATTATTTTCATTAATTAAGACTTTTACATTATTATTTTTACTTTTAGCATTCTTCTTATAAGCACTAGTTAAAGCATTTCTCATCGCTTCAAAGATAATTTCTTTATCTATATGTTTTTCTTTAACTACTAAATCAACTGCTTTAAGAAACTCTTTTCCATTCATACTACATGTCTCCTTTCTCTTTAGAATGTATATCTAATACATCTATATCATTACATAAGTTATTCTCATCCATAATAGGATTAATAATTTTAGTTGCCTCTGTTATTTTATTAACATCAATTATCTCTTCACTATCAAGTTCAATATTTAATGTTTTAACTCCTTCTTCAGTAGAATAATAAACACTACTAACAAATAGTCCTAAGTCTTTAATTTTATCATCTACTAAAGCTTTTACTTTACTCTCCATAATACCTCCTTACAAACTAAAGAGCGAAGTCTTTTAAACTTCACTCCTTTCTTGAAAATAATTATACTATATAAAAATAGTTTTGTCAAAACAGTTATTTAATGATATTATTATATAGTAGGTGATGAATATGAAAAAAGAAAGAGTATTAGAAATATGTAAAGGACTTCTAACATTTCTTATATTTTATTTTAGTAGTTATTTACAAGTAATACCAATTGCCATATTTAATATTGATATTAATAATTATACAGCAACAGATTTAGCGATTGTTAATACTTTTACTGATTTAATATTAGTATTGATATTAATAGTTCTATATTATAAAGAATTAAAGAAAGAATTTAAAACTTTTAAAGATAATTGGAAAATGAACATGGATACTGCCTTTAAATATTGGTTTCTTGGCTTAATGATTATGTGTATATCTAATATTGCTATTGGTCTTATTACAAGTTTAAGTACTTCTAGTAATGAACAAGCGGTTCAAGGGTTAATAAGTTCTACTCCTTATTTAATGTTATTTACAGCTGGAATACTTGCACCTATAGCAGAAGAATTAACATTTAGAAAAGGGGTATCTAAGATATTTAAAAATAAATGGATATATGCAACGGCTTCTGGATTAATTTTTGGTCTATTACATGTAATAGGTAGTGGCAATATCTTAGAGTACTTATATGTTATTCCTTATGGAAGTCTAGGTTTCTTCTTTGCTTTAACTTATTATGATACTAAAAGTATTTATCCATCTATTATAATGCATGCGATACACAATAGTGCTTTAATACTTCTATCTATATTTGCATATTAAAAACGTCCGAAGACGTTTTTATTTCTTTTTTCTATAAACCAGTGTATTCCATTACTTTATTAATGCTTTCTCCTACTCTTAGCATAGTTTTAGCAATAGATTTTTTCATTATTAGCACCTTCTTTTCTACATCACTTCTAGCAGAATTCATCTTTTTTTCATGTACTATCTCTCCATCATAATATGTTCCAAATTCATCCTCTAATTCTAATTCTTTTAACTTTTCCATAATAATTTTCCCTTATCTAAATCTCCTACTATTCTTTCCATTTCTTCATAAAACCATTTATAATGGTCATCTTTAATTAGAGCTTTAGCAGTTGTATCTGTCATTAATGATATAAATCTTAGAACTTTATTCATAAAGTTCCCCCTTTCTGCAATACTTATAACACAGTCTAAAAATGTTTGCAAAAAGACAATTTTGTAAATTCAAGAAAAATTTTCATGACCTCCTTTTCCCCTTCTTTTATACAAGTCTCCCATCTATCTATAAAGTATCATGATAGATAGGTGATACCAAGAGGAAAAGCAACAAATTAATGGCATAAATAAAAATCTAGTATGTTTTATTTACACACTAGATTATATACTGGCTAGATTACTGACACCTAACTACCTAGAGAAAGGACAAACGGATCTGATTTAGTACCTATCCCTGAAGTTATCTGCACGTTAGATTTTAGATTAAAAGTTGGTCTAATACCATAATTAGTACTTAATGCAAAGTTCGAACTAGCACCACCAGCATCATAATTTACACATCTAACGGCACTAGAAGAATTTTTGGTCAAAGTCCAATAATGGATATTTTTATTATAATCATTAAATTGACCTGCCATTAATTCTCCTAATCTTAAGAGTCCTATCTCTACTGACGTTCTATTTGTAACTAAGCTACTCATATTAGAGTCATTATATTTTGATAACCTATAATTAATTCCAGGACCAACTGTACCCAAATACCATAAAGTATTATCTTCTATCATACTTGCTTGATCCACAGTTAAATAATTTATTAAATAATCTCCATTTAAGAATGTTCCCATTGTAGTTGCAATAGAATAATTTGAACTGCTATTGTCAAAACCTAGTGCTTTAAATTTACCATTTTCTTTCAATGGTTCTGCACTTGTTATTTTCGTTAATCCAGGAACTTCATGACTTACTATTCTATACAAAGTATTTTCTCCTGTTCCAAAGGTTATGTACTCACCACTATATCTACTTGAAACAAAAGTTCCAGATAAACTTCTATCATTATCTCCAGCTAATCTATATGGATCTTCCTCTGTGCCTTTCCCATCGACAGTTTTTATTCCAGATCTTAAATTTATTGTTGGCCTAATTCCAATAGAATGATGTGAATTTAAATTATTAGCAATACCTCCACTATAATTAATTGAATAAATATTTCCATCAGAAGTTGGAGTAATCGTTCTCCACCACAGCATATTGTTCAAATAACCATCAACAGGCGTTGTACCAGTGTAACTCATTACATATTCATATATATTCAAAAGTCCTACTGGATTTTCTACTGTTGTAGTTTTTGGTGGTTTACTTGTTTCTGTGGTCATCGTTGCATTCCACTTGCTATCCATTTTAATAAAATTCTCTGGTTCTCTTAAATTACCAAGAAAACCATCTACACTCGTATCATTTAGCCACATTTCCATATGACTTCCTTTAAATGAACTACTATTATCATCATAAGGAATTGCACTTATATTCCACTGTGTCACTAGCTTAACACTATTATCCGCAGGATCTATACTAACCGCTCTCCATATCTTTCCACTGTACCAAATATAATTATTTGGATTTTCTCCTGTTATAAATATTTGTTCACTATCACTTGTATTTATATTGTTCTTGCTATCTTTAAGTAATACTTTATATAACTCTACTCCTTCATACTCTTTAAATAGATGCCCATCACTTGGTAATACCAAATCATTATAATCTAGTCCCACACTTACTCCTAAATTTATAGTTACACTATTACTAGATATATTATTAACTCTTATCTTATAAGTATTACTAGATCCTGAAGTATCTATTTTCTCTAAATTCATTCCTGTTTCTACTGGGGGAATATTTATTCCTTCTTCATTTAGATAACCTATTTCTACATCGCTAGGTATATCGCCTATATAATAAAAGTTAAACCTTGCTATTCTATTATTAGGATTACTTAAAGTTATAATGAAATCTTTACTACTATTAGGTGATACTGTTAAAGTGTTGCTATTACTCCCATCTACTTCTAATTTGTAATTTAAACTACCTGTTACTATACTTATAGCATTACTCTTCTCTTTTGTTACTGTAAACATAGCATATGAAAAGTAACTTCCTAATATAAATAGAGTTATTATAATCATTACTAGCATATATATCTTACTAAAACTCGTTTCTAACAATAATCTTTTCATCTTCTTACTCCTTTCATTATTACACTATAAAAAGAATAGAATACTCCTACTCTATTCTTTTAAGCCATAATGAAAGAAAGTATTTACTAGATACTTACTAAAGTACCCCCCCCCCAGGTAACATATTGTGAACGTAATATTTTCATACTTTTACCTTCTTTCCTTATCTTTGATAATTTAATTTTATCACATCATAAATAAATATGTAAAGATTATCTAATTTTATTTATATTTTTAGTTCTTACTCTTTTTAGTGTTTTCTATAATATAATCATCTATATTGCTCAAGGTACAAACTAAGAAAAAATATTCTCTCATATACATTAATACTTCACTTGCATTACCCCTAGAATAATAACCAGGCATACTATCTTCTTCTAGTTTTATAGTTTCTTTAAAGAACTTTATAAAATGCTTATTGTTTTTATTAATCATATCTAAATACTTTTTAGCATTACCATCATCTTCTTTTTTATAATATAATACGAATAATGGAAATAACATCTCTAAATTAATCTCTTCATTATATTTTTTATATAAATCTAACATAGCTTTTTCATCTTCAATAACTGCATATAAAGCCATTAACAAGTATCTAGCACCTGTATTATCATTTTCATTTAATCTAAGTATTTCTTTACAAACATCTATTGCTTTCTTATATTTACCTTGATTACTTAAATTATGTGCTTTAGTATAAAGTCCTCTAATATAAGGCCTTGTCTCAAAAAGCCCATAAAATGAACCAATGTTCTCTTTATCAAAAAAGCCTTCTTGTTCTAGTCTTTTCTTTTCAAATTCTAGACCTTCATTTAATATTTTTCTAGATTTAATAGAGTTGTCTTCTATATCTGCAAGAAATAGTTTAGCATCAAAGCAAGCATTACTTGTTTCAAAAGCTTTTTTAGCAAGTCTTTTTGCATCTTTTATAGTCTTAGCATTTTCTGCTTCTTCTAATAGTTCATAAGCTTCATCTAAAGGAGTATTTTCATACTCTATTTTCCCATTGTTATACTGTTCAAAAAACTTTCCTAAAGCTTCATTTAACTCTTCTTCATTTTTAGCATCAGTATTTTCTAAAAATTCTTTTATCATGTTATTCATTTTATTATCCATGACTACCTCCAAAACTTCTTTTATTTATCATAACATATATTTCTTTTAATTTCTTCTATTTTTACTAATTAACTCTAAAGGAACTGTCAACTGTTTAATTCTTTCTATTATTCTTTTCGCTTTTACTTTCTCAATACCACTATTAGTAATACTTAAAGAAGCTTCTAATTCACTTAAAGTTAAATTAGATGTAAAGAATGTAGGTAATTCTTCTTCCATACGATACTGTAGTATTGGTCCTAATACTTCATCTCTACTCCATGATGTAGTATTCTCTGCTCCTATATCATCTAATAATAAAAGTGGGACTGTCTTAATAAAGTCAAACTTCTCTTCATAATCACTTCCAAAAGATGATTTTAAACTTCTTAATAGTTCTGGATAATATACTAAAGCTGAAGATATGTTTTTCTTAGCAAGTTCATTAAAAAGTGCTGCTACTAAATAGGTTTTACCACTTCCAAAAGAACCACTTAAGTATAGTCCTTTACCTTTCTTATCTTTTAGATAACTATCCATAAACTCTTTAAAGTATTTAAAGATAGGCAAACGTTTATTATCATCTCTATATGCTTTAGAAAAAGATGCTTCACTAATTTCCTTAGGTAAATCAAAACAAGTAATATTCTTTTTATAAGCATAAGTATTTTCTTCTTTAATAAGTTTATTACAAGGTATATAACTAAAGTTTAAACCATTATTATCTTTTAAAGCAGTATATACATGTCCTTTTAAAGTATTAGGACAATTTTTAAGTCCAGGACAGTCCTTACATGCTTTCTTTTCTTTAACAGCATCTTCTATACTAGCAGTATAATTAATTAAAACATCACTACTTACATCAAGATTATCTACATAATCTTTAAAATCTTTATCACCTAAAGCTTCCCCATAATAACTCTTTAATTTAGTAATATCGCTTTTTTTAATTAATGTATTTACTTTTCTCATTTCTTCACATCCTAACTAAGAGTTTTCGTATCTATATCTTCTAAAGACTTCTCATAATCGTATATTGCATTAGCGATTACATAAAGTGTCGCTCCTTCTTTATTAGCATCGTCTTCCATACCATTTCGAGCAAACCTGTTTATTACTAAACTTGCTGCTTTTATCAATAAATTATAATGTTCATTTTCATCCATTCTTTTTGACACTTCTTCATCTGTTATAATTTTTGAATAATTACTTAAAGTCCAACCTGTTAAGTGATATAAACTATAATTTAAATTATGAAAAATACCAGGTGTAAAGAATGTTTCATCATCTATATTAGTAGCATAATTAGCAAGTGTTAAAAGATATCTATCAACTACCTCATCATACTCTAACACTTCATCTTTATCAAAGCCTAATATTTTTCTTGTTCTTTCATCAATATTTTCCATACTGTACTTCATAAGTTCCACTTCCCCTACTTCCATTCTATCATTATTTTTAGATTTTTAACATCTTTTTTACTATTTCATAAACTATTACAGGTGATGTTTATGCGTTTTAAAGGAAATAAACATAGTCCTTTCTGTAGATGTAATTTTTGCAAACAAAAAAGAAGAACCAGTATCTTCTATTTAGGAACTCTTCTTGCCCTTGCTGTCATTATCTGTTATCAAGCAGTACTTCTTTTATTTTTAGTTACAAGAATACATGCTTTACTATTATTGATAGAACTAGTGCTTTTCATAGTGCTTCTTGTCTTTCTCATTTTTTAAGATAAACTCACTAGTTAGTTTTAATCTATCAAAAAACTTAGTTAATTCTAAACACTTATTTAAACTAGAAGGATAGATATCTATTTTATCTGGTATAGTTATATTTATAAGAAAATAAAGATACTCTTCTTCTTTATACTTATATCTATGTTGATAAAGTCTAAAATTACTTATCATATCAGTATCTTCATAATTTTTCTTAAAAAATCTAATAAAATCTTTACATGGTCTATCAATATGAGCTTTCTCTAAACTTATAAAATAATCTTTATCTGATGATATAAAATGACTTAATTCACATTTACCATGAGCATAAACATATCTTTCTCTTCTTTTTTCTTTCATTATCTTATACCAAGAATCTACTAAATGTCTAGAATAGTTTAAGGCACTATAGATAATAGATACATTTCTTATAAAGAGATATTCTGATGGTGCCATATATACTTTATTTTCTATAATATCTTGCATAGTAAAGTAATACTCTTCTAAGTAGTTTATTCTATTATTAAAAGAGTCATATTCTTCTTTTAATTTATCTTTATCTATCTCTTTATATATAGTAGTTTTATTTTGTAAATCTGTTAAAGCATAAACTAAGTGTTTAGCAAGTTCATCATTATCTAATTCTCTTTTATCTAGATAGTTAAAGTATAATTCTCTATCAGTTATTTCAAAGGGTTTTAGATAGTTATTAACATTATGATCATCTAAGTACTTATATATTTTATCTATATCATATTTCTTTTTTCTTTTAATTAAAATTCTATCGTCATCATAATCTATTACTTTAATATCTTTTAAGTAAGTATATTTATTTATCACTAACTTCTACCATCGTAGGAATAATTAGTTTAGCATCTACTTTTAAGTTATCTAAGTCATTATATTCTGAAAGTGCTTCTCTATTAGTATTATATTTAGACATAACTTCTTCTAGATTATCATCTTCTCTTAAGATATAAACTGAATAAGTAGAGTATGTTTCATCTGTATTAGCGAATGCAGAAAAGATGGAATCCATTACTTGTTTATTATTAGTATCTTCTTTCATAGTAGATTCTACTTCTATAGACTCTTCCATCATAACAGGCACTTCTTCTTTAACAGTAATATTTTCTAAACTTGGTAATTCTTCTACTTCTTCAAAACTAGGAAGTTCTTCTTTAGCACTTTCTTCTGTAGTTAGTACTTCTATCTCTTCTCTTGTACTATTATCTTCCTCATCACTAACATCTCTTACATCACTATTATCTTCTTCACTTTCCTCTTCTACTTCAATCTTCTCTAACCCTTCAATTATAAGTTCTACATTTATTTGTAAAGCCTCTTCATTAACTATTGCATAAGTAAAGTTATTTATATCTACTTTTCTTGTTTCTTCTTCTAAAGAAGTTGTAAGCATAATTTCAACTGGTACTTTATAATTAAAGTCTTCTTCTATAGTACTAGCTTCTGTCATTTTATAAGTACCGGATATTATCAAGTTACCTTCTATTTCACTATCATTAATAAAGGATAAATCAGGTTCTAATGAAATACTACTAATTTCCCCCACCATAGTTTTAAAAGCTATCTCTTTTTCTAAAGTTACTATTTGTTTCATTTTTATCTCCTTTCCTTAGTTCTAATATATGATAATATAAAAAGATTATTACTATATCTTCTTAGCAAAAGTAATAATCTTTTCTTCTTCTCTATTAGGAAATAATTCTAAGACACTATTAATTGAAACAACAGCTTCAGTATCATAATAATTTCTTTTCTCTAAGATATTTAATATGGTTAATAGATAATTATTGGCTTTTCTATTAATACTATAATAATCACTAAACTCTTTCTTTAAATAACTTATAGAATGTAAAATGTAAGGATTACCTAAAAGATAATGATAGTTAGTTTCTCTTAATAGTAAATCATCTAATTCTAATAAATCTAAATAATCTATATAAGTAAAGACAAATTCTCTTTTTAAGTATTCACTTTCTATATATGACCTTGCTCTTTTCTCTATTTCAGTATCACTTAATTCTTTTAATTCATTTAATCTATCTCTAGCATATCTATCATTATATATTGTAGATACTTCTAAAGCTGTGTTTAAAAAGTCTTCATTTACAAGGAAAAAGTTAGGTTCACTAACAAGTAGAGCATGTATTCCTTTGATAGTAGCATTATAATCATTAGTTTTTAAAACTTCTAATCTATTATCATCTGTCATATCTGCTTTTATATTTAAAGCATAGCGTCTATTTTCTATAGATAAATCCCTTAGTTGCATACTTCCTCACTAACAAATAATTTTCTATATAATTCTTTATAATTAGATACATAAATAAATTCTAACTTACTTCTTATCTCTTTAGGTACATCTTTAACATCCTCTTTATTTTTTAAAGGTAGGTAAATAGTTTTAACTCCTTCTCTATATGCTCCTAATACTTTTTCTTTAACACCACCTATTTTTAAAATATCTCCTTGTAGTGTTATTTCTCCTGTCATCGCTATCTTAGTAGATATCTTAGTATTAGTAAAAGCACTAATTAAAGCAGTTGTAAGAGCGATACCTGCACTTGGTCCTTCTTTAGGAATAGCACCCTCAGGTACATGGATATGTATATCATCATCAAAGATAGATTTAGATAGATTAAACTTCTTAGCATTAGATTTTATATAACTTAAAGCAATCTTAGCAGATTCTTGCATAACATCTCCTAATGAACCTGTTAAAACTAAATTAGAACTTCCTTTATAATGATTTACTTCTATAGGTAGTATATCTCCACCATACTCTGTATAAGCAAGGCCATTAACTACTCCCTTTAATTTAGTCTCTTTATTTTCCCTATTCGTATAAATCTTTCTATCTAAGTATTCTTCTAAGTCCTTACTAGTAATCTCATAAAACACTGGTTCATTAAGAGTTAAGACTTTTTTAACTATTTTTCTAAGTATCTTAGATATCAATCTCTCTAAATTTCTAACACCTGCTTCTTTTGTATAATAATTAATTATATCAAGTATTGCTTTATCACTAAAATTAACTTGTAAAGAAGTTAGTCCATGTTCATCTAAAGCTTTAGGTATTAAATAGTTTTTAGCGATAGATAATTTCTCATATTCAGTATATGAATCTAAGTAAATAATTTCTAATCTATCTCTAAGTTCAGGTGCTATTTGGTCTTCATAGTTAGCAGTGGCAATAAATAGGACATTAGATAGGTCATATTCTTCTTCTAAGTAATGATCATAAAAAGTACTATTCTGTTCTTTATCTAAGACTTCTAAAAGACTACTAGCAGGATCTCCTCTATAGTTTTTAGTCATTTTATCTATCTCATCTATAATAAAGACAGGATTTGAACTACCACACTTTCTAATACCACTAATTATTCTACCAGGTAAGGCACCTACATAAGTTCTTCTATGACCCACAATTTCTGCTTCATCATTAACACCACCAACAGATACACTAATAAGACGTCTATTAAGGGCTTTTGCAATTGTTTTAGCAAGAGATGTCTTACCTACTCCAGGAGGTCCTATTAGACATAAAATAGGACTCTTTTCTTTAGGAGAATTCTGTTTAACAGCAATATACTCTACAATTCTCTCCTTTACTTTAGAAAGACCATAATGACTATTATTTAAAGTATTTTCTATTTCTTTAATATCTGTAACATCACGAGTCTTATAATCCCAAGGTAGGCTTAACATTAAATCAAGGTATTCTCTTAATATAGAAGCTTCAGGCACATTTTCATTTATAGATTTATAATGTTCTATTTCTTCTTTAATCTTATTTCTTACTTTATTAGAACATTTAAGTCTCTTTAATCTCTTATTAAAATTATCTATAGTTAAACTCTTACTACTAACAGTACCTAATTCATTAGATATTATTTTTAACTTCTCAGATAAATAATATTTTCTTTGATCATCATCTATTTTCTTATGAACTTTTACTTCTATTTCTTTTTCTAACTTAGCAAGTGTTATTTCTTCTTTTAATTGACTAACAAGCCTCATCGCTCTTTTAATAGAATTAAGTTCATATAGATATTCTTTCTTAACATCAGGTGATAAATTAAGAAAAGATACTATAAAATCAGTTAATTTATCTAAGTCCTTAATAGAAGATATCTCCCCTAACATAGCATTACTAACACTAGATATCTCTCTTACATATTTTTCATAATTACGATATAACATATTTAAGTATTTATCTTCTTCGATAATATTATCTTTATTAGTTTCTATTTCTTTATAATTAGCATAATATATACCATTTTCTTCTTCATAAGAAGATATCTCTATTCTTTTTAAACCTATAAAGATATAACGCATTTTTGAGTTTGGAATATTTAATTTTAAAGTTAAGGTTGCTAAAAGACCTATTTTAGGAAACTCTGTTACATCATCAGTACTAATATTATCAATAGAGTGAATTATAACTAATTCTTTATTATCTGCTCTATCTACTGCATCAATAAGTCCTTGTTCGTAAAAATCTACAGTCTCTCCCCGATACTCCATTCCTGGAAAAATTATTGCATTATTAATAATTAAAATAGGTAACTTCGCCATTTATATTCCTCCCCAAAGAACTAATATTTATTATAGCGAATTTTTAAAATTTGACAATAGAAAAGAACAAGTTTTTTTCTTGTTCTTTAGTTAGTAATTTTTATTTTTTAACCAATTACACCTGAAACTGTGCAACTTGCTGGATTACCATCAGCATCTTCTAATTGTGCATATGTTGTATTACTAATTCCTTTAAATAATTTTATTGTATCTCCTTTAGAAAGATCAGCTTGGAAATTTCCTTCACTACCAACGTCTTTTTCAACTACTAAATCACCATCAAGTGTACTTTCTAACAATACTCCAAAACCATTGCCGACTTTATCTTCCATTTGAATAAAATATTCATACTTGTCTTGACCACTAGTTGTGTTATTAAATATTATAATATAACTATTATTTGTATAATCTTGTCCAAATGAACTTTCATGAGAACCACTTTCAAGAGCAATAGAATTTGTTGGTACAGCTAAACATTGCCCTCTTGCAGGCATCAAATCTGAGTCGTATTCTCCATTTACAAAACTAAGTCTTGCCGCATTAGCATATTGTAATGCTGTTGTAACAAATGTATCTTTCTTAGCATCTCTAATATAACCAGACATTGCTGTAATAGCTAGTGTCATCAATATAGCTAAAATAATGATAACAGCTAGTAATTCAATTAAAGTGAATCCCTTTCTATTAACTTTTCTCATTACATTGACCTCCATATCTTACTCTTAAATCATAACAAAATTTCTATTAACTGTCAATAATATTTGTAACAGTATATCCATTCAAATTAATTCCAACAACTGGAGTTATTATGTTTAACTCTTCACCTTTTGCAACGTTTTTTCCTGCACTTTCTTTATTTAAATCATCTCTACTCATTAATGGTATTCCTCTTGTATCACCATCAAAATTTTCAACAATAGTTGCCATATATTCATAACTATTGCCATTCCTTGCAACCACTACATATGAATTTTGCAAGTCATAACTTCCACCTTCAGGGCCTTCATTAAAATCACTTAAGTCCAAGTTACCTAATGGTATTACAATACAATTACCATTCGTAGGCAATTCAATATCAGTATTACTCCTTACTTCATATTCTGCTAAAGTAATCATTCTTTTAGCATCTTCAACATAAGTATTCTGCTTGTTTTTATCAATAGTACTCATTACATTAGGAACTGCAACAAGCATTAAAAGCGCAAGTATTGCTATAGTCGCTAACAACTCTATTAATGTAAAACCTTTTTTATTCATTGCATCACTTCCCTACCTTTATTACATTATAGCATTTTTTTATCTATAAGGAAAGTGCGTTTTTTGATAAAAACCGAATTTTTGTATTGACGAACGTATATTTTATATAGTACACTTAAGTTACAAGAAAGAGGGTTCGTATTATGGTAATATATAGAGCATATAAATTTAGATTATATCCAAAAGAAGAACAAAGAATATTAATACATAAGACCTTTGGATGTAGTCGTTTTGTTTATAACTATTATCTAAATTATCAAAAAGAAAATGGAGTACAGAAATCATTTAATTTATGTAAAGATTTAAAAGAATTAGAAAACAATCACGAATATCTTAAAGAAGTAGATTCATGCGCCTTAAGATGCTCTATATTTGATTTAGAAGATGGTTTTAATAACTTCTTTGCAAAAAGAAACGGATATCCAAATTTTAAGAGTAAGTTTGCAAGACAGTCTTATAGAACTAGCCTTATAAGAAGTACTTATAAAGGAAAAGAGTATAGTAATATAGAAGTAGATTTACTAACTAGATTTATAAAATTACCAAAATTAGGTAGAGTTAAAATAAGAGGATTTAGAAATAAAGAAAGAATAGAAGGAAAAATAGTAAACGCTACTATCTCAAGAGAAACAACAAATAAGTATTATGTAAGTGTATTAGTAGAAGAAGATTTGTTAGTAGAAAAAGTAACAGCTACTAGTATAGTAGGAATAGACTTAGGTATAAAAGATTTAGTTATAACAAGTGATGGTATTAAATATAGTAATGAGAAAATATTAACAAAGTTTGAAAAGAGATTAAAAAGATTACAAAGGAAATTATCAAGACAAGTAAAAGGAAGCAAGAATTATTTAAAGACAAAAGAAAAGATAGCAAGAATACATGCTAAAATAAAGAATTATAGAAAACATTGTTTAAACGACATTGCTAATGAAATAGTAGATGAGCATGACATTATAGTAACAGAGAGTTTAAAAGTAGCAGATATGTTTAAAGATAAGAGAAAAGCATTTAATAAAAGTCTATCAGATGCAAGTTTAAGTAAATTATGTTCTCTAATAGAATGGAAAAGTAAGATAAAAGGAAAGTATTATTATAAGATAAATACTTATTATCCGAGTAGTCAAATATGTAGTCACTGTGGTTATAAGAATAATGAAATAAAAGATTTAAGTATAAGAGAATATGACTGTCCGGAATGTGGAGTACATAATGATAGAGATATAAATGCAAGCTTAAACATATTATTAGAAGGTTTAAAATTACACTATAACTTACAAAGTTTAGTTTAAATAATGTTTGATATAATGAAAAAGAACAAAGATAAATAATACCCAAGTACGGTAGTGCTTTAAGGAATTTAAGCCTATGGAGAATAAGGGATACCTTATCTATGAAGTAGGAATCCTTGGAGGTAATGACAAGGGCGAAATAAAATTTATTTTATTTCTTATGTTCTTTAAGATAAAATATTTTTTAAGTTTTCTTTTTCTAGAAATGAAGTAGTTGTCATATTACTGCCAAAAATAGAATCATAACGAAATATGGCAAAGCCACTATAATTACTTAATTTACGACTAAGCATTACTTCTCTTGAAATGATATTATTATATTCTATCCATTCATTAACTCCTTCTTTAGCATAATTATCTACATTACCAGTTTTATAAAAAGCAAGAGCAGGTATTAATTCTATATTGTTAGTGATTAAGTTATTCCAAGACTTAACAGTATCTTCAAAAGGTTTAGTACTATTTAAAAAGCCATAATATACTTGAGGCATTATGTAATCAAGGTATCCATCTTCTGTACAAAACTTTCTTGTATCTACATAATTACTATTGTAGTTATTATCGATATTACCATCAGGAGAAATACCAAAAACAAGTGATTTATCATAAAACTTTATAAGTTTATATGTTTTTTTTATTAGAGAGCTAATGGTATTTAATCTAAATTCTTGTAATGTTAAACTATTATTATTTTTATAAGCTTTTTCATAATCAGTACTATCTATATCATTACTCTTAGGATAAAAGTAATCATCAAAGTGGATTCCATCTACATCATAATTTTTAATTATCTCTTCTATACCATCAAGAATTAAGGATTCTACTTCATTACTAGCAGGATTATAGTAAATACCTACATTATCTATTACTTTAACTGAAGATGTATCTAATAGTTTATAAGCAGGATTTTCTTTACTTATTATACTAGTATCAGTATCATTACTAATTCTATAAGGATTAATCCAAGCATGAAGTTCTAAATCTTTTTGATGAGCTTTTTTAATAAAGTATTTTAATATATCAAATGGTAGTTCATCTCCTTCAGTATTAACAACACTTCTACTACTAGGGAAAATAGAAGATTTATAGATAGCATCACTAAAACTTCTTACTTGTAATATTATCATATTAAATCCAAAGTCTTTAGCAGTATCTAGCATATTATCTATAGTTTTTTTCATATCAGTAGTACTCTTACCTCTTAAGTTATTACCAAGTTCAATATAAGAGATAAACACTGCTCTTTTCTCAAGTATTTCTTTAGGACTATTTTCTTCTTTTAAAGTATCTTTAGGCACAAAGACATAGATTATAACCAATAAAAAAATGATAAGTAGTAAATAATATTCTTTTTTCATACTCTTATCATATTATTAAATATATAAATATATTGTCTAATTAAGAGATACAATCACTATTTTTTATAATAAAAAGTTGATTATCTTTATAGAAGGCATAAAATACATCATCTAATTTTACTTTTTTACTTTCTAGTAACTCATTAAGCCATTTTTCTTTTCTTCTTATTCTCTTTAAAGTCATCTGTTGTATTTTACCATCAAGTATTAAAGGTAATGGATATGGTCCACTATTATTAGCATCTTTAGTGAAGACTGATAATTTACCACTAGTTTCAAGAATAGCATACTCTACTTCTTCAATACTCTTAACTTCTTTAGCACGTAACTGAGTAAGTAAATCTTCTAAGTTATATCTTTGTTTAATCATTTCTTTAAAATTAACTTTACCATTATCAATAATAACAGAAGCATCTCCATCTAACATAGTTCTAAGTTTATCACTTTTTAAAGAAAGTTTTGCAAGTACTATTTGTAATATCACTAAGACTCCTATTGGTAAAAGCATAAGAAAGACACTACTATCATACTTTTCAATGCTAATCGCTGCTAGTTCTGCAATTAATATTGATACTATTAAATCTATTATACCTAGTTCTCCTACTTCTCTTTTACCCATAAAACGATAAAAGAGAACAATTGCAAAATAAAAGAAAAGAGTTTTTAAAAGTATTAATAAGTAATCCATATAATCTCACCTACTAATAATATTTACAAAACTCTTTTATTTTATACCTTTAGTTTTTAAAAGTTCCATAATTTCTTCATGAATTTCATCTATAGTTTTCTCTTTATCTTCATCAATACAATTAATTATATCCCAGTTATAAAGACCTGCTAGTTCAAGATATGACTCTAAGACTCTTTCTTGCTTAGAATCTTCGTTAGTTAACTCAAAAGATAATTGATTATTATATTTATAAGGCATATTAAGTAGTATCGTATAATCCGGCTTAGGTAATTTTAAAAGCCAGTACTCTAGTTTATCTATCCACTGATACATATAAAATCTATCTTCAGAGTCTTCATATTTACTACCTTGATTAGCCATATTGGAACTAGTATAACGATTAATTACCACGATATAACCATCCATTAAGTATTCATTTATTTTTTTTATATTATATTTTCTATCTGCAGCGGTATATAAACAGACAAGTTCTGGATCTAAGGAATCTATTCCTTCATTAAAATAATTATTGTTACTTAAAAGACAATCTTTAAAGATTCTACCAGTAGGAGTATCATACATAGGAAAAGAAAATTCTATAGACTTTATTCCCATTTTATTTAAAGATTCTACTAATAATTTACTTTGTGTCTCTTTGCCAGAGCCTTCTATTCCTTCAATAACAATAATTTTGCCCATAATCAACACTCCTATATTTCTATATTATTATGTCCATCAAACGGTACTAATAAACATTTACGACTTGCCAAATAATCACACATATGGACAAAATTCTGATACTTAGTATGAGGTTTCTCTAATACTTCATTACCATTATAATCAACGGTATAGTCTCCCATATGTGTTTTAATAGCATCACTTATAAAGGTTGCATCTTCTTTAGTTAGACCAACTTTCTCATAATTATCCATAACTACTTTAGCGGCGATTAAAGGATGATCAAAACGAGTATATCTCTCTTCAACAAGACCTTTTTTAAATCCATCATGTAATAAAAGTGCCATAAGCATTAAATCTTTCTCATGAGAAGTATACTTTTTACTAATAGATAAATCACATAATAGTTCATAACCTATTCTAACAGCAGCTTTTGTATGACGAAGAAGCCCTCCATCTCCTTGAGCATACTTTGGATGGTATTTACCAGTTGATGCCGCAGGTTCTTTAAAGAAATAATCTGGTAATAGTTCTATTAGCTCACCAAGACTCTTTCTTAAAGATTCATCTTTAATATAATTAATTTCATCATAAAATATTTCTTTTTTATTCATATAATACCTCTTTCTAAACCATTATATCATCAAAAACGTTTGTTTGTAAATCATATATGAACAAATAAAAGACATAAATATCCTTTTCTTTAAGAAAAATAGTATAGTTAAAAACTATACTATTTCTCAAAACTAGCCATTATTACAGGTACAACATTCTTCTTACGAGAAACACAATCTTGTAAGTATTCACCTTCACTCATATCTTTATCATAAGCCATATCCATTATATCTTTCGCTTTTCTATTAAATAAAACATAAGAACCGTTCTTAATAATATCTGTAATATATAAAGCGATTAGAGAATAATTATTACCTTCGGCTTCCCTATCAAGGGTATCAAGATATGAATCCATATCTTTCTTAATTTCATCAAAATTAGTAGTAAAGAATTGTCCTATACCTAAAGTCTTATCATCTACTGTATATAGTTTAAAGTCATTATATAGGACATCTTCATGACTCATACCATCAAGTGATGTACCTGCTTTTATTAAATTAAGTCCATATTCTTCATAATCAACTTCTGCAATACTTGATAACTCTATAACTGCCTTTCTATCTAATTCTGTAGTTGTAGGTGATTTAAGTATTAAAGTATCTGATAGAATTCCTGATAACATCATCCCTGCTATTTCTTTAGGTATTTCAATATTTCTTTCTTTATATAAAGAATAGATAATTGTATTACTTGAACCTACTGCCATATTTCTAAAGTTTATTGGGCTAGCAGTAGAAAGACTACTTAAGTTATGATGATCTACTATTTCAACAATCTCTGCCTCATCCAACCCTTCAGCACTTTGTTTCGCTTCATTATGGTCTACTAATATTACTTTCTTAGGATTTTTAGAATCCAAATCAGTAATTCTGAGTAATCCTAAACATTTACCAGTTTTAGAATTAATAACTGGATAGTTAGTATGTCTTAATTTCTTATTAATATCTAAAATATCATCAACATAACTATTCTCATCAAAGTAAACTGCATCTTTAGTAGTTCTTTCCATTGTTCTAATATAGTTAGCTAAACCAATTAATTTAGCGATATGATATGTATCATAACTACTTCTAATAATATTAACTCCATTTTCTTTAGCAAGCTCAATATGTTTATCTTTAATTTCACTAAATCCTGATAGAATAATCATTTTAACTTTAGAATTAACGGCATATTCTATAACACTATGTCTATCTCCAACTATTAAGATATCATCACTAGTTAAATTAACTGTATTAATAAAGGTTGTACTACGATATGCTGCTGCTAATATATTACCAACAACTTCATCATCTGCTCTATTTACCTCTTCAGCATTTAAAACATTTAGTAAATTATCATAACTAGTTTCAAGGTTCTCTACTTTAGTATTAATAAAAGTATGAGCTAGGTCTTTAATTGTTACTATTCCTTTAAATTTATTTTTATCATCAACAATTGGTACACCAGTTAAACCTTCATTTAACATATAGATATAACTATCAAAGATAGATTTCTTTTCATTTAAGAAATATCCTTTATGATAATTAACATCTTTAAGTTGTAATTTAACATCATTTAAGTAAGCAGGCTCTTTTACCTTAAAGTATTTTAGTGCATATTTAGTCTCTTTATTAATTGCACTAAGTACACGAGGTTCTACATTAAAACCTAATTGTTTTTTTAAATAAGAATAACTTATCGCTGCACTAACTGAGTCTGTATCAGGTTTACGATGTCCAAAAACATATATTTTTTCCATATTACTCCTTCTTTCTACCAGTAGATTATATCATATTTTCTTTATATTGCAAAGGATTAAATAGGATTAACATGAATTACTGTTAAATAAATTTCATCAAACTTTTCAAGTTCTCGCTCTATTTTATTTGCAATAGCATGAGATTCATATGTCGACATATTACCATCTACAAAGATAGTAAATGATATTTGATATTTATAGCCTACTGGTGTGGCATTAAAATGAGTTATTTTCTTTACTTCACTATATTTCTTAACTACTTCTAAAACTTTATCTTTAGTATCATTATCTATAGCTTTATCCATTAAGACATCGTAACTTTCTTTAAATATCTTAAGTCCACTAATTAGAATCCATAAGGCAATTAAAACTCCAACTAAGCCATCTACAAAGTATATACCAAAGCTAGTTAGTATAATTGCTAGTAAGTTAATACTAGTAACAATAGCATCATATAAATGATCTTTAGAGTTAGCTTTCAAAAGTAAACTATTTAGACTCTTAGAAAGTTTATTAGTATAGAAATATAAAGATAATTTAATTACTATAGTAATGATACAAACTACTATTAGCATATATGAAAAAGTATAATCGCTTTTAACAAATATGGATTCTAGCGAGTCTTTAAATAGAGTAACTGCTACTACAATAATAACAATACTTATTAAAAGAGAATAAATATATTCTGCTTTACCATGACCAAGGTTATGATCATCATCACTTGGTTTACTTGCTATTTTATTACCTATTAAAGTCATAAGAGATGAGAAAATATCTCCTAAACTATTAATAGCATCGGCCATCATCGCTTGACTTGAAGTAAAGAATGAAGCGATAAATTTAATTACAAATAGAAATAAATTAAAAAATATTCCTAAAAAACTTGCTACTTTAGTAGCTTTAAATCTTTGCATAATTAACACCTACTTTTATAATCTTTTATTAATATTTTCCCTTTACCATTATATTCATTTAATGATTTGTTTAAAATATCACTAACAAAATATGAATTAAAATTCACATCTTCTACTTTATCTTTTACTCTATCATAAACAATTCCAGGAATTATATCAATAGTCCATCCTTTATCTAAGTATAATTTTAAATTTTCTATAGCATTTAAGGAAGAAGTTGTTATAGTCTTATCAACTACTGAACTTATTTTTATGAAAACCACAATATCTAACTAAAATATCATCTAAATCCATTTTATTTAAAGAAAAATATCTATAATTGTCACTATCAAATCCATTACATCTCATCTTTATATTTATCCTTCTATTACTTTATGTCTACATTTAACACACTATACTATATGTTATTGTATAGAATCCTTTCTTTATAAACTTTTCCCATATATATTAACATATGTAATTAAGAAAGTATAGCATTTGCAATTTTTTTCATTAATTTATGTCAAGTCATCTCATGGCTAAAGTCACAAGTACTCTTGTCTATATCAAATAAATATTTTTTAGGTTAAAGCCCTTTCATGGGTTTCTATCTAGAATAGAATAAAAAGAAGGGAGAAAATTATGAATAGAGATTTTAATTATAATTACTATCCAAATAATATGGATAGAGATATGAGTAATCCTAAATTCTTTACTGAAAAAGAGGGTTATTTAAGAGGTAATATGTTTAGAAATTTATACAGTCAGTATAAGAATTATGAACCTCAAACTTTAAGACCTACTACAGAACAAGAGGAGATGTTTTTAAGAATGTCAGAAGCAGAGTTTGCTGCTCATGACCTTAATTTATATTTAGATTTATATCCTAATGATGGTAATGCACTAGATTTATTTAATAGGTATAGAAAAGAGGCGAATAGATTAATGATGGATTATGAAGAGAAGTATGGTCCTATTCTTATTAGTAGTGATAGTCTAGATACAAGTCCATTTTTATGGCAAACGCAAATCTTTCCTTGGAATATGGAGGGATTAAGTAATGTTTAAATATGCTAAGAGATTACAATATCCAGTTAATATTAAGAAAAAAGATATAGGTATGGCTAAACAGTTAATTACTCAGTATGGAGGCCCTAATGGAGAACTTGCAGCGGCACTTCGTTATTTAAATCAAAGATATACTATGCCAGATGAGAAGGGACAAGCATTGTTAACAGATATTGGAACTGAGGAACTTGCACATGTTGAAATGTTATCTACTATGGTATATCAGCTCTTGAAGGATGCTACTGTAGAAGAATTAAAAGAAGCTGGACTTGCTTCAAACTATGCAGAACATAGGAATGCTATATTTCCTACAGATGCTAATGGAGTACCATTTACTGTTGCCTATTTTGCAACTACTGGGGACCCTCTTGCAGATATAATGGAAGATATGGCAGCAGAACAAAAAGCAAGAGCAGTATATGAGAACTTAATAGACCTTACAGATGACCCTGATGTTATTGGACCTCTGTTATGGTTAAGACAAAGAGAAATAGTTCATTATAATGCTTTTGAAGATTTATTTAATTATTATGATAAAATGTTAAAAAAGAGAAGATAAATTGTGTCTTCTCTATTCTACTGATTTTAATGAATCTATCATATCTATTCTTCTTAAGATAAAGTATGTTATCACTTGAACTATAACACTAAATACTATAATAATTATAAATGATAGAACATAACTTAATGGTTTAATTGTTTTAATAAATAATACTTCATCAGTCTCCGCTATCATTAAGATAAAGGTATTTAAAGAAAAGCCTAAGAATATTCCCACTATAATACCTACTATAGTTAAAATAATAGTTTCCCTATATACATAACTAGATACTTCCCTATCTCTAAAACCTAAGACTTTTAGAGTCGCTATCTCTCTTTTTCTTTCATTAATATTAATAATTGTAAGATTATATAAAACTGTTATAGCAAGAAAACTAGAAAATGCTATTATTAGATAGACTATATTATTCATACCAGCTATAATATCATTAAACATTTTCATATTATCATCAGTATATTGTATCGCTCCAAAGTAGCCAGTATCTAATAGATTATTAGATATTTTTTCTTTATTAGTAGAATCTTTTAAATTAACAAGATAACTATTGTAACTATCATCATTAAATATCTCTTCATAATAAGTACTATTCATATACATAAAATTACTTATATAGTTTTCGCATATTCCTTTTACTTTAACAATAAATAGTTCATTATCACTATTTCTAATACTAATATTCTCTCCTACTTTAGCATTTAATAAATCAGCCATTTTCTCTGTAATAATAACCCCATCATCGCTTAAGTTTAAATTACTTCCATCAACAGACTTTAAAGTTACATAATCATTGATTTTTTCATCACTCATAAAGGAAATTAAGGTAAAGTCTAAGTTCTTATTATTCGCTTTAAAAGTATAACTAGATATATTAGTATTTATATAATTAGTTATATTATTATCACTTAAAGCTTTAGTAACATCATCTTCATTAACATCATCATTTAAAACTAAAGTTGCATCATAATGAGTTATTTCTCCATATTGTATATCAAGTAAATCACTAAGACTATCTTTAATGCCAAAACCTGTAAGAAGTAGTGCCGTACATCCTGCAATACCTAAAACTGTCATAAAGATTCTTTTTTTGTATCTAAATAAATTACGTAAAGTTATCTTCCAAGAAAATGATAAATGTCTCCAGAATGGTTTAATTCTCTCTAATAATATCTTTTTACCATTCTTAGGAGATGCTGGTCTTAATATAGTTGCAGGTACTAATCTAAAGTCTTTAACAAGAGTAATAAATACTACTAAACTCATTAAGATAATTGTTGTTAAAACAATAATTAAACAAGCATAAGGATTAGCATAAGTAGATAGTTCTGGTATTGTAAAGGATGCAGAATACACTGTATAAAGTATTCTTGGTATTAAAGTATAACCAACACTTAGTCCTATAACAAGACCCAAAACACAAGCGATAAAAACATATAGTAAATAACTAAATGCAATAGTAGACTTTCTAATACCTAAAGATATAAAAGCACCTATCTCACTTCTTTCTTCTTCTATCATTCTATTCATAGTGTTAAAAGCCATAAGGAATGCTATTAAGATAAAGAATATTGGAAATACAGCAGCGATAGAGTCTACTTTAGTAGCACTTTCATAAAAGCTAGTATAACCTGTTAAATCTTCTCTAGTTAATAAATACCAAACAGGTTTCTCTATATTATTTATCTCATTTTTAGCATCATTTATCTCATTCTCATAATTAGATACTTCTTCTAAATATAAATTATAATTAGCATTATATTCTTCATAGCCTTGTTCTAACTCTTTATAACCATTATCTATTTCTTTTTTGGCACTATTTAATTCTTTTAAAGCTTTACTATACTGATTATTCCAAGTACTTAGAGAATTATTTAAAGTATTTTCTTGTTCAGTTAAAGTATTATTAGTATTAATTAATGTCTCTATATTAGTCTTATTATTTTTAAGTTCATTAAGTCTAGCATTTAATGTTTCATATAAACTATCACTAGGATCAAGTCCTTCTAACTTTTTTTCTAACTCTTTAATATTAGTATTTATTGTATCAAGTGTAGGCTGCAAGCTATCAACTGTAATGCCAGTGTTTGATAAAGCATTATTAAACTCTGTCTTAGCATTTTCTAAAGCATTAAAACCATTATTAAGTTCTGCTTCTGTAGATTCTTTAGTCTTATTCAAAGTATATAGATTACTATTATATTCTTCTAATCCTTCATCAAGTTTTATTTTATTAGAATTTAACTCTGTTAAAGCATCATTAAACTTAGTTTCATTTTCACTCTTCACTTTATTAAGTTCATTCTCTCTTTCAGCAACTTTATCCATAGCAACTTTCAGTATTTGTTCATACCTTGCTGTCTCTCTTAAAGGCTTTAACTTCTGCAATTTCTTATTTACTTTACTTATAATACCATCATAACTATCACTATAAGATAATTCTTCTTTAGTACCATCTGCTAACAAATAAATCTCTGTATAATAATCTAATTTAAAGTTATCTTTAGGAACATATAACAAACTATCAAGTTTACCATCACCTACTGTAGATATTCCTTTATTTTCATAAATATAACTACTACTATTAATAGTTCCTACTACTTTACAAGTATTATTTTCAAGATATGTATCATCTTCTATTGTAATAGTATCTCCTATTTTAAACGATTCATCCTCACCAAGACACTCACTATTACTTTTGGGCATTCTACCATCAACTAATGTTACTTTACTAATATCTGATAATGCACTAACTTTAACTGCATCACCATCTATTAAAGTATCAAAAGAATAAGTTCCTTCAACTTCTTTTATACCATCTATTTCTTCTAAAGATTTAATATCATCATCAGTAAGACCCATTGTACTAACTATCTTAAAGTCATAAAGATTAGTCTCGTCATAATAATTATCTAAAGTTTTAATCATATCACTAGCAGTTTCTCTAACTCCGGCAAAGAAAGATGTACCTAATATTACAATAAGTATTAATGATAAAAATCTTCCTTTAGACTTCCATATTTTCCTAAAACTATTCTTAAAGATTAACATCACCAATCAATCTCCTTAACTAGTTTAGGTTTCTTATTAACAGTAATACTTTCTATTTTACCGTTTTTTACTTTAATAACTTTATCAGCTATATCAGCAATAATTGCATTATGAGTGATAATTATAGTTGTTGTTTTCGTCTTATGACAAGTATCTTGTAATAGTTCTATTATTTTTTTACCAGTTTTAGAATCTAAGGCCCCTGTTGGTTCATCACAAAGTAATAGTTTAGGATTTTTAGCAATAGCACGAGCGATAGAAACCCGTTGTTGTTCCCCTCCTGAAAGTTGAGCAGGAAAGTGATCTCCTCTATCTAACAAACCTACTCTTTTTAATGCTTCACCACTATCCATTGGATTTTTACATATTTGACTAGCAAGTGATACATTTTCTAAGGCAGTTAAGTTACCTACAAGGTTATAAAATTGAAAGACAAAACCAATATCATAACGTCTATAATCAGTTAACTCTTTATTATTATATTTAGCGATATCATTATTATCGATAATAACTTTACCACTACTAGCTTTATCCATTCCCCCTAAGATGTTTAATATAGTTGTCTTACCTGCTCCTGATGGCCCTAAAACAACCGTAAGCTCACCTTCATCAATATCAAAAGAAACATTATCTAAGGCTTTAATAGTAACTTCTCCCATTTTATAAATTTTAGTTAGATTCTTAACACTAATATAAGACACAAGCATCACCTTCTTATGATTACATTATACTATTTAAAGCAGAAAAAATATATAGTTTTTTGTAAAAGAAAAGAACTATTTTTTAACCTTTTAGTTCTTTAAGTATATTATGATTTCTTCTAACTGTACATCTTATATCTTTCTTAACAAGTCTCTTTGTTTCCAGATTATATTCATCCTTAACATAATCTATTAATTCATTAGTACCAGTCTCAAAAATTTTAACAAAATAATTATAGCCTTCTGGATACTTATCATAAAATGAATCTAAGGCTCTTACATTTTTTCTTATTAAAATATAAGGATTAAAGTAGGTAAATCTTCTTTGATTATAAAAAGCAAGTTCAAAATCTATAATAGGTGCTAATCTTAAAGTATCATCAATAGCAAACACTTCCATATTTCTAGCATATCTATCTACTTGTTCCATCGTCAAATCAATTGCTATTAATTTGAATAAATCCTGTTGCAAGCTTTTATCTAAACATTCAAAATAACTATCATCAAAACCTTTAGTTCTCATTCCATACTCAAAGTTATCTTCTGGTCTAAAATTTATATAATCTTTATTATGATAGTTAGGAGTTAATATTTTACTTTTAAATATTCCTTTATGTTCAACTATTAAATCTGTAGTATCAAGGTTAACTTTACTACATAAGTATCTACCAATAACTTCATTATATAAAAATTCATTATCTATTTTTTTACTAAAATAATACTCACCATCTTGTTCTATAAGATAATCACTATAAAGATCTAAATATTCTTCTTTACTTATACCAAGTTTACTAATGAAATAGTCCTCACTGTAATCTAATAATTTTTCTATTTTTTTACTACCAAACATCATGTTTATCTCCTATCTAATTGTCTTTAATATTTTTTGATTTCTATATATCGTTCTTTTATATCTTTCTTTTATCTCATCTGAAACTTTTATAGGATAATTAGATTCTATATAACTTACAAGTTCATCTACTCCTATATCAAAGACTTCTAAAAAATATCTATAAGCTTTTGGAAAGCCATTTAAAAAACTATCTATGTTTATAAAATCTTTAGGTAAACTAACATACGGATTATCATAAACAAAATACGGATTAGGAAAAAAACTTTTTTCAAAATCTATAACAGGTATTAAATGTAATGAATCATCTACTATAACTTCTTCCATATTTTTACTATGTCTATCCCATTGTTCCATCATCATATCAATAGAGATTAATTTATATTGTTCTTTTTGATAGGATTTAGGTAATATATTTAATCTCTTTACATCATATTTATGACTAAATAACTTATCTGCATCATCCTTTTGACACTGATATTTTAAATTTTGTTTTCTATAATTAGGTGTAACAATTTTAATTATATTTTCATCTAATAATAAATCTAATTCAGTAGTTTCAAGCCCTATTCTATTACATAAATATCTTCCTATAATTTCATTACAAAGCTCTAACTCTGATACTTTCTTCGCATAATAATAGCCATCGCTCAACTCTCTTAAATACATATGTAAACCTAAAGGACTATTATAACTTTTTCTAGTTATATTTAATTTATCAAAAAAAGAATCATCTTCATTAAAGAAATTACTTCTAATAACATCAGTTCTAATTTTATCACTAGTTAAATCTATCATATCAATACCCCTTTCTCTAGAGGCATATTATACCAAAGAAAAAAAGAAATTTCAAATTATTTCTTTCCTTCTTTAAATGTCTCACTTAATACTGTTCCTGCTGTTACTAAGTTCTGTAATTCACTAGGAACGATTATCTTAGTAGACTGTCCATTTGCTACTTTAACCATAGCATCATAACTTTTTAGCTTTAATACTGAGGCATCAGCTTTAGCTTCTTTAAGTAATCTAATTCCCTCAGCTTCAGCATTCTTAATTTTAATAATTGCCTCTGCTTCACCTTCAGCTTTCTTAATAGCTGCTTCTTTCGCTGCTTCTGCTCTTAAAACAGTACTTTCTTTTTCTCCTTCGGCAATTAATACAGCAGCTTTCTTCTCACCTTCCGCTTGTAATATTTTCTCACGTCTTTCACGTTCAGCACGCATTTGTTTTTCCATTGCATCTTGAATATCACGAGGTGGAATAATGTTTTTAACTTCTACTCTATTTACTTTAATACCCCAAGGATCAGTCGCTTCATCTAGAATTGATCTCATTTTAGAATTAATGATATCTCTTGATGTTAAGGTTTGATCTAGTTCAAGCTCTCCTATAATATTACGTAGTGTTGTTGCCGTTAAATTTTCAATTGCATTAATAGGATTTTCTACTCCATAAGTATAAAGCTTAGGATCAGTTATTTGAAAATAAACAACTGTATCTATTTGCATAGTAACATTATCTTTAGTAATAACAGGTTGAGGTGCAAAGTCTTTAACTATTTCTTTTAATGATACAGTAGATGCTACTCTATCAATAAATGGTACTACATAATGAGGTCCTGTACCAAGAGTTTTATAATAAGTTCCTAATCTTTCTATTACTTTCGCTTGTGATTGAGGAATAACTTTTACTCCTAATACTATAATAACAATAATTACTATTAATATAACCCAAAACATATTAATCACTCTCCTTTATTTCTTCTACTTTAAGTTTTACTCCATTAATAGATAATACTTTTACTTTAGAATGCTCTTCTACTTCTTTATCACTATATGCACTCCACTTTTTACCTAGAACTTTAACTTCACCAATTCCATCTTTTTCAATTTTTTCTGTAACAACTCCAGTTTTACCTACAACCATATCTAAATTAGTAGGTACTCCTTCTCTTTTCTTCATTTTCTTAACAAAAGGTTTTGTTAAAAGTAATAAGAGAATAGAACTGATAGTAAAAACTGCTAGATGTATCATAATATTATCAGTAGCGAGAGATACAAATGTTGTAATAATTGCCCCTATGGCAAACCAAATAGATACTAAGTTTACTGTTACGAGTTCAAACAGAGATAAAATAACAAACAATACTAACCAAAAAAATGTCATAATACTTCCTCCTTACCTAAAATATACTATAAATTTAGAAAAAATACTACAAAAATAAACTTTTTCTTACAATTTTTTCTAGATTATGTTAAAATCTTTTAGAAAACAGGTTTAATGGTTAAATTGGAAACGAAACATCTATTAAGGATGCAAACGAACAACACATAAACAGTGCTGTTTTTATATTGCAAGAAAGGAGGTTAACTATATGCCTGAGACTAAATTTCAAGACTTTATTTATACTTTAATAATGGCTTTTGTTATGGTATATGTAATGGTTTGTTATAATATTTCTATTCATGCGGGAGGTCTAAGTAATATAGTTTTCTTAGAAGCATTAAAAGAATTACCTTTTATGTGGATAGTTGCTATCATCTTAGAGTTTTTCTTAATAGGCAAAATTGCTCATAAATTAACTTTTAAAGTACTTAATCCTAAAAAAACACCTAATATTATTATAAGTTATGGAATATCTATTATAATAGTTACTTTTATGTGCCCTATTATGAGTTTAGTTGCTACTATTCTTATAAATAAGCCTAGTCTTGATATATTTATATCTAGTTGGTTACAATCTATGGTCTTAAGTTTTCCAATGGCTATGTGCTTTCAATTATTTTATGCAGGACCTATTGTTAGATTTATCTTTAATTTATTTAAAAACAAACTAAGTAAAATGAAATGCACCCCTTAGGGTAGACATACAAAAAAAGTCTAATTTATGATAGAATACACCTCCGAAAGGAGGTGTATTTCTTATGGCTGAAAAAGTAAATAAAACATATAGATATTCATATGAAGAAAAAATGAAAATAGTAAATGAATATTATAATGTTGGTGGTTCTACATATAGTCTTGCACGTAAATATAATATTCCTAGAAGTTCATTGTTGAATTGGATAAGAAAAATTAGAAAAAATGGGTATATTGAAAAAGAAGAAACTCGTGGTAAGTCTAAAAAATGGAGGACGAATATCTTTAGAAGATTATAAAGAAAGATATGAAATATTAAAAAAATACCAGGCCTTCCTCAAGGCACAACGAGAGAGAAAGTAACTTTTATTAATCTATATAGAGATAATTATAAGTTATACAATATGTGTGCCGTATTAGAAATAAGTCCTAAAACTTATTATAAATATAGAAATAAGGAAGATCCTGATTATTATGATTATTTAATAATTAAAGAAATATTTGATGAGTCTAAAGGCACATATGGATATCGTAGAATTGTGGAAGGCCTAAAAATCAAATATGATGTTGTAATGAATGGAAAGAAGGTTTTAAGAATAATGAAAAAATATTATTTAATGCCTAACTATATTAGGAAATCAAAGAAGAAAAATAAGAATGAAAGAATTGAAGATAATGTTAAGCCAAATTTATTAAATAGGAATTTTACTACTGATGCACCAAATAAAGTTTGGGACACAGATGTAACTTACCTTATATTTAAAGGTTCTAGAGCATATTTATCAACAATAATTGATTTATATGATAGAAAAGTAATCGCTTATAAAATATCTAAAAGAAATGATAATAAACTTGTTATGGATACTTTAAATGAAGCGATATCAAAAAGAAAAGATGTATCTGGATTAATCTTGCATAGCGACCAAGGATTCCAATATACATCTTATGAATACAAAGCAATTTGTGAATCTAATGGTATTACTATTTCTATGGCCAGAAAAGGTACTCCAATAGATGACTCACCAATTGAGAGTTGGCACTCTCTCCTTAAAAAGGAAACTTTGTATAACAATGATATCACATCTTTAGAAAATTACATAGAATTAGTTGAAGAATGGATAGAATTTTATAATACAACTAGAATTAAAGGAAAGAAAGTTAATAAAAAGAAAGGATATAAGAAAAATGATAAATAATGATGAATTAAAATATAAATTAGAAACAGTAATAGAGTATTTAAAAGATAATGGTGGATATGATTATAAATTATATAATCATATATGTCCAGATATGGGAGAACCTGATTCTAATATTGTTGAATATGCAGAAGATGTTCTATACATGATTAATTTATTAATTGATAACAAATAAAGACAAGCTTTATTTGAATAAATATTATAATTAAATAATAAAAAATCAAGGGTCTAGATGAACTCACTTCGTTCGCCCTTGATTTTTATTAAAAGAATAGTTCTTTTTATGATATCTCCTAAATGGGGTTCACATCAAAAAGGCCTAGTTTGTTTTTTTACTAAACATTTTTACAAGTATTACAAAACCCAAGCAATCCGGAGTTTGTTATAATGGAACAACTTTTAGGAATAGTAACTTAGGTTACTGGCATCACTCTTAAAACAACTATAATTTGCTTAATAAACTTTCTAAAAGTTCTTTACTTTCTATTTTAGTTATTGCAAAACACTTCTTACCTAAATCTTTAAAACTTGCTCCAGAGTGATATAGAGTTTACTTATCTAAAATGATAAATCTATCATGAAAAGAGTTATTAACTACCAAAGTAACATTATTATACTGTTCTTTATATTTTCCATAATCTATATTGTTATATTTATTAGTAACAAGAATTACTTTTTTATTAGTATTAGATAATATATCTAGTATATTCTTATCTATATAATTATCTATTATAATGATACTTTCTTTAGCTTTATCAAATATCTTTAGCATTAAAGAATAAGCATCATAAATTTGTCCCTCAAAGAATATATGATTATTTTTATCTTTAAAGTTGTCAAAGATATTCTCTAATAAAGAAAGTCTATTCTCATGATTAATTAACATCTTACTGTATTCCATTAAATCATTTGAAATATACTTTCTCATGGTCACAAAAGCATCCATTATCCTTATACTTACTTCTTCTGCAACAGGCGTCCTAAGCACAGTTGCAAGCATTGCCACTCCTTGCTCTGTAAATACATAGGGCAAATATTTAATATTATGTCCTCTACCTTTCAAGGTTTCAAATTGAAACCTTGAAATATTCTTAACTTCTTCATCAGTTAACTGAAACATAAACCTTTCTGGAAATCTATTAATATGTCGTTTAACTGCTAAATTAATAGTCTTAGTTCCATTAGCACATTTATAAAGTTTAGCCAAATCACTATCAAGCATAACTTGTTTCCCTCTAATTTCATAAATCATGTCTTCTATTTTAGTGTCTTCTTTCTCTATTAAAGCGTTCATAACTATGACCTCCCACCTATATATTTTTTTAAGTTTTTAAATTATCTAATAAATCATCTAAAATTTTTTTACTTTCTATTTTAGTAATTGCAAAACACTTCTTACCTAAATCTTTAAAACTTGCTCCAGAGTAATATAGAGTTTTCTTATCTAAAATGATAAATCTATCATGAAAAGAGTTATTAACTACCAAAGTAACATTATTATACTATTCTTTATATTTCTCATAATCTATATTGTTATACCTATTAGTAGTAAGAGTAACTTTTCTATTAGTCTTAGATAATATATCTAGTATATTCTTATCTATATAATTATCTATTATAATAATACTACTTTTAGATTTTTCAAATATCTTCGCTGTGTACTAGTTTGTAAGGGGTGAATAGTTATACTCGGCATATACTTCATTGAAGTCAATACCAGAAGAATTATTATAAACATTATTTGAATTAATATTGCATTTATTAACAGTAGCCTTTTTCATCATAGTTAAAGGCCTTTTTAGTGTTTCAGTAGTATAACTAATAATTTTTTGAAAATTAAACCAATCTAAATAATGTTGTAAATGTTTTGTTGAAACACCTCTAAAGCTAGAAATAAAAGTAGCCCATTCTGAATGTAAAGAATTAATATTGCCTAAACTATATCCATTAATATTTTTATAAGTTCCTGATTTAACTTGTTCTAATCTTATAGAATTATCTTTAGCAAATTTTTCATAAGAAGCCTTACAATCTGTAATTAAACAAGTTACATCATTTAATCTATTAGAAAATGCTTTCTCTACTTCTAATGAAGTTATGGGACCAGTACCAACAATTTCTAAAAAGAAATTATCATCTTCGTCAATAGCTGAAGCAATACATACTTGATGATCATTTATACCTCTTTTTGAATTCTCATTATTAGAAGAACGAGGTTTAGAAAAACGTGGCATATTTTCTTTCTTTGTACCTTTTAAATTAATAGATTCATATGTTTCATCACCTTCAGCAGTACCTCTTAATTTAATATTTTCTCTTATTATTGATATGCAATCTAAAACTTTGTGACGTAACAAAAATACTGTATTCTTATTAACATTCATTTTAGCTGCTGTTTTTCTAATTGATAATTTATCATCCATACACTCGAAAAAAATCAATAATTGTTCATATGTTAATTTTAGATGTGATACTAGAGTATTAGTACAAGCATTAAATTTTTTATTACAATCTTTGCATTGATAAGTTTGAACTTTATTTTTATCATGTCCATTTTTAATTACGTGGTCTGAATTACATCTTGGACATAAAATTAAAGTTTTCTCACTACCAACAAATCTAGAATTTGTGTTCTTTCTATCTTTAACAATATTTAAAGCCTCAACTATTTTGTTAATTAATTCTTCAATTTCTTCAGGTAATAAATCATAAATATTTTCTATATGTTCCATAACATTTCCAAAAAAACATCTCTAATTAGCCAGCCAAGTATTATTCATTTGTCGAAGATGAATATAGAAGTGACTCGCTAATTAGAGATATTTCCTTTCCATATTCATCTTCGACATATTCATTATACTACATAACCTTGTGTTTGAAAATACCTTTACCCCTTACAAACTAGTACACAGCGATAATTTTTAATGAAATATTATCCCTAGGTGACAAAAATGAAATTTGAAAGAATGAAATATATAAGAGAAGATAAAGATTTAACACAAAAGCAAATAGCGATAATTTTAGGTGTTGAACGTTCTACATATACTGGTTGGGAAACTGGAAAAGATACTATTCCTTTGAGAAAGTTAAGTCAATTATGTGATTTTTATAACGTAAGTATTGATTATATTACAGGACTTTCTAATATTAGAAGTTATAATATTACCAATACAAACATTAATCCAAAAGATGTTGGAAAAAGGCTAAAACACTTAAGACTTATAAACAATTTAAAACAAAAAGACATTTTTACATTCCTAAATACTACTCTTCAACTTATTCTGCTTATGAAACTGGAAAAGTATTAATACAAACTAGTTTTGTATATTCTATAGCGAAAAAATATAATGCTTCTATTGATTGGATTTTAACTAAAATAAAAGAGTTTAAACCCTAAACTCTTTAATATTCAAATGTTTTTTGGATTAAATTTTAATTAAATAACCATTAATAAAACTATCTTATATAAAATAATATTATTAATTATTGTTTAAAAACTCTTTTTCTTTTTCTATAAGTTTTTTATCATATCGTTGAAATAATGTTCCAATTTCACTTTTTAATTTAACTTTTGATAATTTTTGATATGCCCATTTGGAATTTGTTTCATTTAAAAAGTCTTCTACTTTCTTAGTAGTATCTATTAGATATGGCTTTAATAAATTATTAATATTGAAAATAATATTACAACAATTATATAATACTACTTCACATTTATCAGTATCTTCTTTTGCTAATTTCCATGGCTCTTTTTCATCAAAATATTTATTAGCTTCACTTATATAATCAAATATCTTCTCAATACCATCTCTAGTATAACCATTATTTATATCATTGCCTACAATATCATATAATTTCTTTAACTTTTCTTCTACATTATCATCTATTTTTAAATTTGACAATTCCCCATTAAACGACTTATTAATAAATTGTAAAGTTCTATTAACAAAATTTCCCCATTTTCCTAATAATTCTCCATTAGCTGAATTTATAAATCCTTCCCAAGTAAAATTAAAATCTTTTTTCTCTGGATCATTTATACTTAAGAAAAATCTAATTGTATCAACTGGATAATTATCTAATAAATATCTAATGGTAATGTAATTTCCCTTACTTTTTGATAATTTGTCTCCCTCAATGGTAATATATTCATCTGATACAATTTTATCAGGCAGTTTATAATTATCTTTTGTAGCAAGTAATAATGATGGAAAAATTACAGTATGAAATGGAATATTATCTTTTGCATGAACTAAATATATCATATTATCATAATTATTTTTCCAAAATTCTTCCCAGTTCAAATTGTTTTTCTCAGCATATTTTTTACTTGCTGTGACATATCCCCATACATTTTCAAACCATCCATAAAGTTTTTTATCTTCATAACCTTCAATGGGAATTTGTACACCATAGTTTTGAACACGTGAAGCACATCTATCTGGAATACCTTCACTTAAATATCTTTCAGTAAATTTTACTGCATTTTCTCTCCAATCATCTTTTTTAGTATTTACCAGATTTCTTATTTCATCTTGAAAGCTAGATAATTTAAAATATAAATTTTTATTCTTTCGTTTTGTAGCCTTACTACCACATATTGCACATTTAGTTTCTTTAACTTCATCTATTGTTAACAAACTACCACAATTCTCACATTCATCTCCCTTAATTTCAGCACCACATTTAGGACAAATACCTATAATATATCTATCTGCTAAAAACATTTTACATTTATCACAATAAAGTTGCTCTTCCTCTTTTTCATAAAGATAATTGTTTGCATAATATTTTTTAAATTGTTCTTGAACAAACTTCTTATGATATTCATCATCAGTTCTGTTATATAAATCAAAGCTAATCCCCAAATCTTTGAAATCTTTGGAAAAAGATGTATGACATTTGTTAACAATATCTTTAGGTGACCTATTTTCTTGTAAGGCTTTTACTTCAATTGGTGTTCCATGACAATCAGTTCCTGATACTAATATTACATTATTTCCTTTTTGTCTATGATATCTTGCTATAATATCACCAGGTAAACTACTCGCTGCATGGCCTATATGTAATTCACCATTGGCGAAAGGCCAACTAATTCCTACAATTATATTCATTAATATTCCTCCTCTAAAATATAAAAACCTCTCAGAAATATTTCTACTTCAAAGAGGTGAATTAATCACGTTACCACTCTTAATTCTTCAATATATTACTATATTAAACTCAACAACCTACATATTATAGGTTTGTGCTATAACAGGCACACCTGAATTAATTTACTAATAATTCAATTAATTGCCTTATGGACCATGTTCAAAAAAATTCATTATACTCATTTGCACCTAACTGAGCTCTCTAAAATAATTTGTTTTTTCTACTCTTCCAATCATAGGCTTTCTAAAAGAATAATACCATCTTTAATATAATAAGTCAATTAAATAATTTTATTCATTAAAACAATAGTTTTTAAAATAATACTTATTTTTTTATTTTTACATGAGAATTTTTTGCTGTTTTATCATTTTCATTTTCTTCGAATTGCTTTTCATCAATTCTCGTATGTAATAATTGTAAATCTGAAATTGTATAATCTCCAGATATTTTTTCTTCTTCCCATTTAAATTCTGGCAAGTTCAACATATGCTTTATATTTTGAGAAGTTTTAGGAAGTATAGGGGCTATCATATTTGCCATATTTGCAATCATATAAGTACATGTATATGTAGTTTCATCAAATGCTTCTTTATCTTCTTTTACCTGTATCCATGGTTGTTTACTATCATAATATTTATTTGCCAAAGCAATATATTCAAACATTTGAGTAACAGCATTTTTTATTTCAGCTTTTTCTAGATAGTTACCAATAATTCTGTACATTTTTTGAGTAATATCAACTATTTTTTCATCCACTGTTGATTCTTTGATAACACCATCAAATTTCTTATTGATAAATGATAAATTTCTGTTTACAAAATTACCCAACATTCCAACCATAAATTTATTATGAGTTTTTGCAATATCTTCAAGAGAACAATTCATATCATTTTTTTCTGGTCCCTTGAATGAGAAATAAAACCTTATAGTATCACTATCAAACATTTCAAGCAATTCATTAGCTGTAATTAAATTGCCTTTTGACTTGCTCATCTTTTCATTATTTAAATTTACATATGCAGATGATACTATATAATCAGGTAATTTATATCCATTTTTTAAGGCTAAAATTAAAGCTGGATAAATAGTTGTATGAAATGGTATATTATCTTTCCCATGAACGTAATATGTCTTTAAGTTATCATTCGAATCTGACATGAATTTATCAAAATCTATTCCTCTAGTTTTTGCAACCTCTTCACCTACTGATAAATAGCCAAGTACTGCTTCAATCCAAACATAAATGCGTTTATCATCATACCCTTCAACAGGAACTGGAACACCCCAATTTAATTGTCTAGTAGCTGCTCTATCAACTAATCCCATATCAATATATTTTTGAGCTTCACCTAAAGCATTACTTCTCCAAGTATCATTATTAATGTTAATTAAATTTTGTAGTTCATCTTCAAAAGCTGTTAACTTAAAATATAAATGTTTATTTGATTTCATTATAGTAGTACTACCACATTTACTACAATGCTTATTAAGAACTTCATTATTATCTAAAGAAACACCACAAACTTCACATTGATCTCCTGTGCTTTTACCACCACAATGTGGACATATTCCCTCTATTTCTCTATCTGATAAGAAACATCCACATTCATCACAATAGTCTTGTAATTCTTCTTTTTCATAAATATAGCCATTATCAATAAGTTTTTTAAATTGTTGTTCTACATACTCTATATGATGTTTTGACATTGTATTTGCATATTCATCATAAGCAAAATTTAAACCATTAAATGTCTTAACAAATTCATTATGATAATGTGTTGCTATTTCTTCTGGAGACCTATTTTCTGTTTTAGCTCTATTTGTTATTGGAGTACCATGGCAATCAGATCCTGATACATATATTACATTATCTCCATGGCCTCTAAAATATCTTGCTAATATATCCCCTGGCAATAATGCTGCTAAATGTCCAACATGCAAATAATAGTTAGCATATGGCCAAGCTCCTCCTATAAAAATATCTCTTTTTTTATTATTTTCCATAATAATCCCCCTCCTGAGTTACTTACTATACCATAATTGTATAAATTAGGCAAGTTTTTTTAAATTTTCATTTAATAAATATGATTAACTTATGATAATGTCTTAAGTGTTAACTTTTGAAAATGTCCTAAAGTTAATATATAATAAGTCACTTG
>CALVUX010000008.1 GCA_944363715.1 uncultured Bacilli bacterium
TTGTAGTATGATATTTATGAAAGGTACTGATGCTTATGCTGTATAGGATAGGTGAGTTTTCTAAACTTACGGGTATTCCAATTAGAACTCTTAGGTATTACGATAGTATAGACTTGTTTAAACCTAGTGAAGTTGATTTGTTTACTAGTTATAGATATTATAAAGAAGAACAAGTTAAAGACTTAGAACTTATTAATGAGTTAAAAGAAGTGGGTTTTACTTTAGAAGAGATTAGAGATAATTGGAATAATTTTAGTGAAGAGTTATTTCTTAAAAGAAAAGAGAAATTATTGGAAGAGATTAAACTTAAAAATGAGGCGATTAAGAAAACAGATATTTTAAGAAGTAAACTTAAAGATGGTAAGATAACTGATAAGATAGTAGATAAAGAAACTATTAAGAAGAAGTCAATATTTTAGGAAAGGTGATGTTTTATGAAAAATACAAATTTAATTATTGGAGAAGTTAATACTAATAAAACTACGGGAGTTATGTTTAATGAAGTAATAAAATCTATTAATCATGGAGAAAATTTATTAATTTTAGATAATAAAAATGAATATTTTGGTACCTTTAAAAAGCAGTTAGATAATAATAGTTATAATACTTTAGTTTTAAATTTAAGTGATACTTATAAGAGTAATAGTTTTAATCCTTTGTTGTTACCTTATAAATATTATAAAAGTGGTAATAAAGATAGAGCAATTGAAATAGTTAAAGAAATAGGACTTGAAATATTTAAAACTGATAATCATTATAGTGATCCTTTTTGGGAAAATAGTGCAGCAGATTACTTTATGGCTTTAGTTTTAATTTTATTTAAAGAAGGAAAAGAAGAAGAAGTTAATTTAGGTAGTATTCAAGTTATGGTTAGTAAAAGTGATAATATTACTAAGTACTTTGATAGTTTAGATGTTCTTGATCCTATTTATATTGCTGGTAGTACAACTATTTTTGCACCAGTTGAAACTAGAGGCAGCATTCTTGCTGTTATGAAGCAGAAAATAAATGAATTTTGTGTAAGAGAGATGTTGTTTAATAATTTATTAGGTAATGATATTGATTTATCTGATATAAAAGAGAAAACGGCAATATTTATTATTGGTAATGAAAAATTAAATAGATTAGGTAATATTTTAATTGATGAGTTAGTTAATGTAGTTTTTGATAATAATATTAAATTTACATTTTTCTTAGATGGTCTATGTGATGTACCTGCTATTTTAGAGTTTAATAGAATATTAGATAAGAAAATGAGATTATTTGCAACAGTTCGTTCTATAGAAGAGTTAGAAGATAAATATGGTAAGTATATAATCGGTAAATTTGAGAATTGTGTTAAAAGTGTTGATGTTGTAGATAAAGATAATTTAATAGATTTTGGTAACTCTAAAGATTATCCGGAATCTAAAGTTAATAAAGGTGTATATTTTAATATTGAGGAGCTTGTAAATAAATTTTAAAATAATTAATGGAAGTAGAATTTATCTGCTTCTTTTCTTATGTGAAAAAACTATTGACTCTCCAGTTAACTGTAATGTTATTCTTAAGTTGTAAATCTTTTTGAAGGGGGAGTTTTATGAAAAAGATTAAAAATAATTTTAAAGAGTTGAAGACAAATTTAAAGATGAGTTGGTATTTTGTTAGGGAGGAGAAACTTTACTTTATTATACTTGTTATTTTATCACTGATGTTAGCAGGACTTAGTTTTATTATTCCTATGTTATCTGCACAGTTACTTTTAAAACTTACAGATGGTTTGTTAAAAGACTTGATGTTAGTTGCCATTATTATATTCTTTATAGAAATATTAAGAAATGTAATACTATATTTCTTTAGAAAAATTTTTGAATTATATTCTATAAAAGCAACGACAAATGCACAGATTAAGATGTTTGAAGAGACATTAAAAATAAAGACAGCAGTAATAGAAGATAATACTACAGGGATGTTTATTGATAGAATTAATAATGATACAGAAGATATAATAAATACTTTTTCTAATTTGTGTTCTGTTTTTATAAATATGATTTCTAATGCAGGAGTTTTTCTGGCAGTATTTGTTATAAATAAATATATGTTTATATATTTTGTACTTTCTTTTATAGTAATAGCTGTAATTGAAAATAAAAGAAATAATATTTATTATGAAAGAACTAAGAAGTTAAGATTAATTGATGAGAAAAAGACTGGACTTATATCAGAGATAGTTAGAGGCTTACAAGATATTAAATTATTAAATGCTCAGTCTGGAATATTAAAAAGAACTAGAAGACAATTAAAAGATATTAATGATGAAAGAATAGGTATTGTTAAAGTTACTTCTAACTTTCAATTTATTTCAGGAAGTGTAAGTGATCTATTTGATGTTATATTTTATGCTCTAGGATGTTTATTAGTTTATTTAAATAGTCTTACTATTGCTAACTTTGTTATTATATATACTTATAAGTCTAGAATAGAGAATTTATTAAGTTTTTATAATAGCTTTTCTATGCATGTTAGAAATTTTAATTTGAGTGCGACAAGAGTATTTGAGGTAATAGGAAATACTTTTGATAAAGAAAGTGATAAAGGTAAAAATATAAATAGAATAAATGGTAAAATAGAATTTAAAGATGTCTCTTTTGCTTACTCAAAAGATAATGTTTTAAATAATATAAGTTTTACTATTAATAAAGGAGAAAGAATTGGTTTTGTTGGTAGTTCTGGTAGTGGGAAAAGTACTATATTTAAATTATTAACTAAGTTATATTCATTAAATGAAGGAAAGATACTAATTGATGGAGAAGATATTAATAATATTTCAAATAAGACATTAAGAAAAAATATATCTTTGATTTCTCAAAATCCTTATATATTTAATTTTTCAATATTAGATAATTTAAAAATAGGTAATTTAGATGCTTCTAATGATGAAGTTATAGAGTCTTGTAAAAAGGCAGATATTTATGATGTAATTATGGATCTTGATGATAAATTTAATACTTTTGTTGGTGAAGGGGGAGTGATGTTAAGTGGTGGTGAAAAACAAAGACTTGCTATTGCTAGAACATTACTTACGAAAAGTAATATAATTTTATTTGATGAAGCGACAAGTGCATTAGATAATGTTACTCAAGATAAAGTTCAGAAAGCTATATATGGATTAGATAAAGATAAAACAATACTAATTATTGCTCATAGATTATCTACTGTTAATAAATGTGATAGAATAGTAGTTGTAGATGATGGGAATATTGTTGATATTGGTACACATAAGGAATTATATAAAAGATGTAGTAAATATAGAGAGTTATATGACTGTGAGGCAGTTTAAATTTTTATCATAAGTGTTTGCATAAATGTAATAATTATGATAAGATGTATATGTAAGAAAAATTTTCATACACTATAAAAGGAACACTTAATATTGTCGTGTTGAGTGTACCTCTAATTATATTTTTGTTAGAGACACCTAATTCAATAGTTGTGAGTTAGGTGACTTTTTCTATATTAAGACTAAAAGTAGTAGCAAATTCTGAAAAAGGATAATAATTACTAAAGATAAAATTAAAAAATCTTTCTTGTTCATTATTTCGACCTCCTTTCTGAGGCCACACCCAACTATTAAATGTTCCTTATAAATATAGTATCAAATTAATTTCTGTATAGCAAGAGAAAATGTAATAAATTAGTTACAAATTTTCGTAATATTAGATGTGTTAAGGTAGTGATATTTATGATTCTTTTTGTGAGTGGTAGATGTGATATAGTAGCTTTCTATACTCCTTGGTTTATTAATAGATTAAAAGAAGGGTATGTGGATGTTAGAAATCCTTTTTATAAGAAGCAGGTGAGTAGAATATATTTTAATGATGTGGATTTAATTTACTTTTGTACTAAGAATCCTAGACCTATTGTTCCTTACTTAAAAGAGATAGATAAGCCTATACTATTTAATGTTACGATTACTCCTTATAAAAGAGATATTGAACCTAATGTATTAGATAAAGATAAGATAATTGAAAGTGTTATAGAAATATCTAAGATTATTGGTAGTGATAATATTTATGTTAGATATGATCCTATATTTTTAAGTGATAAATATAATTTAGATTATCATATTAAAGCATTTGATAGACTTTGTAGTTTACTTAATGGATATGTTAAACATATTATAGTATCTTTTATAGATGATTATAAAAATGTAAGGAAGAATATGAAAGTTTTAAGAGTCAAACCTTTTGACTTTAATGACTATAAAACAATTGGAACATCTTTTAGTTCTATTGCAAGTAAATATAATATGACAGTACAAACTTGTTTTGAAAAAGAAAATCTTGTAGAGTATGGTTTTATTAAAGGTGATTGTTTAGGAGTAGAACTTGCTAAAAGACTTACTGGTAAAGATAGGTTTAAAAAGAGTAAAGTTAGAAAAGGTGGGCTATGTAATTGTGTAGAAATGGTTGATATAGGGTATTATAATTCTTGTAAACATTTTTGTAAGTATTGTTATGCTAATTATAGTGAGAGTGAAGTTGTTAGTAACTTTATGAAACATAATGTAAATTCATCTTTACTTATTGGAGAGTTAGAAAAAGATGATATAATAAAGGTAAGAAAAAGTTAATGAGGTGATGCTTCCTGTGAAGAAGAAAATAATTATAATATCTTCTATTGTTATTGTTGCTATCTTAATTATTTCTTTAATAATTTATTTTAATGTAAGAATAGTTGTTGATAATAGTGGCTTTACTTTAAAAGATGATTTGACTGTTAATGTATATAGTAATGTTAAAGTAAAAGATTTTATTAAAGATATAGATGGTAAAATAGTTGATAATAATAAAATTAAAACTAATGAGTTAGGTAAAGTAGAAGTAGAGTTTATTTATTTAAATAGTGATGAGAAAAAGAGAAAAGGTGTTTTTGAAGTTGAAGTTAAAGATTTAGAAGAGCCATTGATATGGTTATCTAATAGTTATAGTGTTAGAGTTGGTGATGATGTTAATTTAGAAGATGAAATACTCTGTGCCGATAATTATGATAGTAATCCTAATTGTAAAATTACAGGTGATTATGATTTAAATACAGCAGGGAACTATTCTTTAGTTTATGAAGCAGAAGATAGTAGTGGAAATAAAGAGAGTGTTGACTTTACTTTATATGTTTATGAACCAAGAGAGGTAACTGGTGGTGGTAGTAATAGTGAAGTTACTTATACTGATTTTAAGGAGATAGTTACTAGTCATAAAACTGATGATACTTTAGTTGGTATTGATGTTTCTAAGTGGCAAGGAGCGATAGATTTTTCTAAAGTAAAGGAAGCAGGTGCTGAATTTGTTATTATTAGAGTTGGCTCACAAAATGGGGTAGGGGGAGAATATGTTCTTGATCCTTACTTTAAAAGAAATATTAGTGATGCGATAGAGAATGATTTAGATGTTGGTATATACTTTTATTCCTATGCAGATAGCAAGAAAGAAGCTAGAAAACAAGCAGAATGGGTAATTAAACAGATAAAAGACTATGATATTACTTTACCTATTGCCTTTGATTTTGAGTCATTTACTTCTTTTAATAGTATGAATCTTAGTTTATATCAGTTAAATGAAGTGGCTGAGTCTTACTTTTCTACTTTAGAAGATGCTGGTTATGATACTATGCTTTATGGTAGTAAAAATTATTTAAATGCTATTTGGAAATATAATACTAATAAAGTATGGCTTGCTCATTATACAGATAAAACTGATTATGATAAAGACTATATGATGTGGCAATTATGTCAAGATGGGGTTATTGATGGTATTAATGGTTTTGTTGATATAGATATTTTATATAAATAGTGATATGAGTAAAAAAAGAGGTGATATGTTATGAAAATTGTTGATAATCCATATAAAAAGGAATTTGTATTTGACTTATATAGTTGAATTTATCCTAAATTTAAAGAATATGATAAGATAACTAGGAAGAAAATGCTTGAAAAGATTATAGAGTTTTATAGTGACTATAATAATATTATTGATATGTGTACTTATAGAGATATTAAGTTTTTAAAAAGAATGGCTAATAGAGAAGAGATTAATTATGATGATGAAAGGTTTAAATTTGAGAAAGCCAGTTTAATTAAAAAAATGTTAGTTGGTTATAATGAAAAATATGAGTATGATTTTTATGATGAATTAAAAGAGCCTATTTTACTTGCATTATCTAAAGTAAAAATGAGTGAAGTTAAGAAGAAAACAGAACTTAATGAATTTTTAATTGGCTTTTATAAAGTAATGGGAAACTTTTTGATTTATCCTTTAATAAATATAACATCATCTTTATTAAAATTAGATGATAGAGTAGTATTTGATCATGTATTTAATAATAAATTATTTAACTATTATGTAATGATATATGATAAATATATGGAAGTTTATGATAAAGAAGTTCCTATTGGTTTATATATTGGTTATTTTCATTATGAGGAAGAGCTTGATGAGGCGAGAAAAGAATATGCTATTGGTGGTACACAAACTTTTGATTTAGGGGAGTATATAAATATATTTTATGATGATTTTAACTTTGATAATAAAATAGTTAAAAAATTTTATAAAGAATTAATGGACTTACCTTTCTTCGGTTTTACAGTATTAAAACCAATTAGAATATTTGCATTATTAAATAAAGATAGAGAGTCTTTAAAGGATTCTATTAGGAATGTTCCTGCTTTGAAAAATTATCCTTTAGGTGATTTCTTTAAATTAATGGATCAAGCGATGGATGAGATGCCTTCAGGGGCTTTAAATGGAATGTGTCCTAGAGAATATAAAGAGAAACTTAAAGAACAAGAAGAATATGAATTTAAAAGAGAAATGGAATATACAGGTCAAAAGGATGCTTGCTTAGGTGATGATGTTGCTAAAGGTTTTTACAACTTATATTTTTCATTGTTAGAGTATGTTAATAATAAGTATCATGTTAATACTAGTGTTAAAAAAATATATAAACAGGAACAGTTAGATCCTAATCAATTAATGCCAATTATAGAGTATCTATTTAAAGATAAAGAAAAGATTATAGATGCTTATTTGAAAGATAATCCTCATAATTTTGATAGTGAAGACTTAGAGAAAGTAAGTAAATTTAAACAAGGTATTAGAGAAATGTTTACTATTGCTAAATATGAAGAAGATTATACGGCAGTTCTTTCTAGTGATCGTGTTTATATGATTAAGGGGTTAAATTCTAATATAGATGAAGTTATTCCTTACCATGATATACCATGTATTGTTACTACTTCTTTATTTCCGTATGATGGGGTAATTGTTTATGATGGGTTACTTTCTACTTATCCTATTAGTATGGGTACATCTTTTGTTAAGATGGTAGAAAAAGAATATAATGAAGATATGAAATATTATCATTTATAAATATAATTGTTTGTTTTGTGTTATACTAAAATAGGAAAGGATGATTATGTTGAAAGAGAATATTTGGAAGAAGTATAATGCAGTAGAAGTTTCTAAAGTGTTTGAGATGGGTGAAGATTATAAGAAGTTTTTAACTGTTTCAAAGACAGAAAGAGAATGTAATAAAGAGATTATTAGACGTGCTGAAGAGAAAGGATTCCACAATATTGTGGATTATATTAAAGAAGAGAGATCATTAAAACCAGGAGATAAGATTTATGCTGATAATAGAGGGAAAGCAGTTATATTATTTATAATAGGGAATGACTCTATTACTAATGGTATGAATATATTAGGAGCTCATATTGATTCTCCTAGACTTGATTTAAAAGCTAATCCTTTATATGAGGATACTGACTTTGCTTATTTTGATACTCATTATTATGGTGGTATTAAGAAGTATCAATGGACTACTATTCCTTTAGCTTTGCACGGTGTTATTGTTAAGAGGGATGGTACTAAGATAGATGTTAATATTGGGGAAAGTGAAGATGATCCTGTATTTTGTATAACTGATTTACTTCCTCATTTAGCAGGTGAACAGATGAAGAAGGATGCTTCTAAACTAATAGAAGGTGAAGCTTTAGATATTTTGATTGGTAATATGCCTTTAAAAGGTGAAGATAAAGAAGGAGTTAAAGCTAATGTACTTTCTATATTAAAAGAGAAATATGATATATCTGAAGATGATTTTTTATCTAGTGAAATAGAAGTTGTTCCTGCAGGTTCTGCTCGTGATATGGGACTTGATAAGAGTATGGTTTTATCTTATGGTCAAGATGATAGAAGTTGTGCTTATTCATCATTAATGGCTTTTTTAGATGCAGATATTACTGATAAGACTTTATGTTGTATTTTAGTTGATAAGGAAGAAATTGGTAGTGTTGGTTCTACTGGTATGGGATCTCGTTTCTATGAAAATACTATAGCAGAGGTTTGTCATTTATTAGGTGAAGATAGTTTTGTTAGTGTTAGAAGAGTTTTATCTAATTCTCGGATGTTAAGTAGTGATGTTAATGCAGCATATGATCCTTTATATGCTAGTGTTATGGATAAGCGTAATTCATCATATTTAGCTCGTGGTTTAGTTTTCTGTAAATATACAGGTGCTCGTGGTAAGAGTGGTAGTAATGATGCTGATGCTGAATTTATTGCAGAACTTAGAAATATCTTAGATAGTGATAATGTTAGTTATCAAATATCAGAGCTTGGTAAAGTAGATGCCGGTGGTGGTGGTACTATTGCCTATATCCTTGCTAATTATGATGTAAAAGTAATTGATGCTGGGGTTGGAGTTTTAAATATGCATGCACCTTATGAAGTTACTAGTAAAGTAGATATTTATGAAGCATATAGAGGTTATTTAACATTTTTAATGAAAGCATAGGTAAATAAACTTATGCTTTTTTTAAACTCTACTATTAGTGGGTGTAAATTTTAGATATTATTTTATATTCTTTATGTAAGAAAGAGAGTGAAGAATATGAATCAAGAAAAAATTGGAAAACTAATTAAGAAAGTAAGAAAGGATAAAGGTCTTACCCAACAAGATTTAGCAGATTTACTTAATCTTAGTCCTAAGACTATATCAAAATGGGAATGTGGAAAGGGATGCCCTGATATAAGTATTCTTAATGAATTATGTAATATTTTAGGTATTAGTGTTACAGAATTACTTAATGGAGAGTTAGGCTTAAAAGATGATAATAATGCTACTATAACTGAATCTATTAAGTACTATAATAATAGATTTAAACGTAAGTTAATTGTTATACTTCTAATTACATTATTAATTTTGTCTCCATTTATTATTTTATCTATTGGAGAGTTAGGAAGATTTAAAAATTTACCATCTTATACGACTATTATTATAGATAATAAGACTAAGAATTTGTTTTCTCTTTTAGAAAGTTATGATTATAAAGAGATAGAGACTTTATTAAATGACAATGTAGATATTTCTAATAGAGAGTTAGAAAAATATTCTATTAAAGAATTTATTAAGAGATTAAAAGCATTAGAGGATATAGGTGTTGTATTTGAAGATATTAATTATAATAATTCTAGTTATGGTGATACTGTTTATTATAATATTTCTATTTCTTATAAAGATGCTAGTTATGAGATGTATTATAATATGAGATATGATAAAGAAATAGGAAAATATACTTTTTTGATATATGCTCCTAGTCATGACAGTGATAAAGAAATTTATAAATTAATTGAGAATGTTTTTTGTCCTGGTTCAGAATATTTTAATTGATAAGATAACTTTAATATGTTATCTTATTTTTAGGTGATGTGTATGAATAAGATATATTTAATAGCAGATACACACTTTAATCATGGTAATATAATTAAATACTGTAATAGACCTTTTAGTGATATAGAAGAGATGAATAATACTATTATTAATAATTGGAATAGTGTTGTGGATAAAGGTGATATCGTTTATCATTTAGGAGATTTTATTTTAGGTGATAATATAAGTGACTTTGTTAGTAAACTTAATGGAAAAATCTATTTAGTAAGAGGTAATCATGATGGTAAATCAATAAATTTTTATAATAATATTGGTTTAGAAGTTGTTCCTACTAAGACTAAGCTAGAAGAATATAAAATTATATTATCTCATAGACCTTTAGAAAATAATCAGATACCTGATGGTTATATTAATATACATGGACATATTCATAATGCTAAGTTGGATGATTCTTTTGATTCTAATAAACATAAGTGTGTATCAGTAGAAGTTATTGATTATATGCCAATAGAAATTGAAAAGGTTAGGAAAGAGGTATAGTTATGAGTGAAGATGAATTATTTGCAGAAGATATGAGAAATGCAATGCTTAATATGAGGAGATATATTTTAAATAGCAAACCTCATATTAAGAAATATAATCATTATAGAAAGGTTCATGCTGATATTTTAGAGAGTATGGCTTCATATGTTTTTAATGGTAAATATGATTTTGGTAAATATATAGATGAATTAAATAAGGATAGAGAAGATAGTAGTTTTGAAAATTTAAAGGGCTTTGATCTATCTTCTGATAATCCTGATGATGTATCTATAATTGCTGAACTATTTGTGTATAAGAATTTAAAAGAAGTGCCTTCAGTTACAGAGATATATTTAGAAAAAAATAAATTTAAAAATGCAGATAAAGTTAAATTGTTAAAGGCAATGAATGAGTCTTATGTAGGATTATTTAAAGTAACTGACATAGATTTTGATAATGCTTATGTTACTTATGAAGATGTATTTACTCATAAAAAGTTTAAAGTAATTGATATTTCTATGAGTGCATTTTCTAAAGTTGATGATGATAATCCTATTTACATGTATAATAGAGTTATTACAGTAGATGGGATATCTTTTGGTACTGGTATTCATTGTAATCTTAGTTATAAGAATAAAGAGTTTAGAAAATTTCTTAAAGAACATGATTATAATGAGAGTACAGATTTTTTTAGATGTCTTACATTATATGAAATATCTAAAAAAACAAAAGATAAAGGAGTCCGTTATAATACTCAGTTTTAATTTTTAATATATATGAAAGTATAGAGGGTTATGCATGAAAAGAGAATTTAAGGTATTTGTATTTAGTATGATTATAAATTTCTTTATATCTATTTTAAAAATAGGTGGAGGACTTTATTTTAATTTTGCATCTTTAATATCAGATGGAATGCAAACATTAAGTGATTTTATTACTGATATTGTTTCTTTTGTTGGAATAAAAGTATCTAAAAAACGTCCTACTAAAAGTCATCCTTTTGGTTTTGGTAAGATGGAGTATATTATAAATTTAGTAATAGGAGTTATATTATTACTATTATCTATTTTCATAGTAGTTAATGGTTTTATTAGTAAATGGCATATTCCTTCGCTTTTAGTACTATTTATTTTATTTGTAGCTTTAATACTTAAGATAATAACTTTGTTTTTTCTTTATTCAGTTGGGAAAAAGATAAATAGTCAGTTGTTGATTACATCTTATAAAGAATCAAAGATGGATTTATATTCTTCTATAGGAGTTATTGTGGCGACTATTTCATTACAATTTTCAGATGATATTGTTATATTTAGATATGTTGATATAGTAGTTGCACTTGTAATGGGATTTATTGTATTTAAAACAGCTTTTAATATTTTAAAAGATAATTCTATGAATTTAATAGGTAAAGTTGAAGATAATTTAGAGCTTTATAAGAAAATAGAAGAGTTTTTATTAGATATAAAAGGAGTAGAGAAAGTTAAATTCTATTTAATACGTTATGGTAAATATTATAAGATTCAATTAATGGTAGAGATGGATGCTAATCTTACGCTTAGACAAGTTACAAGATTAGAAGAGAAAATTAAAAAAGAATTAGTTTCTCATAGAAGCTTTGGAGTTAAGTATCCTACTATATATGTTACATCTAATCTTGATGATTAGAAATATATAATGATGAGATAAGCTATTTTAAATACAATAGTGGAGAAATTTGTTCTATGTCTATTGAATAATTTATTAAAGAAAAATAAGGAGAAGATAGATTTATGAATTATGTTATTGAAAAGTTAAATTTAAATAATGTGGAATTTTATGCTAGAGTGAATGCTTTGGCTTGGAAACAATCATATAAGGGAATTGTAGATAATGATTTTTTAGAATTGATAAATCAAGAAGATGAAATAGGAAAAGCAATTCAAAATTTAAAAGAAGGATTAAACGATGACAGTAGAAGGTTTTTACTTAAAGTTGATAATGAATATGTAGGAATTTTAAGAGTTAGAAAAACTAAATATGAAAAATATTTTAGTTGTGGAGAATTGGGTGCCTTATATTTATTAGATAATGTAAAAAATAAAGGTTTCGGAAAAATTCTTTTTAATAAAGCAATAAAAGAACTAATTGATATGGGGTATAAAGATATGATAATTGGGTGTTTAGTTGATAATCCTTCTAATGGCTTTTACAAACATGTAGGAGGAAAACTTGTAGATAATAGTCCTTTAAAATTGCCAAATAATCAATGCTTAATTGAAAATATTTATTACTATTCTAATATCAAAGAATTATTAGACAAGCTACAAGATTAGAAATAAATAATGGTTTTGAAAAATTTATTTGATAATAAGTTTATTGTATTTTACAATAGTATAAGTATTAGATGAATATAAATAGGAAAGAGGTAAAAAATTATGGATGATGTTTTAGAAAGAATACTTGCTAATTTTAGTGAAGAAGATAGAGCTAGACTTTTCTTTAATGCAAGACAGTATCAATTAAATAGAAAGGCTCATATTAAAAAGTATAATAAATTTAGAAAATTACAGAGTGAAGTTATTGATAGTATGGAAAACTATATTTTAGATGGTAAATATGATATAAATAAATATCTTAAAGATATGACTAGTAAAGTTAATTTTGATAAATTAAAAGATAAGAGATTTTTTAATTTCGATTATGATGATCCTGATGATAGAACAATATTAGACGAACTATTTATCTATAAAAATATTGAAGGTATACCTTCAGTAACTGAGATATATTTAGAGAAGAATAAACTTAGAAATGAGGATAAAGTTAAGATGTTAAATGCTATGAATAATTCTTATGTAAGTTTATTTTAAATAGTTGGTGTTGATAGAGAAGATGCTTATGTAATATATGAAGATGTTTTTACTAAAAAGAGATATAAGATTATAGATATTGCTATGAGTGGATCTGTTATAATAGATAAGAAAAGACCAATATATTATTATAATAGAATAATTACTATTGATGGTATATCTTATGGTACTGGTATTCATTGTATTATGACTGGTGATAATAAAGAGTTAATTAATTTTATTAAGAAACATGATTATAAAAAGAGTCCTGATTTTTATAGATGTTTAATGTTATATGCTATATCTAAAAAAGAAGAAAATATGGAAGTTAGTTATAATAATAGGTATGGTTATAGATAGAAAGATACATTTTGATAAAGTATCTTTTTTTAAAATTTTATAAATAAAAAACCATTGCTTACTGGTGCAACAGTTAAAACCTCTATAAGTCCCAGACTATAAGTAAAGGACTAAGTTGATAAATATGATATAAGATAAAATTTAGCTTGTCAAGATATTCATAATTATGATATGTTTTCTTTAATAAAAATATACTATATAATAAAAAATGGGTAATATTAATATATTAAAATAATACAAGATAGGAGTTGTTATTAATGGCACATTATAATTCTTATGAAAGTTTTAAAACTAAAAAGAGTATGGATAAAAAGAAAAGAGCAAAGGGAAAAACATTAGGAAAGAAAAATAATAAAACAGATGATTTTGTTATTAAAAGTAGTGATAAATATGGAATAGTAATTGAGGTTAGATATAAAGATGCATATGTTTTATATGATGAAGAAGTAGTTTTAGCAAAGCTTAGAAATGATATAAATATGGTATGTAATCAAGTCATTTTTCCTGGTGATAAGGTTGTATTAAATAAAAATGGTAATACTTATTTTATAATTAATATGTTAGAAAGAACATCTTTATTGTCTCGAGTTAAAAAGGATAGTACAAGACTTGATGATGTCGGTTTAATAAAAAATATAGCTGCTAATGTTGATATAGCAGTAATTGTTGTTGCAGCTAAGGAACCACCTCTTCATCCAAAATTTATAGATAGGTATTTAATGATTTTACAAAATAGTAATATTAAAGCTTTAATTTGTTTAAATAAATGTGATTTTAAAACTAATAAAGAAGAAAAAATTCTAAATACTTATAGAGAACTTAATATTCCTGTTATTTATACTTCAACATATCAAAATATTGGTATTGATGATTTAAAAAAATATTTATTTGGTAAGCAAGCTATAATGGTTGGTAATAGTGGTGTTGGGAAATCATCACTTACTAATGCAATTATGAATGATGATGAAATTAAAACTGGTCATATTAGTGGTAAAAGTAAACGTGGTCGTCATACTACTACATCTTCTAAATATTATATATGGGAGGGAAACTCATCTATTATAGATACTCCAGGTATAAGAAGTCTTGATGTTTCGTCATTTAGTCCAATAGAAATTCAAGATTATTTTCCTGAATTTAATAATTTTAAAGAGAAATGTAAGTATCGTGACTGTTTACATTATAATGAACCATATGATTCTTGCATTGTTAAACAAGATGTTGCTAGTGGATTAATTAATATTAATAGGTATGAAAGTTATTTGAGAATTATGAGTGATGTTTTAAATGATAATAATTATGAAGATATTTTAGATGATATTAAAAGCAGGTAGTAGTTCATAATAGACTTTTATTGATGATAGTGTGCTTATTTATAATAGTGATTCTAGTGAATTAGAAATATTTGGTAATGTTTTAACTTTTGCTCCTAAAGATAAATGATTATGTTTGATATATGGAGGTTAATTGATGGAAAAAAGAGTTAGTGTTAGAGGTATTATTATTGATGGTGATAAAGTATATGCTATATTTAGAAGAAGAGTTAATGATGATGGAATTTTTAAAGAATATTATGTTATACCTGGTGGAGGATTAGAAAAAGGGGAAACTTTAGAAGAAACATTAATACGAGAATTGAAGGAAGAACTATCGATAGATGTTGATATTATTGGTTATTTAGGATTTGATGAGGATGATACTTCTATTGCTCATTTTTTTAAATGTAAAATACTTAATGGTATTCCTATTCTTGGAGGAGAAGAATTAGAAAGATGTTCTAGTGATAATTATTATGAAATTAGAAAAGTAAATATTTGTGACTTATATAGTATTGATATACTGGCTAAAGATATGATAATGAAAGCTTATAATGATGAGTTTATAGAATTATAATAGTAGCAAAAAAGGGCTTTTTACATATTTTAATGTAGAGGTGAATATTATGAATGAGCGAATAGTGACAGGTGTTGTTGTAGATGCTGGACATGGAGGTGCTGATCCTGGTGCTGTTTCTTCTGGTTTACAAGAGAAAGATTTTACATTAGATGCATCTTTATATATGTATGAAAGGTTACAACAGTTAGGGATACCTGCTGTTTTAACAAGAGATTCTGATGAAAACTTAAGTAGAACGGAAAGACTTAGACGGGCTAATGAGGCTTTTGGAGGTAGTAGTAATGCTATACTTATATCTAATCATATAAATGCTGGAGGTGGAGAAGGAGCAGAGGTTATTTATGCTTTACGTAATAATTCTACTTTAGCCCAGTCTATCTTAGAAGAGATAGGTAGTGAAGGACAAATTATGCGTAAGTATTATCAAAGAAGACTTCCTGAAGATCCATCTAAAGATTATTATTACATCATTAGAGAGACTGCTCCTATGCAATCTTTACTTGTTGAATATGGTTTTATTGATAATGCTAATGATAGGGTTAAGTTGCAAAATGATTTATTAAATTATGTAGAAGCAGTTGTTAGAGCGATTGCAGGGTATGCTGGTGTTCCTTATACTCCTCCCGAAGGAAGTGGTACTAATTTTTATACTGTAGTTAAAGGTGATAGTCTATGGACTATAGCTCGTAAATTCGGTGTTACAGTACAACAGTTAAGAGATGCTAATAATTTAACAAGTGATACTCTTACTGTTGGTCAACTTCTTAGAATTCCTACTAGTGGTGGTACTGATAATGGAACTGGAGGAAATGTTACTTATACTGTGCAAAGAGGAGATAGTCTTTGGAGTATTGCAAGTCGTTATGGAATAAGTGTTAATGATTTAAGACGTGCAAATAATCTTACAAGTGATACTCTTAGTATAGGACAAGTTTTAATTATTCCTGGTGTTGGTAATGGTAATGATGATAATGATAATATAACAGGGCCTTCTACTACTTATACAGTACAAAGAGGAGATAGTTTATGGAGTATTGCTAACCGTTTTGGAGTTACTGTACAACAATTAAGAGATGCTAATAACTTAACAAGTGATACTTTAAGTATAGGGCAAGTCTTAACTATACCTGGTGTTAGTGGAGAAGATGATGGTGAGAGTGATAATGATGGTGCAGTGTTCTATTACACAGTTGAACGAGGTGATAGTCTTTGGAGTATAGCTCGTAAATTTGGTATTACTGTACAAGAGATAAGAGATGCTAATGATTTAGTTAGTGATACTTTAAGTGTAGGACAATCTTTAATAATACCTGGTCTTAGTGCAGGCGATGATTTAGAAGATGATAATAATAATGAAACTAATCCTTCTACTTATACAGTTCAATCAGGTGACAGTTTATGGAGTATTGCTAATAAATTTGGTGTTACTGTCAATGATTTAAAGAATGCTAATGGATTAACATCTAATCTTCTTTCTATAGGACAAGTATTAATTATTCCTAGTTCTAGTACTAATAATCCAACTAATCCTAGTTATACAACATACACAGTACAAAGAGGAGATAGTCTTTGGAGTATAGCTAATAACTTTGGTGTTACTGTTGATGCTATTAAGACGTTAAACAATTTGACATCTAATTTACTTTCTGTTGGTCAAGTATTACAAATACCTAATAATTGATGTAAAAATCAGTAAAAACCATTGATTTAGAAAGGCTTTCATGCTATCCTTAATATGTAAGCAAGATAAATGCTTAATTATATAGGAGGTTTTATAAATGAAAAAAGTAGAATTAGTAGAAGCTGTTGCAGAAAAAGCTGGATTAACTAAAGCTGATGCAACTCGTGCTATTGATGCATTTTGCGAAACTGTTACTGAAACATTAGCTAAAGGAGATAAAATCCCACTAGTTGGATTTGGTACATTTAGTGTTTCTAAAAGAGCTGCTCGTGAAGGACGTAATCCTAGAACTGGTGCAACTGTTCAAATCGCAGCAAGAAACGCTGTTTCATTTAAAGCAGGATCTGCTCTTAAAGATGCAGTAAACTAAAATAAGCCAGCGATGGCTTTTTTTCTTTATGTTAATTTATTTAATTATAATTAATACTCTTACCTTTATTATTTATGGAGTAGATAAATTCCTTGCTGTTAAACACTATTATAGGATTAGTGAAAAACTACTATATCTGTTTGGTGTTATTGGAGGAGCGTTAGGAGCACTTTTTGGAATGTTTTGTTTTAGACATAAGACCTTAAAATTAAGATTTTATCTTGTTAATAGTATATCTTTGATACTATGGATTATAATATTATTTATAGATTCTATATAGTAAATGAACTTTATGGAGTAATATCATTTACTTTAAAAAAGATTGATTAAATGGTACAATATATGTAGAAAAGGTTGGGATAAAACAATGTTAGAAACTGCTTTAAAAGTTTTAAATATAATAGAAGATAATTCTTATGAAGCATATATTGTAGGGGGATTTGTTCGGGATTATGTAATGGGTATTAAATCTAATGATGTTGATATTACTACTAATGCTAGGCCTAAAGATTTAATTAAAATATTTCCTAATGCTAATATAGATAATGAGGTTTATGGTAGTGTTACTGTTTATTTAAATAATATTAGATTTGAAATAACTACTTATAGAGACGATGGTAATTATTTAGATAATAGGCATCCTGATACTATTAACTATGTTAATGATTTAAAGACTGATTTAAAAAGAAGAGATTTTACTATAAATACTATTTGTATGGGTAAAGCTGGTAATATAGTTGATTTACTTAGTTGTAGAAGTGATATAGATAATAAAATAATTAAGACTGTTATTAATCCATTAGAGTCTTTTAAAATAGATTGTCTTAGAATATTAAGAGCGATTAGATTTGCAACTACACTTGATTTTGAACTTGCTAAAGAGGTAAAAGAAGCGATTATACAGTCTAGATATTTACTTAAGGATTTATCTATTAATAGAAAAAAAGAAGAGTTAGATAAGATATTTAGTAGTCCTAATATAGAAAAGGGAATTATGTTAATAAAAGAGTTAGGATTAATAGATGTGTTATTTTTAGAAAATATTAATAAAGTAATACCATGTAGTCAAGTAATTGGTATATGGACTATGTTAGAAGTAGATGATATTTATCCTTTTACTAGAAATGAGTTAAATTTAATGAAAGATATAAGAAATGCTATTAAAAATAATCCTTTAGCATATACTACTCTTTATTACTATGATTTATATCCATGTATAGTAGCAGGAGAGATTATAGGTATTTCTAAAAAAGAGATTATGGATAACTATAATTCTATGCCTATTCATAAGAGAGGTGATATAGTAGTTGATAGTTATGATTTAATTGATTACTTAAATATAGAAGATGGTCCTATTATGAGTAAATTATGGAAGGAGTTAGAACTTAATATATTAAATTTAGAAGTCAGTAATACTAAAGAAGACCTTTTAAATCTTGCTAAAAAGATATATACTAGTATTAATTTAGTTAAGGAGGAGTGTAATGAAACAGAAACAACTGGTTAGGTTATTAGAAAATAAAAGTATAGTAGTACCTCTTCTTTTTTTTAAAGAGTATAAGAAGTTAAATATAAGTTTAGAAGAGTTTATGTTTTTAATGTATTTAAAAGATAAGGGGAATACTTTTACCTTTGATCCTAAGGAAATGAGTGAAGAGTTAGGTCTTAGTGTTAAAGATATATTAGTGTTAATTTCTTCTCTTACTGATAAGAAATTACTTATGATAGATACATATAAAAACGATAAAGGAATAGGGGAGGAGAAGGTAGATATATCTTTATTCTATGAAAAAATAGCTTCTATTATTAGTGATGAGGTTATTAAAGATAATGAAGATGTGCTTGATACTAGTATCTTTTCTACTATTGAAAAAGAGTTTGGTAGGACTCTTAATTCTAGTGAGATAGAGTTTATTAAAGCTTGGGCTAGTACATTTGATAATGGTGTTATTATTGAGGCTGTTAAGGAAGCAGTACTTAATGGGGTATCTAGTATTAGATATATAGATAAGATTTTATATGAATGGGATAAGAAGGGAATAAAGACTAGTGAAGATGTTAGACATTTTCTTAATAGTAAAAATAAAGAGAATAAAGAACCTGTAGAGGTTTTTGATTATGATTGGTTTGATGATGAAGATGAGTAAAGTAGAAGTTATAGAAGACTATTTAGATGAGTTATTTAAAGAACCTAAATGTGAACTTAATTATAATAATGATTATGAACTTTTAATTGCTATTGTCCTTAGTGCTCAGACTACTGATAAAAGGGTTAATAGTGTTACTCCTATGTTATTTGGTAAGTATGATAGTATAGAGAAGTTAATGAATGCAGATATTAAAGATATAGAAGATATTTTAAGACCTCTTGGCTCTTTTAGAAAAAAGGCTCTTTATGTTAAAGAGATTGCAAGAATATTATTCTTAGATTATGGTGGTAAAGTTCCTATTAAAAGGAAAGAATTAGAGGCAATGCCTGGAGTTGGAAGAAAGACTGTTAATGTGTTTTTAGGTGAGTTTTATAATATTCCTACTATTGCTGTTGATACTCATGTAGAAAGAGTTTCTAAGAGGCTTGGGCTTGCTAAAGATGAGGATAGTGTTAGGGAAGTAGAAGAGAAGTTAAAAAGAAAGTTTAAAAGAGAGAATTGGGCTAAAAGACATTTACAACTTGTTTTATTTGGTAGATATCATTGTAAAGCGATTAGTCCTAATTGTGATGGGTGTAAGTTAAATAGTATTTGTAAGTATAAGAAAAGAAGCTAGGATTTAGCTTCTTTTTAGGTTTATGGAGTAGGTGTAGTTTCGTTACCACTATCTCCTCCATCTCCATCACCACCTGTATTAGTTCCAGTGACAGTTACGGTAATACTACCTGTTTCTTTTGTTTCTCCATCATAGGTAAATCGATATCGTAAGGTGTAAGTTCCTGCTTCTGTTAGAGTGGAGACCGATGTACTAGTAACTGGTCCTGATATACTTGATAAGGTCCAATTGCTAGTTTTACTTGTTACATCTGTTGAACCACTATAGACGGTTACATAATTTGTTATATCACTTATATTAAATGTTGGTACATTAATAGTACTTGCTGTTATTCTTAGATTAGCACTTTGTTTTTCTAATGTGTAAGTAGCAGTTTCACTATTTAAGCCATCATATTTTTTAAATGTAGCAACAACTTTATAAGTACCATAAGGATTACTTGGATTATTTATCGTATAACTTGTATTAGTTGTGAATCCTAATAAGGTATTGTTAAAATATACATTATATCCAAATTCTCCATATGATGAATCTGTATTACCTGGATTAACTGCATTCCATGAAAGTTTAACATTACCATTAGAATATGTAGCGGTTAAGCCGGTTGGTGTTGCTAAATTACTTGTTTCAGCATTACCTGTTGGTTCATGATCTTTTTTGAAGTATTCGTAAAGTATACTTCCTGAGTATCCTGTTCCAGCAACTCTTGCAGTTGAACTTCCAGATACTAATGGTACTCTAACAACACTCTCTGGCATTTTAAATTCTTCTTTATTATCTTCAAAAACTTCATTAGCAATGGCTGTAAATAATCTATCACGTTGTACTGTTCCAGCTAGGTTGTGACAGTAGTAACCTTGAGCAACAGATTCAGCATTGGTATCTTTATATCCATACCACATAGCTATTGTTGTTTTTGTTGTATATCCTACAACCCAAGAGTCTCTAATTGCATCATCAGCCATACCTAATTTTTTACGGTAATTTTCATCAAAGTTAGTAGTACCAGTTTTCATAGCAACATTATCCATAGCACCACCACCAGTTATACTAGTGTCATCTAACATACTTGTAATCATGTATGCAGTTGAATCTTCCATAGCTTTAGTTTTTTCACTTTCATGGGTATATTCTTCACCTGTATTAGTAATAATTATTTTATTAACGGAGTATGGTTCATTGTAATATCCTCCATTAGAGAAAGCAGAGTATGCAGCAGCCATTTGTAAAGGATTTACACCGTCGAATGCTCCTAAAGCATGAGCTTCATGTATTTTTCCGTTATTTATTTCTGGTTCTATACCTATTTTTTGAACGAACTCTAATATTTTAGAATTATCTACTTGTTGGAATGCCTTTAATGCTGGAATATTTCTTGATAATGATAATGCTCTTCTTGTTGTCATATTACCCATAAATTTACCATCCCAGTTATTTATTTCTTGACCTGTGCTATATGAGTAAGGTTCATCTACAAACATTTTGTAATTATCATTACCATCATTATATCCAAATGTAGAAGCATTATTATATTCAATTAGTGGTCCATAATCAAATAATGGTTTAGCGGTTGAACCAGGTTGTCTTACCATATCTGTAGCATAGTTGAATTGATTAACTCCAGTTTTATTTCTACCTGCACCAATTGCTAGTATTTTTCCTGTTTCACTATCTAGGACAGCTACTCCGCTTTGAATTACATCATTAATCCAACTGTAACTTTCTCCATTCATTACTCTATTTAGTCCATCTTGTTTTTCAGTATCTAGATTAGTATATATTTTCATTGGTGTTGTATATGGGTTTTTTCCTACTTTTTCTTGTACTTCTGCAACAACTGTATCAATATATCCTTGATATTCACTATTTCCACTTGTATCAGCAGAAGCATTGTAATTAACAAGGCTTTCAATACTGATTGAACTAGCTAGTTCTTTTTCCTCTTCTGTAATATAACCATGACGTTCCATTAGATATAAAACAGTATCACGTCTTTTAGTAACAGCTTCTAAGTTTTCTTCTTCTACTGGTCGATAGGCATTAGGTGCTTGGAACATTCCTGCTATGATACTAGCTTCTGCTAAGTTTAAATCTTCTACATCTTTGTTAAAGTAAACTCTAGCAGCTTGACTAACACCATAGACATTACCACCTAAGTTATGGTTATTAACATAAAACTCTATAATTTGTTCTTTTGTATAATTTTTTTCTAGTTTAAATATTGATAAATAAATGTCTTGGAACTTTCTAATAACTCCATCAAGTCCAGTAGCGATACTAGATGTTAAACTATTCTTAACAACTTGCATTGATAGAGTAGAAGCTCCACCAGCATCTGAGTTACCAAATACTTGACCAATTGAGGCTCTTAAAAATCTTGGAGCATCAAAACCATTATGTTGGAAGAATCTTGAATCTTCTGTAGCGATTATAGCATCTACAAGTACTTCTGGTAATTCATCATAAGTTACTTTATCACGCATTTCACTACCTAGTTTAGCGAATTCTTCACCATTTGCATCATATAAAACAGTTGGTTCACTACTATCTAGCTTTTCGGCATCAAATTTAGGATTAGATGATATTGCTATATAAATCATAAAGACAATACCTGCTAGCATTACTAATATACCAAGTGATAGTATAATAATTAAAATTGTATTGACTACCTTTTTCTGTTTTGGTTTATTTTTTACACTATCTACTAATTTAGCAATTCCTGCAATTATTAGGATACCTACTCCCATAAAGACTGTGAATAATAATCCTAGGACAAAATATCCTATAATCATTAAAATAATAAATAAGCCTGCAAAGATCATAAATAACTTTTTATCTTGTTTGCTTCTTTTTGTCTTTGCTCTAGTTTTTTTAGATTTAGTTTTTGCCATTATCTTTTACCTCCAAAAATTCATCTACTACGGTTAAGTAGTCAAGCCTAGGACGATACTTTTCTTTTAATAAATATCCTTTCTTATTAAAGAAATCTAAAGGAATAGATTTTCTTTCATTAGTTTTAGTAAAAGAAAAAAGGTCCTCTGCTTTTAATAGATATGTTTTATTAAGTACACTAAAACGTACAATTATAAAGCCGATTCCCCCATGATTTGTAATATTTTCTAAGTGTTTTATTTGGTGTTTATGAATATTAGCTAGTGGGAATGAAGTTTTATTTTTAGTTTCTTTAGCTTCAAAGTCAATATAATAACCTTTATAGATACCATTATAGTCTGTTGTTGATGGTTCCATATAGAAAGCTTCTTTAATAGTAGAAGTTCTATCTTTTCTAAAATCAACTTTAGTGACTTTAATTGGTGTTGGTTTTTTATATATATATGCAATATCTTTATCTCTATAATAACTATTTGTTTCGTTTATATCATCCTCAAGTGTCATACCACGATGTGAATAGTTAATTACTTGTTCATGACTTTTTTTTATCCCAGTAGGATAATTCATCTTTATCACCTATAAACAATTATACTATATCTTTTTAGAAATATCTATAATTATTGATTATTTTTCTTTTTAGTGAATTGATATATTTTAGTATCATCTATAGCAGCCTTTTCATAAGGTTTTGTTGTGCTTGTTTTTCTTTTTATTTCGTATAGTTTTACATTGTCATTAGCTTTTTCATTAATACATGTACTTAAGAATGGAATTCTCTTTGCTATAAAAGATGTTATGCTTATATATGAGTTTTCTAGTATTACAAATTCTTGTTTGCAAGCATCTTGATATTCTTTACTGTAATCAAGTAATGCTGGTTTATTATCTTTACCTTTAAAGTAAAAGAATTCTTCAATTATCTTATCATTTTTATTAGATTGTTTTTCTATAAATTTATTATCTTTATTGTTTTTATTATATTCAAATTCTTTAGGTGGTAATGTTTCTTTTGTTATATGGATACAGTCATCTTTGATGTGATATATGTGTTTTATGTTTTTATTATCAACAAGTTTTACTATAAATTCATTATTGTTATTTTCATCGATATTATGTCTCATTATAAAAGTGTATTCATTTTTTTCAACATCACCAATTAATAGGTGGTCTAAGTAAAGTTTATCATTATTATCTCTATTAAGGGAAAAAGCCCAGTTTTTACCTTTGAAACGAATACGTTTTTCATTATTAATATCTTTAAAGACTCCCATTCTTTCAATTGTGTTGTTTTTAATATTTAATAGTCTAAACCATCCTTTTTCTGCTAATGGTCTATAACCTTTTATTTCAAAAAAACTTATTAGTTCTTCACTTTCTAAAAATTCTTTAATATTTTCCATTAAATCCATAATGTGTTCCTCCTCAAAATTAGATATTATTATACTACAATATATTATATTGTCAAAGAAAAACTTGTTTTGTCGAATTTGTTGTTATTTTTTCTTTTTTTAATTACTATGTAAATAAGGATGGTGATTCTTATGAATAATAATGATGTAATACTTATATTATCTGGTCTTAGTAATAAAATAAGGGAGGCTTTAATGATAAGAGATGCAGAAGTTCTTCTAGAAAAGATTGACAAAAAGTGATATATTTTCTAAAATAAGAGTGTAAAGGGATTGGTGATTTAGATGTATCAGAATAAAATAACTTTAACACCACAGGAAATTTTAGAAAAAGATTTTAAAATTGATACAAGAGGATATCGTCTTAAAGAAGTTGATCAGTTTCTTGATGTTATCATTGGTGATTATGAGCAGTTTTTTGCAATTATTGATAGTTTAGAAAAAGAAAAAGCTGAATTATTAAGAGAAATTATGGCTTTAAAACAAGATTTAAGAAATGCTAAGATGAATGTAGAAATTGCTAGAAAGAATACTGATACAACTGAAGTTAGTAATCTTGATATTCTAAGAAGACTTAGTCAACTTGAAAAAGAAGTTTACGGTAGAGATGATAATTAGTATTTTAGACAAGTGCTGGGATTAATTCCTAGAGGAAAGTCCATGCTCACACAGTCTGAGATGATTGTAGTGTTCGTGCTTAAGGAAAAAATAACTTAAGGTAGTGTTTAACACTAACGGCTTAGTCTTTACCTAAGGGTTTTCTATGGTAAAGGCTTATAAAGTGCCACAGAGACGAGTGTCTAGGAAACTAGATGAGTGAAACGCGGTAAACCCCACGAGTGAGAAACCCAAATTATGGTAGGGGAGCTTTAAGAAAAGAAATGAATTTTCTTAAGGACTAGAAATAGTAGATAAATACTTGTCACCTAGAAATAGGTACAGAACATGGCTTATTAAATATTAATTATAAGATAGGAGATAGATAAGTCTATGAAAGAGTTAGGATATTATCTAGAGGATACAAGAAGAAGTAATGGTGTTAGTTTAGAAGAAGCAGCGAGTGATTTAAATGTTGATGTTTCTTATCTTGAAAATATAGAGAGTGCTAATGTAAGGGCATTTAAAGATGTTTATTATATGAGAGAACTTGTTAGGGAATATGCTAAATATTTAGGACTTAGTGAGGAAAAGATTCAAGATGAGTTTAATGACTTTTTATTTGAACATACCTCTAAGATTTCTTTAGATGATATTATGGAAGCAAAGAAGAAAAAAGAAGAGGAAGAAAGATTAGAAAATACAAAGAAGATTCAGTCCCCTTATACAAAAGAGTATAAAAGAAAAATAAAAAAGTTGCCATTTGTACTAGCTGGTGTTATTTTTTTACTGGCAATTATTATTTCAATAGTTGTTATTAAAACTATAAATAGAGAGCCTGCTTCTACAAGTGAATTGAAAGGAATAGAAGTTTATGAATACACCTACTAAATTAACTGTTTTAAGAATTATATTATCTATTGTAATGATTATTATTTTAATCTTTCCATTTTATCTTGTAGGATTTAGTTTTCCACAGATTGAAGTTAGCGGTATCTATATAAAGACAGAATATATAATTGCAGGAGTTATTTTTGTAATAGCAAGTTTAACTGATTTCTTGGATGGGCATTTGGCTAGAAAAAATAATCAAGTTACTGACCTTGGAAAAATGTTAGATGCTATAGCTGATAAAGTTTTAGTAAATAGTGCTTTAATTATATTAGCTTATAAGGGATTTATTCCTGTTGCTATTCCTGTTATTATTATATTTAGAGATACTGTTGTAGATGCTATTAAAATGCAAGCTTCTAGTAAGGGTAAAGTAGTTGCAGCGATTAAATCTGGTAAGATTAAAACTGCTTCAATGATGGTGGGATTAGTTTTAGTATTCTTTTATAATTTACCATTTGAACTTTGGAATATTAGAGTTGCTGATTTTCTAGTTTATTTTGCGACTATTATGTCTATAATTTCTATGATAGAGTACTTTAATCTTAATAAAAAACTTATTTTAGAACCAAAAAATGATTAATTTGGTTCTTTTTTTATGTGAATTTTGAAAATTTGGCCTAAAAATCAACTGAATTTTTAAAATTGAACTTTTGTTCGAAAAAAGCTTGACAATTTAAATTTTACTTTATACAATGGTATTGTAATTATTTTTTGAGGAGGACATTATGAGTAAAATGACTAGTAAAGTTAATAAAGATAAAAATTTGGAGGCTGTTTTAGCTGATATAGAGAAGCAGTTTGGTAAGGGTGCTGTTATGAGACTTGGGGATAATCCTCATATGAAGTTAGATGTTGTATCTAGTGGTTGTTTAAGTCTTGATATTGCTTTAGGAATAGGTGGTTATCCTAAGGGACGTATTATTGAAATATATGGACCTGAATCTAGTGGTAAAACTACTTTTGCTCTTCAAGCGATTGCAGAAGTACAAAAGGCTGGAGGAAGAGCAGCATTTATTGATGCAGAACATGCTCTTGATCCTGTTTATGCGAAAAGATTAGGTGTTAATACTAATGAACTTATCTTATCTCAACCTGATACTGGAGAACAAGCTTTAGAAATATGTGAGGCTTTGGTTAGAAGTGAAGCGGTTAGTATAATTGTAATAGATTCAGTAGCAGCACTTGTTCCTCAAGCAGAGATTGATGGTGAGATGGGGGATTCTCATGTTGGATTACAGGCTAGACTTATGTCACAGGCTTTACGTAAATTAAGTGGAACTATTAATAAGACTAATACAATTGCAATCTTTATTAACCAATTAAGAGAAAAAGTAGGGGTTATGTTTGGTAATCCTGAGACTACTCCTGGTGGTAGAGCTTTAAAGTTCTATTCTACTATTAGACTTGATATTAGACGTAATGAACAGTTAAAAATTGGGGATAAAGTTATGGGTAATAAAACGACAGTTAAGGTTGTTAAAAATAAAGTAGCACCTCCATTTAAAACTGCTGTTGTTGATATTATGTATGGAGAAGGTATATCTAAAGAAGGTGAACTTATTGATTTAGGTAGTGAAGCAGGTATTCTTGAGAAAACTGGTTCTTGGTATTCTTATAATGGTGAGAAACTTGGTCAAGGTAAAGAGAATGTTAAGTTATTACTTAAAGATAAACCAGAGTTAAAAGAAGAGATAGAAGAAAAAGTAAGAGAGTATTATGGTATTAGTTTAGAAAAAACTAATGAATAATTCTTGAATAATGGTGGATTATAAGATATAATTAATAATGATAAAGATAAGAAAGAAGGTAAAAGTATGAGAAAAATCTGTTTACAATGTGTTACCTGGGGGGGGGGGCTTAAATTACCAAAATGGTAGTTTAAACAATACTTTCTTTCATTATGACTTGAAAGAATAGAGGCAAGTTCTATTCTTTTTATAGTGTAATAATGGAAGGAGTAAGAAAATGAAAAAATTATTATTAGAAACAAGTTTTAGTAAGATATATATGATAGTAATGATTATAATAACTCTATTAATATTAGGAGGCTATTTTTCATATGCTATGTTTACAGTGACAAAAGAGAAGAGTAATGCTATAAGTATAGTAACAGGGAACTTAGAATATAAAATGACGATAGATGATGAAGAGTCTAATATAATAACAATACCTAAAGGAACTATAAGTGATTATGAAGTAGTTCTAACTAACCCAAACAATAGAATAGCAAGATTTAATATAGCATATAAAGAAACAGAAGGAGTAATATTGGGTTATTTAGCAGATAGTGAAAATATACCTCCAACTTCTGTTGGGATAAATTTAGAGAAAGATGGAACTATAGGCTCTAGTAATATATATAATTTAAGAGTAAGAAATGAAACAAGTGAAGATGTAGAGATAGAACTAGTAGTAAAAGTAGGACTAGATTATAATGATTTAACTATAGATGAAGATAAAAGAACAATAGGGAAATATGAAGATATATCATTAAAAGATTATATTATGAAATTAAGTAATGATGTAGATAATAGAGATTACAGTACAAGTAGTGAGTTCGAAAAGAGTCAGATGTATACCTTTAATCATACTGCTGGTTTACAACAATCTGGTTGGACTGATTCTGAGTTAATAGATTATAGATATATAGGAAATAACCCTAATAATTATATAAAGTTTAATGATGAGTTATGGTTAATAATCGGAATATTTACAGTAGAAAAAAGTGATGGTAGTAAGGAATCACTTATTAAGTTAGTAAGAGATGATGTGATAGGTAATTTTGCATATGATAATAGAAATGAAAGTACAGGTGCCACTACTTTTCAAGGTTCAAACGATTGGCCAACTTCTAGATTAATGAAACTACTTAATCCTGGTTATACTGGTGTAGGTGGTAGTCTTTATTATAATAGTGGTAATGGTAGATGTTATTCTGGTCAAAATAATGCTACTGTACCTTGTGATTTTACTAATACTGGTATAAAAGATAAATATAAAGATTATATAGTGGATGTTAAATATTATTTAGCTGGTACAAATCCCAATAGTAATTCTGAATATGCAGATTATGACGGAAATGATTTTTATGAACTAGAAAGAAATAGTGAAATATATGGAAATAATAGTATATATTGGTATGGAAAGATAGGACTTATTTATCCAAGCGATTATGTTTATACTTTTGCTTATGGAGTTAATGATGAGTGTTTTAATAGAAATTTCTCTTGTAGTGGTAAAAATAGCTATACTTATTTTTTTAGAATGCCTTATAATTCTTCTGATTGGTATTGGACTTTAACACCTGCAACTAATGTTTCTTATTCTAATATTTATGTTCACAGTTATGGTTATTTATATGGAGCGTATTATTCATGGGGAGAAGGTTCGGTTTGGCCAACTTTATATATTGATTCCTCTCTTCTTGTTTTAAATGGTAATGGTAGTTATAATAATCCATATATTTTATCATAGAAGAAATATTATCATAGAAAAAGAGAGTTTTCTTTGTAAATAAAGGAAATCTCTTTTTATTTTCTATGATAATACTTATAATACTTTCTACTGGCAAAGTGCTAGTAAAGAAAGGAGCGTGTATGAATGAATACACTAGATTTTAAAACACAAATAAAAAATATAAATCACTATTTGCACAGTGTGGCTAATTATACTATTAGCCATCTTTTTCTTTAGTTTCAAATAAATCTCTATACTTCAAAGTGACTTTAGTATTTAATGCTAACTCTAATAATATGTTTACTTTTTCAAGTTTATTTCTAGGTTTACTATTCATAAAACAATACAAATTTAAATAGTCTTGTAAATTATCTCTATCAAAACCACTATGTGTATTTAAAAATTGTCTTATTAAATCACATTGATGATTTATAGGTCTAAGAGGATTCTCTTTGTCCGTTTTTGTCTTTAGCCATGCAGAACTATAACTTTCATCAACAAGTTTAAGTTCTTTAACAAGCTTACGATGAGCTTTTTCATCATCATGTATTAGTCTTGAATTTTCTTCAATATGATTTATAAAAGTTAATTTAGTTAGGTCGCTTGAAGTTTTTCCAAATCCTTCAACTATGGCTATAATATTAGTACCATCATAACCAATACCAATACAATATTGATTACGTGATAATCCCCTTAATTTTTTACCATTTTTCTTTTCTATATCACACTTAATTACTGAGTAAAACATTTCATCTATATAAACTTTCCCTTTTAATACTATCCCATTTTGATATTCTCTTAAAAGTAAGAAAACTTTATTCAGCCAATAAGTAGAAGTATTAATACTATTTTTGTTTACTTTTGAAGTTAATGTTGTACTCCCATAATTGAATATATCTAATAGAAATTCTACCCATTCTGTTATAGATATTTTATGGTTTTCAAATATTGTACCTGTAGTAGGAGAAAAACTTCTTTTACACTCATAACAGTAATATCTTTGTACTCCGTTTTTAGTAAAGCCATTTTTCTTTATTCTATCGCTATCACAATGTCTACAATTATTAATAGTAATGCTATTAATAACTTTTACTTCATCTGTATCAATTAATTTAGGATGTTTTAAATTGTAATTATCTTTATATTTATCTTGTATAAAGTTTTCGATGATAGTAGTATCTTCTTTATTATCCCAAGGCGTACGTTGCCTTGAAGAATCAATTCTATTTTTCATTTCGGTGTCCTCTCTACATTAGTGAGTAACTGTATAGAGGACACCACATCACAATTACACAGTTACTCACTAATGTACAATTGTAATATAATTATACATTACTTAGCCGGACTGTGCAAATAGTGATTTTTTTGTTTTAATAGTTCTTCAATATTTACCTTAATCATATATCTTTGTCTCCCATTAATAAAATTTTATATAAAAAGATAAATATAAATAAGATACTTGCATTACCCTTATATATTTTGTATACTGTGTTTAAGGTGAGTAGTTATGTTTGAAAAGTATAAAGAGTTAGAGTTAAATTATTTAATTAGTAAAACTGATTTAGAAAATTGTATTAATACATTAGAAAAAAACTTGGTTATGAGTGATGTTGAAAAGAAAAAGGAGATAGATCTTAGAAGAGAACAATTTAATCTTGCTAAAACTTCTTTTTTAGAATTTTACAGGATTAATAAGCAACAAATAATTAAGCAAGTGTTAGAAGAAAATATTCCTTTTTCGATTGATATAAAGACTAGTAAATTAGAAAAAAATAATGTTTCTACTTTATATAAGAATGATGAAGAGCTAGATAAGATGTTTAATGATACAAAGAAAATTATTGATAACTTAAATAATAGTAATAAAATTACTTCTGAATTGTATGAAGATATTATTGCATTTATGGATAATTATAAGAAAAAGTTAAGAGAGGAACGTGATATTGCCATAAAAGATAATCCAGAATTACTTTCTTCTAATAATGTTAGTGATAATATTATTTCTATTAATGATAAAATGAGTGAATTTAATAATGTTTTCTTTTCTTTGAGTTTAAAGATTATTTTGATAGATTTGCTTATTATGTTAATCGCTTATTTTGTTAATGGTGGTTCTTTGGCGGCTCTTATTTATAGTCTAAATCTATCATTTATTATTTATCTTTTGATAATATTATTGATTTTTTATGCTTTTGAATTTCCTTTTATTTTGTTTTTAACATATAGATTATTATTTTCTAATTCTTTAGTAGAAGTTTCACAATTAAATAGTTTTTCTCAAAAAATAATTGATAGAAGTATGAAATTTACTAAAATTTGGTTTTTAGTTTTAGCTTTTATTTCAGTTAATTCCTTTTCTATAAATGTTTTATTTTTAAAATGGTTTGACTATTTAATCAATGAATTTGATATTGATTTGCCATATTTTTTTGTTAGATATATTTTTTATCCTTTGTCTTATGTTATACCGGTAGCATTAGTATTTGTTATTTTTTACTTGATATTTGGCAGTATTTTAAAAAAGTTTGTACTTAAACATTTATTCTTTTATTTTGCTAATAAAAGTTATAAATAAATTATTCATTGACAACATTAAATTTAAAACTTACAATAGAATTAGATTATAGTTTAGATTTTTATTTAAAGTATATATCTAATGGAGGTATAATATGAATGAAATGTTACTCTCCATTTTACTTATAATTTTTGGATTAGTTTGTGGTTTTGGATTAACTTTTTTAGTTGCTTATATAAGAGAAGGGACAACTTCTAAAAAAATAGATAAAATGTTAAGTGATGCAGAGAAAAATGCTGATAAGATAAAACGCGATGCTGTTATGGAAGCGAAAGAGAAGAGTTATCAGTTAAAACTTGAAGTAGATAAAGATATTAAAGAGAAGAAATCAGAACTTAAAGATAGTGAGAATAAGCTTTTACAAAGAGAAGCTAGTCTAGATAAAAGAGATGAACTTTGTCAAAGACGTGAATCTACTTTAGATGAGAGAGAAGAAAAGTTAATTCAAAGACAGAAAGATATTCAAGAAAAAGAAGCAAAAGTGGAGAAAATTAAGAAAGAACAAATTAATTTGCTTGAAGAAATTTCAGGTTATAGTAAAGAGAAAGCTCATGACTTGATTATGAAAAATGTTAAAGAGTCTATGAAAAGAGAAATTGCTATTTATATTAGTGAACAAGAAAATGATGCTAAGATGACTGCTGATAAGAAAGCACAGGAAATGATTGTTAGTTCTATGCAGAAATATGCAGCAGATATTGCTAGTGATCAAACAGTTACTGTTGTTAGTTTGCCTAATGATGAGATGAAAGGTAGATTAATTGGTAGAGAAGGAAGAAATATTAGAACTATAGAGGCAGTTACTGGTGTTGATCTTATTATTGATGATACACCTGAGGCTGTTGTATTGTCTAGTTTTGATCCTTTAAGAAGAGAGATGGCTAGATTAACTCTTGAAACTTTAATAAAAGATGGAAGAGTTCATCCTACAAGAATTGAAGAAGTTTATGATAAAGTATGTAAGGAGACTAAAGAGAAGATACTTGAGTATGGAAATAGTGCTTTGTTTGAACTTGGTATTACTAAGATGGCTCCTGAATTAATAGAAATAATTGGTAGACTTCATTTTAGGACTAGTTATGGACAAAATGCTTTACAACATTCAATTGAAGTTGCTAATTTAGCAGGTCTTATGGCAGGGGAGATTGGTGAAGATGTATCTCTTGCTAAAAGAGCTGGACTTTTACATGATATTGGTAAAGCAGTTGATCATGAGATTGAAGGAAGTCATGTTAGTATAGGTGTTGAACTTGCTAAAAAATATGGAGAAAATGATGTTGTAATTAATGCTATAGCATCTCATCATGGAGATAGTGAAGCAACATCTGTTATTTCTACTTTAGTTGCTGTTGCTGATGCTCTTTCTGCTAGTAGGCCTGGGGCAAGAAATGATTCGTTAGAGAATTATGTTAAGAGATTAACTCAACTAGAAGCAGTTGCTAATGATATAGATGGTGTTTCTAAAGCATATGCTATGCAAGCAGGAAGAGAGTTAAGAGTTATAGTAGAACCAGATGAGATTGATGACTTAGAAGCTCATAGAGTAGCTCGTGATATTAAAGAAAAAATTGAATCTACTTTAAACTATCCTGGTACTATTAAGATAACAGTAGTAAGAGAGACTAGGGCAGTTGAAGAAGCAAAATAAAAATAGAGTTTTGGTTGAACTCTATTTTTTTATGTCTAGAATTATTGGTAATATTAATGGTCTTCTTCCAGTTAGATTCATAATAAATGGTATTAAATCTAAACTTAGTTGATTTTTAATATCAGTAAATGTAGCTTTTTTATCTTTTAATTTCTCATTAATAACATTAGTAGCTTCTTTTTCAATCCTTTTTATTAATTCTTCATTTTCATTTACTAAAACAAATCCTCTTGTTGTAATATTAGGTTTAGTTAGGAGTGTTCTTTCTTTAGAATTAAGATTGGCAATTACTACCAAAATACCATCGCTAGCCATTATTTTTCTATCTCTTATAACGGCACTACCAACTTCACCAATTCTAGAACCATCTACATAAATATCATTGTTAGGATAACTTTCACCTTTAGTTATTTTATGATTCTTTAAGATTAGACTATCACCATTTTTCAATATGAAAGTATTTTCTTTAGGAATACCACAGTCAATTCCAAGATTAGCATGTTGTTTTAACATTCTATAATCTCCATGGAATGGCATTAAGTATTTAGGTTTTAGTAATCTAATCATTAGTTTTAATTCTTCCTGGTTAGCATGACCTGATGTATGTAAGTTATTCATAGTCATGTTTGTAAAGACTTTAACACCTTTTAAATATAACTTATTAATAGTCTTATGAATACTTAAAGCATTACCAGGAATGGCACTTGATGAAAATATAACAATATCATCTGGTCTTAATTTAATTTGTTTATGAGTTCCATCTGCTATTCTTGATAGAGCGGCAAGTGGTTCTCCTTGGGAACCAGTACAAAGGATTGTTACTTCTCCAGGTTTTAAGGTATTGGCAACTTCTGGTGTTACTAATAGTTCTTTATGGTCAATATATCCACCTTTAATAGAGATATCAATATTATTTTCCATACTTCGACCAAAGACACATATTTTTCTACCATGTTGATAACAAGATTCAAATATATGCTTTATTCTATAAATATTAGAGGCAAAAGTTGCAATTATAATACGATTATATTTGTATTTATCAAAGATATCAATAATAGCATCATCAACACGTGATTCACTAATTGACATTCCTTCGTTTAGAGCATTAGTACTATCACTTATCAATAAATCTACTCCTTCTTCACCCATTTTAGCCATTTTATATAAATCTGCCATTGGTCCAATAGGAGTTAGGTCAAATTTAAAATCTCCTGTTGTTACGATTCTTCCATTTGGAGTATTTATAGCAATACCGTGAGAATCAGGAATAGAGTGAGTTGTTCTAATAAACTCTACTTCCATATGTTTAAATTTTAATTTTGTATTTTCATCGTATGCAAATAAATTATCAAATCTAATATTTTTGTCTTCTAATTTTAATTTAATTAATTCTTTAGCTTGATTAGGTGCATAGATAGCAGGAATATTAACACTTCTTAATAAAAAGGGAATAGCCCCTATGTGGTCTTCATGACCATGAGTAATAAGTAGTGCTTTAATTTTATCTTCGTTTTCTTGTAAAAATGAGTAATCTGGAAGGACATAATCTATACCTAAAAGTTCTCCTTCTGCAAAAGATACTCCCGCGTCTATAACAATAATTTCATCTTCATGCATTACACAATACATGTTTTTTCCTACTTCTCCTAAGCCACCTAAAACAATTATTTTTGTTTCGTCTGACTTTTTATTCATTATTTCTCCTTTCTTTTAACCCGAAGAACTAACCGATTTAGATTATACACTATTTTTTTTGTTTTGTCTATTGCAATTATTTTAGTATTATTCTATAATATTTAAAAAATGAGGTGAGATTATGAGTTTGTATGAAGAATTATTTAGGGTGTGTGATGAATATAATAGATTTCAAAAATTAGGGCAAGATTATTCTTTAAGACAAATTGTTGTGATATTTAAAACTTTATTAGAAAGTTATGAGGATGAAGAATATGATGTTTCTATAAATGAAATTAATAGTTTGATAGCATTACCTAAGGATGAAAAATCTAAATCTTTGAAATTAGAAATAAATGATCTTTATAATGGAGATACATTTTATAAGGGTATTAATCGTGTTTTAATATTTCCATATAAAATAGATAAATATATAAAAGCTTCTTCTTTTCAAAATGATATGAATGTTAATTATTTAAAAGATTTTTTTATTAGTCTTGTTGTATATAGATATTCTAATAATTTAAAATCTATGGAAGATAATCAATTATTTGATTTTCTTGATTGCTATTTAGATTTAAAAAAAGATGATATTATAATATATCAAGAACAAAAGAAAAAATGTTTAGATGAGTATATTTTAAGAGAAAAAGAAAGAAAAATTGAGGCAGGGTTTATGGTTGATAAGTATAATATTATTAATAATGTTAAAGATTTTATTAATGAAAACTATGATACTAACTTAGATATTTTTTGTGAAGTTAATGAGTCACCTGATGGTCCTTCATGTGATTCTTCACACTATTATCTTGATTATTATAGGACTATAGGTTTAAAAGATAATGATGATATAGTTTTTAAGATAAAAGAATTATCATATGAAGCAGAAGATGATATAGATGCTTATAGGCCTTGTTTTTCTTATGACGAAAGTAAATGTTTAGATAAAGTTATTAATGTATATAGATTAAGAAATAAAATGCAAGATTTAGTAGGGAAATATCCTAAGTTAAATGATTATTTTGATGATCTTAATCAAAAATATAGGATGTTATTAAAAGATAATGATATTGTTGATAATAAGAAAATAAAAAAATTAGTTGGTAATACCATCTAATTTTTTACATAGATTTTAAACTTGTGAAATTGACCTATTGAACCATAATTTTTAGTTATGTAATCATATATTTTTTTACTTGATTGATTTTTTGAACCATCTTCTGTTTTTCATAATAAGCATTATTAATAACGATAATACTACCATCTTTTATTTCTTTAATCTTTTTAATTAATTCTTCTTCGCCATTATAGCCTAGATTACCTTTTAATGGTAAATCAAATTCATTAATAGGAATATTTAATGATAATTTATATAGATAAGAATTCATTAAGATGAAATAGACATTGCTATAATCATCATGAAAATAATTCTTTATGGCTTCTATATCAGACATATATTCATTTTGAAGATATCTATACTTAAATAAATTATTATCATATTTTGGATTACAAGTTATATAGTTTATTACTAATGCTAAGATTGGAAGACAGATAAAAATAGGCGCTGTTTTGATGATGAGATTATTTATTTTTCTATATTTTTTTAGTAAATAATAAACTAAAGGAATTATTGCCGTTAGAAAATGACTTGGATTAAATAAAGGATATGCCATTATCATGAAGACTAGTATATATAAAAGTTCAAAGTTTTTTGTCTTTAGATATTCTCTTATAATATATATTATAATTAATATTGTAAGGAGTGTTATTATATTGTAGTTACCATTACCATTTCTAAAGTCTAATAATCCTAGGAAGGCAAAGTTTATATAATCAAATAGAGCATTGTTAAGATAGAAGTATGCTATTACTAGTAGATTTGTTATGATAACTGGTAATATTCTTTTTAATATCTTTTTAGGTTTCTTTATATAATAAAGAGTAGGTAAGGCTAAAAATATTCCTATACTTGATTTAGTTAGAAAAGCTAGACTTATTATTAGTCCTATTAAGTAATCACTTTTATTATGTTTTTCTAAATATATTAATAAAAATATATAAAATACTGATAGAGTATTATAACTTGGGGCAGTATCAAAGATAAAGTAAATAAAAAAGGGAAAAATTATTCTTTTATCTAGTTTATATACTATTATTAATGTAAATAGGGCATAAAGAGCATTTATTAGATAAAATACTATTAAATTATCACTTAATACTTTCATTAATAGTCCTGTTATGGCAGGGTATAATGGTGTTATTACCATATTAAAATCTTTATACATAATTAGACCATCACTAATGTTTTTACTGAAACCATAATTCCACATTAGGTCCATATCTATTGGTCTTAAAAAATTAAAAATGAAAATCATAATGTAGCAAAAGATAAAAAATAATATTGCTTTTTTGTTTCTTTTAATTACTTCTATCATAAGTTTAACTCCTTTTTATTATTATAATCATAATTTGATGATAAAAAAAGGATTGACTTCTTAAGGGAACACTGCTATAATTTTAATCGGTACATTTTATATCCCCACTAGAACTTAGGCTGTGGGAAAGCTTAGGTTATTTAGTAAAGGAGAATATTATGAAAAGTTATATGCAAAAGAAAGAAACAGTAGAGAGAAAATGGTACGTAATTGATGCTGAAGGTAAACCTTTAGGTCGTGTGGCTAGTAAGGCTGCTCATATCTTACGTGGTAAGCATAAAGCTACTTATACACCTCATATTGATTGTGGTGACTATGTAATTATTATTAATGCTTCTAAAGTTTTACTTACTGGTAATAAGTTAGAAGATAAGAAATATTATAGTCATTCTCAGTATCCAGGTGGATTAAGAACTAGAACTGCAAAAGAAATGATTGAGAAGTATCCTGAAGAAATGGCCCGTAAAGCTGTTAAAGGAATGTTACCAAAGAATCGTTTAGGTAGAGCGATGTATAAGAAACTATTTGTTTATGCAGGTAGTGATCATAAACATATGGCTCAAAAACCTAGCGAGATGGATGTATAGGGAGGTTAAATTATGGCAGATAAGAAAAAAGTATATACTGGAACTGGTAGAAGAAAAACTAGTGTTGCAAGAGTAAGACTTACAGCAGGAACTGGTAAGATTACTATCAATGGTCGTGATGTTAATGAATATTTCCCATATCCAACTTTAGTTATGGATTTAACTCAACCACTTGATGTTACTAATACTCGTGATATGTTTGATGTTGATGCAGATGTAACTGGTGGTGGATTTTCTGGTCAAACTGGTGCAGTTAGATTAGGAATTACTAGAGCATTATTACAATATGATGCATCTACTCCAGCAGATTCTGAGAATAGTTTCCGTAAAGTATTAAAAGCTGAAGGATTTATTACTCGTGATGCACGTAAGAAAGAACGTAAAAAACCAGGTCTTAAGAAAGCTAGACGTGCTCCACAATTTAGTAAACGTTAATCTATTGTTTCTAAAGAGCATCTTTATAAGATGTTCTTTTTTTGAAAGGAGAAATGAAATGAGATTATTAACTACAGAGAAGATGGATGAATTTGTTCAAAATGAGTTTATTTATAAATATAAATTAGAACCTGGATTTGATATAAAAAAATTTTGGGATGAAAAATTAGATTTTGAGCTTAGACCAGTTCAAACTTTAAAAAAAACACCAAATAATAATGAATTTGGTTTTGCTTTTGATTTTGATGATGAAAGAGGTATTTTATATTATCTAGATGAAAGTTTAGGGAAAAATAATTTAGATAAAAATGATATTATAATGGAAGACAGATATATTAGAGTTAGATTAGCTTCTGCTATTAGTACTTTAATGTGTTATTATTCTAAAATAGAGCAGGAAAAGAATAATTTAGATTATATTATTTATACTAGTGAAGATTTTAAATATATATATCCTGATAAAAAATTGTATACTACTAATTTGGTACAATATGAAGAAGACTTGTTATTTGCAGAGTCTTTGTTATTACCAAGAGATTATTTAGAAGAAGCAGTTTTTTATTATTCAGATTGTCTTTTTGAAGAATTAGAAAATGAGTTTGATGTTCCTTTTAGTTTTGTTTATAATAGATGTAAAAAGTTGAAACTAATAAAGTGATAATAATTTTATATTAATATGTTATTACAAAACTTTAGGTTGTAGAGTTTATACAAACAAGAGTCTAGTTTATAGTTCTTGTTTCTTTTTGGTATAGATTTAGATATTTGTTTGTGATATTATATATACAAGACCTGAGGTAGGTAGCTAAATGCTAAGCGTATGTTAAGTACGTTGCCCCTCAGGCATTTTTTTGTTATACTTTATTTATGAAAAAGTGTTTGAGTAATTTTGATTTAAAACTGATTGCAATTATTACCATGACAATAGATCATATTGGCGTTGTTTTTGGTACACCTTTTTATAATTTGTTGAGAGCAGTGGGGAGACTTTCTTTTCCTATCTTTGCCTTTTTATTAACAGAAGGATATGTTCATACTAAAAGCTTTAGTAAATATTTCTTAAGACTTCTAGTACTTGCTTTAATTTCAGAAGTTATTTATGATTATGTTTTCTTTGGTAGTTTTATTTATAGAGGTGCAAATAATATTTTCTTTACTCTTGCTTTAGGTCTTTTAACTTTGTTTTTATTAGATAAAAGTAAAGGTTTAATTAAGAGATATTTTAAAGATAAGGTGGATTTATTTATTATATTACCTATTACATATTTATTAATTATTGTTATTATGGGATTAATGGGAGAATTTTTAAATTTTAGTTATGGAATGTTAGGTATTCTTGTTATTAGTTTTTTCTACTTATTTAAAGATAATTTTCCTCTTGTTGTTATATCAGTTAGTTTATCAACATTAATACTTGGAGAAGGGATGCAATACTTTTTGTTATTTTCTTTAATCTTAATTTATTTTTATAATAAGAAACTTGGTAAAAAGTGTAAGTTATTTTTCTATTTATATTATCCATTACATATATTAGTTTTAGGATTTATAAAAATGCTTATGGGCTAACAATGTTTCTTTATTTTTTTTTTCTCATAGACTATTTTAGAGGTGAAGGAAATGTTAAATTTAACACTATTACAACAGATGTTAGTTGTTGCAATCGCTCTTAGTGTTATAACTTGTGCTTTTATTCAGAAGACAAAGAAATATTTTCCATGTTCTAGCTGTTTAGTTATTTATAATTTAGTAGTTAATTTTGTAGTGGGGACACTTTTTTGTATTACTTTTACGAGTGTAGATTTTCCTAATAGTCTATGGGTATCTTTCTTTAGTTTTATAGGTGCTGATACACTTTATAAGTCTTTAGATGGTAAACTTAAAGATTATTCTTCTTTAGTTAATACTGATTATATTACAGTAAAGAAGTCTAATATTATAAGTACGGAGAGTGATAAGTAATGGAAAAACCAATATATCCTAGTCCTTATATGAGAATAACACAAGGGTATATGACTGGTACTCATGCTGATAGTTATGCGATTGATGATGCTGGGAGTGATAGTGGAATTGACTTTATAGTCGCTCCTTTTACTGGTGTTATTAGAAAAATTTATACTGGGGATGCTAATGAAGTGTGGCTTGAGAGTAGTGAACCTGTAATTTATCCTGATGGAACAGTTGATTATATGACGATGATGTTCGCTCATGATAATGATGTTTCAAATCTTTTTGTGGGGAAAGTAATAAATCGTGGAGAAAGGTTTTATGAAGAAGGTACAAAAGGTAATGCTAGTGGTAATCATGTTCATATGGAATGTGGTAGAGGTAAGTTTACTGGTAGTGGGTGGCATCAAAATAGTGCTAATTACTGGTCTATTAATAATGGAAAGAATCCTACAGAGTGTTTATGGATAGATGATAGTATTACAGTTTTGAATAATAATGGTTATACTTTTAAGAAAATAGAGCCTGAGGTTAGTGTTCCAGATACTCCTGTTACAGAAGAACCTATAGTTGAAGATCCAGTAGAAGATAATAATTCTTCTGATAATACGACTGATACTGATACAACTGTTGATGATAATAACAGTAATACTGAAGTAGTTAAACCTAAACTTATATTTACTTGTAAGAGTGATGATATTTATGCAATAGAATTAAAAGCAGGGCAGAAACTTTACTTAGAGTAAAAAAAGAGTCAAGTGACTCTTAACCTAGGGCAACATCTAATATCATCATTACCATAAATCCTAGAATTGTAAATAAGGCCATTAGGTCTTTTTTCTTATTAGTTTGACTTTCTGGGATTAGTTCTTCTACAACAACATAAATCATGGCTCCTGCTGCGAATGCTAATAAGAATGGTAGTATTAATTGTATTTTTAAGACTAGTAGGGCACCTATAACGGCTGCAATTGGTTCTACTACTCCTGATAGTTGTCCATAAAAGAAAGCTTTACCTCTTGTGTAACCTTCCCTTCTTAATGGTAGAGATACAGCACTACCTTCTGGAAAGTTTTGTAATCCTATACCAAGGGCAAGAGTTAAAGCACTTGCTAGAGTAGAACCTGTTAGAGAGTAGGCAAGAGAACCAAAGGCTACTCCTACTGCCATTCCTTCGGGGATATTATGAAGTGTAATTGATGATATTAACATAAAGCATCTTTTAGCTTTTGAACTATTTTCATCCTTTCTTAATTTACTCAAATAATCATAGACTTTATCACCGATAAATAGTAAAACTCCTCCTGATAAGAAACCTAGTGATATTACTATCCAACTAGTCATATTTAACTCATTAGCCATTTCAATCGCAGGAGAAATTAAACTAAAGAAACTAGCTGCTATCATGACACCTGCTGCAAAACCTAATAGAGCATCCATTAGAGTCTTATTCACTTTCTTAAAAAAGAAAACTATACTTGCGCCTAGTGCCGTTATACTCCAAGTAAAGAGACAGGCAATAAATGCTTGTAAAACTGGTGATAAATTATTAAATGAATCTAACATTATAACACCTCTAGTTGTAAGTTATGCAAAATGTGTTAATAGTAGTGGGCTAAAAGTAAAATTTTATTTGCTGTATATAATATAATGAACACTAATTTAATATATAGGGGGTCGTTATGAAAAAAGATATCATTGAAACAGAAATAGTTGTTCAATAGAATAAGATAAGGGTTATGAGTGTGGGGGATACTGATTATATTTCTTTAACTGATCTAGCTAGATATGCTAATCCAAGTGAACCTAAAATTCCTATTTATGCTTGGATGAGAAATAAAGATGTTTTAGCTTATTTAGGTTTGTGGGAAAAATTAAATAATAAAAATTTCAAAGGTCACGAATTCGAGACCTTTATGAATGAAGCTGGTAAAAATAGTTTTTATATGTCACCACAGAAATGGATTAAAGAGACTAATGCAGTTTGAATCATTTCAAAGTCTGGTAATAATGGAGGAACTTATGCTTCTAGTGATATTGCTTTAGAATTTGCTAGTTGGTTAAGTCCCGAATTTAAACTTTATGTTATTCAGGAATTTCAACATTTAAAAAGAGATGTTGCTTATCAGGAAAAAGTGGAATGGCATGTTAATAGAATACTTTAAAAAGTTAATTATTTAGTTCATACTAATGCTGTTAAGAACTATATTGTACCTAATTTAACCGATAAACAAAAAAGATTTGCTTATGCAAATGAAGCGGACGTTTTAAATGTAGCATTGTTCGGAATGACTGCTAAAGAGTGGAGAGATAAAAATCCTTCACTTGCTCTTGAAGGCAATATTCGAGATTATACTGATTTGTTACATTTAGTTATTTTAAGTAATTTGGAAAGTATTAATGCAGAATTTATCGCTAGTAATATTCCTCAAAGCGAAAGACTTGTAAAACTAAATAGTATTGCTAGAAAACAAATGGATATTTTAGTTAATAATAAAGGAATTAAAGATTTAGAATTATTAGAAGAAAAATGATATAGATAATATTTTATGCTATTAAAAACATATAATTTAATGGGTGCTTATAATGATAAGAAAATATAAAGTTCTTTTTTTAATTATGTTTATAGTTTTACTGATGTCTTTACAGTTTGTTGATGCTAAGATTAAGCCTAAAAAGACTTTAAATGGAAAAGTGATAACGATAGATAGTGGTCATGGAGGTAGGGACTCAGGTACTAGTTATGGTAAACTTTATGAAAAGGATCTTAATTTAGAGATATCTAAAGTGTTAAAGAAAGTGTTGAAGGAAAAAGGTGCGACTGTCTATATGATAAGGGAAGATGATAGTGATTTATCTAGTAAATGGGATAGTGCTAAGAAAAGGGGAGATTTATATAGAAGAATATTAAAGATACAAGAGAATAAGAGTGATTTGTATTTATCTATTCATATAAATTATCATTATCATAGTAGTGTTAGTGGGGCTGAGGTTTTATATCATCCAATTAATCCTAATAATTTAGTACTTGCTGAATCTATTATGAATGAATTTAAAAATGATTTAAATACTGATAGAGAAGTTATTAAGACCAATTTATATCTTTATTCTAATACAAGAGTACCTGGTGTTTTAATAGAGTGTGGCTTTATATCTAATCCTAATGAAAGGTATTTATTACAAAAAGAAAGTTATCAAGAAAAACTTGCTAATTCTATTACTAAAGGGGTAGAAAATTATTTTAAAGAGATAGAGATATAATTTTGTATTTTTTGGAGTTGTACTCCAAATTTGTATAAATAATTTACTTCTTAAGATACGTATGATATACTTTTAGTAGAGGTAGATTATGAGAAAGATAAGAATTGTATTTTTAACCTGTTTATGTTTATTAGTAGTAGGATGTGCTAATCCTTTTGTAGAAAGTAATGATATGACAAGTGTTTCTACTTTTAGTGGAGACACTTTAAGAGTTAATTATATTGATGTAGGACAGGGAGATTCTATATTTATACAACTTCCTAATAATGAAACTATGTTAATTGATGCAGGGGAAGTTTATAAGAGCGAAAATGTTATTAACTATCTTAATAATTTAGGTATTAAAAAGATAGATTATGTTGTTGGTACTCATCCTCATACTGATCATATTGGAGGATTAGAAGAAGTTATTAATACTTTTGATATAGGTTCTATTTATATGCCTAGAGCTAGTTCTACTAGTAAGACTTATCTTGATTTACTTACTGCTATTAGTAATAAAGGCCTTAAAGTTAAGACTGCTAAGAGTGGAGTAGTTGTTCTTGATGATGATAATTTAAAACTAGAGTTTATCGCTCCTAATAGTGATAATTATAGTGAGTTAAATAATTATTCTGCTGTTTTAAAACTTACTTATTTAGATAATACTTTTCTATTTATGGGTGATGCAGAAACTTTAAGTGAAAACGAAGTAACTTGTAATGTTGATGCAGACGTTATTAAAGTAGGTCATCATGGAAGTGATTCTTCATCAGGAATAGAATTTGTTAAGAAGGTAAGTCCAGAGTATGCTATTATTATGGTGGGAGAGGGTAACTCTTATAATCATCCTTATCAGTCTATTATAGATAGATATGAAAATGTTGGAGCGAAGGTACTTAGAACTGATTTAGATGGTAACATTGTTTGTGATAGTGATGGTGTGGATGTTACTTGTAAAGGCGATAAAGATTCTAGTAGTAATAGTAGTTCTAGTGCTGCTGCTAGTAATATAAATCTTGTTAGTTTAACATCTCCTATTAGTAGAGGAAGTGATGTTACTGTTAGTATTAAAGGGCTTCCTAATACTACTTATGATATAGATGTAATCTATTCTAGTGGAGAGAGTAAAGCAAGTGGCCTTGAAGATAAAACTAGTGATAGTGAAGGTAATGTTAGTTGGACTTTTAAAGTTAGTAGTAATGTTAAGCCTGGTACTTATGAAGTTAAAATTACTGATGGAGAAGATAGTGCTAGTTATAGTTTAGAGGTGACTGATTAATGGAAGTAATTGTTGATAGAATTGAAGGAGATTATGCAGTTGTGGAAATAGATAAAGGTAAGATGTGTAATTTACCAATAGAGGTAGTTCCTAATGTTAAAGAAGGGGACATTGTTACTATAATTATTAATAAAGATAAAACTGAAGAGAGAAAAAAGACTATAGAAGAGCTTATGAATAGCGTTTTTGAATAAAAATGTGTATAATTATAAAAAGAGAGGAGATAGGAAATGGAATTATATTTATCATCATATAGATTAGGAAATAGTCAAGATAAATTACAGGAATTGGTTATTAAATAATGGTAATAAAATACTTGTTATTCCTAATGCTTTAGATATGTTTGAAGACAATGAAAGAAAAATGCAGGGAATATTGAATAAGTGTAGTGATTTGCAAAAAATTGGTTTTGAAACTGAAATATTTGATTTAAGAAAATATTTTGGTAAAAGTGAAGATTTATATAGTGATATAAAAGATTATAAAGCGTTTTATGCATTGGGTGGTAATACTTTTGTACTAAGAACTGCGATGAAATTGAGTGGCTTTGATGAATATTTGAAAAAGATTTCTACTTTACCTGATTATTTATATTCAGGGTTTAGTGCAGGTATTTGTGTTTTAGCAAAAGATTTACATGGTATAGACTTTGTTGATGATCCTCATAAAGATCCATATAATTATGGAGAAATAATATGGGATGGAGTTGGTCTTATAGATTATATGCCTGTTCCACATTTTGATACACCAAGTCATCCTGAATCATATTTAATGTATGATGTTGTTTCTTATTTAAAAGAAAATAATTTGCCATATATTACTATGAAAGATGGAGATGTTATTACCGTGAAAATTGATACTAAAGTTAAAAGAGTCTAGGTATTTAGGCTCTTTTATAATAAAGTTTATATATAACATGATTATTTTCAATAATATAATTAGAAACTATTTTCTATTTGCGGGAATTCGCAACTAATTTATTACATTTTTCTTGATATATAGAAATTAATATGATACTATATTTGTAGGAACATTTAATAGTTGGGTGGATATCTCCTAGAAAGGAGATTGATATTATGAATAGAAAAGATTTATTAATAGTCTCTTTAATCATAATTATCCTTTTACTTATAAAGTTATTATTTTTAGCGATATAAATAAAAGCCACCTAACTCACAACTGTTGAATTAGGGGCTAATCCATAATATAAAAATTTGGAGGTCCACTCAACATGGGAATATTAAGTGTTCCTTTTCATATTGTATGAATTTTTCTTACAAATATACTATATCATAGTTATTACATTTATGCAAATTTATTTTTACTTACATGATATTATTTAAATAAATATAATGTTATGATAGACTTCTATTTGTAATATCTGCTCTTTCTCTTTGATTTAGACCATAACAACTAACTGGTGTTAAATTATTATTCTTATCTTTTACAAAAACATCAGTAAATCTATAAAAGTTATCACTTGTATTATCGTAGAATACAAAGTTAATGTCGCCTGTACTTGTAACTAGACATGCTGTAAGTTCTGCCTGTTTAGTCTTAAACACTTGATTATCTTGATTCATTTAAATATAGCTAGTGAAATCGTCTAGAGAAAAGTTTTCACTAAAACTTCCTCTTGGGTGGGAATGTCCGTGACAGACAACAAAACCATTATATCGGTTATTATTAAGTTTATTTACTAAATCATTTCTCATATTTTCATCATAATTTGCTTCTGCTCTTTGTCTATTATCTCTTGAGCTTGATGCAATAAAACTATCAAATTCTATTACATTGTTTTCAACTTCTTTTCCATATAGGAAAAATGGTACTTCTTTTTTCTCTATATTGGTAACATCTTGTACTCCTAACAAAGATCCATATACTTCTTCACTTAATATTATTTTTGAGTTTGGCATATTATTTATAATATCAGAATTAATTGGAGTCATTTCTCCATAAGCACTATATGTATTGAAGTTTTGTTGATGGTAAGCTCCGTAAGGATTTTTATGAATCATAATGTCTTTTACTTTTTGTGAGTATTGTTCTCTAGTCATAATTATTTTTCCTTTCAATGTTTTATTAATAGTTATATTGTCAATAATTCTATCTAATAATTATTTTAGCATAATTCTTTCATTTTCGGTATTGTATATTTAATAATAAAAAAATGATATATTTACGAAAACCTGTAACTAATTTATTACATTTTTCCTTGTTATCTAGAAATTAATATGATACTCTATATGTAGGAACATTTAATAGTTGGGTGGGACCTCAGAAAGGAGGTCTAGCTAATGAACAAGAAAGATTATTTGATTTTTTCTTTAGTAGTTATGTTGTTTCTTCAAGATATCTTGTTGCTATTTGCCATACTTGCTTTAAAATGAAAGAAACCGCCTAACTTACAACTGTTGGATTAGGTGGCTCTCGAAAAATAATTAGGGGTCCACTCAACATGCGAATATTAAGTGTTCCTTTTAATATTGTATGAATTTTTCTTACAAATATACTATATCATAATTATTACATTTATGCAAATTTATTTTTGTATAACTAGTGATACATCTTTAAAGTAATAATTTAATATCTGTTTATAGTTATAACCTAACTCTGATAGATTATCTGCCCCTATAATACTTAGACCTAGTCCACTACCTATTCCTCTTGTTATGAAAGTAAGATAATCTTTCTTGATAATTATAGTAATGTCTGTTGAAGGTAAATCTAAATAGACTGCTAGACTTCTGGCATCTATTTTTCTTTCTCCTAAGTCTAATTCTTTTATTCTGTTAGAGTTACTGATACTAGTAATCTTTATATTAAAATTATCACTTTTTAGATTTAATTTTTCTTTAAAATCTTTAATACTGTAGTCTTTTCTTTGTAAATAATTAGGGTATGCTAAATCCCAGAGACTTTCTTTTTTTACAGTATAAGGAATACTTTTATCTTCTTCGGTGTAGCCATTACTAACTAAGTGGGTAAAACATTTAATGGGTTTATTATTATTAATTAAATACTCGCCATTAGTTTCATCTATTACTTTATTAAAAATAGTAAATTTAGATTTATAAGTTTCAGGATAAGTAACTTTATAATAATTATAGTTATGATATGATAAAGATAATTTATTTAAGTCTAAATAATTATTCTTTAGATTATAGATTATTTCTCCTCTGTATAAAACTGTTAAAGCTTTTAGAGTTTCTTCTTTTAAAGAGATATTTATATTACATAATAATAAACTTAATAGTAGGTCTTTCATAGTCATTTTTTCTTTAGTATTAAGAGTAATTAAATAATCATTTAAGTAAGTCTTGTTATTTTCGATAGTAATCATTTTAGTACTAATACCATTTACAATAAAAACAATTTTATTACCATTAAATTTAATATCATGAGTAACTAAATAACTTCTAGCTTTCTTTTCTAAGTCATCTTCCTCTAAATCTTCACCAAATTCATAATCAACATTTAAATATAAGTATAATACTTCTTCATTATTACTTCTTGCAATTTTATAACTTTCTAACATATTATCACCTATTTATATAGTGATATGTTAGATTTAATTTTATTCAAAATATTTTAATTTATTTTTGTTATCACAGTTTTTTCCTGTTAGGTATGAGTAATTTTTAAAGACATTCTTTAAATTAATCTTTTTAGTGTCTTTTAAATAACTATTAACATCAGTTATCATTTTTTTTGCATCTTTTAGAGCGATAGAATATAGTTCAATAAAAGATTCATTATGTTTTTCACGTTTTAGACTAGGGTGAGTCCAAGTACTATGATTAGCATTTAAATAGTTAAATTCATCTTTTAATGGGGTATGATATGATACTGCTTGTAACTTAAAAGTCTTATCACTAGTAAATTTATCTATAGTTTTATAACAGAACATTTTTATTCCATATTTATCATATCTTAAATATTTTAAAGCTTTGTACATATCTTTTAATGATTTGTAATAATATTTAGAAAAGTCATTAAAATTAAAAGTCTCTTTAAAAGCATAATCTATTACTTCTATTAACTCTTTTGAGAATGGTTTTAAGTCAAAAGTAAAATCATAGAACTTAAAACTATATGGTGTTATGAATTCTTTTTGTTTAATCATGTAATTATCTAGAAAGTTTTCCATATATTCATGTTTATTTCTATATTTGTAAGTATTAGGATTACTTTCGTCTACTATACCTGTTTTATAAATTATATATGGATGAAGCTTAGAGTCTAGACAGTAATGAGCGATGAAGCCATATAGAAAAGCCATTACTTCACTATTTTGATAATAATTATTATACTTTATATAATTAACTAAATTAATAAAAAAATCTCTTGATTTATTTGTATGAAAATATCCTTGAAAGTCTCTTATATGTTTATCTTTCTTCTTAAGTAGATTATAAAAAATAAAAGAATCTGTACTTTGGGAGAACATTCTTAATCTCTTTTTTTCATCCATTAATAACTTTTTTAGACCAATAGGAAGTATGTCATAAAGGTCATTTGCAAAGTAAGCATGAGTAACAGTTGCAGGCATAGTCTAAAATCAATCCTTTCTACTTTTTAAAGTATAACATAATTTTTCATTAAATTATCATATTTTTTACATAATTTTTGTGATATAATCTATTCTAGGTGAGGAAGAAGATGATAGATAAGCAGTTTAAGAATCTTGAAGAACAAATAGAAATACTTAAATATAAGGGTATGACTATTACAGATGAAAAATATACTAAGAAGATATTACTAAGAGAAAATTACTTCTTTATATCTGGTTATAGATATCCTTTTATGAGAAGTATGACTGATAAACATTTCTTAGAAGGGGTTACTTTTGAAGAGATGTATAGTTTGTTTCTATTTGATAGAGCGATTAGAAATGTGTTCTTTAAGTATTTACTTGTTATTGAAAATAACTTAAAATCTATATTTTCATATCAGTTATCTAAGAAATATGGATATAAAGAGAAATATTATTTGCGTAATAAAAACTTTACTAATGATAAGAATAAACAAAAACAAGTAAATGATTTGATTAAAAAGATGAAAAGACAAATTAGGATTAATGGAAGTCAACATACAGCGACTGCACATTATATGTCTAATTATGGTTATGTTCCACTTTGGATTTTAGTTAAAGTTTTATCTTTTGGAATAGTTGGAGAATTATTTTCAATAATGAAATATGATGATCAAGTAAATATTTGTAAGATTTATAATATACCATTAGATGATTTTAGTAATTATTTACCAATACTTTCTAATTATCGTAATTTGTGTGCTCATGAAGATATTTTATATGAAAATAGAACTCAGAAGAAAATTAAAGGAACGAAGTTTCATGAGTTACTTGGTTTAGAAAAAGATGATGAAGGGTACTATACTAAAGGAACTAATGATTTATTTGCCCTTCTTATTATAATGAAGAGAATGTTAAGTTATGATGAATTTAAAGATATGTGTTTAGAGCTTGATAAAAGAATAGATAATCTTGAATATAATTTGCATAGTATTAAAATAGATAAAATATTAGAAAAAATGGGGTTTCCTAAAAATTATATGGAACTTGCTAATATTGAGAGGAGAGATGTAGATAATGAAGTCAGAGAGAATTAAAGAAGCGGTACTTATAATTGTATCATTTGTTATAGGTGGAGTTTTGACTTTTGTAATTATAGGGGGAGAAGATTTAATTAATAATAATAGTAGTAGTTCTTCTACAAATAGTGGCTTAACTTGTAGTGCAGCTGATTGTACAAAAGTAGTTGTAGATGAGTCTGGTATTAGTGAAGCGGTTGAGAAAGTTTATGATGGAGTTTTGATGGTTAGAAATTATCAAAATGATGAAGTAGCTTCTACAGGTACTGGGTTTGTTTATAAAATAGATGGGGATAATGCTTATGTTATGACTAATCAACATGTTGTAGAAGGTGCTGATAGGGTAACTTTAATTACTTCTAATGATGAAGAGGTTGAAGGAGAAGTATTAGGTGGAGATACTTATGTTGATATTGCAATTGTTAGAATTAAGAAAGTTGATAGTCTAGTTGCTTTACAACTTGGTAATAGTGAAAATGCTAGTCTAGGAGATTTAGTATTTACAGTTGGTAGTCCTTTAGGTTATGAATATAGAGGTAGTGTTTCTACTGGCCATTTAGCAGGTAAAGATAGATTAGTTAGTGTTAGTACTGGAAATACTTCTAGTAGTGATTGGGTTATGAAAGTATTACAAACTGATGCAGCGATTAATCCTGGTAACAGTGGTGGACCTTTAATGAATACTAATGGTGAAGTTATTGGCGTTATTTCTATGAAACTTGTTCAAACAGAAGTTGAAGGTATGGGATTTGCTATTCCTATAGAATATATTAATAGTAAGATTGAAACTCTAGAAAAAGGTGAATTTATAGAGTGGCCATTACTTGGTGTATCTATGATTAATGTTAGTGATGCTAAGGGGTCTTATAGATATAATTTTGATATTCCTAATGATATAGATAGTGGAGTTGTAGTTGCAGGAATAGAAAGTGGAAGCGGAGCGGCTGATTCTGACCTTAAAGAAGGAGATATTATTACTAAACTTAATGGAGAAGAAGTAGCAGATTCTGCATATTTAAGATATGAGCTTTACAAATATTCTGTAGGTGATACAATAGAGATAACTTATATAAGAGATGGTAAAGAACATACAACTAAAGTTACTTTAAGTAGTAGTAATGATTAGAAAATAGTAAAGGACGTGTAGTTATGGCAAAATTATTACCTAATATGGTTATTTTAGATAAAGAAGAGAGGGCTTCTATGTCCTCTTTTTGTGGTTTTATTAATGAGAATAAAGATAGTTTAAGTGATGATCAAAAGGGTATTATTGCAGATTATATTATTAGAAAGGGTTGCAAAGTTAAGAAAGATAAAACTAATGAAGGTATTTATAACTTCTTAAAAAGTTATTTAATAGCTAATATAGGCGATATTAGTTTTAGTCTTTATGGTAATTCTATTAAAGAGATAAGTTTAGGTAATATTACTGCAGGGCCTTTATTTAGTAGTAATTTTAATAATCAAGAGTTATCTGATAGATTTTTAAGTAGTAAAAATAGTAATAGTGTTTTACCTACTAAAAGTAATATGAAAAAACTATTTATTGGTTATGGTGATAAGAATTTATTTAGTGATGATATAGGACATGGTGATAGAGATATTAAAAATGTACATATAGGTGAATATTACTTTAATAAAGATGATATTTTAAAAGAGAATGATAATCCTTATATATTTAGATTTACTAATCCTTATAAAGATGAATTACAAATAGATGTATTAAATTTTGATAAAGATGGTAATTTTATAGATAGTGATATTTATATTGATTATTTGGAAAGTTCTGATGGTATTAATTATAAAGTAGTTAGACAAATTCATAATGAGTTGGAAGATATTAATAGTTTACATGGTAGAGGAAAATAATATTAAGCAATTAGGAGTTAATCTTAATTGTTTTTTCATATCTTTCAATTAATCCTTTTTCTTCCATCTTTTTTAATTCTCTCATTAAATTTGCTCTATCTACAAAGAGATATTCTGCAATTGCTTTATAAGATGTTGTGACTTTAAAAATATTATTTTCATTCATTCTTTGTTTTAGGAAAAATAATATCTTTTCTTCAACAGTACGTTTTGATAGTAGTTCAATCTTCTCATTTTGTTGTTTGTTATCTTCTATTAATAAATCAAATAATGTTAAAACTATGCTGTTATGAAAAGGACAGTTCTGATTACAGTTTTTTATGATATTATAATAATCTATAAAGATAACTTTTGTTTCGCCGTTACTAATTATATATATTTCATCTTCTGTGTTTTGAAAGAAAAGATTAGAGAAAATGTCATTTTCTTTTAAATCTCTCATAATAGTAGTATTTCCTTCTTTATCAGTTTTTACTATGTTTGCTTTTCCTTCTGTAATAAATCCTATTTTCTTTTTGATAGGAGAATAACTTAATATTAATTCTTTATTGTAAAATATTTTACTTTTAATGTTGACACAGCTTGACAAATTTTTTTTGAATTGTAAAAGTCTTGTTTCATCTAAAGTTTTCATGGAAAATAACACCTCTTTAATTTTTATTTTAACAAATTTTTGTAATTGTTGCAAATGCAACAATAATATTTTTAGTTTGTGAGTTAGAATATTTTTTGTAAGATAGAGAGGTAGTTGATGTACATGAAGGATATTATGATTGTAAAAAGAAATGGTAATTTGGAAAAGTTTGATCCTGAACGAGTTAGGAAAGCAGTTAGAAGTAGTGCTGAACGTGTTATGGTTGATTTAACTGATGATGCTATGAATAAAATTGTTAATAAAGTAGTGGAGCTTTTAGAAACACAGACAAGTAATCCTACTGTTGAACAAGTACATAGTTGTTGTGAAGTAGCACTTGAATCTATTAATCCTTTGGTTGCAAAGAGTTATAGAGAGTATAGAGATTATAAGAAAGATATTGTTCATATATTAGATGAAGTCTATAAAAAGAGCCAGGTTATTACTTATATAGGTGATAAAGATTGTGCTAATATGGATAGTGCTTTGGTTACGACGCAGAGATGTTTAATATATAATAGTCTTAATAAAGAATTATATAAGAAATTCTTTTTAACTAGTGCTGAAATAGAGGCTTGTAAAGATGGTTATATCTATATTCATGATATGAGTGCAAGACGTGATACGATGAATTGTTGTTTGTTTGATATTGCTAATGTCTTAAAAGATGGGTTTGAGATGAGTAATATTTGGTATACAGAGCCTAAAACATTACAAACAGCTTTTAATGTTATAGGGGATGTTACTATTAATACTACTGCAATGCAGTATGGTGGGTTTACTCTTCCAGAGATTGATACTGTATTAAAGAAATATGCTAAGAAAAGTTATGATATGTATTATAAAGAGTATTTAAATATTAAAGGTAAAGATTATGCTTCTGAAGCGGAGGATTATGCTTGGAAGAAGACAGTTAGAGAATGTGAACAGGGTTATCAGGGATTTGAATATAAACTAAATACTGTTTCATCTAGTAGAGGAGATTATCCTTTTGTTACTCTTACTTTTGGAGTAGATAAAGATAAGTTTGCAGTTATGATTACTAAGACTATATTAGATGTACATAGAGAAGGTCAAGGTAAGAAAGGGTTTAAGAGACCTACTGTATTTCCTAAGTTAGTATTTTTATATGATAAGAAAGTGCATGGTGAAGGGGGAGAGTTAAGAGATAGTTTTCTTACTGCTATTAAATGTAGTGAGAAGACAATGTATCCTGATTATTTATCATTATCAGGAGAAGGTTATGTTCCAGAAATGTATAAGAAATATAAGAGAATTGTTAGTCCTATGGGGTGTCGTGCATTTCTTTCTCCTTGGTATGAACGTGGGGGAATGGAACCTGTTGATAAAGATGATAAACCTGTTTTTATTGGAAGGTTTAATATAGGGGCAATATCTTTACATTTACCTATGATACTTGCTAAAGCTCGTGAAGAACAGAAAGACTTTTATGAAGTGCTTGATTATTACTTAGAGATGATTCGTAGGATTCATATTCGTACTTATCGATATCTATCTAAACGTAAAGCTTCTACTAATCCTTTAGCTTACTGTCAAGGAGGTTTTTATGGAGGTAATTTGAAGCCAGAAGAGCCTATTGAACCTATTTTGAAAAGTTCTACAGCATCTTTTGGTATTACGGCTTTAAATGAATTACAAGTTCTATATAATGGTAAGAGTATTGTTGAAGATGGATCTTTTGCTCTTGAAGTTATGAAATATATTAATAAGAAGACTACTGAGTTTAAAAAAGAAGATAATATTCTTTATGCTATATATGGAACACCAGCTGAGAGTTTATGTGGTCTTCAAATAAAACAATTCCGTAAAAAATATGGTATTATTCCTGGAGTTAGTTCCCGTGAATATGTTTCTAACAGCTTTCATTGTGGTGTTTGGGAAGATATTAGTGGTATAGAAAAACAAGACTTGGAAGATAGATTTTGGGAACTATTTAAAGGGGGTAGAATACAGTATGTTCGTTATAATTTAAGTTATAATACTAAAGCAATGCTTACTTATGTAGAAAGAGCGATGGACAAAGGCTTTTATGAAGGTGTTAATCTTTCACTTGCTTACTGTAATAACTGTGGCCATGAAGAATTAGATATGGATGTTTGTCCTAAGTGTGGAAGTAGTGATTTAACAAAGATAGATAGAATGAATGGATACCTTTCTTACTCAAGAGTTCATGGTGATACAATGCTTGGTAATGCAAAGATGGTAGAAATTTCAGAAAGGAAATCTATGTGATATGTATAATTGTGATAAAGTTAAAGATATTTTAGGGGATAAGGTCATAGTTATCGCTATTGAAGAACTAGCAGAACTTACTCAACAACTTACAAAAGGGTTACGTGGTAAGATGAATAGAGAAGATTTGTTGGAAGAGTATGCTGATTGTTTAATCGTAATGGAATGGATTAAGGAGTATTATGATTTAAGTGATGAAGAGATAAAGAGATGGCTTGATAAGAAGAATGAACGTAATAGGAAGAAAATAGAAGAGGGGGTGTTTAGGTGAGATATCATAATATAACAAAAGCAGATATGCTTAATGGAGAAGGACTTAGAGTTGTTTTGTGGGTATCAGGATGTTCTCATCATTGCCATGCTTGTCAAAATGCTATGACATGGGATCCTAATGATGGGTTAGTCTTTGATGATTCTGCTAAAAAGGAAATCTTTGATGAGTTAGGAAAAGAATGGTGTAGTGGTATAACTTTATCAGGAGGAGATCCTTTGTTTTTAGGCAATAGATGTGAAATATCTAAATTAGTTAAAGAGATTAGAGAAAAGTTTAGAGATAAAACTATCTGGCTTTATACAGGTTATACATGGGAAGAGTTATTAGAACAAAAAGATAATGATAAAAACTTGGATACTATTTTAAATAATATCGATGTATTACTTGATGGGAGATTTGTTTTGAAACTAGCTTCAGAGAAAATACATTATGTTGGTAGTAGTAATCAGTGTATTATTGATGTTCCTAAGAGTTTAAAGAAGAATAAAAAGGTATTATATATAGATAATAGTAAAATATTAGAAGGAGTAGTAGAGTAATGGAAGAAAGATTAAGAGAAGGATTTACATTAATTATGAGTGGAGAATATGATAGTATTTCTGGAGGATACTTGAAAAAAGGTAAGGATGGTATGATACCAACTTGCTTAATAGGGAATGAGGTAAAAACTTTAGAGGAATTTCCTTTAGTATTGGAAACTATAGAAAATAGAAAAATATTGCAATTATATTCATCAGGAAATGATGTAGTTGCTATGATTGGGTCTAGGCATTATGATGGTCCTTATAATGAATCAGAGTATTTAGAGGTTAAGAACTTTGCTAAAGATGATAATCTTATTTGTGTTTTAAGTGAATTGAATTCGCAACTATCTAAAAACGAGGAAAAAGAAGATGCTAAGACTTATAGAAAAGCTTATAAATTATATGGTAGTGATAAATATAAATTAAAGGAGGATAATAAATAATGAGAAAAAGAGGTTTTGAAGTAGTAAAGGGGTATGAAGATAAGGGGATTAATTTACCAGTTAGGAAGACAAAATATGCAGCGGCATATGATGTAGAAGCAGCGGAGGATATAGTTATTCCTAAATATTATCCAGGAATTAAACCAACATTAATTCCTACAGGATTAAAAGCATATTGTATGGAGGATGAGTGTTATCTTTTACTTAATAGAAGTAGTGGCCCTAAAAAAGGTTTTATACTTGCTAATAGTGTAGGATTAGTTGATCATGACTATTATGGAAATGAATCTAATGATGGACATTTTTACTTTGCATATTTTAATTGTAGTGATCATGATATTGAAGTTAAAAAGGGAGATGTTATTGGTCAAGTAATGTTTCAAAAATATTTAATAGTTGATAATGATGAAGCAGAAGGAATAAGAACTGGAGGATTTGGCTCTACTGATAAATAATTTGAATAAATATTTCCTCAAAATGTAAAATGAAATTTGCTTTTTTTGTAAAATAATGATATACTTATTTTGTAAAAAAAGGAGGATACTATGAAATATTTACCAAGAATTGTGGATAAAGAAATAGATGAACTTATGGAGATTATGGGTGCTATATTAATTGAAGGTTGTAAATGGTGTGGTAAGTCTACAACTGGTTTATATCATGCTAAGAGTGTTATTGAATTTCAAAATCCAGATAGAAAGCAAGAGTATGATAATATAAGAAATACTAAACCATCACTATTTCTAAATGGCGAAAAACCAAGGATGTTTGATGAATGGCAAATGTATCCTGTTGTTTGGGATTCTGTTCGTACAGATGTTGATCATACTGGATTAAAAGGACAATACATACTTACAGGGTCGGCTAAACCTAGTGAAGGAGAAACAATGCATACTGGAACTGGTAGAATTTCAAGAGTATTAATGCGTCCTATGAGTTTATTTGAATCAAAAGAATCGACTGGAGAGGTTTCTTTTGGTGATATACTTGCAGGTAAAGATATATCTGGAGTATCAAAATTATCACTTGAAGATATAGCAAGTATTATTGTAAGAGGTGGTTGGCCTGCTTCTATTTCCATTAAAAGTGATGCTAAATATAGAATTGCTAAAGAATATGTTAAATCATTAATACATGAAGAGGTAAGAAGTGTAGATGGTGTAGAAAGAAATACAGAAAAAATGCAGAATGTTTTAAGAAGTCTTGCTAGAAATATATCAACACAAGTTTCTAATTCAACTATAGAAGCTGATATTAAAAAAACTAGTGATGATGATATATCTAGGCCTACGTTAACAGATTATTTAAACACTTTAGAGAAATTATTTGTTATTGAAGATGTTAATGCTACTAATTTAAATCTTAGAAGTAAGTATGCATTAAGAACAAAACCTAAAAAATATTTTGTAGATCCTTCTATTGCAACTGCTATTCTTGATTTGAAACCTATGGATTTAATTAATGACTTAAACACATTTGGTTTTATGTTTGAATCACTTTGCATTAGAGATTTAAAAATATATACAGAAAGTTTAGGTGGAGATGTAACATTTTATCGTGATGAAAGAGGGTTTGAAGTGGATGCAATTCTTAGAATGCCTAGTGGTAAGTGGGGAGCAATAGAGATAAAACTTGGAGCAGGTTATATTGATGAGGCTGCTAATATTCTTTTAAAATTTAAGGAACATGTTGATATTAAAAAGTGTGGCGAGCCATCTTTCTTATTGGTATTAACAGGTACTAATTACTCTTATAAACGTGATGATGGTGTTTATGTAGTGTCTATTGGGACTTTAAAAAACTAGTTAATTTTTTTGATATTTTAAATAATCATTTTTTTAAAAAAAATAAAAAATGATTATTTTTTTGTGCATAGTTATTGAAAAATAAGAAAATTGATGCTGTCAAAATTTATATTTTTTCAAAAAAATCAAAAATGATTTTTAGAAAAAATATAAAAATGTATATAAATGTAAATTGTCGTAAATCGAACAAATTAAATTTTTTTAGGAAAACTATATATATCAATGCTTTTATAAAAAACGTGATTTTTTTCTTAAAATTTCCTATTGATTTTTGAAAATACAGCTCTTACAATTGACTTAAATAGGAGGTAAAATATGACAGGAGTAAATGAATTAAATGAAGAATTAGAAGGTGTTACAGTAATTAAAAGAAATGGTAAAAAAGTAGACTTTGATGGAGCGAAAATAGCTTTAGCCATAAAAAAAGGTTTTGATAGTGTTGAAGTAGATGATGATGAGAGCGAAAAAGAAAAGAAATATAACTTTTCTGATATTCAAAAAGTATATAGTGCAGTTTTAAAAAAAATAAAGAAAGATGCAGAAGAAAAAAATAATCGCTTTAAAATTGAAGAGATTCAAGACTATATAGAAACAGAATTATCTAGTAAAGGATATGAAGATGTATATAAATCATTTTCTGAATATAGAGAAAGAAGAAATCAGTCAAGAGAATCTTTCTTTGGAGATAATAAGACTCATAAGTTCTTAAAATCATTAGAGAATCTTGGGCTTAAGTCTGCTAATGAAGAAGATGCAAAACGTGAAAATGCTAATATTGATGGAAATAGTCCAATGGGTACGATGTTACAATATGGTGCGACTGTATCTAAAGAATTTTCTAAAGCATACTTAATGAAAAAAGAATATGCAGAAGCTCATGATAATGGAACAATTCATATTCATGATATGGACTTCTTAGCAATGGGTACTACTACTTGTTGTCAGATAGATTTAGCAAGACTATTTAAAAATGGTTTTGATACAGGACATGGATATGTTAGACCACCTCAAGATATTTCAACTTATGCATCACTTGCTTGTATCGTTATTCAAGCTAATCAAAATGATCAACATGGAGGACAAGCAATACCGGCACTTGATTATTATCTTGCACCAGGTGTACTTAAAACATTTAAAAAACAGTTTAAACAAACAATTTATGATTTTCTTGATTTAGAAGGATTTATTCCAGGTATTAATATAGATAGAATTGTTAGAGAAATAGATAAACAAGAATCAATTGAATTTGATATTAAAGAATTTAGTGATTATAAGAAAGGCTCTAGTAGAGTTCATGAAATATTTGAAAAGAGTTATCTTAAAGCAATGCAAAAAACTGATAGAGCGACTGAACAAGCTATGGAAGCATTTATTCATAATTTAAATACAATGCATTCTAGAGCAGGTGCACAAGTTCCATTTTCATCAGTTAACTTTGGAACAGATATAACTCCAGAAGGTAGAATGGTAGTTAAGAATTTCTTACTTTCTTTAGATAGAGGTCTTGGAAAAGGAGAAACACCAATCTTTCCAGTATCAATATTTAAAGTAAAAGAGGGAGTTAATTATAATAAGGAAGATCCTAACTATGATTTATTTAAACTTGCTTGTAAGGTATCTGCTAAAAGACTTTTCCCTAACTTTGCTTTTGTAGATGCTCCATTTAATAAGCAATATTATAAAGAAGGAGACTTTAATACAGAGATTGCTTATATGGGTTGTAGAACAAGAGTAATAGGGGACATTACTAGTCCAGATAATGAGATAGTAACTGGTCGTGGTAATTTATCTTTTACTACTATTAACTTACCAAGATTAGGCATTAAATATGGTATAGCTTTAAAAGAAAGAGATAAGGCAGATATGGATGGGTTCTATAAAGAACTTGAGAGTATCATGGATATGGTTAAAGATCAATTACTTGAAAGATTTGAAGTTCAGTGTAGTAAACATAGTTATAACTTCCCATTCTTACTTGGACAGGGTATTTGGACTAATGGCGAGAAGTTAAAACCAACTGATAGACTTAGAAAAGTATGGAAACATGGTACTTTATCTACAGGATTTATTGGACTTGCAGAATGTTTAAAAGCTTTAACTGGTAAACATCATGGTGAAAGTGAAGAAAGTGAAAAGTTAGGTTTAGAAATCATTACATTTATGAGAAAACGTTGTGATGAGTATTCTCGTAAATATAACTTAAACTTTACTTGTCTTGCTACTCCTGCAGAAGGATTAAGTGGTAGATTTACAGGAATTGACAGAGCGATATATGGAAAGATTAAAGGTGTTACTGATAGAGAATATTATACAAATTCATTCCATGTACCAGTTTATTATAATATAAGTATTACTGATAAGATTGAGAAAGAGGCACCTTTCCATGGACTTACTAATGGAGGACATATTTCTTATATTGAGTTAGATGGTGATGCTGCTTCTAATGTTGAGGCATTTGAGAAAGTAATTCGCGTTATGAAAGAAGCAGGTATTGGATATGGTGCGATTAACCATCCAGTTGATAGAGATCCTGTTTGTGGATATGTTGGAGTAATTAATGATGTTTGTCCTAAATGTGGACGTCATGAATTTGAAGGGGTTCCAATGGAAGTAATAACTTCATTAGATAGTAATTGTTGTGAATAATAAAAAATAAGAAGGAGGAATTATATATGAAAAAAATAGTTGGAGAAGGACAAAAATTTGAAAGGATTAGACGTATTACAGGTTATTTAGTAGGTGATGTTGATAGATTTAATAATGGTAAACGTGCTGAAGAGGCTGACCGTGTTAAACATAGTGGTTTAAATGATGTTGTAAAAAATAAAAAAGAAGGTAAGTAGGATGAAAATAAGACTAGCGGCATCATTACAACCTGATTCTATTGTAGATGGAGAAGGGGTAAGAACTGTTATTTGGACACAAGGGTGTCCTCATGCTTGTCCAGGATGTCAAAATCCAGGAACTCATGACTTTGATGGTGGGGCTTTGTTTGATGTTAGTGAAGTAATAGATGAGTTAAAGACTATTAAAAATCAAGATGGTATTACCTTATCTGGAGGAGATCCTGTATGTCAAGCAGAAGCTTGCTATGAGATTAGTAAAGCTGCACATGAGATGGGACTTAACGTATGGTGTTATACAGGATATACTTACGAAACGATGTTTAAAAATCCTAAGATGAAGAAGTTACTAAGTGAAGTAGATGTCTTAGTAGATGGTAAATTTATCTTAGAAGAGAAAAGTTTAAATATTTATTATAGAGGCTCAAGAAATCAAAGAGTTATAGATGTTCCTAAAAGTCTAAAACAAGAAAGAGTAGTTCTTATAGATAGATATATGAAAGATAAGAGTTATGAGGAAACTTATAAAAAGCCAGATTATATGTTTATATAGTCTCGCTTTTTTTCTTTCTTTATGATAATATATTTATATAAGATAAAAGGAGTTGAAACTATGGAAGAAACTAAATTTAAAATTGAAGTTGATGGTGAAGTTAAGGAAGCAGAAATGTTAAAGGTTGTTAGTCTTGATGGTAATAACTATGCTATTTATGCAATTGATAAAGGTGATGAGACTAGTGATATCTTAGCTTCTCGTATAATTAAAGATGATGAAGGTAAAGATACTTTAGTTGATTTAGAGACTGATGAAGAAAGAGCTAAGATAAGAGATATAGTAAATGCAATGTTTTCATAAGGTGAGTGATAAAAATGGTTATGTCATTAAAAGAGTTAGATGAACAACTTAAGTCTGCTGAAGAGGAAGTAGTTTCTAGCTTAGAGGAGTATAAGAATGCAAAGGCAACGCTTAGAAAAGCTAGAATTACTTCTATTTCTACTAAACTTCTTGCTCCGTTTAGACGTTTTAGAATAGAACAGGCAATTGCAAAATATGATGCAATGATAGAGAAAATAGAGAAGAAACGTGAAAAAGAGATTAGAAGAGCAGAGAAGTTACAAGAGAAAGAAGAAAGATTAGAAAGAAAACAAGCAAAAGCAGACTTTAAGGCTGCTATTAGAGATAAAAGAAAAGAAGATATAGTTAACTTTGTTAATGATAAGAAAGATGATATTATTAGTTTTGGTGAAGAAATTGGTAAAGAAGTTAGTGATACTTTTTCCTATATAAAAGAAACGAGTATTAGTAGAGTTAGTAGTGTAGCATCATTTGTTATTAATGTTAAGAATTCTGCTATTAAAAAAGTAAAAGAAAATACTACTATAGATTTAACTATTAAGAATGCTATAGAAGAAGTTAGGTTAAAGTATGCTACTAATAAACTTAATAGAGCAGTAGAGCAAAAGAGAAAAGAAGAAGAGAAAGCTAGAGAACAAGAATTAAGCGATGCTATAAAATTTGATGAAGAGATTAAAGCAGATTACAAAGAAAGAGATATTCCTTTTGCTAATATACAAGAAAAAATAGATAAAGCACGTAAAGATAAATCTTATATGGGAAAAGCTACTAATAGAGCGATAGATTATTTTAGAAAAAAGAAAGATAGTCTAGATGATAAAGTTTTTAATGCTAGAGCTAATATGGCATATGCTAGTTTTGTAGTTGATGGTAAAGTTTCTAGGGCTAAAAGTAAAGTTGTAACAATGTTTAATATTCAATTAGATCATTTTAAAGATAAATATGATACTATTATGCAAGAAAGGAATATTAAAAAATCTGAAAAAATACAGCTAGCTTCTGATAAAGAACGTCTTAAACAAAGAAAAAAAGATATGATAGCAGCATTAAGAGAACAAGAAGAAAAAAATATTTCTATTAAAAGAGCTCAGTTAGATAGTATGAGAGAAGCAATTGGGGCTGTTAATAGTACTGGAGATATTTTTGCAAATGCTCCTGGTCTTGATGTTGGTAGAGCTATGAAGTAAGAATTAAATTCTTGCTTTTTTCTTTTCTTTACCATATAATAGGTCCTAATTGAAGGGAGAAAAGTTTATGATTGCTAGAAATGTTAATTTTGCAGTAGAGAAAGTAAAATTATAGATTGGTATGAGAATGTGCCTAAAGCTATTGATTATTATGATAGAGGGGATGGAATTACTAGGCTTAATGGTCAGATGGTTTCATTTAGAGATTTTAGGGCTGAATCAGATAGAGAAGAATTGGAAATAATATTGAGTCAACTTTATTTACTATTAGAAAAGTATCCTAGTGCTTTAGAAAATGAAACTATTTTGAGAAAATCTAGAAATTTGATAGAGTACGCAAAGAAAAGAAATGTTTCTTTAAATAATTGTTATTCTTATTTTAATAAAGAAACTAGAAATATTGAGTTGCCTGGTCAAGTAAAAACTAAAACTTATAGATTAAGAATTTTACCAAGTAATTGGAATAATCGTTATAGTTGCATTACTATTTCTCAGTATGAAAGTATGGCATCTGGAGGAATTTTAAGTAAAAGTGAATTAAGATTGAAGTTAAATGCGAAAGGATTAGACTATATTAATATGACTTATATGGATGATTCTACTTATCATGTTTATAATTCTGATGCACTAACTTATTTAAAACCTAACATTTTAGCAAAACATTTGTAAAAATAGTTGCATAAACTACATAAACTGTGATATATTTTGTTTAGTTTTATTTAAAACAAGTGCGAAAGACGGGAATAAGGAAATTTTATAGAGAGTTAATGGTTGGTGGGAATTAACAAATGAACTTATTTCGGATCACTTTCAAGTTGTGCTTTAAGGATAAGTTAAAGCCGGGTAAAACCGTTATATTAATAAGATAGATAAAATCTATGAACCAAGGTGGTACAGTGTTATTTTTAACGCCCTTGTGATTCATAGATTTTTTTGTTTAGGAGGAGAGATTATGGCATTTAAAGAACTTGAAAAAGGTAAAACTCATGAAGTCGAGATGAATATTTTAAAGACTTGGGAGAAGATGGATATCTTAAAACAATGTATTGATAATAGAGAAGGTAAGGAAAACTTTGTTTTCTATGATGGACCTGCAACTGCTAACGGTAAACCAGGACTTCATCATATGATGGCTAAGTTTTTGAAAGATACTTTCTGTAAATATAAGACTATGCAGGGCTATAGAGTTCTTCGTAAAGTAGGTTGGGATACTCATGGACTTCCTGTAGAGTTACAAGTAGAAAAGGAACTTGGTTTTAGTAATAAGAAAGATATTGAAGAGTATGGTATAAAAGAGTTTAATCAGAAATGTCGTGAGAGTGTTTGGGAAAATGAGAAGGCTTTTTCTGATTTAACTAAAGAAATGGGACAGTTTATTGATTTAGAGCATCCTTATGTTACTTATGATAATAACTATATAGAAACAGAATGGTGGATTCTTAAAAAATTTTTTGATGAAGGATTATTTTATGAAGGACATAAGATACTTCCATATTGTACTAGATGTGGTACAGGTCTTGCTTCTCATGAAGTTGCCCAGGGTTATAAAGAAGTAACTGCAAATACAGTTATTGTTCCAATGAAGAAAAAGGATGAAGATGTTTACTTTCTTGTTTGGACTACTACTCCTTGGACTTTAATTAGTAATGTAGCACTATGTGTTAATCCAAGAGAAGAGTATGTATTAGTAGAATCTCAAGGTAATAAATTTATTGTAGGTAAAAAACTAGCTTCTAAAGTATTAGGGGATGACTATACAGTATTAGAAGAATATAGTGGTAAGAACTTAGAGTATATGGAATATGAACAGTTAATACCTAGTTTAAAAGTAGATAAGAAAGCATTTTTCGTTACAGTAGATGACTATGTAACTATGGAAGATGGTACTGGTATTGTTCATATTGCACCTGCTTTTGGACAAGATGATTATAATGTAGGAAAGAAATATAATTTACCTGTCTTAAATCCTGTAGGTGAAGATGGTAAATATACTGAAGGATTATGGAAAGGTATGTTTGTTTTCGATGCTGATATAGAAGTTATTAAATACTTAAAAGAAAATGGTAAGTTATTTAAGAAAATTAAAATGGCTCATAACTATCCTCATTGTTGGAGATGTGATACACCGCTTTTATATTATGCTAAACCATCTTATTATTTAGAAGTAACTAAGATAAAAGATGCTGTTGTTAAAAATAATAATGGTGTTAATTGGTATCCTGCTTTTGTTGGAGAGAAAAGATTTGGTAACTGGTTATTAAATATGAATGACTGGGCTATTTCTCGTAATAGATATTGGGGTACACCACTTCCTCTTTGGAAATGTAGTTGTGGACATCAGGAGATGATAGGGTCAAGAAAAGAGCTTGTGGAAAAAGCGATTGAAGATATTGATGAGACTATAGAATTACATCGTCCATATGTTGATGATATTCATATTAAGTGTCCAGAATGTGGAAAAGAGATGAGTCGTGTTAGTGAAGTAATTGACTGTTGGTTTGATTCTGGTTCTATGCCTTTTGCACAATATCATTATCCATTTGAAAATAAAGAGTTATTTGAAGACCAATTTCCTGCAGACTTTATTAGTGAAGGAATTGATCAGACAAGAGGATGGTTCTATACATTAATGTTAATTTCTACTTTTGTTACAGGCAAGAGTCCATATAAAAACGTATTAGTTAATGATTTATTACTTGATAAATATGGTAAGAAGATGAGTAAAAGTAAAGGTAATATCGTTAAACCATTTGATTTAATGAATGAGTTTGGTAGTGATGTTATTAGATTCTATTTACCTTATGTATCTCCTGTATGGACTCCTATTAAGTTTGATAATGATGGCTTAAAAGAAGTTAATTCTAAGTACTTATCAACTCTTAAGAATGCTTATTCATTCTTTGAGATGTATGCTAATGCTGATAAGATAGATCCAAGGGAATATAATGTTCCAGTTAAAGATAGAGATATTACTGATAAGTGGTTACTATCTCGTTTAAATAATACTTTAGATTTAGTTACTAAAGCATATGATGAATATGATTTAAATAAAGTAGTTCATTATATTGTAGATTTCTTAAATGATGACTTTTCTAATTGGTATATTAGAAGTAATAGAAAGAGATTCTGGGATAGTGAACTTACTCTTAGTAAAAAGGCAGTATATCAGACTACTTATGAAGTTTTACTTGCACTTTGTGAGATGGCAGCACCTATTACACCATTTGTTACTGAAGAGATTTATCGTAATTTGACTGATGGTAAGAGTGTTCATTTGAGAGATTTCCCTAAAGTAGATGAAACTTTAATATCTAGTGAACTTGAAAATAGAATGAGTTTAGTTCGTGATATTTGTAGTTTAGGACGTAATGCAAGGGAAGATGTATCTATTAAAGTTAGACAACCTCTTAACTTTATAATAGTTCCTAAAGTGTTCGAAAGCGTAGTAGGAGAACTTGAATCTATAATTTTAGAAGAGTTAAATGTTAAAGAAGTGGTTTATGAAGATGATATGAGTCTTTATATGGATTATATTGTTAAGCCTAACTTTAGAGTTGTTGGTAAGATGTTTGGTTCTAATATTAAAGCTTTCCAAGAGTTAGTAAGTAAGTTTGATATTAATGATGTCAATCAGATTAAATCAGGTTATTATACTACAGATTTCCTAGGTAGTGAGTTAAAAATAACAGAAGATATGATTGTTACAACCCTTAAAAATAAAGAAGGATATTGTGCTTCTAGTAATGGTAATATTAGTGTAGTGTTAGATACTACTTTAACAGATGATTTGATTCTTGAAGGACTTGCTCGTGAAGTAGTTAGAAAAGTACAAAGTCTTAGAAAAGAAGCTGATTTTGTTATTACTGATAGAATTAATCTTTACTATAATGGAGAAGAAATTGTTGATGTAATGCTTGAAAAGTATATGAATTATGTTAAAGAAGAGACTTTATCACTTGAAGTTATTAAAGATGAGAGTCTTGATAAAAATATTCCAGTTAATGATTTAATGATGGGATTAAAAGTAGAAAGAAGAAAAAAATAAAATTTATATGAATTTTTAAAATTCAAGCTAATTTATCAGTGAATATTGAAGGAAACAGGTGTTTTGAGGTAATTTTGCACCTGTTTTTCTTTTGAATTTGCAATTTTCTCTTTTTGATTTAATTCTCTTGTTATGTTAGAGTTAAATCACTTTT
>CALVUX010000009.1 GCA_944363715.1 uncultured Bacilli bacterium
CAACAAAGTTCACCTTTGTTGCTTATCAATTAATAAATTCGGATATCATTTCCGGATTTCCTAACTTAAATTGACCAGAAAAAAATAACCAAATACTGGTTATCTGTTTTCCACATTTTTGTGGATAAAGTAATTATATTATTAATATCCTGTAACTTCACTTAACTTGTAAGATGCAACTTGACTTCCTTCACTATCACAAACTGCTTTGAATTTCCAACTTCCATAAGAATCAAGACTCATATTATAATCTCCACAAGTCCCTATGGTATTTCCTGTACTATCGTAAGCAGTGAAAGTTATTGATACATAAGACAAGTCTTTATTAGAATTATTTTTTACATATCCTTCAATGTAATATAAGCCTAGAAGATCATCAACATAGCCATAATGACCATCTTCTAAAGATAAATTAACTTTTTCTTTTATAGTTGAATTAGTGTAGTCAATGGAATAATCAAAATCATCACTATCAGTCCATATTCCATTTAATATAGCAATAGCAAAGAGAAAGACTAACCCTATTAATACCCCTTGAAAAATTGTTAAAGCTGAACTTTTTTGACTTCTTTTACAGTAAGGACAAACTTTAGCATTTTTATCTATTTCTTCCCTACAATACTTACATTTCTTCATTTTACTTCTCACCTATTTTAATTATAATAGTTTTTTTGCATTAATGTAAAGTGCTGGTTTACATTTTTTTTCTTTTTTTTGACATAATAATAGTGGTGATTATCTTGGAAATATCTAAAGAAGAATTATATACATTAATTGCTAGAAATATTAAAAAGTATAGAAAAGAGAAAGGTATTACTCAAGCTGTTTTAGCAGAAGAAGTAGGTGTTTCTCATGAGTTTATTAGACGTATTGAATCAAAAAAAGGTATCAAAACTTTTTCTGTTGATACCCTTTATAGAATTTCTCTTGCTTTAGATATAGATATTTCTAAATTGTTTGAAAGTGATTAAACTTTTATATCAAGTTATTTCCTGTCATTTCGTTTGGTTTTTCTATATCCATATATTTTAATATTGTAGGAGCGATATCTCCTAGTTTACCTGTTTTAATTTCTTTTATATTATGGTCTGTAATAATAAATGGTACAGGGCTAGTTGTATGGGCAGTTATAACTTCTCCCTTATCATCTTCCATGATTTCAGAGTTACCATGGTCTGCTGTTATAAACATAGTAAATTCTTTTTCCTTACTTGCTTCATATAGTCTTCCTACATTTTCATTAACAGCTTTTACGGCTTCTACAACCTTATCAAATTTACCAGTATGTCCTACCATATCACAGTTAGCAAAGTTTAAAATGATTAAATCATATTTATCCATAACTTCTATTAGTTTATCTGTTACTTCATAAGCGCTCATAGCAGGATACATATCATAAGTTGCTACATCTTTTCTTGGAATAATTATTTTATCTGTATTAGGAATATCTTTTTCTTCTCCTCCATCAAAGAAGTAAGTAACATGAGGATATTTACTAGCTTCTGCTATTCTTAGTATCTTTAATCCTTTTGATGCAGCATATTCTCCTAAAGTATTAGTTAGATGAAGTGGTGGAAAAGCAGGAGTTGCAATGACAGTATGTTCTGGAGTCATCATTGTAACTAGTTTAACATTTTTAAAATCTACTCGTGGAAACTCTTTAAAATCTTTATTAGTAAGAGCCGTGAATGTTTGCGTAATACGATCTGGTCTAAAGTTAAGCATTACCATACCATCATTTTCTTTAAGAGTTCCATCATCTATTAATTTAGCAGGAACAATGAACTCATCCATAATATTTTGTTTATATGATTCTTCAATATACTCTTTATATGAATCTATTTTTACTCCCTCTCCATGTACTAATAAGTCATAATACTTCTTAGTAACATTCCACATTCTTTCTCTATCCATAGAATAATATCTTCCAGAAATATCTGCTAGTTTACCAAAGCCTAGTTCATTAAGCTTATTTGTTAGAGAATCTAGGAAAGTAAGAGCGACATCTGGAAGAGTATCTCTACCATCAAGAAATGCATGAACATAGACATTATGAAAGTTTTCTTTTTTACATAAGTCTAACATTGCAAAGAAGTGATTAATATGAGAATGAACTCCTCCATCACTTAATAGTCCAAATAAATGTAGAGATGAATTATTTTCTTTACAGTGATTAATTATATCTAGTAAAACTTCATTTTTAAAGAAACTTCCATCTTCTATAGCATGATTAATTTGCATAAGTGGTTGGTCTACAACACGTCCTGCTCCTATATTTAAATGTCCTACTTCACTGTTACCCATTTGTCCTGCAGGAAGTCCTACTGCTTCACCACTAGCTTCCAAAGTAGTATGAGGGTATTCTTTCCACAGATTTATTATATTTTCTGGGTTAGCTGTGATTATAGCATTACCTTTCTTTTCTTCTCTATATCCAAAGCCATCTATAATTGTTAATAATACTTTTTGCATTGTTCACTCTCCTTAATATAATTGTTCATTTAAACAGAATATAGCATATATAGGTAAGTACCTAACATTTTTCTTTGTTGAAAAGTTATTCTCAGTAATACGATAGGCATCTGTTACAATATATTTTTTCATAAAGACTGACAGGCTCTTTACTTTAGAACCTTGTTTAGTGGCAAGTTCTATAGGAATAATTTTACCCATTCTATTTTGAATAACGAAGTTAACCTCTGCTTTTCCTTCTGACTGATAATAGTATAGAGAATAACCTGCTTCAACTAAAGTATGAGCGATATGATTTTCATATAGGGCTTGTTTAATATCATCATCTATTTTTAATCTATTTTTAGTTAAGTTATATCTCATACTTAAAAGTCCATCATCTGGTAGATATAATTTAAAACTATCAAGTTCTCTACAACTAGATAAAGGAGACTTTGCTACTCTTATTTTGTATGAACGATAGACTAATTGGTTAGTTACTAAAAAGTTAATTGAGTTCTCATACTCTTTAGCTCTTCTACCATAACCTAAAACACCATATTGAAACTTTTTATTTTCTTTTTCTAGTTGTTTAGGAATACTTTCCATAACTTCGATACCACGTTCTATATCTATTAAGTTTTTACTATTTAATAGTTCACTTTTATTTATATCAAAGACTCTTTCTTTAATACTATCTAGATATCCATAATGTTTCTTAGTAGCAAAGGCATCTACTACTTCAGGAAGTCCTCCTGTTATTAAATAGTCATAAAAGAAATCTAAAGCTTTAGTATGAACACTACAACTTCTATGATTATCATAAGCATATCTTATTTTATCTGCTGTTTCTTTTTCTCCAATAGCCCATAAGAATTCTTCATAGTCCATTTCTGTCATTATTTTATATTGAAATTCTTCTCCTCTAAACTTTAATAGAGAATCTCTACTTGATGTAATAGCGATAACATGATAATCATTCTTATCATAACCAAATAGTTTTATTCCTTTAATTATCTCTTCATCTGTAACATTATCAAAGATTATTAAGGTATCATTTTTAACTATAGGAACTTCTGATATTATACTTAAAGCTTCTGCTAGTCTTGTAATAGATCTTTCTTTTTTAAATAAGTCTTTCAAAATAGTATTATGGTCAGTATTAAAGTAAGCGACATGTTGATAGTTTTGTTTACCAAAGTCTAAAGCTGTATATGTTTTACCTACTTGCCTTGTTCCAATAATTAATAAAGGCTTTCTTATTAAATCTGTTTTCCATTTTAGTAAGAATTTATTAATTTTTCGTTCCATTTAGTGTAGTCACCTCCCACATCTTCTAATATAAGTATATATATTTTCTAATTTTAAGTCAATAATTAAAAAAATAAAAAAGCTATAAAATTATATTGTAATTCTACAGCTTACAGCTTACATCTTTAAAATTAATTTTGCATATCAATATCTACTTGGTCTAAAAGACTTTTATATTTTTCTAATTTCTCATCTAATCTATTTTGGCACTTTTTAAATACTGTTACTAAATCTTCACTATTATCTGTCTTCCCTGCTTTATATAAAGCATTTCTATATTCATCATCATACTTATCATCTATAGCGATTAAGTCAATATTCCATTCTAAACATTGTTTTAGAATAATAAATCTACCTATTCTACCATTGCCATCTTGGAAGGGATGAATTTTTTCAAATTTATAATGAAAATCTGCTATGTCTTTTAGGGTAACTGTTTCTAATTCGTTATAATCAGCTAATAAATTAAACATTAAGTTATCAACTTCAACTGGTAATGCTAATTTTAAATCCACTCCTCTTAATTTATTTTCATATTTTTTCCACATACCAATATTATGTATCTCATCATCAACTGTACCTTTTTTTAGTAGTTTATGCCAATTAAATAACATAAACTTATCTAATAATTCGCTACTATCATTAATTACTTGGTCAAAAACTTCTAAAGAGTTCTTTGTTTCAATTATATCATCTAGGGAGTGGCTACCTTCAACTTTCTTTTCAGTTAAAAGCTTCTCTAATTCATCTTTAGAAAAAGTACTTCCCTCTAAATGATTAGAGTGGTATAAAAAATCTATTTTAAATTCTTTATATATTGAGTTAGTAATTTTTGATAAATATTTCATCTTTTTACTATTAATTTTCATAACATCACCTACTCATTTGTTTTTTTAATTATACTATTAATTATTTTTAAATGAAAGCAAAATAAAAAGACTACTACTGCTCGTCTTAATAATATTATTACTGCCTAATTGCATCTTGATGAAATTCAAGACGAAGTTTATCTGCGACTGTGACAATAAATTCTGAATTAGTTGGTTTAGCTTTATCGATATCAACACTATGTCCAAATATTTCTTCCATTAACTGCCAATTACCTCTATTCCAACTTACTTCAATAGCATGTCTTATAGCACGTTCTACTCGAGAGACTGTTGTATCAAATTTTTCTGCTATATCAGGATATAGTTCTTTAGTAATTCCACCTATTACTTCAGGATGCTCATAAAGGACTGTTATACCTTCTCTTATATATTGATATCCTTTAATATGAGATGGCACACCTAACTCATGTAATATCTTTGTTATTGATACTTGTAAGTTATTATATTTCATATCGATAGTTTTCTTATCATAATTATTCTTACTACTACACTCTAATATTCTCTTTTCAAGTTCAGTTAATTCAAAAGGTTTTAATATGAAGTAACTAATACCTAATTCACTAGCTTCTCTTATAACTTCTTGAGTATTAAAAGAGGTTAAAACTATTACTTTCTTATCTAGTTTCTTTTCTCTCATATCTTTTAGAACACTCATACCATCTTTATTAGGCATAATAAGATCAAGAACAATTACATCATAGTTATCCTGCTCATTTTCTATTAGGTTTAATCCTTCTACTCCATCATTTGCAGTTAAAGTGACATCTATTTCTTTATTATCTTTAAAGTACTCCTTCACCATTTTAACTAGTTCAATATTATCATCAATCATTAATACGTTGGTCTTTTTCATTTTCTCTCCTTCCATATACTACCACGCATTTTAATTATATAACAGAAAGATAAATTGTTAAAGAGTAAAAAATAAGAGAATTTGTCGAAAAAGAAAAAAGTTTTAATCTTTAATAGTTAAAACTTTGTGTCTAGGTAATTCTAATTTAGGTAAGGTAGCATTTAATTGGTAAGTTGTTATCCCATTTGATTTATCTACTTCAAAATTAAAATTATCTTGTTCTGCTAATTCTTTAATATAAGAAGGTTTTATATACATATATTCTTCTTTATCTGATGATTTTATTGAAGAAACACAAATTATAGGATTACCATTTAAATAAGCATTATTTATATAGTGTTCTAAGATTCTTGATGAAATAGTAGTATTACCAACTCTTTCGCACCATTGTGGAAAAGTTCCATTATAATCGTCAGAGAATACTTTTTTTTCATCAGAAAACGAAAAATCTAGGTCACTTAAAATACTATTCTCTGCTTCCAGTAAGATTACTTTATTAATAAATTCTGCATAATATAGTTGACTACATTCTTTTATCTTATTTTCTATTATTTCTAAAACTTGCTCTTGTTTTTTATGGCTTCTTCCCTTATCTCTATTAATTCTTCTAAATTTGGCATAATTCTCACTTCCTTAGCTTACTATTGTAACTTATCAAGAAACTCTTGTAAAGAAGGAAGTTTTAAAGATATTCCTCCTAATAGAAATCCATCTATATTTTTAACTTGTTTTAATTTATCAATATTCTTTTCATTAGCACTACCACCATATAATACTTTCTTTTGATATGTTTCTTTTAACATAGTAGTTACTTTTTCAATATCACTATTTGTAGGAACAATACCTGTACCTATTGCAAATACAGGTTCATAGGCGATGATAAAGTCTTTAGATTTATCTATATCACTTAATAGATAATCCATGTCTTTTTTAATTTTATCAACATAAGTACCACTTTCATGTTCTTCTAAAGTATCTCCTATACAGATAATAGGTATTAAGTCATTAGAAAAAGCTTGTTCTAACTTTTGTTTACTCACATCAAGACTTTCATTCATCTTAGTAGTTCTTTCACTATGGTTAATTAATGTATAAGTAGCCCCTAATGATTTAATGGCTTTTGCAGTAACTTCTCCTGTATATGCTCCCATTGGTTTACTACTTACATCTTCTGATCCATATGTTATGTTATCTGGTATTAATGGTAAGTAACAGACACTTGGTATTAAAATCATTTCATGATTATAGGTATTTAAGTTTTTATAATCTTCTAAATACTTTAGTATTTCCTCTTTAGTAAAATTACTCTTGTGATTTAAGGCTACTATCATTTTTCTTTCCATCCTTCCATTTGTTTTTTAGTTTTTCCACAATCCTTGTGGATAAAGATTGTTTTTTATTATGTTTAGTAATCGCTACTTTATAAACTTCTAAGACACTATCTGCAAAACTTGATAAAGAATATTTCTTAATAGAACCTTCGGCTTTATCTGTTAAATTTTCTAGTTCTAATTTATTGGTAGATAACTCTTCTACTATTTGTAAACATTCTTTTTCATCTTTAAAGATACGACCATTATAGTTATCTACAACTGCACTTTTAAAGGCATCATCATCAATACAGATTACTGGTAAGGATGCTGCTAGGGCTTCTATTACTGTTAACCCCTGCGTTTCTGTAGTAGATGCTGTTATAAAGGCATTAGAGACATGATAATAGTTTGGCATATCTATCCAAGCAACTTTACCTGTAAACTTTATTCTATCTTCAAGTCCTCTTTCTTTAACTTCTTTTTTATACTTTTCTTCATCTGGACCATAACCTACTATTAGTAGTTTGATATTCTTATTTTTAGTCTTTTCTATAACATCAAAAAGAAATGGTACGTTTTTCTCTTGAGCTAGTCGTCCTACAAATAACATAACAAAGTCTTTTCTTTTATAGCCTAATTTAGTCTTTAGTTTTAATACTTTTAATTTATCACTATTTACTTTATAAAATCTTCTAGCATCTACTCCAGTAGGAACGATATATATATCTTTATCATAATGATATTCATCTCTAAATAAATGATATGTCTTTACGGTTGGAACGATAAAAGCATCTGCTGTATTATCACAATAGAACTTACTTAAATATTCTATTGCTTTTTTACATCCCATATCAAAGAATTTAATATTTCTTGAAACATACCAAGTATAGTCTTTATACATTGTATGATAAGTATGAACTAGGGGAATATTATATTGTTTAGCGAAAAGTCTTGCAAATATTCCCATACTAAGTTCTGTATGTGAATGTATTATTTCTAAGTCCCATGACTTTATTCTATTAATTACTTTTAAAGGATAAATACTAGACATTCTATAATCATATATTCCTAAAGGAATACCCGGTATTCTTAGTATTCTTTCTTTTTCATCATAATCATAGGTCTTACTATCTTGTCCTACGGTAACTATATAAACGGTATGACCTTTCTGTTCAAGAGCTTTCTTTAGTGTTTCTACACTAGTTACTACTCCATTGACAGAAGGTACATATGCATCTGTAAATAGACCTATTCTCATAATTTTTCCTCCCTTTAGTAATATTTTATTTTTCAGGTATATTTTTTAGTCCTGGTAGTTCTTTTCCTTCAAGATATTCTAAGGTAGCACCTCCACCTGTTGAGATATGATATAGTTTATCTGTTACGTTACAAGATGAAGCGGCTGCGACTATATCTCCTCCGCCAAGTACTGTTTTAGCATTAATTTCTGTTAGATATGTTAATACATCATTTGTTCCTTTAACATAGTTTTTAAACTCATATACACCTAGTGGTCCATTCCACATAATTGTTTTAGCATTACTTAAGTTATTTTTAAAGATATTTACAGTATTAGGACCAATATCTAAGCCCATCTCACTATCAGTTAGTTCTGTTATATCTTTAACAGTTCCTTCAGTATCCTCATATTTATCATTACAAACTACATCTACTGGTAATATTATTTTATCTTCATTTTCTTTTAATATTTTTTTACAGAAATCAAGGGACTCTTCATCTAATAGAGAATTACCAATATTATAACCTTCTGCTTTTAAGAAAGTAAAAGCCATGCCTCCACCGATTAGAATCTTATCACATTTAGGAAGTAAGTTTTCAATTAGTCCTATCTTATCACTTACTTTAGCACCTCCTAATATTATCATAAATGGTCTATCAGGATTAAAAAGATAAGATAAAGCATTTAATTCTTTTTCGACAAGTAGTCCTACACAACTTGGTAAGTATGTACTTATACCAACATTTGAAGCATGAGCACGATGTAGAGTACCAAAGGCATCGTTAATGAAGAACTCTCCTAAACTTGCCCAGTATTTAGCAAGTTCCATATCACAACCACTTTCTTTTTTACCATCTAAATCTTCATAACGAGTATTTTGCATTAGAACAATATCTCCATCTTTCATATTAGAAGTAGCTTGTTCTAACTCTTCTCCTCTTGTAGAATTTACAAAAGTTACATTTTTATCTAGTAGTTCACTAAGTCTAGTTGCAACAACACTAAGGTCATTCTTAGTTTTATCTTCTTCTGTTTTTACACGTCCTAAGTGCGACATTAAAATTATTTTAGCATTATGTTCTAGGCAGTATTTAATAGTAGGTAAACTTTTTACTATTCTTGTGTCATCAGTAATCTTTCCTTCTTTAACAGGAACATTAAAATCACATCTAATTATTACTTTTTTATTATCAATATTTAAATCTTTAACAGTTTTCTTCATATATATAATCCTCCTAATAATATTGTAGTCTTTTTCCGATATTTTTTCAATATTGACTTCTATATAAGTATTGTAATGTAAAAGAAAAAGAGCTTCAAGCTCTTATAGGTTTGCAACGTATTTAGCTACTCTAACATACTGTGCAGTATAACTCATTTCATTATCATACCAAGCGACTACTTTAACTAGTTGTTCTCCATCTACTTCACTAATTGATGTAAGTAGACTATCAACTAAACTACCATAGTGCATTCCTATTGTATCACTTGATACGATTGGATCAGTTGTATATCCTAGAGTTTCATTAGTATTATTTTTTAATACTTCATTGATTTCTTCAACTGTAGTATTTTTATTAAGTTTTAATACTAAATCAACAACTGAACCTGTAGTTACAGGAACTCTCATTGCTGCTCCTTCCATCTTTCCTTCAAGGTTAGGTAATACTTTTCCGATAGCAGAAGCTGCACCAGTTGATGCTGGAACGATATTAGCAGCACTTGCTCTACCACGACGTGCTTTTATTCCTTTTTTATGAGCAACGTCTAGTGTAGCTTGGTCATTTGTGTAAGCGTGTACTGTTGTCATATATCCTTGCTTAATACCAAAGTTATCATCTAATACTTTTAGAACAGGTGCAAGACAGTTAGTAGTACAACTAGCAGCAGAGATAATCTTCTCGCTTCCATCTAGTATGTCGTGATTAACATTATAAACAATAGTTTTAACATCTCCTTTAGCAGGAGCTGATATAATAACTTTTTTAGCACCAGCATTAATATGAGCCATAGCTTTCTCATCACTTGTAAATTTACCAGTACATTCTAGTACAATATCAATATCTAAATCTTTCCATGGTAATAGATTAGGATTTGTTTCAGCATATACTTTAATCTTCTTATCTCCTACTACGATATTATCTCCTTCAAAAGATATATCATCTGTTCTATATCTTCTGTGTGAAGTATCATATTTAAGTAAGTAAGCAAGTTGTTCTGCATCTGTTAAATCATTAATAGCTACTACTTCCATTTCTGGATCTTCATCTAATAATCTAAATGCCAACCTTCCTATTCTTCCAAAACCATTAATTGCAACTTTTTTCATATTCTTTCTTATTCCTCCTCTTCTTCAGTAGATGGTGAGATGAACATACCATCTTCTTTTTCTACAGCTTTTACTGGCGAATCCTTTTCAACTCCATTGTTATAGGCTAAAACCATAACAGCGATAAGTACAATGATAAATATTCCTATAAATATTAACATTGTACTCATACCAAAACCTCTATTATTTAATTTACCCACATCATCACCTTCTTATTAAATTATTTCAACGGCAGCAAATTTATTTATTATTTCTTGATATATTTGGTACCAAGAATAAACTCTTATGACATTTTTACCAGTACAGTCCTGATTGTATGGAGCATCAAAAACCATAACGGGAATTATTTTAGAAATATCATCTACATTGCTAGCTTTATCTTCTATCATTAGGTCAAGGCCTATACTTAGACATTTTTCTCTTTTATTACTAGTATTAATTACTATCTCATCATACTCAATATTATACTTATCTAGCCAAGCTTTAACATAGTAATCTATCATACCACTGTATTGATGAGTTAAGTATTGATTATCTCTTGCTGATAATATAATTATTTTGTGTCCATCTTTACGTAGTTTATGAATAACTTCACTGGCATAGGGTCTTATTGGAATAGCGATTAATAAATCAAAAATGTATTGACGCCAAAACTCTATGTTCTCTTCACTTGTTAAGTGGAATTGATCTTCCATATAATAACCTTTAGGATTAAAGCCTCGGTTTATATTTTGTTCTAAACAAAACTTAGAGCCACAGGCAAAATGCCACTCTGCTACATCGTTTAATACGCCATCTAAATCAACACCTATACGCATTTTAACCAATCCCTTCTTTTATTATTGTAACAAAAGTCACAAAAAAAAGGAATAGTGTTTATAAAATTTGACACTATTCCATAAATTCATCTTCTAGTTTTTCTAATGGTTCTTCATCAGCGAACTCATCTTCTAATGTATATTCAACATCACGGTATTTTTTTAGACCAGTTCCAGCAGGTATTAATTTACCTATTAGAACGTTTTCTTTTAATCCTTCAAGATGGTCTACTTTTCCATGAATTGCAGCATCTGTTAAGATTCTTGTTGTCTCTTGGAATGAAGCTGCTGATAAGAATGAATCTGTTTCAAGAGAAGCTTTAGTAATACCAAGTAGTACTGGACGACCTGTTGCAGGACGTTTACCACTGATGATTACTTCTTTATTACCTTCTGTAAATTCTCTAAAGTTAACTAGAGAACCTGGTAAGAACTTAGTATCTCCGCCTTCTACGATTCTAATCTTAGAAATCATACGACGAGCGATAATTTCAATATGCTTATCGGCGATATCAACACCTTGAGAACGATATGTGTTTTGTACTTCTTTTAAGATGTACTCTTGTGTTGTAATTGGATCTGTTACATCTAGTAATTCTTTAGGTGAGATAGCTCCTTCTGTTAATTTATCTCCACAAGAAACTGTATCACCTTTTTCTACGCAAAGTTTAGCGCCATAGTTAGTTGTATGTTCTTTAGTTTCAACTTTGTTTGTAATACTGATTTTGTATTTACCATGATCTTCAGCGATTTTAGTAACTTTACCATCAATTTCGGCAATAGTTGCTTTACCTTTAGGGTTACGTGCTTCGAATAGCTCTTGAACACGTGGAAGACCTTGAGTGATATCTTCACCACCAGCAACTCCACCTGTATGGAATGTACGCATGGTAAGTTGGGTACCAGGTTCACCAATTGATTGAGCAGCCATAACACCAACTGCTTCACCAATTTCAACGATATTACCTGTTGCAAGGTTTCTACCATAACATTTACGGCATACACCTTTTTCAGTGTTACATGTAAGAATTGATCTAATTTCAACTTCTTCAATACCTGCTGCAACTATTTTATCAGCAAGTGCTTCTGTGATATATTCATCTTTATCAACAATTACTTCTTTTGTTTCAGGATTAATTACTTTCTTGCTAGCAAATCTACCAACAATACGGTCATATAGGCTTTCAATAACTGCTCCTGTTTTCTCATTAACAAAGTCACGAGCTACAACTCCTTGTTCTGTACCACAATCATCTTCTTTAACAATGATATCTTGAGATACATCAACAAGACGACGTGTTAAGTAACCAGAGTCTGCAGTTTTTAAAGCTGTATCGGCACTACCTTTACGAGCAGAGTGAGTTGATAAGAAGAATTCTGATACTGATAGTCCTTCTTTAAAGTTTGAGATAACTGGTATTTCAATTGGGTCTCCATTTGGTTTTTGCATTAGTCCACGCATACCAGCAACTTGAGTAAACTGAGAAATACTACCACGTGCTTTAGAATGCATCATGATGAAGATTGGGTTATCTACTTGTTCTTTAGAGATATCTTCAAGTTCAGCTTGAACTTTATCTTTAACTCCATACCAAGTTTCAATAACTTTCTCATGACGTTCTTCTTCAGTGATTAAACCACGAGTATATTGTTTATTAATCTTATTAACTAAAGCTTGTCCTTCATCTATATATTCTTGTTTATGTTCACTTGTTGCAACATCACTCATTGATATAGTAATACCAGCAATAGTTGAATAATAGAATCCTAAATCTTTCATCTTATCAAGCATTTCTGATGTTTCTGTAGTCTTATAACGTTTAAATACTTGGTCGATTACTTTTTCAAGTGTTCCCTTAGCGAAAGGTTTTACTAAAGGCATTTTACTAATTTCTTCTTTAATATTAGCACCTTTAGATAAGAAATACTTATTAGGTGTAATATTTTGAATATTATCATCTGTTGGTTCATTAATATATGGGAATGAATCTGGTAAGATTTCATTAAATTTAATTTTACCAACAGTTGTTATTAAGTATTTACCTTTTTGTGATGATGTAAATAACTTGTATTTAAATGAATCTACAGGAACGGCAATTCTTGTATGAAGAGTTATTTCACGTCTTTCATAAGCCATTAGAGCTTCATTAGAATTTTTGAATACTCTTCCTTCTCCATCTTCACCTGCTTTTTCCATAGTTATATAGTAGTTACCTAAAACCATGTCTTGAGCTGGTGTAACGATTGGTTTTCCATCTGAAGGTTTCAAGATGTTTCCTGAACCTAACATTAGAGTTCTTGCTTCTGCCTGAGCTTCTTCTGATAATGGTACGTGTACTGCCATTTGGTCTCCATCGAAGTCAGCATTGAAAGCAGGACAAACTAGTGGATGTAGTCTTATCGCTTTACCGCCTACTAAGATTGGTTCAAATGCTTGGATACCTAATCTATGTAGAGTAGGGGCACGGTTTAGTAATACAGGATGTTCTTTAATTACATCTTCTACAATATCCCAAACTACTGGATCTCTATTTTCAATAAGCCGTTTAGCAGCTTTGATATTGTGAGCGATATCACGGTCTACTAGGCCATTGATAACATGTGGTTTAAATAATTCTAGGGCCATTTCTTTTGGAATACCACATTGATACATCTTAAGTGATGGTCCAACAACGATAACTGAACGACCAGAATAGTCAACACGTTTACCTAATAGGTTTTGACGGAAACGTCCTTGTTTTCCTTTTAACATGCTAGAAAGTGATTTTAAAGCACGATTTCCTGCACCTGTTACACTTCTACCACGACGTCCATTATCAAATAGGGCATCAACTGCTTCTTGTAACATACGTTTTTCATTTTGAATAATGATACCAGGAGCTCCTAAATCTATAAGTTTCTTTAAACGATTATTACGGTTAATAACACGACGATATAAGTCATTTAAATCACTTGTTGCAAAACGGCCACCGTCTAATTGAATCATAGGACGAAGTTCTGGAGGTATTACGGGAATACAATCTAGAATCATCCATTCTGGTTTTTGATCAGAACGATAGAAAGCATCCAGAACATCTAGTCTTTTTAATAGTCTTGTTCTTTTTTGTCCTTGAGCATTTTCTAGTTCTTTATTAATTTCATCAATATCATGTTTTAAGTCTACTTTCTTAAGTAGTTCTTTAATCGCTTCTGCACCCATACCTACTTTGAATCCGTTACCATATTTTTCATAGTATGCACGATATTCTTTTTCTGATAGGGTTTGTTTGTTTTCTAAAGGAGCATTTCCTTTATCAATTACAACATAACTAACAAAGTATAATACTTCTTCTAGGTCTCTAGGACTCATATCAAGAACAAGTCCCATTCTTGAAGGAACTCCTTTAAAGAACCAGATATGAGAGACAGGACTAGCAAGTTCAATGTGTCCCATTCTCTCACGTCTTACTTTAGATTGAGTTACTTCAACACCACAACGGTCACAAACTATATTTTTATAACGAACTCTTTTGTATTTCCCACAAGCACATTCATAATCTTTAGTTGGTCCAAAGATTTTTTCACAGAACAAACCATCACGTTCTGGACGAAGAGTACGGTAGTTAATTGTTTCTGGTTTCTTTACTTCACCGTAACTCCATTCACGAATTTTTTCAGGAGAAGCGATACCAATTTTAATAGCATCAAATTTATTTACTTCTATCATTATTCTTCATCTCCTTTACTAAGTTCGTCTTCTACATTTATTATATCTTCTTCAAAAGTATCTTCTTCGAAGTCTTCATTATCTGTTTCTTCTTCATCTTCAGTTTCAGAAGTTTCTTCTTTAGCATCTTCTGTATTTATCTTAGTGATGTTTACTTCTTCATTTAGCGGTTCTCCCACATCATCATCACTTTCTTCTATTTGTTTTAAGCCAAGAGACTCTCCATCTTCATTGATTATTGAAATATCAAGTCCTAAAGCTTGGAACTCTTTCATTAATACTCTAAATGATTCTGGAACTCCTGCTCTATTTACTTCTTCACCTTTAACTATCGCTTCATAGACTTTGACACGACCAATGACATCATCTGATTTAACGGTCATCATTTCTTGAAGGGTATAGGCTGCACCATAAGCATATAGAGCCCAAACTTCCATTTCTCCGAATCTTTGTCCACCAAATTGAGCTTTACCTCCAAGTGGTTGTTGTGTTACTAAGGAGTAAGGTCCTGTACTTCTAGCGTGTAGTTTATCATCTACCATGTGGTGTAGTTTAATCATGTACATTACACCAACAGAGATACGATTATCAAATGGCTCACCAGTGCGTCCATCATATAGAACTGTTTTACCATCAGGATCCATTCCGGCTTCAGCCATAATTTCTTCAATATCATCGATATGAGCACCATCGAATACTGGTGTTGCGATATGTACACCTAACTTCTTAGCAGCCATACCCATATGCAATTCTAGGATTTGTCCTAAGTTCATACGAGATGGAACACCTTGTGGGTTAAGCATAATATCTACAGGACGTCCATCTGGTAAGTAAGGCATATCTTCTTGAGGTAAGATTAGGGAAATAACACCTTTGTTACCATGACGACCTGACATTTTATCTCCTACTTGAATTTTACGTTTTTGAATGATATAAACTCTTATTACTTTAGATACACCTGCTGGTAGTTCATCATTATCTTTACGAGAGTAAATCTTAATATCATGAACAATACCATCCCCTCCATGTGGTACACGAAGGGAAGTATCTCTAACTTCACGAGTCTTTTCACCAAATATAGCATGTAATAGTTTCTCTTCACTAGATAACTCAGCCATTCCTTTAGGAGTTACTTTACCAACTAAGATATCTCCTTCTTTAACTTCAGTACCAATTGTAACGATACCATTTTCATCAAGGTTCTTCTTAGCTTCTTCACTAACATTTGGAATGTCACGAGTAATTTCTTCTGGTCCTAGTTTAGTTTCACGGCATTGCATCTCATAATCTTCTAGGTGAAGTGACGTATATTTATCATCTTTAACTAGGTTTTCATTAAGGATTACGGCATCCTCATAGTTATATCCATTGAAAGTCATGAAAGCGACTACAACGTTTTTACCTAAAGCAAGTTCTCCATTATCACAACTATTACCATCAGCGATAATATCACCCATTTTAACTTTGTCTCCAACTCTAACAATTGGTCTTTGATGTGAACAGATACTAGAGTTTGCAAGTTCAAAGTTGGCAAGGTAATATGTATCTTTACCTTTAGCATTAGCAACAATGATTTTCTTAGCATCAACATAATCAACAACACCATCTGCTTTAGCAATTACACATACACCTGAGTCCTTAGCAGCGACATGTTCAACACCTGTTCCAATGAATGGAGCTTCTGTTTTTAATAGTGGCATTGCTTGACGTTGCATGTTAGCACCCATCAAGGCACGAGTTGCATCGTCATGCTCTAGGAATGGAATACAACTTGTTGTTACTGATACAACTTGTTGAGGTGATACATCGATATAGTCAACTTGTTCTGGTTTTGCAAGAATATTTTCATCACGGAATCTTGCAGCGACTGTTTTATCAATGATTACATTATCTTCATTTGTATTTACTGTTGATTCAGAAATAATATAGTCTTGTTCTTCATCTGCTGTGAAGTAAACTACTTCATCTGTTATCTTACAATCAACAACTTTACGATATGGGGTCATTATAAATCCATATTCATCTATTTTTGCATAACTTGCAAGTGAAGTTATAAGTCCAATGTTTTGTCCTTCTGGTGACTCGATAGGACAGATTCTACCATAGTGTGAAGCATTAACGTCACGTACTTCTACACCTGCTCTATCACGAGAAAGTCCACCTGGTCCTAATGCTGACAAACGACGTTTATTAGTAAGCTCAGCGATAGGGTTAGTTTGGTCCATGAATTGTGATAATTGAGATGAACCAAAGAACTCTTTCATAGCAGCAGTTACTGGTCTGATGTTGATTAATGTCTTAGGAGTTACTTCTTCCATTTCTTGAGTAGTCATTCTCTCACGAATAACTCTTTCCATACGAGAAATACCAATTCTAAATTGATTTTGTAGTAATTCTCCTACTTGTCTAATACGACGGTTACCTAAATGGTCGATTTCATCATAATTACCAACACCGTGTAAAAGGTTTAAGTAATAAGAAGTTGCAGCATAAACATCTGATATTGTTAAACGCTTAGAATCAATTGATTGATCATTACCAATAACAATTAGTTTTTTCTTCTTATCAAATGGATCATAAATAGTAACTTTTTGAATCTTGTTATAGGTATCAAGTTCATCATTAATTTTAACTTCTTCTACACCATAACCATTAGCAAAGATTTCTCTTAAATCTTCTAAAACATCTTTAGTTACAACTGTTCCTTTAGCAAATTTAGTCTCTCCATCTACTACGATATCTTCTGCTAATGTTTGATTCAATAGACGGTCAACGATATTTAATTTACGATTAAATTTATAACGTCCTACTTTTGCTAAATCATATCTAAATTCATCAAAGAATCTAGTTATAATATGGTTTTTAGATGAATCTAGTGTAGCAGGTTCACCTGGTCTTAATTTTTCATATATTTCGATTAATGCTTCATCTAAGTTCTTAGTAGCATCTTTAGCGATAGTATTCTTAAGGAAATCGTCTTCTCCAAATAGTTTTAAGATATCATCATCACTAGAAAGACCAAAAGCACGTAATAATGTTGTTAAGGTTACTTTTCTAGTTCTATCTATTCTTACATATAATACATCTCTAGCATCTGCTTCAAATTCTAACCATGTACCACGTGTAGGAATGATTTGAGATGTGATTAACTCACGTCCATTCTTATCAATTTCTCTATTATAATAGACACTTGGTGAACGAACTAATTGAGAAACAATAACACGTTCTGCTCCGTTTATTATAAATGTTCCACTATCAGTCATGATAGGCATATCACCTAAGAAAATTTCTTGTTCTTTAACTTCGCCTGTCTCACGATTAAAAAGACGCACTTCTACCTTTAGTGGTGCTGCATAAGTAGTTTCTCTATCTTTACTAGCTTTGATAGAATATCTTGGTTCTTCAAAATGATAATCACCAAACTCTAAAGATAGTGTACCTGAAAAGTTTTCAACTGGAAATAAGTCTTCAAAAACTTCTTTAATTCCTGTTGTAACAAACCAATCATATGATTTCTTTTGAATTTCTAATAAATCCTTTAGCTCATAAGTATTTCTTATTCTTGAATAATTTCTTCTTTCACGTTTTTTTCCATATTCTACAATTTTATATGACACTAAAATTCACCCCATTACCATAGTTTTTTACATTTATTATTCCAAAAAATAATACATTGCCAATTTATATTATTAACATAACTTTATCAACAAGTCAACACTTTTTTGCACTAATTATATAAAAACCTTTACTTTTATTAACAATACTTACATCATAATATTTTTTTAAGTCAGATATTGCCGATTTTGCTCCTTGTTCTTTTCTTATTACTAAGTACAAAGTTCCATCAGGTTCTAAATGATTTCTAGCATTAAGCAAGATATCATAGACTATTTTTTTACCTGCTCTAATCGGAGGATTTGTAATAATAGTCTTATACTTTTTCGTGACATTTTCATAACAGTCACTTTGAAATACATTTATATTAATACATTTATTTTCTTTAACATTTCTTTTAGATAGATGTAAGGCTCTTTTATTAACATCTATCATATCTACATCTAAATTAGTCTTTTTATTAACAATAATGCCTAGCACCCCATAGCCACAACCAACATCTAGTACTGGTCCTTTTAATTCTTCATACGGCAGAGACTCTAAAAGTAATCTGCTACCATAATCTAGACCGTGTTTAGCGAAGACGCCATTATCCGTATAAAAAATAAAATTCTGATTAAATAGTGTTGTTGTAGTCTTTTTCAAATTACTAGGGAGATTCTGGTCATTTTCAAAATAATGACTCATTAACATCACCTCAAAACAAAGAAAGAGACAAGCCATTATACAAAAGTATATAGTTTGTCTCCTTTCGTAGTGTTATAATACACTATTTTTTCTATTTCGTCAACACTTTTTTTGAAGTTGTTTCTGAAAATTACCATTTGACAGTTTAGAAGTTATATCAAATTACATTTTTAATAACATGTTATTCTTATAATAATAGTTATCATTGTAACTAGAAGGTATAATGTAGATATCATAAATATAAGATAACTTATAGCATGATGATTTAATAATTTATTTTTAATAGTAGTTATTACAAGCTTAAGCATGGCAAAGACTATAAGTATTATTATGGGGATTAATAATAAAGATAGGTAAATTCTATGTCCATTGTTTGCCACTGCTAGTGGATAGAAAAATGGAAAACAAATACTGATACCTGCAAAAATACTAAAGTATAAGTTTAATATTAATGATAGTAAGGAGAAGTTTTTATAATAAATGAATAATGCTAGAGGTATAAATATTATTAACCAGATAGGATAATTAGTTATTACTTTGAAAAGGAAAGGATAATCTTCAATATAAGTAAAGTAATAGTAACTTAGGGCGTATGCTAGTAATATTATGATAATGCTTATAACAAAAAGGGGAATTTCTTTCTTAAAGCTAAACTTCTTGTTTCTTACATCATCTTTAAAACTTTCATACGAACTTTTCTTTAAATCTACTTCTTTTATATCTTTATATATTTCTTTATTAATAGTTCCACAATATGGGCAACTAAATAGATTATCTTTATATTCTTTTTTACAATTAGGACACTTCATATCTCTCACCTTTATTTAAGTATAACAAGTTTTATTTAAAAGAAAAAGAGGTTTGCTTTCCTCTTCTACTGATTATTACTTGTACCATTTATTATAGGAGCTAGGTCATAAAGTGTTCCATCTTTAGTTTGAGCTAATATGCTAACACTTCCACTCATACCTGCTGATGCGTTTACAGTATAAAACTTAACAACATCTGTTATGTTAGGTAAAACTCCATAAGAAGTTAGACCTTCTATTCCGTTAGATAGTAAAGCTTGATATACAGGAATATATTCAACAGTCCCGTCACTCATTAAGAATAAAATTATATCACCAGTTGCATCTTGTCCAATGCCGCCAAAATAAATATCTTTTATTTCTTTTTCAAAGTTAAGTTGCTTGTTTTCATAAACATAGTCTTCTACTCCAGTTAAATCCCAATTTAATGTGTAAGTGTCTGATAAAACTTTTCTATTGTAACTAAGAGTTGCTACTTTTCTTGTTTCATCTAAACTAATATTGATAGTATGACCATTATTAACTAGGGTATATGTATCAGAATTACCATTAACAATCTTACTAGTATCAAAATCTAGTGAATTATCACTTATATCTTCTTCTGTTTCTTTATTCAATTCATTATTAGTTTCTGTTTTTTCAGGTTCTTCTACTTGATTAAATGTTAGATAACCTAGACTGTACGTTGCAAAAACTACACCTCCACAAATTATTATTCCTAATAATATGCCTACAAAAACATGTAACCCCGTTTTACTCTTCTTATTTTCCATTACTTTCACCTTCCTTATGATAAGTTTAACACAAAAGTAGATAAAATTGCATAAAAAAGAAGCTAGTTATTTAACTTCTACTGTAGCACCAGCTTCTTCTAATTTAGCTTTGATTTCATTAGCTTCTTCAACAGAAATGTTTTCTTTAATTGCAGAACCAGCATTATCAACTAAATCTTTAGATTCTTTTAATCCTAATCCTGTAATTTCACGAACTACTTTGATAACTGCAACTTTAGCAGCTCCTGCATCAGTGATTGATACTGTAACTGTAGATGGAGCAGCATCTTCTGCAGCACCAGTAGCTCCTGGAGCAGCAACTGCAACAGCTGATGGATCTACACCAAACTCTTCTTTCATTGCGTCTACTAATTCTTTAATTTCTAAAAGATTCATTTCTTTTAATGAGCTAATAAATTCTTCTTTTGTTAATTTAGCCATGTTTATTTTCCTCCTCTAATATTAATTTTCTTCTTTTTGTTCACTATATAAATTTAAGCAGATAGATAGGTCGCGAACAAGTCCTATCATACCACCTGCAAGCATAGTAAGTAAGCCATCTCTTGATGGAATCTTTGCATATTCTGTAAGTTTAGCTTGATCTGCAACTTCTCCATCAACATAACCAATCTTTAATGTTAAATTCTCATGATCTTTAGCAAAATCTGATAATACTTTGATTGGAGCTATTTGGTCAGTACTATAAGCAAATGCACTTGGTCCTTCTAAAGCTTCTTTAACATCAATGTTTAAATCATTGAATGCTCTAGCCATTAAAGTATTTTTATATACTTTATAAACAGCACCTGCATCTCTTAGGGCACATCTTAGCTCTTTAATCTCAGCATCTGTTAGACCACGATAATCAAATAATACGAAAGTCGCACCATTATTAACATTATCTTTGATTTCATCAATAACTTCTTGCTTCTTTGCTAAGATTTTTTGATTAGCCATTTTTCCCTCCTATTTTTTAGTCAGTTTAAATAGTCCCTAGAAAGTTAAAAGTTCTCGAGATTTTCCCCAAGAACTTTTATTTATAGTAATTAGTCCTCGGTAGGATTTACGTTTTTACCTACTGTCTTGGGTACTTGTTAACTGATTTCTTTCTTATTATATTCTATAATCTTCTATTTGTCAAAAGAATTAATTTGAATCTTAATTCCAGGACCCATAGTAGATGAAATAGATATATTTTTAATATAGTCTCCTTTTACTGTAGCAGGTTTAATTTTGATGATTTGGCTAACTACAGCATTTAGGTTTGCTAATAGGTCTTCTTCAGTAAATGATACTTTACCAATGATAGTATGGATATTACCAAAACTATCTGTACGGTATTCAACACGTCCTGCTTTAGCATCTGTTACTGCTTTAGCAACATCTGTTGTTACAGTTCCTGTTTTAGGGTTAGGCATTAATCCTTTTGGTCCAAGGATACGTCCTAACTTACCAAGTAAAGGCATCATATCTGGAGTTGCAATCATAGTATCAAATTCAAACCAATTTTCATTAGCAATTTTATCTAGATAATCTTGATCTCCAACATAGTCTGCTCCTGCAGCTTCAGCAGCTTTAGCATTATCACCTTTAGCGATAACTAAAACACGATTTGTTTTACCTGTTCCTTTTGGTAGAACAATAGCACCTCTTAGTTGTTGATCAGCTTTTTTAGTATCAAGATTTAAGTTCATTGCAACTTCTACTGAAGAATCAAACTTAGTAATACTAGTTTCTTTAACTAATTTTACAGCTTCTTCTTTAGTATATAGTTTATTCTTTTCTACTTTAGTAGCAGCTTCACTATATTTTCTACTTCTTCTTTTCATTATTTTTCCTCCTTATGTGGTTATTCGGGTAAGCAATTAGTGTTACATCCTCCCACATAGGTATAACCTATATGTTTAATTTTTAATTTTCTTCTTTTGTTTCAACGGCAACACCCATGTTCTTTGCTGTTCCAATTACTGTTTTCTTAGCTGCTTCAATATCATAGCAGTTTAAATCTGGTAATTTAGTTTCAGCTATTTCTGTTACTTGGGCATCTGTTAAGGTTGCAACTGTTTCATTCTTTCCTTTTGTTGATCCTTTATTGATTTTAGCATACTTCTTAATTAAGAATGGAACTGGTGGAGTCTTAATTACAAAGTCAAAGCTTCTATCTTCATAAATAGAAATTTCAACTGGTAAAATATCTCCCATCTTATCTCTTGTTGCATCATTATATTTTGTACAAAATTCCTGTAAGTTAATTCCAGCAGGTCCTAAAACTGTTCCAACTGGTGGTGCAGGTGTTGCTTTTCCTGCAGGAATTTGTAACTTTATTTTCTTTACAACTTCTTTTTTGTTTGCCACGAAAAACACATCCTTTCTTACTCGTTTTCGCGAGTGGTTATAATAGCTTTTCAATATCAGGATTGTTTAATCCCAACATTTTGCATTTTATGCACTTTTTGCTTCCCACTAATATTAATCTATATATAAAATTAATATAGCCCCTAAATAATAGCATACTTTTTCTTATTTGACAAGAGAAAACTATGCTTTTTCTATTTGAGTTAATTCAACTTCAACTTGAGTTTCTTGTCCAAATAAATCAACATTAAGAACAATTTTCTCATTAGCACTATCAACTTCTTCGATAACTCCATACATTCCTGTGAATGGTCCACCGATGATTTTAACTTTAGTACCAGGTTGTAATTCTTTATCAATATCAATTCTGCTAATACCCATATTTCTTAGGATATGGTCTACTTCACTAGGTTGTAATGGAGTAGGTTTAGCACCTTTACCACTTGATCCGATAAATCCTGTAACTCCTGGAGTATTACGAACTATATACCAAGCTTCATCTGTCATAATCATTTCTACTAAGATATATCCTGGGAATAGTTTTTTTACTTTTGTCTTTTTAACTCCATCTTTTATCTCAGTTTCTTCTTGTTCTGGAACAATAACTCTAAATATATAATCTTGCATATTCATTGATTCAGCACGCATTAAAAGTTTTTCTTGAACTTTCTTTTCATGTCCTGAATAAGTATTAACGACATACCATTGTTTTTCCATAACCATTTCCTTCCTATTTACCTAATGAATGAAGTGCCGCTATTATTACATCTATTAAATAGAAGAATAATGAGCAACAAATAATAAATATTATAGTAGCGATAGAGTATTTAACCATTTCTTTTCTTGAAGGCCATTTTACTCTTTTAAATTCTGTTTTTACACCACTAAAAAAGTTAGCTATTTTGGTAAATACACTTACCTTTTCTTTCTTTTTACCTTTAGAAGAAGTCTTCTTGTTTTCTTTTTTAGTTACTTCTTTTAAAGACTCTTTTTTCATTTCTTTAGTTTCTTCTTTTTTCTTTGCCATATACACATCTTCCTTTGTATTTTTTTCTAAAAGAAAAACACTTTCCAGTGCTTAAGCATACATTACCACAAAGTGTTTCTTTAGTCAATACATTTTTGTCATTTCTTAAATCTATTTTTATAATAACAACTTTGACACAGTTTTTCAACACATTTATTATCTCTAAATCCATCTATAATTTTTTTAGTTTTTTCTTTTTCTAATATATCTTTTAAATTTTCTTCAAAGATATTTCCTAAATTGATAAGACCATCATCATCTAGACAGCATGCTATAACTGTACCATTTGATAGTATGGCTATTTGACTTTTTAAACCTTCACAAAAACCATTAGTTTTATCATTTGTCACAACAGGCCATTCAAAAAGATTATCTTTATCCACATATTTGTTGATATCTATTTTAATATTTTTCTCTTTTTTGATTTTTTCAACAGTTTCTGTGGATAAACAATAATACTCTTTAAGTTTTTCCACTACTTCTGTAGATTTTTTATCTAATTTATTTTCTTTTTGAGCCCAAAGTCTATATATTATTATTTTATCCTGTGGAAAAATAGAAACTGCTTTAAATATATCATTAAGATAATTTAAATTATTTACTTCAGCATTTAAAGATATATGTATCTTAGATAATGATTTATGTTTAACTAGCTCTTTTATTTTAGCTTTTAATAGTGTTCCATTAGTAGTTAGACTTATACTTATATTATTGTCATCACAGATATTTAAAATTTCATTTAAATTAGAATGTAGTAAAGGTTCTCCTTTTACATGAAGACAGATAGTATTAGTATAGTCTTTTACTTTAGATATTACTTCTTTAAATTCACTTACTGACATTTCTTTTAAAGGTCTTGTTGATTTTTTACAGAATGAGCAAGATAGATTACATTTATTTGTGATTTCTATATAAATACGATTAAATCTTTTCTTCATAACTATTCACTCTTCATTTCAAACAAAGCATTCCTTAACTCCATCGCTCTTTCAAAGTCAAGATTCTTAGCTGCTTCTTTCATTTCTTGTTCAATTCTCTCTATTTCTAGCATCTTTTCTTTCTTAGTTAATTTTTTCTTAGGTTTAGTAGTATCTTTTGTATCGACATTACTAATAACTTCTCTTATTTCTTTTTCAATTGTTTTAGGAACTATACCGTGTTCTTTATTATAAGCTTCTTGAATTTCACGACGACGTTTTGTCTCTTTAATCGCTTTATCCATAGAGTCTGTAATATTATCTCCATACATGATAACATGTCCATTAGCATTTCTTGCACAACGTCCAATTGTTTGGATAAGACTTCTCTCACTTCTTAAGAATCCTTCTTTATCAGCATCTAATATTGCGATTAGAGATACTTCTGGAATATCTATACCTTCACGTAAAAGGTTTATTCCAACAACAACATCATAGATTCCACATCTTAAATCGTGAATGATTTGTAGACGTTCTAGAGTTTTTATTTCAGTATGAAGATATGCTACTTTGATATCTAAGTCTTTTAAGTAGTTAGTTAACTCTTCACTCATTCTAATAGTTAAGGTTGTAATTAAGACTCTTTCATTTTTCTTAATACGTTCATTTATCTCTCCAACTAAATCATCTATTTGTCCTTCTGTCTTTCTAACTTCAATAGTTGGGTCAAGTAATCCTGTTGGTCTAATGATTTGTTCTACAAACTTACCTTGTGTTTTTTCGAGTTCATAATCACCTGGTGTTGCAGATACATATATTGCTTGTTTTATTTTCTTTTCAAACTCATCAAACTTTAAAGGACGGTTATCAAGAGCACTAGGTAGACGAAATCCATAATCAACTAGGTTTTGTTTTCTTGCTCTATCTCCATTATACATTCCTCTTACTTGAGGTAGAGTTACGTGGGATTCATCAACTATTAAAAGATAATCATCACCAAAGAAGTCCATTAGAGTTGTAGGAGTTTCACCAGGACTACGTCCTGCCATAGGTGCAGAATAGTTTTCAATACCATGACAGAAACCTGTTTCTTCTAGCATCTCTAAATCATAGTTAGTTCTTTGCTCTAGACGTTCTGCAGCAAGAAGTTTATTTTGACTCTTAAGTTCCTCTAAACGTTCTTGTAACTCTTTTTTTATTCTTTTAATCGCTTCTTTTAATTTATCATCACTAATTACAAAGTGACTGGCTGGGAAAATACTAACGTTTTTCTTATTAGATATTACTGTTCCTGTTAAAACATCTATTTCACTAATTCTATCTATTTCGCTACCAAAGAATTCTATTCTATAACCTGTTTGATTTTGATTAGTAGGAATTATTTCTAAGACATCGCCTCTTACTCTAAAAGTACCACGATGGAAGTCTAAATCATTTCTTGCATATTGCATTTCCACAAGCTTTACTAAAACTTCATTTCGCTCTATTTCTTCTCCTATACTTAGTGTTAACATTTTATTTTTATATTCTTCTACTTCTCCAATACCATAGATACAAGAAACACTAGCGACAACAATAGTATCTTTTGATGAGAGTAATGCAGATGTTGCAGCATGACGAAGTTCATCTATTTCATCGTTTATAGATGAATCTTTTTCAATATAAGTATCAGTACTAGGAACATATGCTTCCGGCTGGTAATAGTCATAATATGAGACAAAGTACTCAACATTATTCTCAGGGAATAATTCTTTCATCTCTGAATAAAGTTGACCTGCTAGAGTCTTGTTATGGGCTAGTATTAAAGTAGGTTTATTAACTTGTGCGATTACATTAGCCATGGTAAAAGTTTTACCTGTTCCTGTCGCACCTAATAAAACTTGTTCTTTCTTACCTTCTTTTATTCCTTCTACTAATTCTTTTATCGCTTCTGGTTGGTCTCCACTTGGTTTGAATTTTGATACTAATTTAAACATAGGTATCACTCCTTGCAAGTATTATATCATTAAGATTATATAGTGACAAAGAAATTTGCTTATAAAAACTACCTTTATCTATTTTTAACTGTTATAATATAGCTAAAGGAGAACGATTATGAAAAAGTTAGTTATTTTAATAATAGTTATTTCTATAATAACTATTATCTCTACTGTTAGTATTTTGCTTTTATCAAGACCTGATAAAAATACTGAACGTATTAATTCTACACTTTATCAAAGATTTCAAGATTCTACTTATAGTTTTACAGGTAAAAGTAATAACTTTGAATTTAAAATTGGAAGAGCTTATCTTACAGATAGTGAAAATAGGATTTATTTAGATGATTTTAGACAAACAAAAGAAATAAATGGTGTAGAATCTTTATATCTACATATTTACTTTAATAATGAACTAAGTGGTACTTATCTTAATACTGATAAGTTAAATAATTTAAATAATACTTTTGATAGCCTTTCTTTTTATGAAGGCAAAATCTGTCCTAATAATAATGGAGAATGTCTGTATAGTCCTTTTGAAAATGCTACTAAAGATAATTTCAAAGATGGTATTAAAGTAGTAATAGAATATTGTTTAGAAAATAAAACTTGTAAAGAGGAAACATTTAAATTAAGTTATGAATAAAGAACTCTAGCCAAAGACTAAAGTTCTTTTATTTACATACCTATTAAATCAAAGTTAATAGAGTCTTCTTTAAGTAATTCAATAATATTAGTATTAGAATGTTTTTCTATTCTTTCCTTTATAGAATTAACATCATCATAAAATAGATTAGGTTTATTTATTATAATATCTTTTATATTAGTAAGTCCTATTGATAAGAAGTAATCTATTATCGATGATACTCTTTCTTCATTTAACTCTAATTCTAGTTTATCCTCTTCATCTATAGTGTTAATAATATCATTAATATCTTCTGCAGTTAGATTATATTTAGTTAGATACTCCATCCATACTCACCTCTTCCTTTTACTGATGTTTTAATTAAGTTAAATGTCTTTTCATCTAGGTACATACCTCTAGTAACTGAATATAAGAAAGCATTATCATCAGTAATACCTTTCTCTTTTAAAGCACTATAGCATCTTAAAACTTTTAATCTACAGATAATCTCTTCACCTATTTTATATTGATATGGATTGTTATCAACACGATAATTTTCTTCTAAAGTCTTTATATTTTCATCTGTTAATATATCATCTTGATAAGTAATAGGATTTTCTTTTGTAATTATTTCTTCATACTTGCTCGCATTAGGAATATAAGTATCATTCATTTGATTTATAAAATTTTCTTGTTTGAATGCTTCTATTTCTTCAACTGTTCCAAGATTATATCCAAATTTTTTAGAGCATTTAGTAGTTAAACATCTATTTAACAATTGCCTATATCTTTGATATTGCGAAAATATAATATTATAATAATCTTCTATACTATTTTCTCTTTTTAATTTATATAGTAGAGCAAAGTTTTCTTCTCTCATACAATTAATGACAGATGGATTACTAACAGCATAATTAATATTAAAATTATGTAATAGACCTAGTTCTACTAATCTGTCACATTTATCTGCTACTTTGGAAAAAGAAAAAGCAGATGGTGGGAAAGAAGACATATCTCTGTTGAAGAAGCCATACGTTTTATAAGTTCGAACATTCTCTTCTATTTTTTCTCTAGGTGTTTGTAATACTTTAATATTAGTCTTATTAGAAATAGAGACATTAAGACCTAAACTTGTCAAGTATTCTTCATTAGATAGCATCTCTTCATAAGAAATCATATTAGCATAACCACGCAACCTATGGTTATTACCACTTCCACCTCTATTGCCTGATGGAGATTTATGTCTCGCTCTTGCTTTTTTAGGTAAATTGTTTACCCATATACTAGGCATCTCAAAAAGTGCTGGAAATAGAGCTTTACGTTCTTTTAAATCTTTATAACGTTTGCTAATTGTACTCTCATTACTATATAAAACAATTGCTAGTAAAGCTCCTTTTGAGAATTTGTCTAATATTTTATTGTTTCCTAAAAAGGTTAATATATCTCGTGTATTACTTAAGTCTATATTTCTAGATATTTCTTCTTTATTTCTATCAATATATTTTAGCATATCTTCGCTAAGACCAAAGTTTCTAAAACACTCTTTAACTTCTTCTATATCAGTAGTTACTAATATCTTTTTATTTTGTTTTTTGATATTTTCGTTATATTCAATTACACTGCTTAATAAATCTATTTTTATTTTAGAAGAAGTATCTTTATCTTCAAGTATTATAGATAAAGTTTTAAAGTCTTCTAAATTTAACAAGGAATAATCTTCTTTATCATTAACTTTTTCATATAAGTATTCTAAATTTAAAATAGCTTCTTCAATAAATGATACTTCTTCTTTAATTTTACTAACTTTTTCTGCTTCTTTTTTAACAGTTTCTACTAATGAGTCTTTCTTTTCCACTAACTCTTCTATTAGTTTTTTTACAACTTCAAGTTGAGTAGTAGTTAAATCAACTGATAAGTTAGCTTCATACTTAGCTTTTAAAACAAGTTTTATATTATTTAAATCTTCTTCTTTTATAGAAACATAATTACTTATATCTTGATACTGTAAATCTTTTATATTTTTTATATCTTTACTTAGTATTTCAATTAAGTTTGTAAGTTTATTTATGTCTTCTTTTAAAGATTCAATTTTTTCCTTGTTATTTTCAAGATTAATATTATTGTAAGTTTCATACAAGTTATCACGTTTTGTTTTTATAATTTCTGCTAATGTCATAATATCACCTACCATTCCATTAATATTCGATATGTTTCTAAATAAAAGGAGAAGTCTTTAATTCTAGTTTGAAAATTAGAGATAAATTCTCTAGAACTGATTCCTAAGGCAAAAGATATCTCTTCTAAACTCACATCTTTTTCTCTAATTAGGTTCATGCAGTCATTTTTAATATTTAGAAATAAACTATCTAGTTTTTCATCTATCATTATTTATGTTCATCTCCTTTTGTTTTTATTTGTTCTTTAAAATATTCTACAAATTCTTTTTGTGTTTCTAAGAAAGTAACATTATTATTTTTTATATTAGCTAAAGCCTCATCGATTAGATAATCAAAGTTTAAAGCGATTGGTTCAGTATTATCAAATACTTCTTTAAAATCAGCGAAAGTTAGTATTAATACTTTATTATCTTTAGTTCTAATATAAGATACACACATATTGGAACTTCTATTGATGTAGATATTATTTTTCTTATAGTTAGATTTAAATTTAGTATGTTTTTTACCTTTTTCATGATCATGAACACCTTTTTCAAACTTTTCTATAAGAGCTTGACACCGTTTTTTATCATCTTTACTAAATTTATCCATATCAAAGAAAGGACTATTACTTTCATCTAGTAGAAAATATATTTCATTAGTTGTTTTTTCTTCTTCTATTTTTTCTTCTGTTAGAATGCTATCTAATGCTATAGCTTTATTATAATCTTCTTTAAGAATATTAAAGTAGTCACTTATGTCTTCTAAAGTAGTGTTAGGATTATCTAGTTGTAATTCTAACTCTTGTTTTGTTTCAAGCATATCTAATATTAATACTGTCATAGAAATATCTTTATATTGAAATTCATCAATACCAAGTGTAGAGAGGTTTAGATTATCTTGACTTTCTTGTGCTTTAATAGCTTTTGCCATTTCTCTATTGTAATTTATATACTTTTCATCTTTACCATTTATTAAATAATAGTATTTACTTATAATACTCTCTATACTATCTTTAAGTTTAAGATATTCTTCTTTTAGTTTATTAAGTCCTTCTTTATTTACATTTACAGTTACTTCTTCAGGAAATAATGTCTCTATTTCTTTAGATTCTTTTTCTTTTTCTTTAATGATATTTTCTTCTTTTGTTGTAGCATTCTTACAACTTTCATAAGCAAGTTCTTTTAGAATACTTATTTTTTCTTCATCACTAATACTTGCTTTTAAAATAAAAGAAGCTTTAGCGGTAAGACTTTTTTCATCTAACTCTTTTATTTCTGACTCTAATTTTTTTACTTGAAGTTCATACTTTTCTTTATTATTAAGACAGTCTTTTACTCTCTCATCTGTTAATATATTATTTAGTGCAATTGTAACTTGCTCTAATTCTAAAGCATTGTTTTCCCAAAAGAAATTAATAATTTGCACGTTAGAAGTTAATTGGGGAAATAAAAGAAGTAGTGTCTTTTGATTTTCTAATAAGTTTGATATATATTTTTGTATATCATCTTTAGGCATACTTAAAATTTCGGCACTTTTTATCATGGCTCTGTAATTATCAAGTTCTCTTTTTAGCTCTTGTAATTGTTCTTCTATTAATTGTTCATATTTTTCTTTTGGTTCCATATATTTATCCTCCTTTATTTTAACATTAAAAAGAACAGAATATATTTATCCTGTTCTTAACTCACCATGAAAGAAAGTAATTTTATTATTACTTATGTTTTTATTAATACTACCCCCAAGGTAATAAATTGTAAACGTATATTTTGTCATTTTATTACCTTCTTTCTTTTTACTATCTTAATAATATCACAATATACTTAAACTTACAATTATTACTTTGTTTTTACTGACATAATTTTACTTTTACTTTTTGGTTTTTTACTAGATTTTAAGATATCTTTAAACCATTTTCTACTTTACTATCTAGATTTAGTAAAACAACTCCTAGTACTAAAACTTCACTTGTTACTTCTGATATATGAATAGGCTTAAAGTTAACTACTGCTATTATTTGTTTTCCTATTAAATCTTCTAACGTTATCATATTAAAAGCATAGGACTAGCCTATGCCATAATTATCTTCCATTCCACCAAACTCTTAGTCCTGATGGAAATCCTATATATTGTCTTGGATTAATTGTACTTTTCTGGTATGTTGCCCAAGTACAACCACCACCTGCATGCCAATCACAAGTTGTAAGTTCTAGGTGTAAGTGTGCTCCGAAAGAGTATCCTGTATTACCCATTCTACCAATTACAGTATCTGGTGTTACTACATCTCCTACATTTACATACCATGCTGACAAATGTGCATATGTTGAGTAAATATATCTACCATTAACATTATGTCTTATTTTTAAAACTAAAGCTCCATATGTGTCATAGTATTTTGCAAAGACTACTCCACTTGCTACTGGATATATTTCTATTGTTTTATTTGTATTTGATAAATCAATTCCTAAATGTCCAGCATTCATCCAATTTTGTGTAACATAACCGCTAACCATTGGACGGTAGAATCCTGATGCTGATGGAACAGAATTACCATTTACTCTCATTTCACAAGATGTTATATCTTCATTTTCTCCACATCCAAGTTTTTTATAATAAGCTAGTTGTTTTTCTGCTTCTTCTTTTTGTTTTTCAACACTTGGCATTGCATCTTTAATAGCAGCAGTTTCGGCATTAATCTTAGACTGTTCTGCTTCTAGTTCATCTGTTAATTTTTCCAACTCTTGATTTTTTGCAGCAAGTTCTTCTTTTCTTTGTTTATTATCTTCAATTAGTTTTGTAAGATCATCCATAACTTGTTCATTATATTCTGTTAATTGCTCAACTATAGCCATACGATAAACCATATCAGTAACATCTGTCGCTCCAAAAATATACTCTACATAAGCATTTTCTCCTTCACTAACTTGAAGATATTGAAATAAAGATTTACTTTGTTCACTCTTTTCAGCGATTTCGTTGTTTGACTCTTCTATTTCTTGCTCTAAAACCTCTGTTTCACTTTTTATTGAGCTAATTTGATTTTCATAATCAGCTATTTTTTGTTTTATTTCTGCTACTTCAGCATCATTAGCAGCGATTTGATTATTCTTACTTTCAAGGTCTGCAGTAAACTTATTTACTTCTTCTTCTAGTTGTTTCAAAGTTTTAGCATTTGTATTAACTGGTATTATAAATACTGCTAATAAAATTAATAATATAACTGAACTTATCTTTTTCATTGAAACACCTCCATTTATTCTCTTTTTTATCTTATACTTTTAAATATTTTCTAACAGCAGAAGCTGAACCTATCATACCTACAATTATACCTATTACTAAGACTATTCCTGATACCATATAGATAAATGGTTCTGGCTCGATTAAAGTTATCATTCTACTATATAAATAACCATCAAAGTGATTATATAGAGCAATATAGCCAAAGCATACTATTAATATTGGAATAATTGAACCTAATAGTCCTAAGACCATACCTTCTATTATAAATGGTGTTTTAATTGTAAAGTTAGATGCTCCTACTAGTCTCATTATAGATATTTCTCTTTTTCTTGAGAAAATTGTTAGTTTAATTGTATTGATAATTAAGAATACTGTTACTAGTATTAAAGCTATTACCATTCCATATGAGACATTTTGTGCTGCTTCAAATGCTTCTATTAAGTTATCTACCATACCTTCACCATATTTAACAGAACTTACTTTATCAATTTTTTCTATATTTTTAGCAGTATTTGAAATTCTTTCAACTACTTTTACTTTTACTTGAAAAGTATCTTTTAGAGGATTATCTTCATCATCCCAAGTACTCATTACTTCATTGAAAACTTCATTTTCTTGGCTCATTTCTTCTTTTACTGAAGCTTTACTTTGATAAGTCAAAGACTCAACATTACTCATAGATTCTAATTTATCTCTTATCTCTTCTACTTCTTCTTCAGTTGTATCTGTATCTAGAAAGACAACTATGGTTAAATCTTTTTCCATTTCTTTAGTAAAGTTTTGAACATTGAAAGTAACTATTATTGAAACTGCAACTATAATTAGTGTAATTGTTATACACGAAATAGAAGCTAGGGAAAGACTGAAGTTTCTAAAAACACTTTTGAAAGCATCTCTTATACTTCTTCTTAACATTCTGAAAAATTTCATTCTTCATAGCCTCCTTTCTCAAGATGTTTAATAAGTCTACCATCTTTTAGGAGAACTACTTCTTTTTGCATTTTATTAACTATTTCTTTGTCATGAGTTGCCATGATAATAGTTGTACCACATGTTTTATTGATTTCCTCTAGGACTTTGACTATTTCCATACTACGGTCTGGGTCAAGGTTTCCTGTTGGTTCATCACAAAGTAATATTCTTGGTTCATTAACAATCGCTCTTGCAATGGCAACACGTTGTTGTTCTCCTCCTGATAATTGGTCTGGGTAGTTATGTATCTTAGCTTTAAGTCCTACTAGTTCTAAAGCTTTTAAGACTTTTTTTCTTGTTTCCTGTTTAGTCGCACCAATTGATTCCATGGTAAAGGCAACATTTTCATAGACTGTTAGTTTGGGTAGCAAACGGTAATCCTGGAATACTATACCTAGTTTTCTTCTTAGTTTATAAACTTTAGAATTTCTTAGTTTTGCAACATTAATACCACCTACATAGATTTCCCCACTAGTTGGTTTTTCTTCACGGTATAGCATTTTGATAAAAGTGCTTTTACCAGAGCCTGAACCACCTATTACAAAGACAAAAGAACCTTTCTTTATATTAAGGCTTAAGTCATAGATAGCAGTTACACCATTTTTATATTGTTTATTTACATTTTTAACTCTAATTAAATCCATTAACATCATCCTATTCATAGAACAGTATAACATATTTCGACAATATATGTATATAGTAAATTATTGGCAACTTTACATTTTAGAGTCAAAAAAAGAGGATTTATTTTCCTCCTTTCACTTCATAAGCATCTGTTACTACAAAGAAGGCTTTAGGATCTATTTCTTTAATGCCTTCCTTTAATCTAAAATAATCTCTTGTAGGTACAACTGCTAGCAACACTCTTCTTTTCTTTTGTAAGAAACCACCTTTAACATCGAATATCGTAACTGTATGATGTAATTTATTTATTAGATATTCTTTTACTTGTTCTTCTTTACTTGTTGTTATATAGAAAGCTTTATTTTTAGATATTCCTAGTATTACTTTATCTATTACAAATCCACTAATATATATAATTATAAAAGCATATAACATCATATTAAAGCCAAAGTAGACACCGCCGATTAAGACAACAATAAAATTAATTACCATGGTTGTTTTAGCAAGAGATATATGAAAATATTTATAGACTATTTGGCTAATTATATTTAGGCCACCATTACTAAAACCTACTTTATACATGAGACCATTGGTTATTCCTAGTAGTATTCCTATTAAGATACTCATTAAGATTAAGTCAGATGTATCTATTACAATATATCTTGCTAAGGGTTCTGTTAGTGATACAAATAAGGGATAAACTAGGGTTGCGATTAAAGCACCACTTGTTTGGTCTAGACCTAAAAATAGATAACTTAGTCCTAATAAAATAAGTGAACCTACTAAAATAACTAATGAGGGAGATATATCAAAGATGTGATTTAATATTATGGCAACACCATTCATTCCTCCTGTTACTAAGTCTGTTGGGTATAGTAAAAGATTAAATACTAATGATGAGATAAAAAGACTAAATATTAAAACTCCATATCTATACCATAGTTTAGTCTTATCAATTTTTACCACTACTAAGCACCACCTTTTACTTCATAGGAATCCATGGCAACAAAGAAAGCATTTTTATCTATATTATGGATTCCTTCTTTTAATTTATAGTATTCTCTTGTTGGAACAACACTCATAAGAACAGTTTGATTTTCACTGTTATAACCACCTTTAGCATTAAACTCTGTTACTCCATGTTTAAGTTCATTTATAACGAAGTCTTTAACTTCTTTTTCTTTACTAGTAATAATATAAAAAGCTTTAGAATCAGATATTCCTAGGACTACTTTATCTGTTAGGGTAGAAATCAGGTAAAGGATTATAAGTGAATACATTAAGTGATTAAAGCCAAAGACAAAAGCTCCTATTAGAATGATAGTTCCATCAGTAAAGAACATACTGTTACCAAGACTAATTTTAAATATTTTAGAGACTATCATATTTAAGATATCTGTTCCACCTGTTGAATAACCTGCTCTAAATATAAGACCAGCTCCTAGACCTTGTAATACTCCTCCAAAGACAGCGATTAGTATCATTTCACTTTCTTTAAAACTTATATAAGTAGATAAATGTTCTGTTATGCTTACAAATATTGGAAAAAGAATAGAACCAAGTATTGTCGCTTTAGTTTTTTCTTTTCCTAAAACTAGGAATGATAATATAATTAGGAAAACGTTAGCGACAGAGATAATAGTTGAAGGATTAAGACCAAAGAAGTGTTTTAATATTAAAGAAAAACCACTTACTCCTCCTGCTACTAAATTGTTAGGGGACATAAATAGATTGAAAGCTAAGGCTACTAGGAAACAACCTATGATAAATTCTATTAACTCTTTAAATTTTATTTTATGATTTATCACTTTCTTCATTTAGTCCTCCTTTTAGACTACTTTCAATAAACTCATCTATCTCTCCATCTAGTACTCCTTTAGTATTACTAGTTTCATAATTAGTTCTATGATCTTTAACTAGAGAATAAGGATGTAAAATATAACTTCTTATTTGACTACCAAAATCTATATTAGATTGAATACCTTTTTCTTTAGCAAGTTCTTGTTCTTTTTTTTGTTCTTCTAATACATATAACTTACTTTTTAATACTTGTAAAGCGGTTTCTTTATTTTGAATTTGACTTCTTTCATTTTGACAAGTTACAACTATTTTAGTAGGTAAGTGAGTAATACGTACGGCACTATCAGTAGTGTTTACTCCTTGACCTCCGGCTCCTGTTGAACGATAGACATCTATTTTTAAATCTTTTTCATTTATATCTATTTTAATATCTTTAGATATTTCAGGAGTTACATCAATACTTGCAAAAGAAGTATGACGACGATTAGAAGAATCAAAAGGTGATAATCTAACTAGACGATGAACTCCTTTTTCATTTTTTAAATAACCATAGGAATATGCACCTTTTACTTTAAAAGAAACACTCTTAATTCCTGCTTCTTCTCCGGGTTGATAGTCAAGTAATTCTATCTTAAAGTTCTTTTTCTCACAGTATCTTGTATACATTCTATAAAGCATATTAGCCCAATCACATGACTCAGTTCCACCTGCTCCTGGATGTATTTCAATAATACAATTATTTTTATCATATGGTTTATTAAAGAGTAGATAAATACTTAAATTTTTTAATTCTTCTTTAATAGTTTTATTATCAGATTCTAGAGTTTGTAATAATTCTTTATCGTTTTCTTCATCTAACATTTCTAAAAGTTCTATAGAGTCTAATATCTTTTTCTTTAAATCTATTAAATTAGATGTACTTTCTTTTAGACTCTTTAACTCACTAATTACAGTTTCAGCTTTACTTGTATCATTCCAAAAACCTTCTTTAGTTGTTTCTTTTTCTAGATTCTCTTGTTCTTTTAGTTTATTATCAGTGTCAAAGTGACCTCCATAAACTTAGTATTTCTTCTTTTTCATTTGTTAATTCTTTTAATAATTCACTTTTATTCATTTTTATCACTCTTTCTATTAGTATTATACAAGATATTTATTTTTATAACAAAATATTTTTTGTATATTTTAAAGAAACTTGCATATAGTATTAATGAGGAAGGTTCACTATTAAGTGTGAAGATCCTCTAAATATAGATTTAGGAGCCATAATAGGCTCCTTATTTTTTTAGTTTTTGTAATTTTTTATTATAGAGATATTCCTCAATATGTATTTGATGATAATTAGGATTATATTCACTTAAACTATTATACATATTCATAAAAACAAAGTTATATGGCTCATATCTACTCCCACTATTTCTAAATCTTATGGCATAAGTAGGAAAACCAAAATCTTCTTTTCCTTGATGAAATGTTATTATATATTTATCTTCTTGAGATTTTATTTCTAACATACTTGCTTCTTCTAGTGGAGCATCATCTGAATACCATTTAATTATACCATTTTGAAAAAGATTTTTATAAGAATACTGTGATCTTGGTGATTCATTTATAAGTTTGGATGAATCAAAGACTGTAGAGACATTTTCATCTTTAGATTGATAGGGTTTTTGTTCTTTAATATTTTTATAAAGTTCATCAAGCTTTTGATAGATAAAATAATTCTCTTTGCTAATAGTAAAAGTTTTTGCTAAAGGCCAATCTTTATAATTTTCTTCTGGCCAGTAATACCAATATAAATCAAGATTTCCTCCAAACATTATATCAAAACTTCCATTTTCGGTTGTTATTTTAAATCTATCATAACCTTCTACATCTTTTACTTTGTTAATTTCAACCATATTTGCCTCCTGCTTTTATATTAGTATAACAATTTATTTTCTTAGTATTAATTCAATTAGCTTTTTAGCACTATAGTTAGGAATAGTTTTATTTAATGTAACTATACCTACTTCTCTTTCAGGAATTTTAGGTGTTACTTTAATTTCATACAGTCTTTTTTCTTTTAAGTCATCTTCTATAAACTCTTTAGTGGCATAACCAATACCAAAGCCTGCTTTAACAAAATCAAGAACTAAACTATTACTTACTATTTCATTTGGAATATTAGTAGAAATATTGTTGCTTTTTAAATATTTATTTAAAAATAATCTTGTATTACTAGGCTCTTTTTGAGTAATTAAGGGACAGTTAAATAAATCTTCTAATTTTATACTTCCTTTAGTCTTATTATAATACTCTTTATTACCAACAAAAATATCATGTACTTCATGAATAGGAATAATTTTTAAATCTTTAGATTCTTCCATAGGAAGATTTACAACTAATAAATCTAAATTTCCATTTCTTAAAGCAGTTACTAAATTAGAAGTTAAATCGTTTGTTATCTTAATATCTACTTTAGGATATTTTAGATGAAACTTTTCAAGATATGGCATAACTATATTTTTAGTTATAGTGGTACTGGCACCTATTCTAATAGAGCCACTATCTAAATTAAGATAATTTAAAAAGGCATTTTCTCCATTTTTAAAATTCTCTACTCCTTTTTTGATGTAATTAAATAGAATTTTACCTTCTTCTGTTAAAACTATACCTTTCTTTGTTCTAATTAAGAGTTTACCACCAAGTTTTTCTTCTAAGTTCTTAATAGACTGAGTAACAGCAGGTTGGGATATATACATAGACTCACTTGCTTTAGAAATGCTTCCATTTATAACTACTTCATATAATACTTTATATAACTCATAATTAATATTCATATAATTTCTCCTTATATTTAATATAAATAATATATATTATACTTATATCATGTTTTTAAGTATAATGCAATTAAGGAGGAAGAGATATGAATAATAAAAATATAATTGTAACTAGTGGCCCTACTAATGAGAGGATAGATGCTGTTATGAAAATTACTAATATGTCGACTGGTGCTTTAGGGGCAATGGTTGCTGATGAATTGTTAAAGGAAGAAGGGTTGGGTAAATTATACTATATATCGCCTAAACTTGCTTATAAGCCAAAAACTAAAAGTGAAAAGCTTGAACTTGTCCAGATTGAATCTGCTTTAGATTTGCTTAAAGCTTTAAAAGATATTATTACTAATAATGATATTTATGGCGTAGTTCATTCTGCTGCTGTCGGGGACTATTATGGAGAATATGCTATTACTGGGGAACAACTTGCTTCTTTAATTGCTAAAGAAATATATAATAAGAAATTAGATAAGGATATGTTAGAAAAAACTATTTTAGATGTTATAAAAAATCCTAGTATTGTTACTGATAATAATCATAAGATATCTTCATATCAAGATAATTTAATGGTTAAATTAGGTCTTACTCCTAAAGTTATAAGTAGTATTAAAAACTGTAACCCCAATATAAAATTAATTGGCTTTAAATTACTTGATAGTGTTTCTAAAAAGGAATTAATTAAGGTTGCAGATAATTTAAGAGAAAAAAATAATGCAGATTACATCGTTGCTAATGATTTATCTAAAGTTGGTAATGGGAAACATTATGCTACTATAATTAATGATGATGGTATTTATAAAGAATGTGAAACTAAAAATGATATTGCTAAAACTCTTAGAAAAATATTATTTAAATAGTAAAAGACTCCTAAAACGAGTCTTTTATATGTTCTTAAAATAATTAACTATTTCTTTTATTTTAACTGTATCTGTAGTATTATCTTTTGTATTTTCTATACAATAGTTTTCTTTATCAAATTTATTTCCTAATATAATCATTTTAGGAGTGCCTAGAACATATACATCATTAATTCTATTACCAATAGTTAAGTTTTCTCTATCATCAATAATAGCATTGATATTATTATCAGCTAATTCTTTATATAATTCTTCTGCTTTATCTTTATTATTCTCATTATAGATAATTTGGACTTTATAAGGAGCGATTTCATAAGGTAGTGCGAAGCCTTTAATTTTATCATCTTTTCTAATAACATTATTTTCTATTAGACAAGCGATTATTCTACCTAATCCTATACCATAGCATCCCATATAATATGGCTTATTATTACCATTTTCATCTATATAGAACAATTTCATGCTTTCTGAATATTTTGTTCCTAATTGGAAATTATTACCTAACTCTACTGCTTGATATTCTTTTAATTTACTAGTATCAGTTATATTTAATTGTTTTAAATAGTCGTCTTTATTATCAAATTCTAATACTTCTTTGTTAATACCTAGATTTTGTTCTTCATCATAAAGGACAGTATCTTCTCCAAGTTTAGTTGCTGCTTGAAATTCTTCGGCAACACTTCCACCTATTACACCATTATCACTTACAGTAGTCATTATTTTAATACCTAATCTTTTAAAAATATTTAGATATGCTTCATGCATTAAGTCATAAGTTTTTTTCATATCTTCTTCTGTTTTATCAAAAGAATAAGCATCCATCATAACAAATGTTCTTGGTCTAAAAAGATAACCTCTAGTTCTTATTTCTTTTCTAAACTTCTCTCCTATTTGATAGTATATAGCAGGTAAATTTTTATATGAAGGAAGTCTATTAGCACCAAACAAAGTAGCACATTCTTCTGCTGTTGGTGCAAGTCCATATTCTCCTAGATTATTATCTAAGGTAAACATAATATCTCCATCTTTAGTATACATATCCCATCTATTAGATTGTTCCCATATTTTCTTTGGTTGTAGTTTAGGAAACTCTACTTGAATACATCCTACTTTATCTAATTCTTCAATAATAATATTTTCAACAATTCGCTCTAATTTAGTCCAAAGATTTCCATATCCATAAATACCACTTTCATATTGATAAAGTTCTCCAAGTTTCATTAAGATATCTTGACCAGAATAGTTCTTATCAATATCATTTAAGTTAATCTTTTTAATATTTAATCTACTAAGTCTCATAATAATTCCTCTTTTCTTTAATGATATTATATGGGTATTTTTCTTGTACGTCAAATTAAAATTAAAAGATGCTAGTATAAAATAGCATCTTTAGCTTTTTCCACAGATACTGTGGATATTTTTATTTGTTTGATTCTTTTAAGTATTTTAACTCTCCCATACGTGATGTAGGGATGAAACCAGCTTCATTTGCAATAACATCAGGAATTCTATTAACAATCGCTGCACAGGTTAATCTTACTGTATCTGGCTTTTCAATTACTAGAGTTGTATCAGGTTCACCATAGATTGTCCAAACATTCTTATCAAACTCATCTTTATTGTATACTTTACCAATACATTCTGTTTCTAAAGTAATTCCTTCTTTTGTTTCTGTTGTAACAACGGCACTCATACCTGTGGCCATACCTGATTTAACAGTCATTTTCAAAGTACTAGATTCAATATCATAATCATTGAACTGAGGTACACATTTCTGACGTTGGCTTACTACTGTTAAACCTAATTTATCGCAAAGCCAACCATTAACATTCCACATATATGATGGAGCATAAGCACCACTTTCTATTACTTTTCTTCTTTCTTCGTCACTTATTTCATCGGCACTAGCTACTTGTGCATCAAACTCTTCTGTTGTTAGCCCTGCTCCGTGAGCTTTAGCAAGAGCGATACCATAGTCTTCTACATTGTAAGAAGAGCTTCCTTTTATCTTAGTGATATTATGACTTGATCCAATTAAAGTAGTAATTAGATTACCCCAGAAAGCATCTTGATAACCACTACCTGTAATTGTACAATTATTCTCTTTAGCAAGTTTATCAATTTTTTCTGTTAAATTAGGATTAGAGTTCATTGGGAAGAATGCTTCTTCACATGTAGTAATAGCATTAACTCCACATTTTGCACATACCATTAAGGCATCTTCTACATCAGAAAGTAAACTCATAGTTGTAACGATAACACAGTCAGGTTTTAATTCAGTTAGAAGTTCTTCTACTTTATCAACACTATCAACAACTACTCCTACTTTATCTCCTCCCATTATTTCTCCGATATCTTTTCCTATAACATCTGGATTAATATCGACAGCACCAACTATAGTACCACCGTTTTCTATGACAAATTTCATAGTATAGACACTCATCTTTCCACAACCATATTGGAATATTCTTAATCCTTTCATTTTTACCATCCTTTCTATATTTATTATAGCATTTTAACTCTACTAAAATATGTAATTAACAAAAAAGTTATACTTTTTAGCATAACTTTACAGTTTATTTGTTTTTTCCACAGCATTGTTTATATTTCTTACCACTTCCACATGGCTAGCATTTTTAAGGCTTTTTACCACTAACCACTCGTTAATTTCCTTTAAAAATGGGGTTTTTATTACCTTTATGTTTTAGTTTATTCCAGCTAATCTCTAGCAGAGTGGCTCTAAAAGTGGCTCCAGAATTGCAAATTTTCCACATCTTTTATACTTTATCTTTAACTACAATATACCATTTAATCCATTATAAGTCCATACAACTTGGCATTTGTTAGAATTTTAGTCATCAAATCCATCTAATATCATGCCACTTCCAAGATTGGCATCTTCTCTTTTAATAAATCCAAATCTTTCATAAAATTTTTCTTTTCCTTTTGAAGCACCCAAATAAACTCTTACATATGGATTTTCTATTTTTATTTGATTGACTTTTTCAAGTAATTTATTCATTATTTGTGAACCTATTTTTTTATTTTGATATTTAGGAATAACCATAACATCATGTATGTATAAAAAACAAATTCCATCTCCGATTATTCTTCCATAACCAATTATTTTATCATCATCATACACAGATACTGAATACATGGTATTCGCTAATGCTTTTTCTGATACTTTTTCGTCATAACTTTCCCATCCAACAGCATCGTATAAATAATTAAATTCTTCAATACTATTAACATTTTCTTTTATTAATATCATTTATACCTCCTAAAATCTATATTTTCTTTATCATTGTTTCCATTCTTGCATGATAATCTTTTTTATTATAAAAATTCTTACCAATATCATTGTAGGCGAATACATCAACTATTACATATTCACATCCAACGGATTTAAAGTATTCTTCCATTTTATTTATTAGTTCTTGACCTATGCCTTTACTTCTAATTTTATTTGTAACGATTAATTCTGTAATTTCTCCTCTTTTTGGACATTTATAGTCTAGATAATCATATTCATCATATGGGAATATGCAACCCATGATTAAGCCAATTGCTTTATTATTTTCTACTGCCAAATAACATTTACCGTTGTTCTTATTAACTTCTTCTAAATCTAAAACTGCCATTTTTTCCCTATATTCAGGATGAACTTGATCCAAATGATCTTTATCTATTGATACAATATACTCTTCAAGTTCAACTAATAAATCTCTAACATCTTCTAAATACTTATTTTCATATTCTACTATTTGCATAAATTAACACCTCTATTTATTATTAAAAATGAATACATCCTCTATTCCATCATTTTTAGTTATATAATTACCATTTGTATATTCTGATATAATATTCTTCCAAAATGAATATGCAATAGGATTATTATCCATCGGTTGAACTTCCCAATTGCCTTTAAATTTTTCAAATATTTCATATGCAACCTTTTTACCAATATGATTTCTTCTGAATCTTGGCATTATTAGGAACTCGGCAATGCATTTACCGTCTTTATTAAATTTCAAATTCTCGTTTACCATAACCATTCCTACATAGGCATTTCCACTTTTAATAAAATATGAATTTCGATCATTATCGGTAAAATAATTATCAAACCATCTATATTCAAATATACAATCTTCATTTATGTCATTATCAATGTATTGCGAACCATCATATAAAGCATACTGTAATAATTTATATAACTTTTCTTTTTCCTCTTGTTTTACATCAATTATTTCATAATTCAATTTAATCACCAACTTTCATACATAATTATACCATGAACCCATAATAAATTTTACTTGTATAGTCCAATATTTAAATCAAAATGGCTCCAAAGTGGCTCCAGCCCATATTTTGGGCAATTTTTTGATAAAAAGAAAAACTCGCGTTTTCCCTTATTTTATCGGGCTTTGCGAGTTATTTACCACAACATTGTTTATATTTCTTACCACTTCCACATGGACAAGGGTCATTTCTACCTACTTTTTTAACTTTCTTAGGTGTTTTCTTTGTATCTTTAACATCATTAGTTTGTTGATTTTTAGCGACTTGTTTTCTTTCAATATTTTGTCTAATTTCTGCTTTAAGTAAGAAGACTGTAATATCTCTATCTATTTTTTGAAGCATATCATCAAATAGTCCATAACCTTCTGTAGTGTATGCTCTTAGTGGGTCATCTTGTCCATATTGACGAAGATAGATACCTTCTCTTAAGTGAGACATAACATTTATTTGTTCCATCCAGTAGTTATCTATAACTTGTAGTGATAAAGCTTTTTCAAATTCATTACTAATTTCTACTGGTACTTCTTTAATCTTAGCTTCATATTCTCCTTTAGCTTTCTCATAAATATATTCTATTATATCATCAGCATCTCTATTTTCTAATTCTACTTTACTTATATCATTCTTTAGTAAGTTTTCATTAGCAAAATCTGTAATACTTTGTAATTCTTCATCAGTAATTGTACTATCAGCATTTCTTGATTTAACTAGGTCTGTAACATGATTATGAATAGAGTTTAACACTGTTTCATGAATAGATTCACTATCTAGGATTTCATTACGTTTACCATACATGATTTCTCTTTGAGTATTCATAACATCATCATATTGTAGTAAATGTTTTCTAGCATCAAAGTTATTTCCTTCTACACGTTTTTGAGCAGTTCCTATTGCTTTAGTAAAGGTTTTACTTTGAATAGCTTGATCTCCAAAACCAAAGCTTTTCATCATCTCTCTAATATGTTCACTACCGAATCTAATCATCAAGTCATCTTCCATAGAAACAAAGAACTGAGTATAACCTGGATCTCCTTGACGACCAGAACGTCCTCTTAACTGATTATCAATACGACGTGATTCATGACGTTCTGTACCTATTACACAAAGTCCTCCAAGTTCTCTTATTTCATCTGATAGTTTGATATCAGTACCACGGCCTGCCATGTTAGTAGCGATGGTAACAGAGCGATGTTCTCCAATTTTAGAAATAATTTCTGCTTCACGAGCATGGTTTTTAGCATTTAATATTTCATGAGGAATATGTGCTTTCTTTAATAAGTCACTAATTAATTCACTGGTTTCAATGGCTATAGTACCAATTAAAACTGGTTGTCCTTTATCATAACGACTCTTTACCTCATTAATAATAGCTTTATACTTAGCGCTACGTGTTGCAAAAACTAAATCTGGGGCATCTACTCTTATAACTGGTTTATTAGTAGGTATTTCAATAACATACATATTATAAATATCTCTAAACTCTTCTTCTTCTGTTTTAGCAGTACCAGTCATACCTGATAGTTTCTTATACATTCTAAATAAGTTTTGGAAGGTAATAGTGGCAAGTGTTTTAGTTTCTTGGTTAATCTTAACTCCTTCTTTAGCTTCTATCGCTTGATGGAGTCCATCACTATAAGCTCTTCCTTTCATTAAACGTCCAGTAAATTGGTCTACTATTACTATTTCATCATCTTGAACAACGTAGTCTACATCTTTTTTCATAGCATAGTTAGCACGTAGGGCTTGGTTAATATAATGTAGTAAAGTTGCATTTTCTATTTCATATAGATTTTTAATCTTAAACATTTTCTCTGCTTTTTCACTACCTTCATCAGTAAGTGATACGCTGATTGTACTTTTACCTGTCTCATCACAGATATAATCAGTCTCTTCTTTAAGAGATTTTGCAAATTTGTCGGCATCTATATATAGGTTGGCACTATGTTGTGCTCCTCCTGATATTATTAATGGAGTTCTTGCTTCATCAATTAGAATAGAGTCAACCTCATCGACGATAGCGAAGTTTAGAGGACGTTGTACCCTATTTTCTTTTCTAATTACCATGTTATCTCTTAAGTAATCAAATCCTATTTCATTATTAGTTGAATATAAAATATCACAATTATAAGCTTCTTGTTTTTCTTTAGGAGACATATCTCTTGTATTAACACCTACTGTTAAACCAAGAAACCTATGTATTCCTCCCATCCATTCAGCATCACGAGTTGCAAGATATTCATTAACTGTAATAATATGAACACCTTTTCCTTCTAAGGCATTAAGATAGGCAGGCATTACACAAGTTAGAGTTTTACCTTCACCAGTTTTCATCTCCGCTATATTACCATAATGAATAGCAAGTGCACCTAGTACTTGAACATAGAATGGTTTTTCTCCTATAACACGGTATGCTGCTTCTCTTGCGACAGCGAAACCTTCTACTAAAATATCTTCTAGTGTTTCTCCGTTTGCTAATCTTTCTTTAAACTCTTCTGTTTTATGTTTTAATTCATCATCACTTAACTTAGTCATCTCTTCATCAAGTGCTACTATTTTATCTGCTTTTTCAGTAAATTTTTTTAATTCTTTATATTCATGATCAAATAGTTTTCTAAATAATCCCATTATAAACATCTCCTTGCATATAGTATTTTATCAAAAAATTAAGATAATAAAAAGGTTTTAGAGTTATTTTGTCAAAAAAAGAATGATATTTTCATACCATTCTCAGTTATTTAACTTTATTTAGCTTTACTCAGCTTCTATTATACCATAGCCACCATTTTTTCTTTTATAAACAACTGCTTCTTTGTCAGTGTCAACATTTTTAAATAAGTAAAACTCATGACCTAGTAATTCTAATTGAAGTATTGCTTCTTCTTCATCCATTGGCTTTACTTCTATTTTCTTATGTTTGATAATATTATTTTCTTCATGTTCCTCTTCTTCAATATCTACAATACTAAAGTCAATTCTAGTTTTTGCTTCTTTAGCTTTAATCTTAGTCTTGTTCTTTCTAATTTGACGTTCTATAACATCTATAGCTTTATCTACTGATGCATAGAAATCATCTTGAGTCTCTTCAGACCTAATAATAAAATTGTGAAGTGGAATTGTAATTTCGACAGTTTGCATATGTCCTTTAACTTTTACTACTACGTTAGCACGTACATTATCACTATTTTCTAGATACTTTTCTAGTCTTTTCAATTTCTCATTGATGTAGTCTTTCATAGCAGCAGTTACTTCAATTTTGTCACCACGAATAATTATTTCCATATTATCACCTTCCTTGATATTACTATACCACAAAAGGAGCAAAAAACCAACTATTTTGCTAAAGCTGGTTCTTTTATTGGTGTAACATCGACTGCTTGATATCCCTTGCTAGTTTCAAGTAATGTAAATTCTACATATTGACCTTCAGACAAAGTTTTATAACCGTCACAATTAATAGTTGAATAATGAACGAAAATATCTTCGTTTTCTTTGTACTCGATAAATCCGTAGCCTTTTTCATTATTAAACCACTTTACTTTTCCAATCACTAGGCTCACCTCCACATCTTTCTATTCCTTCTTAGGTGGCTACTTCTTTTCAAACGATGTGAGTCTATTATAGCAATTACTATAAAGATATTTGGAAGTTTACCGGCAATTGTTAATTTCAGGCCTTAAATTGCTTTTTTCATAAAAAAAATGTGTCGAAAATACAGTTAATAGTTCAAATTATGTATTTTATAGAAAGTTTATATTTTTAAAACATTATAGGTCTATAATGTTAATAGCATAGGAGGATGATATGAAGGAAGCATTTTTAAATCATACTGTGAACTTTATTGCAAGTAATCAAGGAAACTTAAACGATGAAGAAAAAGAAAAATTACAATATGGCTTAGAAGGTTTATATATGACTATAACTAAGCTTGTAGTAATCTTTCTAGTAGCTTTTCTTCTAGGATTTATTAAAGAGTTTATTATTACGTTAATACTTTTTAATATAATTAGATTCCCTGGTTTTGGATTTCATGCAAGTAAGTCTATAGTTTGTTTAATTACGAGTACACTTTTGATATTAGGACTACCATATTTATTTACTAGTATCGAAGTTGGTCTTAATATTAAGATAATTCTATGTATAGTTTCAGTTATAACATTTATAATATGTGCTCCTGCTGATACTTGGAAAAGGCCTTTAACTAATAAGAAGAAAAGAGTACTTAGAAAAGTAGCGGCTTGTAGTTTGGCAGTTTTATATAGTGTACTTATTATAGTGTTTAATGGTATGGAAATAAGTAATTTATTGATGGCAGCTTTACTTATTGAAACAATTTTAATATCTCCTATTATGTATTTAATATTTAAAGAGCCATATAGAAATTATAAAAAGGTTTAAACATTTTATGTTTAAATAAATAGTAGTAAAGAAAGGAATGAGAAGGATGAAAAAGAGAATGGCTGGTATGTTAGCTGCAGTTGCTATGTTACTTACTGCTACTGCTAGTGTTGGTTGTGTTTTATTTATTATTGAGGAGCCTAAAGCTTTAAAGAATATGGATTAAGAAAAGAGGTACTTACGATTTATATTTTATAGTAAGTACTTCTTTTTTTAATAACTATATTTCTTTAATACTGATTTTTTGAATGAAATATTCATTTAAAAACATTTGTTCTGATTTGAAGTTTTTAGATTTTGATAATAATTTGTTGGCATAATAGAAACCTCTACCATGGCCTTCTCCTTTTGTTGTATAACCATCAAATTTCATTTTTTCTATAGGTATCATTTCTTTATAAGTATTTGAGATTACAAAAAATAATTGTTTGTTACTTTCATATATTTCTAATGTTACATTTTTCTTTTTAGACTTAGATGATGCTTCCATAGCATTATCTATGTATATTCCTAACACTATACATAAATGTTTTAGATCTTTATCAGTTATTTTCTTTAATTTTTTTGTTACCTTGGGGCTTATTTCTATAGTTAAATTTATATTATTATTCTTTGCTAAGGCAATCTTGTAGTATATTAATCCTTTTAGGCCACCTTTCGGAATATCTTTCAAACATTCTATATCGTTTTCATCTAAAATAATACTAAACTTTAACATATCATCTATTTTGTCGGTGATTTTTTTATTTCTTGTCATACTTCGGATAATTGATAAATTATTCTTTAGTTCGTGTCTATACATTTGTTCATCATCAATCCAATCCTCGAAAGTTTGAATGTACTTAAAAATAGTATTATACTCTTGATTTAAATTATTATAATTATTACATTCTTTTACATATAAATAATATAAAACTAGTAACATAATTATAATTACAGAAGTAATCGCATAAGTTGGTATAGAAGTTAGATGATTAGCAAGGTTAAAAAATGATATTATTATTATACAAAAGCTTACTATTGCAAAAAAAATAACAGAAATAAGGCTATTATCATCTATTTTTAAACAGAACTTTTGAAACTTTGCTCTTAGAATTTTTATTTTTGAAATTAATAAAGCTAAAGTTAAAACTATTATATTACTTATTATACTGATGTACCACACATTTCTAATACTTTCATAGTCTACAAAATGTATTTCTATTGGTATAGTAATAAAATCAACAAATGCAATTATTACTATTGCAATACTCATCACTAATATCGATGTTGATAGTTTTATTTTAAATAATCTTTTATATACAATAATTGCTATTAAAAATGTTAATATTGTTGTTATACCATTATATTCGGGGCTGTAAGATATGCAAGCGGGTAGTGATACTATTATTATTGCAAGTAAAGTTTTGATATTAAAATATCTGTAATTGTTATTTACTAAATTTTTTACTATTAAAAAAATAGATACAGACATGATTAATCCTATGATTATTTTAACTATTAGTGACATACTCAATCAACTCCTTCTTACCTGATCTAGATATTAGGTTAGTAGTAACACCATTATCAAATAGTACTTCATTTTCTTTGATATCATAACTTCGTATTTTATCTGTATTCAGTATTAGACTTTTATGTACTTTTAAAAATCTTTTATCTAGTTGTTTAGCTATTGCACTAAGTGTAAATGGTGCTTTGAATGTTCCATAAGTAGTGTGAACAATACATCTTTTACTATCTTGTTCTTTTTCAATAAAGATTATGTTCTTAAGCTCTATTTTGTATAAAGTATAGTTATATTCATAGTTAAGGCATTTTTCTCTACTGTTATATTGTTTATAAATTATCTTTAAAGTTTCCTTTAACTTAGTTTTACAGTTATCAAACTTACTAATAAAGTCTAAAAGATATAATCTATTAGATAATGCTTCATATCTATACTCTGCAAAAGCAGTTATGATTATAATAATAGAATTCCAGTCATCTAGTTCTTCTCTTATAAATCTCGCTGCATCTAATCCAGAACCGTTCTTAGTCTTAATATCAAAGAAATAGACTTTGAAACCCATCTCTTTTCTAGCAAGTGCTTCAAAATCTTCTTCATAACTTTCACATTCATATTTCTTATAGTCTACATCATAATTCATCATGAATTTATCAATCTCACCTTTGATTAAATCTCTAAATTCCTTTTCGTCATCACATATAATAAAATTTAACACTACTACCTCCTCCTTCTTCACTACACACACCCTTAAATTTTACCATATATTTCCAGTTTAAAGGAATTTTGTCAAAAAAAAATAGTAGCTATTTAGCCCTATTTTTAATTTTTTTAGATTTAGGTTCTTTTTTTATAACTTCTCCTACTTTTTCGATTATATTATCAGTTACTTCTTTATTCTTTTTAGAGATAACTGTCGTTCTTAAAACAAACCAAACTACTATGATAAATATTATTATATATAGTATTTTACCCATAAAAGGATCTTTTAAGGAATAGAAGATAGATGCAAAGGCAAATAGAATGTTAAAGCCATAGATAATTAATACTGTTGTTCTTTGAGAAAAGTTCATACCTAATAATTGATGATGAATATGTTCTTTGTCTGGTGAGAACGGTGCTTGATGCTTTAATAATCTTCTAATGATAGCGAATAGTGTATCTAGTATTGGTATTCCTAAAATCATTAGAGGAACAAATAAACTTGTTAAAGCTGGTCCTTTAAACTCTAAAAGAGTAATTACTGCTATCATAAATCCTAAGTACATAGCACAGTCACCACAGAATATTTTAGCAGGATAGAAGTTATGTAATAGAAAGCCTAAAGTCGCTCCTAACATAATAAATGTTAATATCATAACTAAAGTACCACTACGTCCTTGGAAGTATCCAATTATACCTATAGTTAAGAAGAAGATACTACTAATTCCTCCACTTAATCCATCTAGTCCATCAATTAAGTTTATTATATTAACACATGCTACTATAAAGAGGATTGTTAAAGGATATGAAAACCATCCAAAGTTTATTGTATAACCAAAAGCAGTTATATTATTTAAAAGAAATCCTCCATAGAATACAAGAATTGAAGCAGCGATTATTTGTCCTATTAGTTTTGTTCTTGCTCTTAACGACTTAATATCATCTGCTATTCCTGTTAAAATTATAATAAAACTTCCTATTAATATAGAGTTCATCTGGACACTTTCTGTTCCAAATAACATATAACCTATTAGAAATGCTAAAAATATTCCTACACCACCTAATTTAGGTGTCGCTTTCGTATGAATATGTCTATGTCCCTCATCACTTCTTGGTATATCCATCGCTCCTATATGTTTAGCTATTCTTTTCATAAAGGGCATTATTAAAGCAGAACAGATAAAGGTAGTTATAACTATCTTTAGAGTCTCTATTATTTGTTGATTCATAGTTCTTCCTCTTTTCTAAAATAATTATAACAAGTGTAATAAAAATTTACAACAAAAGAAAAACTAAAGCTTATCTTTAGTTATCTTCTAATAGTTTAATATTGTCTAATAGTACTCCTGTTCCTTCTACTACACAAGTTAGAGGACTATCTGCTATTAAAACTGGTACTTTTAATTCTTTTTTTAGGACTTCATTTAATCCTTTAAGCATTGAACCTCCTCCAGTTAATATTATACCTTTATCCACAATATCTGCGGATAACTCTGGTGGAGTTTGTTCTAAAACATTAGTTGCTGCTTTTACTATTTTATAGATTGATTCGTGTAGAGCTTCTTCTGTTTCTTGCTCATTTATTTCAATCGTATTAGGAAGTCCTGTTACTAAATCCCTTCCTCTTACTTCTAATTTATTTTTCTTATCAGGTTCATATAGGTTTGCAAATTCTATTTTTATATCTTCTGCTGTTTTTTCTCCTATTAATAACTTATATTTTTCTTTAATATATTTAACAATGTCTTGATCAAAAACATTTCCTGCTATACGGACTGAAGAACTACTAACTATATCATTTAAAGAAAGAATAGCAATGTCTGTTGTTCCTCCTCCAATATCTATTACCATGTTAGCGCTAGGTTTAGAGATATCCATACCTGCTCCTATAGCTGCTACTTTAGGTTCTTCTTCTAGATATACTTTTCTTGCACCAGTACGCTCTGCTGCTTCTTTAATAGCATTCTTTTCAACTGGAGTCACATTAGTAGGACAACATATTAATATTCTAGGTCTTGATATGAAGTTTCTAGCATGTATTTTTCTAATAAAATAATCTAACATTATTTCTGTAATCTCAAAATCTGCTATTACACCATCTTTCATAGGCTTAATAGCTTTTACTTTTTCAGGAGTTCTTCCTAACATTTCACTAGCTTCTTTACCTACTGCTACAACTTTCTTATTATCTGTATCAATAGCAACAACGCTAGGTTCATTTAAGACTATTCCTTGTCCTTTTATATATATTAATACATTTGCAGTTCCTAAATCTATACCAATATCTTTTGATAACATTCTATCACGTCCTTTTACTGTTAATATTTTAGCAGAAATATATGCTATTGTAAATTGTTTTTCTTAGAAAAAAAACGGCATTTACTCCGTTTCTTCATTAGTGTTACTATTATCATTTGTATCTTCAGTAGTTGTTCCGTTAGAAGTACTATTCTCTTCAGTAGTATCACTAATTACTTGATCAAAGTATTTGCTAGGATCTACTACTTCACCTGATTTGTAAAGTTCAAAATGTAAATGATTACCTAAGTCTTGATCAATTGTATTTGTACCACTTTTACCTATTACTTGTCCTTGTTTAACTATATCATTTTTCTTAACTGATACTTCACTTAGACTTTGATAACTACTAATGAAGTCATTATCATGCTTTATTTCGACAACTGTACCAAGAAGTTCATCTTCTCTTACATCTACTACTGTTCCATCTAAAACTGATACTACATCAAAGGTATCTGTTAGGCCAAAGTCCATACCTGAGTTTTGGATGTAAGTATTTTCATGATAAAGTATTGATTTTTCTTGAGTTTCTGCTTCTGCTTGATAATCATAGAAGTATTTAAGAGTTTGTACTTCTTCATTTGTATATGGCTTTACCATTTTAACATCTTCTTTGATTACTTCTCTATCCTCTTTATCATCAATAATAGATGAGTTAACATATTCTATGTCTTCTTCAGTAGGATTATTCGCTTGCATATTTTGACTTACAAAGAAAGCACTCATTCCTGTTAGGGAGAAAGCAATTAGGTATGCTCCGATAATAGCTCCTTTTTTTAATCTTAATTTTTTCATTAACATCACCTCATTAAGAGTTTTAACGAAAATGAAAAAATTATACTTTAAATTTTATTTTTTAAACAATAATTGCAGATTCGTATAAGTCATAGATACAGTTTGTTACTAGGTAGATTAGTGCAATTGCTAGGAAGAAATAGAATACTCTTGCTTGCCAAATTTTATTTTTTTTAAAAATAGCATTGATATTAACAGAATCTAAGCTCCATACTACGATAATTGTTACGATTAGATATAGAAAGTATTTAACACTCATTATTTACCTCATATTCTTTTATTTTATTTACTCTTCTAATATGTCTTTCTTCTGTTGAAAAAGGAGTTGTTATAAAGGTTATTATTAGGTTATAAGCATAGTCTACATCCATGTTTTCATTTAAGCAGATAATATTAGCATCATTATCATTCCTTGTTTCTATTACATCTTCTATTGAAATAACTCTAGCAGCACGTATTCCTTTTACTTTATTACAGGCGATAGATATACCTATGCCACTACCACAGATTGCAATACCAAAGTCTATTTCTTTATCAGTTAATGCTTTTCCTAATTTAAAAGCATAATCAGGATAGTCGACATTTTCTGTTCCTTTAGCACCATAGTCTATTACTTCATAATCTTTTTTTAATTTTTCTAAAAGTTCTACTTTTAATTTATAACCTCTATGGTCATTGGTTATTCCTAGTCTCATATTTTCCTCTTTTCTTTTTTATTATGTATTTTAACACTTATAGTATACCATACTTTAAAAGAAAAAAGCAGTAAACCCTGCCTTATTCTGAATCTTTTTTATTAAAACCATATTTCTTATTAAACTTTTCTACTTGTCCTGCTTTAGATGCTCTTCCTTGTTTTCCTGTATAGAATGGATGACAATTTGAACATACTTCAACTGTAAGCTCATCTTTGTTAGACATAACTTCAAATGTTGCACCACAAGCACATGTTACTTTACATGGTCTATAGTTTGCTGGATTATTTTTTGCCATTTTTCTTCTCTCCTTTCGCCATGATAATTTATTTATCATAGAAATCATCCCTTTAAGGAACTAATTCGCTACTTAATATATCAAATTATTTAAGATTTGACAAGGTTTTTAATGGATTTTCATCCTTAAAAATCAAATCTAAAATTGCGTTTACGAAAATTCGTAACTTTTTTATTACATTTTTTTCTTGTATTAAAAGAAATAGTATGATACTATTAGCTTAGGAACATTTAATAGTTGGGTGAAGCCAAACTCTATAAACGAGGGAGGTGTTAGAATGAACAAGAAAGATTTTTTAATTTTTTCTTTAGTAATTATAATCTTCCTTTTACTATTCTTACTGTTTATAGTATTAATATAAAAGAAAGTCACCTAACTCACAACGTGGATTAGGTGGTTTAACAATTATATGTTGGCGCACTCAACACGGAAATATTAAGTGTTCCTTTTACTATTGTATAAAAATTTTTCTTACATATACATATTATCACATAAGTATCTTTTATGCAAGAGTGTTTTTAAGCTCTTATCTATAAATAATTCTCTATTATTTTTGTGGCAATTATTTGGTAAGCTTCTGTTGTTGGATATATGTTAGTAGGATTATCTATGTAATCTTTATTTTTCTTAAATAGATTATAAATATCTAAATATTCTATATCATAGGTTTTACAAAGATCTTTAGTATTTGTTATTAGATAAGTATAGAGTCTTTCTGTGGTTAGGGAATCTTCTTCTAAAGGATTATAAAAGCCTATAAATATTATATCTTCTTTAGCATATTTCCTTAATTCTTTAAAAAGAGAATCTAGCTCATCTACTGTTTTATCTACTATTGTAGTTATTTCTTTGTTAGATAGATTTTTCACAGATACTGTGGATAAAGTTAATTCTGTTAAGATATCATCCATTCCTACTGATAAAGTTACTAATTCAGCTTCACGAAGACATTTTTTTAAAGATAAAGATTTACCATCTTTTTTTATAGTCCAGTTTGTTTCAAGTTTATTTTTTAAATCTATTATTCTAGTACCACTTGTAGAAAAATAGTTATTGTAACTTTTTAATAAATCTTTATCTTTAAGATAGTTGGCAAGATAATTACTATAACCATAGTTTGTATTACCATTAGAGTCTATTCCGACACTTAAAGAGTCTCCTATTGATATATAAGTTATTTTATCTGTATGGTTGAAGTAATAGATTGTATAAACTAAAAGACATATGATTAAAAGGCATAGTATTTTTTTCATTTTTACCTCCAAAAAAAGACTAGAGTCATATATTATAATTATATTTCTCTAGTCTCTTTTTAATGCTTCTATATGTCTTTTAATTCTAGATTAGCGCCTACTCCTATTAGTTTTTCAACGATATTTTCATAACCTCTAAGTATGTGTTCAACATTAGTTATTTTAGTTGTTCCTTTAGCCATTAGACCAGCGATTACAAGGGATGCTCCTGCTCTTAGGTCAGTTGCAACTACATCTGTTCCTGTTAATTTAGTAGGACCAATAATAGTTGAAGTTTGATTTTTTACTCTTATATCTGCACCCATTTGATTTAAGTATGGAATATGCATAAATCTATTTTCATAAATTGTTTCTTCTATTTTACTTCTACCATTACACATAGTAAGAAGCGGTGTTAGGGGTTGTTGTAAGTCTGTGGCAAAACCTGGATAAGTTTGTGTTTTAACATTTACTGGCTTATAATCTTTTCCACTACTTACAATTATATAGTCTGTTCCTATATCAAGAAATACTCCCATTTCTTCTAGTTTGCTAGTTAGTGCTTCTATATGTTCTGGGATAATATTAGATATTTTTAGATTATTACCGATAGCAGCGCCAAGTATTACATAAGTACCTGCTTCTATTCTATCAGGGATTACTTCATGGAAACATTTACCAAGTTTTTCTACTCCTGTTATTTCAATACTACTTGTTCCTGCTCCTCTTATTTTAGCGCCCATATTGTTAAGGAGAGTTGCTACATTAACGATTTCTGGTTCTTTAGCAGCATTATCGATAATGGTTGTTCCTTTTGCTAAAACACTTGCTAACATGATGTTAATAGTTGCTCCTACACTTGCGAAGTCAAGGTAGATATTGGCACCTTTTAACTCTTTAGCTTCTACGGTATAAATATTTTCTTTATTAGTTACAGTTGCCCCTAAAGCTTCAAAACCTTTAAGATGAAGATTAATTGGTCTTGCACCGATTGAACAGCCTCCAGGTAAGGCCATAGTTACTTTTTTATATTTACCAAGCATTGCTCCCATAAAATAGTATGATGCTCTTAGCTTTTTAGTATACATACTAGGAATTTCTTTATTTTCCATGTTTGCTGGATTTATAACTAGACTTTCTGTTGCCCGTTTTACATCAACATTTAAAAACTCTAATATTTCACAAAGAGCAGCGGTATCAGTAATATCAGGGACATTACAGATTGTTACTTCTTCACTTGATAAAATCGCTGCTGGTATTAATGCCACAACACTATTTTTAGCCCCACTTATTCTTATTGTTCCAGTAAGAGGATTACCTCCTTTTATTTCAAGCATTTTCATAGTTAATCACACACTTTCTACTATATTATATTATTAATTTAATTTTTGGAACTAATATGATTTGGGTTAAAAACATCTACAAGTTCACTTACTTTATCTTTCATAGCAGCTTCACCGCTACCTATTACTTTTCTTGGGTCATAAACACTAGGATTTGCATTAATAAAATCGGCTACTGCTTTATGCCAAGTTACTTGTAGTTCTGTATTTATATTTATTTTACTAATTCCACAACTTATCGCTTTTTTTATCATATCATAAGGAATACCTGTTCCTCCATGTAGTACTAAAGGAATAGATAAAGTTTCATTTATCTCTTGCATCCTTTCAAAGTCAAGATTAGGTTCTCCTTTATATAATCCATGAACTGAACCTAGGGCAGGTGCTAGAGCATCTATTCCTGTTTTAGAGATTTCTATACAGTCTTCTAGAGTTGCTCTAAAAACATCACCATAAACATTATCTTCAGTACCACCAACATGACCTACTTCTGCTTCTACTGATACACCTTTAGAGTGAGCATAATCTACTACTTCTTTAGTTATCTTTTTATTAGTTTCTAAATCATATTTACTAGCATCTATCATAACACTAGAAAAACCAGCATCTATCGCTTCTTTACATGATTCAAAACTACTTCCATGGTCTAGATGTAGACATACAGGGATAGTTATATTTAAATCTTTAATTAGACCTTCTACCATACATCTAATTACATAAAAACCTCCCATATATTTTTTAGCACCTTCACTAACTCCTAATATTACAGGAAGATTCTCTTCTTGCATTTTCTCTAAAATGTATTTTGCCCATTCCAAATTATTAATATTAAAATGAGGAACGGCATATTTCTTTTCTTTTGCGTCTTTTAACATTTCATTAAAATTTACTAACACTATTATCACCTTCATATATATAATAAAGCAAGTATCTAGTGTTTGTCAAAAGAAAAAGAGGAAAGATTACTTTCCTAACTATTGTTTTCTATTATGTTATTTATATACTCAATAAGGTATAATGGTATATTTATTATATTACCGCTTTTATCTAAATTATCTAATGATAGTCTTACCATTATATCAGGATTATATTTTTCATTATATTTAGTTAAACTTATATGGTTTCTATTTCTACTTGATTTTACTTCTATTGGAATAGTTTTGTTTTTATATTGAATTATAAAGTCTACTTCATTTCTTTGAAATGTAAAATAATAAGGAATCTCATCATTTATGTAAGTTAAAATATTTAAACAGTAGTTCTCTGAAAATGAACCTTTAAATTCTTCAAATAATTTATTTTCTTCTAAAATAATACTACTATCTAAATTAGACATTCTTCTTAAAAGTCCTACATCATTCATATATATTTTAAAAGAGTCTAAATCTACATAAGCTTTTAATGGTACATCAGGTTTAGTAATATTATATACCTTTGTAATTAAATTAGCATCATTTAACCAATTAAGAGCACTTTCATATTCTCTAGCCCTTGCTCCTTCCTTCAAAGCTTTGTATACAAATTTTTTATTTTCTTTAGCAAGTTGTGAAGGAATATTGTTCCATATTATAGATATTTTATTCGCTTCACTATTAGTTGTGTGTTTAGAAAAGTCTGTTTCATAAGAATTTAAAATATTTCCTTGAAGATAATTAACTCTTTCTATATCTTTATCTTCAGTCCAAGATTTTACTACTTCTGGCATTCCTCCAATAATAAAATAAGTTTTTAGTTTTTCTTCTAATTCTATTCTAAATACATCGGGTATTTTTTCTGCTTTGGTGATACCTTTCATAAACTCTACTAAATTTTCTTTACCATCGGCGATAAGAAATTCACTAAAGGTCATAGGATACATATTTAGAAAATCTACTTTACCTACTGGAAAAGAAGTATGTGATAATCTTATTCCAAGAAGACTTCCTGCACAGACAATATGATATTCATTAGCTTCTTCATAAAAATATTTAAGAGAATTAAGAGCATCACTACATTCCTGTATTTCATCGAAAAATATTAACGTTTCCCCTGGTACTATTTTTTTACCGTGTACTAATATTAGCTGTTCTATAATTCTTTTAGGATCTTTACTATTTTTAAAAAGACTTGCTAAAGACTCATCATAATCAAAGTTAAAATATGCAAGGTCAAGATACTCGTTCTTTGCAAATTCTTTCAATATATATGTTTTTCCTACCTGTCTTGCTCCTTTTAATATTAAGGGTTTTCTATTTTTATCATTTTTCCATTTAACTAATTTTTCCATAATAAAACGTTGCATATGTAACACCTCCTATATGTAGTATATACTATATTATAGCATTTAATCACACTTTTGCAACGTTTTTCAAACTTTTTATCACACTTTTGCAGGTTTTTTAGATAAAAATATCACACTTTTGTTTAGAGTGTCAAAAAAAAGAAGTGTCATTTAACTTCTTTTACAAGTGGGTTTACAGTATGAAATCTTAAAGGAAGTATTTCTTTTTTGATAATCTCTTCCATCTCTTCATCACTGATTAATCTTTTTATACTCATAAAACTTCACCCAATTATAGTTTTTACAAAAAATTACTTTTTATTCGAAGAAATAGGTAAGTGCTAAGACCAATAATAAAATGCTTCCTATAATATTGGCAATTTTACCAAATTTTAAAGTTAAAAATTTACCTATATTAAGTCCTACAAGGGTAAAGATAAAACTTGTTATAGCGAATAGTGTTCCTGCTAAAATAATATTTTCATTATGAGTGCCTAAAGCTATTCCTACTGAAAAGCTATCTATACTAACACTAAAACCAAATATAAAAGCATTCGCTAGACTTTTAAAATCTTTTTTCTCTTCATCTAGTTCTTTTATATTAAGTAACATTTCGATACTTAGAACAGTAAATATTATTCCTACTAAAATATCTGGATTACTTATTATATGATTTACAATAAATAGTCCCAATATACTTCCTAATAGTGGCATTATGAAGTGAAATATTCCTACTGTTATACTTAAAAAGTTTTTAATTTTATTTGATAGATTTAAAGTACCATAAACGATAGATAAAGAAAAGGCATCCATGCTTAGACCTATCGCCAATATTATTAACTCTAAAATATTCAAAGTAATCACCTATCAAATTTTATTCAGATAGGTATATATTTATTATAAGTATTTGTCTATCATTTCTTTTACAAATGATTTATATTCAACTTCATCAGGATTAGTTTCTTCGCCTTCCATTAGACATAGGGGAGGAAATAAAACACACCACCAGTTTTCGCCATTACCACTTCCAAGAGTTACAACTAAAGATTCATAATAACCTTCTTCATAGATAACTCCTTTATAGTTTTTTTCTGGGAAGTAATTAATTCCAAAATTAACTTTATAGCCCGTATTTATTTTATTTGTTAAAAGTGTTCTTTCTACTAGATATTCAAAATGATTTTGATTTTCTTTTAAAATAGATCTTGTTTCATCAATTGAAGTACTATTCTTTAAAAGTGTATCTAAATCATCTTCTAAAACTTCTTTTACGATTGTTTTAGTTTCTTGGTCTTCTTTGGTGTTAGACTCTGCTACTACTCTAAATCTAATTGCTTCATCAGGAATTATAATTTCATCACTTTCTTTATTTAAATTTGGTATAAATACTAAGATTAAACTTGCTAAGATTAAATATTTTTTCATATAAAAATATCACCCTTTCTACACTTAATTAATGAGTGATATTTTAATTTTTTAATCAATATTTTTTTCGACAAAAAGCATTCTATCTTTATTACTTAAATCTTTTTTAATAATTACTTTACTATTAGGTAAAGTATCTTTGATTAACTCTTTTAAATCTTGTCCTTCAAGATAACCTATTTCAAAGGCTATTAGATAGTTATTTTTTAAATAGTTATTAATATCTTTTAAAATATTTCTATAACAATCTAGACCATCTAATCCACCATATAAGGCTAGATGTGGTTCATTCTTTCTTACTATCTCTTCTATTTCTTCATCAGTTTTAATATATGGGGGATTTGATACTATAACATCATACTTATCTAAAGGTATGTTTTCAAACCAATCACTTTTTATGAAGTTAACATCTAAAGCTAGACTTTTAGCATTATCTCTTGCTACTCCTAAGGCTTCATCACTTATATCAACTAAAGTAACATCTGCATCTTTAAAAAAGTTTTTCAAAGTTAGGCCTATAACACCACTGCCACAACCTAAATCTAATATTTTAAGATTAGTTATATTTTTCTTTTCAAGATAATTCTTTATATTTTCAACTAACTCTTCTGTCTCAAATCGTGGTATTAGGACATTTTCATTAACTTTAAACTTTAATCCATAGAAATTAACATGACCTATTACATATTGAATAGGTCTATTTTCACTTAAGGCTTTTAATGATTCTTTATAAAGATTAATAATACTATCATCTACTACTTTGTCTAAAATAGTTAATAGTTCTAGTGGGTTAACTTCAAGGAATGTTGCAAGTAACATTTTAGCATGAGTACTACTTGTATATTTTTTACCATAGACAATTAACTCTTCAACTGTCATTCTTCTTCTCCTGCTAATTTTCTTCTTTGGTCTTCCATAGTTAAGGCCTCTATTATTTCATCTAGGTCTCCGTTCATAACTCTATCTAAATTATTAGTAGTAAAGCCAATTCTATGGTCTGTTACTCTATTTTGAGGATAGTTATAGGTTCTTATTTTTTCGGCTCTATCACCTGTACCTATTTTATTACGACGAGATTCTCCTAACTCTTCTTCTTGTCGTCTTAACTCTTGTTCATAAAGTCTTGCTTTTAATACTTTCATCGCTTGTTCTTTATTTTGAATTTGACTTCTTTCATTTTGACAAGTAACTACTGTATTAGTTGGTAAGTGAGTGATACGAACAGCACTATCGGTTGTATTAACTCCTTGTCCTCCACAACCAGATGAACGATAGATATCTATTCTAAGGTCAGATGGATTTATTTCGATATTAACATCTTCTGCTTCTGGCATTACAAGAACTGTTGCAGTTGATGTTTGAATTCTTCCATTACTTTCTGTTACAGGAATTCTTTGAACTCTGTGAGACCCACTTTCATATTTAAGTTTAGAGTAAGCACCACTACCTTTAACCATAAATTCTACTTGACTAAAGCCTCCTGCTGTTCCTTCTTCAGCATTGATTAATTCTGTTTTGAAGCCTACTTTGTCAGCATATTTAGAATACATTCTATAAAGGTCTCCTGCAAAGATATTAGCTTCATCTCCACCTGCTGCTCCTCTTATTTCGACAATAACGTTTTTATTGTCGTTAGGATCTTTTGGTATTAAAAGTATCTCTAAGTCATGTTCTAACTTTTCTTTCTTTTCTTCTAAATCTTTTAACTCTTCTTTAGCGATATCTTTTAATTCATCATCTTTTAACATTTCTTTAGTCTCAGGAATAGCTTCAATAACCTTTTTATATTCACGATAAACTGTTACTACTTCTTCTAGTTCAGACATTTCTTTTGATAATTCTCTTGTTTTATTAATATCTTTTAGGACTTCTTCACTCATTAGTTCTTTTTGTAAGTCCATATATTTCTTTTCTGTAGCTTCAAGACGTTCTATCATAATAACCAGTCCTTTCTTTTTCTTTGTAATTATAGCATAAGTATAATAGAAATATCAATGTTTTTATACATATGAAAAGATATTACAAATAATGCAATATCTTAACTCTCTTCTAATTCATCTTCATCAACTACAACTAAATCTTTTAAATCTTCATTAGCATCATCATAATCATCATCTTCATCTGCATCACCAGAGTCATAATTATCTTCTTCAGATTCATCTGGTAAGATTGTATCTTCTTTAATTTCTTCTTCCTCTTCTTCGTCTTCATCTTCTGTTACTTTAACTATTTTATCAGATGTATGACGACTTCTTAAGTCCCAGTTTCCATCTTCTAGAAGAATGAATCTTTTATCAGTTGTAAGAAGTGTATAATAGTCACCTATTTTTTCTTCAAAAGTTTTATTAGGAAGCTCTAGTAATGTTACTACTCTTTTAAAAAGATCAGCAGTATTCATTTTTCCTTCTTCTTCTAATATATAATATGTTATATCCTTATGCGATAATAGTTCTAAATCTTCTTTTTTCATTTTAGCTAACTTCATAAAAATTCCTCCTATAGCTAAGACATTATATGTAATAATTTTTTATTTGTGTATTAAATCAGATAAAGTTATAGCATGATTTCATATAAAAGGCAATACTTTTTTATACATTTATATATTTTTCTAAAATTTGACACCAACTATTATTACTTTAATTCTATGTATTCATACATATATACACTTATTTCTTTTGTATCATTTTTCAATATATTTTTATATGATTTATGTATATGACCATGAATATGATATGGAATTTTATTTTTATATAAATAATACGTTATACCAAACAATCCTTGATGTGCTACATCTTCTTTTTTTGAACTATCAAATCTATTATCATGGCTTACTAGAATATCAACTTTGGGTTTATCGCTTAGAAAATCAATGCTTTCTTTTTGCGTAAATGATGGAAAGTCTTCAGGTTTATATTTATAACTTCCTTCGATTCCTAATAAAGATATATCATTGATATTTATTACTTGTCCATTTAAACTTTTTATATTGTATTCTTTTAAATAATTTTTATCGTGATTTCCTAATAGTCCATATATCTTTGTTTTATCTATACATTTTAATATTTTTTCTATATCAGATGAGCTGTGATCTCCTAATAGAATACATATATCATAATTATTGTGTTTGTTAATGAACTCTTGAAAATCATCAAATATTAAATCATTGTGTGTATCACTTATTACTATTAATTTTAAGGAGCTATTAAAGTTACTACAATCTCCAAATATTTGATATAATTTGTCTTCTTGATTAGCATAGTTATTATTAAAACCATATGGTATATCTTGTTTAGTAACTTTTTTTAGATATATATCATAATCTTCTTTAGTAGATATTTCTTTATTTCTATTGTTTTTGAAAAACTTAAACATATTTTTTCCTTTTTACATTTTTTCTGGCACTTCAATGGCAAGTATATCTAGTAGTTCTTCGTTGGTTTTTTTAACTAATTTTGTTAATGTAAGCCAACTTTCTTTTACCTTTTCATCACTTTCAGTTAAGATGTGATTTGCCTCATAAAATCTACTGTATAAGCTTGTTAAATTATATAGGTAATCTGCTATAGAACTTAAATCTTTATTATTATAAGCTTTATGTAAAATATTATTCTTCTCCATTAATAAAAGGATTATTTCTTTTTCTGTATCTGTTGGTTTATTGTAATAGTTATTATAGTCTATACCCATATTATTCGCTTTATTCAAGATAGATTTCATTCTAATAGTATTATATAAGATGTATGGACCAGTTTTTCCTTCTACATCAATAAACTTACTTGGTTCAAAGATATAGTCTGTTGTTCTATTAGGTAAGAAGTCAGCATATTTAATCGCTGCGATAGTTATTTTTTCAGCGATTTCTTCTTTATTATCCATATCTTTATTCATATGCGTAAGTATTTCTTCTTTGACACTTTTTATAAGACCTTTAAGTGTTGCAGCATTACCATCTCTTGTTTTAAATGGCTTACCATCTGTTCCATTCATTGTTCCATTTCCAAAGAATAATAACTTCGTAGTTTTAGGAACAAGACTTGTTTTATAGGATGCTCTAAATACTTGGTGGAAATATAATTCTTGACGCATATCTGTTATATACCACATTTCTTTAGGGTTAAATCTTTTCATACGAGATGTGATAGTAGCTAGTTCTCTTGTAGCATAAAGGGTTGCACCATTACTTTTAATAACAACAAGTGGGGGCATAGGAGCTTTATCTGTATCTTCTATTACTTCAACTATTTTAGCTCCTTCACTTTCTACGAGATATCCCGATTTCTCCATGATATCAATAGTCTCTTTGATATAAGGATAGGCATCACTTTCTCCTTCCCATAAATCAAAGTCTGTATTTAATTCTTTATATATACTTTTTATATCTTCTATTGATATCTCTTTTATTTTATCCCAAAGGGCAACATATCCTTTATTTTTACCTGATTCTAACTCGGCAGTTATTTCTCTTACTTCATCCATTATCTCTTCATTTTCTTTAGCTTTGTTACTTGCAGTAGGATAGATCTCTTCTAAGTCTTCTCCTGTTATAGGTAATTCATCCCAAGTAGTTTCTTCTTTTCCACTAAAATAGTTAAGATTAGGATATCTTTCTTTTATCTCATAAATTACCATTCCAGATTGACGACCAATATCTCCGAAGTGAACATCAGCGATTACTTCTTTACCAAGGTGTCTTGCTAGTCTTTTTAAGGCTTCCCCTATATTAGCAGGACGTAAGTGACCTACATGAAGAGTTTTAGCGATATTCGCACCACCGTAGTCAATGATGATTCTATCACTATCAAGTTTTTCCACATCTTTTGTGGAACTCTTAATAACTTTTTCCACATATTCTGTTAATAACTCATCTTTAAAGCTTAAGTTAATAAAACCTGCTCCTGCGATATTTATATCTTTGAAGTACCCTGTTTCTTCTAGGCATTTAACTAGCTCTTCTGCGATATCTCTTGGTGATTTATGTAGGATTTTAGCAAGCTTCATAGCATCATTAATCTGATAATCTCCTAATTCTTTTTTACTACTTGTTATTAATTGTACTTCATCAAGGGGAATACCTTTTTCCTTAAATTTATTTAATATATCTTTTTCCACAGTATTTAAAAAATTCATAATGTCCTCCATTCTACCTTAAACTCATGTTTAAAGTCATTGCCTTCAATTTCATATATTACTTCAAAAGATTCTCTATCTTTATTTATCTTAAATGTCTTCATAGGAACAAAACCTGTTTGTTTTAAATCTTTTAGAAATACTTCAAAATTAGTTTTTTCGTTTTCCACAAATTTATAACTTAAAATAGTATCTTCTGTTTCTCTTAACATAATATTATCATCTAGAAAGATAGTTAAAACAGCTTTATCATCTTGATACTGGATTAAGTTTTTTTTATTGTCTAGAGTTCCTTTACCTTCAAAAGGTAACTCTTCATCTTTATTTTTAATTTTTGATTTTATTAATACATCTTTCATAGAGATTCTCCTTTTATCATAATTAATAGAAGCCGTCGCCGGCTGAACAAACTACATATAAAACATCGCTGTTTCAGTTTTTTTTATTATAAAACCTTTTAACCCTTTTTCGTCTTAAATTATAACAAAAAACTATTAAAGTTACAACTTATTTGTTTGAATGATAATTTTTTGGACATGATATATAAAGAAAGGATGATTTTGTTTATGAAAGTTTTGAAGAAGTGTTTAAAAATATTTATAATTCTTATAGGACTTTTTATTGTTGGTAATATCTGTGTTTATACTTATGCTAAATTAAGTCCTAAGATTGAGATAAAGAATGCTAATAGTTTTATGCT